>JAGQYK010000009.1:52781-84094 GCA_020436125.1 Cyclobacteriaceae bacterium | reverse complement strand
GGGACAAACCCGGCATCGACGGCCGCCCTGGAGGCACCGATCGCGGCACCAAGTTTGTCAGCCACTTTTTCCAGCAGGGAAAAGTTCTCACCGTTCTGCATACCCCGACCACCGGAAATGACGATGGCAGCGGAAGTCAGTTCAGGGCGTTCGGACCGGGACAGTTCCTCGCTGACGAAGCTGGCAACATCCTGATTGCCGACTACAGCACTGATTTCAATAGTGGCACTGCCACCACCACCGGCTTCATCGAAGGCCGTGGTGCGCACGGTGATAACCTTGATCGGATCGTCCGACTGAACGGTGGCGATCGCATTGCCTGCATAAATTGGACGCACAAAGGTATCGGCGGATTTCACCGCGATGATGTCGGAAACCTGACCGACACCCAGCAGCGCCGCCGCCCGCGGCATCACATTTTTACCGGTAGTGGAAGCTGCTGCCAGCACGTGACTGTAATTCTTGCCCAGTTCGGCGATCACCGGTGCCACGGCTTCGGCCAGTTGGTGCTGATGGGCGGGATTGTCAGCCACGATCACCCTGGCCACACCCTGCACGGCGGCAGCGGCGCTGGCGACTTCCTGGCAGCCGGAACCGACTACCAGTACGTCGACCTTCTCGGCCAGCGCCAGGCCGGCGCTGATGGCACTGAGGGTTCCCGCCTTGAGAGAGCTGTTATCGTGTTCTGCAATTACCAGTACGCTCATGGTCACCGTCCTCAAATTACCTTGGCTTCGTTTTTCAGTTTGTCGATTAGCTCGTCCACCGAGCCGACCTTGATTCCGGCGCTGCGTTGCGGCGGTGGTTCCACACTGAGCGTGCGGATGCGGCTTTCCATGCTGACGCCCAGCGCGTCCGGCGTGACCGTGTCGATAGGTTTCTTCTTGGCTTTCATGATATTGGGCAGCGATGCATAACGGGGTTCGTTAAGACGCAGGTCAGTGGTGACAATGGCCGGCAACTTCAGCGCCACGGTCTGCTCACCGCCATCGATCTCACGGGTTACGGTAATCGTACCGTCACCGGGTTCGGCCTTGCAGGCGAAGGTGCCCTGCGGCATGTTGGTGAGTGCGCCCAGCATCTGGCCCACCTGGTTGTTATCTGTGTCGATGGACTGCTTGCCGAGGATGACCAGGTCGATTCCCTCTTTCTCCACTATCGCCTTGAGAATCCGGGCCACACTCAATGGCTGCGCCTCCTGGTCGGTCTCCACCAGGATGCCACGGTCGGCGCCCAGAGCCAGCGCTGTACGGATCTGTTCCTGAGAGGCCGAGGTACCGATGGAGACGGCAATGACCTCTTCCGCCTTGCCCTGCTCCTTGAGTCGAATGGCTTCCTCGACGGCAATTTCGCAGAACGGGTTGATCGCCATTTTGGCATTGGCCAGTTCAACGCCGCTGTGGTCCGATTTCACACGGACCTTTACATACGCGTCGACGACGCGCTTGACTGCCAACAGAACCTACATGGATTCTCCAGATTTTCAGAATGAAACGGTCGGGACCGAGAGAATCGCTCCACTTCCCTGGGCCGTTCTTCTGATCAAAAAAAAAAAAAAAAATCATCTCATATTATACTTCCTGGGGTTGGATCGTTTGATTTTGGGATGAATCAGTTAAATAAATTGAACTTGACTCCTGTTTTAAATAAAAAAAAGGAAGAAGGGGTAAGTATAATGGGAGTGTGCCTTGGAGCTCAATTGATGTGTAAAGGTAGTGAGGAAGGAAAGCTTCCTGGCTTGGGGTTTGTGGATGCTTATGTGAAAAAATTCCCTGTTGAGGTAAATGGAATTAGGAAAAAGGTGCCTCACATGGGTTGGGATCACGTTTCTCCAGTCAAAGATTCTAAGATTTTTTCAGAGTTAAGAGACGCAAGATTTTATTTTGTTCATTCTTACTACATCCATTGCGAAAATCAGAGTGATATACTTTCAATTAACTCCTATGGCGTTGACTTCCATTCGGCATACGAGAGGGATAATGTGCTTGGTCTTCAGTTTCATCCGGAGAAGAGTCATAAGTTTGGGAAGCAGATCTATAAAAACTTTATCGACTTATACTAACAATGGCGATTCCTAGAGTCATACCTGTTTTATTACTAAGAAATAAGGGACTTGTAAAAACTGTCAAATTTAAGGATGCCAAATATGTTGGCGATCCAATCAATGCAGTTAAGATATTTAATGAAAAGGGTGTCGATGAATTATGCTTTCTCGATATTGATGCTTCAAGAGAGGGTAGAGAACCCAATTATGATTATCTCTCTGAAATTGCCACAGAATGTTTTATGCCTTTGTCTTATGGAGGAGCAATTAAGACACTAGATCAAATGAGGCGGTTGATTCAAAGTGGCATAGAAAAGATGGTTATTAATACGCTAACTCTTGAAAAACCAGAAATAGTAAAGGCGGCCGCAGAGTCATTTGGTAGTTCAACCATTGTAGGGGCAATGGATGTAAAAAAGAATCTTTTTGGAAAACATCAAGTTTATTCTTACTCAAAGCGAGCAACACTTAACCTTGACCCCGTAAAACATGCTGTTAGTTTACAACAAATGGGAGTTGGGGAAATATTATTAAATAATGTAGATAATGATGGCATGTTAAATGGCTATGATTTGGAATTGGTTTCGAGAATTACTGAATCTGTAGATGTGCCAGTTATAGCATGTGGTGGATGCAGCTCTTTAGATGATATTAATAAAGTGGTAAATGAAAGTCATGCAAGTGCGGCTGCAGCTGGAAGCTTTTTTGTGTTTCACGGTAAGCACAAAGCAGTATTGATAACTTATCCAGAGTATTCAATTTTGAATGAAATATTCAGTCGTTTAATATGAATTTAGTATCCTAAAAATTTTACTAATCTAGAAATGGAATTTGTCAAGCAATGTTTGGCTTATAAAACGATAATTATTAATTAGCCGCAACAGCTCAACTATTAAAAATAGGGATGAAGTTAACAACAATTAGATTAGAATTAATCGAAACTTACAATAAGAGTTGCTGAAATCTTTTCTCTATTGTATTGAATAGGAGAGTTCATTGAATACCAATTGAGAGCTTAATTCCTATGCTTACATTTATTCTCATTTTTTTAACAAAACTTGAGTTTTGTCTAGGCTACACCCTACGGGCTTTATAAAATACTGACCGGTAGGGTAATCTCTTAAATCAAATCTAATAAAATGACTATTCTCGAGATCAAAGTGTCCGTATGACCTACCTATGCTGTTATATATAAAGATTTTACAATTTGCTTCTTGTTGCTGATCGAATGCAATAATTGCGTAACGCTTCGTTGGGTTGGGATATATTATTAATGACTGTTCTGCAATAACAGTTAAAAACCCACTACCATAGGAAAAATTATAATTATTATCTTTTCCTTTCTTTAAAACCAGCGGATAATTCCCTGGAAGGGCATGGCGATCTGCAGCGGTGGAAAAGACGGGTATGGTGTCCAAAACAATTTCATTGTCTTCATTAGCAAACCCATCATAAATTACCTCAATTTTAGGCAAGTCTGCCATAAATGTTTTTTCGGCACTTATTGGCGTTACCATGAGATTTTTCTTCCTTACTTCGATTGGTATTTCAAGTAGGGATTTCTTAAAAAGAACATTTTCTTGCTGATTAATTATTAATGTGTCTAATCCTGCATTCTTAAAAACAAGTTGATTTTGTGAAAAATCAACTATTCTGTCAGAATTTGTTGCAAGTGAAAATGTGGTATTGAAATTACTAACGCTAATAAGTTGTGGGGCATCCCCATATGTTGAAATTATTGTTTTTTTTGGAGATAAGCCGTTAACATAGATGTCAAGTTTCTCAAATTTCCATACATCGTTATATAGTCGATGTATCCCTCCCCCTCCATACCCCGAAGCAATCCACAGAGCGTCTTTATGTACCCAGGAAAGGGGAGCGTGTCTCGCACCCCATGAATCAGATTGGGTTATTTCAGCCCATTCTCTGCCATCTTCAGACCACCAAATCTTGTTAGAATTACCATGCTCGATGCCTTGTGCTTCCCTATACCAATTGTAGCCTCCGTAATACCAGAGCTTGTTGTCAAATACGTTATAACCAAACCAAATATTACCCTCCCAAGGAGCACTATGTGTCACTGGAGACCAGTTGATACCGTCTTCAGAATTCCAGACATCTTGAAAGTAGATTTCGTTTCCTGAATTATAGTTGATGCCACCGCCAAATACCCATAGCTTATCTTTGAAAGCAATGAAGGCAGGGTTTGATCTTGGTGTCCATGGAAGAGTATTAGTAATTTCATTCCAATTACTTCCGTCTTGGGATTTATAGATCGAATGGTTATTGAGCCCATAAATTGAATTTTTAAAAATGGTAACCCTTGTCAAAGTGGGAGAGTTCTCACCAGTTTTGACCCATACTTTTCCATCGTAACTCTTGTAGGTAATTCCATCATCAAATGCAAAAAGGCTATCTGAGTATGATACAAACCTTGTTGAATTATGTCCGTAGGGGGTTTCATTATTTACAAGTTCCCATTTCATTCCGTCTGAAGAACGCCAAATATCTGTTAAATTAGTCCACACACCATATTCATCGCGAGTTTCGTAATCCAAAAAATACATTTGATTATGATGAACTAAACAAGAGTAGGTCCCAGCGTCTCCAATGGGAAAAGGCGCATGATTAAGTACCTTTCTCCAGTTTTCCGTTACAGGGTTGGTTAGTCCAAAACTCACCTCTTTAAATGGGTAATAAATCCATTCTTGTGAGTCTGGCGTTTTCCCTATAGACTCTCCCACATCGGGCACTGAACGTATTATCAGGGAGTCAATAGGCGTGGAGTCATTTACGCTGAATAAAAGGATTTTATTTACAGAATCATCAAATGAAATAGGCAGATATGGATTACCTTTCTGTTCGGATATCCAAAAAATTAACGTATGACCGGGTTCTATTATTTTCTCTGGAAGGGAGTGTTTTATGCAGGTTAAGCATTGGCTAATCGCAAATTCAGCTAAGTTTAAAGAGTCTTCATCATTATTATTTATCTCAAGCCAAGGGTAATATTCACCATCACTATTTGCATATTGAATATTACTATACTGAAACTCCGAAAGTGCTAGAGTTTGTGAGAGCAAGGTTCCTGAAAGACAATAGCAGACAGCAAATACAGTAAAACCAATGCTGCCAAAATTCCCTTTTTTTGCATTAGGCATCGATGCAAAAGTAAACATATATTTGCACTTTTATTAAGATGGCTATTTTTGTAGACTATGAACCTACTTAGATAAGACAAATGATTGTAGGGATAGATGAATTCTGTGAATTAAATCTAAAAAATTGAACTAAATGATTACTACTGAGTTGGATAAAAGACCTTATCAAATATGTTCTGCCACAGTAATGGATACCTCCGATCCTGATATTACATTTGATACTCAAGGTGTTTGCAGCTATGTACACAATTTTGACGAAAAAATTAAACCAATATTGCAACCAAGCGAGGCCAAGAGTAAGGCATTGGAGGGTTTATTAAAAGAGATTAAAAGCCACGGAAGAGGAAAGGAGTATGATTGTATTATTGGCATAAGCGGTGGTGTAGATAGCTCTTATTTAGCATACTATTTAAAAAAGAAGGCAGGGTTGAGACCTTTGGCTGTTCATTTGGATGGAGGTTGGAATTCTGAATTGGCTGTAAAAAATATTGAGGAGATTCTGAAGAAGCTGGATATCGACCTTTTGACCTATGTTGTTGATTGGGAAGAGATGAAAGATTTACAAGTAGCTTTTTTGAAATCTGGAGTACCAAATCAGGATGTGCCTCAGGATCATGCAATAATTGCCTCCCTTTACAAGACGGCCAAAGAAAAAAAAATAAAGTATATAATAAGTGGTCATAATTTTGCCACTGAATCCATCTTGCCAAAGGCCTGGGGTTATGATGCTATGGACTCGATTCATTTAAAAAGCATTCATAGAAAGTTTGGAAAAGTTAGGAATTTGAAGAGCTACCCTTTAATAAGTTTTATTGACTATTACTTAGTAAGTAGATATTTAAAAAAAATACAGTCTATTCGATTTTTAAACCTAATCGACTATAATAAGCAGGAAGCAATGAGTCTCCTTCAAAAAGATTATGGGTGGAGATATTATGGGGGAAAGCATTATGAATCTCGATTTACAAAGTTTTTTCAATCTTACTACCTACCTACTAGGTTTGGGTATGACAAACGCAGAGCGCATTTATCTAGCTTAATTGTTTCAGGCCAACTTTCCAGAGAGGCTGCATTACATGAACTTGAAAAACCGCTTTATGATCCTAAAGAGCTCGATGAGGATAAGGCCTATATTCAAAAAAAACTTGATTTGAGCCCGGAAGAGTTTGAGGAAATTCTTAGGCAGCCTTTAAAAACACACAAAGATTATCCCTCGAACGAGTCGGTATACAGTTTTGTTCGGAATCTCTATTTGCGGATGAAGAAAATTGGGAAAAAGTCTAGAAATGATGATTCTCTAGAATACGTTATAAGATTTTAAATTTTCACCTTGCTGAATATCCATATCTACCCATCCTATTTGACAAATGAGTCAAGAATACTTAAGGAAACTTTGAGTATAATTGAAAAAACACAGGTATCTCATATATTGGTGTTAGGCTTTTGGAAAGGGGATTTATTGAGGAATGAGAAGGTTTATGAAAATGTCTCATTTGTTAGAATAAATTGTTATTTCAATAATACAGATAGTTCAAAGTTTTTGAGACAAATATCGTTCGTGGTATTTTACTTTCGGTGTTTTTTGTACTGCATTCGCAAGCCAGTAAGGATATTAAATTGTCATGCACTGACAGTTCTTCCCTTATGTGTAGTATTAAAAATATTTAAAGGGGCTAAATTGATTTATGATACTCATGAATTGGAAACGGAAACAAATGGATCTGTGGGATATAGAAAAAAAATTTCAAAAGTCCTGGAAAAAAAATTAATCGTTCATTCAGATTTCGTGCTGACTGTAAGTGATTCCATTTGCGATTGGTATAAGACAACATATAATTTGGAAAATATTGCTGTACTGAAGAATATCCCTGCAAAAAAGGATTATGGAGAAAGGAAGGAACTGAAAAAGATTCTTGAGATTACGGAAGAGAAATTACTATTTATATATCAAGGATATTTAACCAAATCAAGAGGAGTATTAGAAATTCTTGAGGCATTTGAATCCTTGGATTCTTCTAAGCATATTTTATTTATGGGTTTTGGCCCTTTAGTTGACAAAATAATAGCAAGAAGTAATAAATGCAGTAATATTCATTTTATTAAAGGGGTTTCGCCAAAAGAGGTTCTTTCCTATACGGCTGGGGCGGATATTGGAATTCATATAATATTGAACACATGTTTAAATCACTACTATTGCTTACCGAATAAAGTATTTGAATATGCATCAGCTGGCATACCGTTTATTGCAAGTAATTTCCCCGACCTAAGAAGTGAGTTTGAAAAACATAATATTTCCTGGTTTGGAGAGCCTAGTGCCCAGGGCCTTGTTAAAGTTATCGGTGCTATAACTTTAGATGACTTCAATGAGAAGAAAAAGAACAGTATGGAGAAAAGAAATTTTTGGTCTTGGGAAATACAAGAGCACTTCTTGCAAGAAGTTTATCTAAAATTATTAGAAACCAATTCCAATAATTGTGATTGACCACTCGCTTACATATCGAAGAAAAACATTAAGAAATATCCCTCATATTCTC
Source organism: Cyclobacteriaceae bacterium (assembly GCA_020436125.1). Lineage (GTDB taxonomy): Bacteria > Bacteroidota > Bacteroidia > Cytophagales > Cyclobacteriaceae > ELB16-189. The sequence continues at coordinate 76,355 of JAGQYK010000009.1, read as the reverse complement.
AGGCTTGAAAAAATACTTGGGCTTGTAAAGGAGCTGTCTCCGAAAAAGGGGGATTCGTTGGCGGATATTGGTTGCAGCAATGGATACATCACCGAAATGATTCATCAGAAATTTGAATTGGGCAAGTGTGCGGGGTTTGATCATACTTTGGAAAATATTGAATTAGCCAGTAAAAGATACCCTGGTATTAACTTCCATTTTATAGACTTGAACGTTCCTTTGTCAGATGAAATTGAAGGCTATAAAATAGTAACCTGTTTTGAGACGCTTGAACATGTTGGTAACCTAAGACAAGCTATTGAGAATATTTTGTCTTTCGGGCGGCCAGGAACAAAAATAATAATCTCAGTCCCTATAGAAATTGGAGCTATGGGCATTATGAAGTTTCTTATAAAAACATTTATTCTTAATTACTCGTTAGAAGAATTACCGGGTCCAATAACTAAATGGGCTTATTTTATGGATCTTATTAAAGGAAGTCGAATGTCAAAATACAGAGACCAAAGGGAGGGCTGGGGCACTCACTTTGGTTTTGACTATCGTGAGGTCGATGATGTATTGAATAAAATGAAAATTCAATTCAACGCCTTTAACTCATTTTCTACTCGTTTTTATATAATTTAGTTTTATTTCAAATAAAGGATTATTGCTTAATTAAATTTGATGAGTAGAGTTTGTAGTTTGTCCGTGATGGATTCGATTGCTAATCCGGATATTACTTTCAATGAAGAAGGAGTGTCTAATTACTATGATGAATACCTTCAGCGATCTAGGCTTCGTCTATTTAACAATCCTTCTGAAGCATATAAGCTTAATGATTTAGTTGAGAAAATTAAGGAGTCTGGTAAAGGCAAGGAATATGATTGTATAATCGGAATTAGTGGTGGGGTAGATAGCACTTATGTAGCTTATAAAGCAAAAGAGCTTGGGCTAAGGCCATTGGCCATCCATTTTGATAATGGATGGAACTCGGAGCTGGCAGTAAAAAATATTGAGAAAACTTTAAATAAGTTAGAAATTGACCTATTTACATATGTTATTGATTGGGAAGAGTTTCGTTCGCTGCAACTAGCCTTTTTAAAGGCCTCCACACCTGACGGTGAAATACCTACGGATCATGCAATTTTCGCCCTGTTTTTTAAGATAGCCAATGAGAAGGGAATTAAATATATAATTAACGGGAATAACTTTGAAACAGAATCCGTAATGCCATTGACATGGTCTTACGGACATATCGACTGGAGGTACATTAAGAATATTAACCAAAGATTTGGGACATCTAGACTTAAAGCCTATCCGACCATCACTCCATTGAAATATGGCTATTATACTTTTGTTAAAGGCATACGAATCGTTTCCATCTTGAACTACATGCATTACAATAAGAACCAAGCGATGGAGCTGCTTAAAACTAAACTGGATTGGAAGTATTATGGAGGTAAGCACTATGAATCAATATATACAAGGTTTTATCAAGGTTACATACTTCCACATAAGTTCAAGATTGACAAAAGAAAAGCTCACATTTCTTCATTGATATTTGCTGGGCAAATGACCAGGGAACAGGGGCTAGAAGAACTTAAAAAACCAATTTACCCTGAAGCTTTGTTTGAAGAAGATAAGCTTTTTGTTCTAAAAAAATTGGGTTTGACGGAAGATGAGTTTAATTCAATTCTTGCATTACCTAATAAAACCTTTAAAGATTACCCCAATCAATACGCATTTCTTACCAAACTAAGAAATGCACTGAATACACTAAGAGGCAAGGGATTGGCTTATAGCTAGGATCAGAGAATAATTATAGGTTTCACTATATTTGCGCCTTAAAACTATCCTAAATGAATAAGATAAGATTTGCTCTGGTTGGTTGTGGAAGAATAGGAAACCGCCATGCTGAGCATATAGCTAATTTTGGTGTTCTTATATCTGTTTGTGACATTGACTTTGAGAAAGCAGAAGCTGTTGCGAATAAGTATACTTGCCAACCTTATTCTAGTTTGGGAGAATTGATTGAAAAAGAAAAGGAAATAGATGTGGTTGCCATCTGTAGTCCTAACGGTCTGCATGCTCAACATACTATTATGGTATTGCGAGCCGGATTTCATGCATTGTGTGAAAAGCCAATGGCTCTTACTGTTCAGGATTGTGGAGAGATGATCAAAGAAGCGGAAAAAGCCAATAAGAGGCTTTTTATAGTTAAACAAAACCGCTTTAATCCTCCAGTTGTGGCTGTGAAAAGAGCCATTGAGGAGGGCAGACTTGGTAAGCTTTTCAGCATTCAGCTAAGTTGCTTTTGGAATAGGAATAATGCCTACTATGAAAATTCCTGGAAAGGCACGAAGGATATGGATGGGGGAACCTTATATACACAGTTTAGTCATTTTATAGATTTACTTTATTGGATGGTGGGCGATGTTCGTCAAGTACATTCCATAATGGGGAATTTTAATCACAAGGATATTATAGAGTTTGACGATAATGGAGTGGTTACACTAGAGTTTTATGATGGTACAATTGGAACTATAAACTACACAGTTAATAGCTATGGAGGAAATATGGAGGGCTCCCTTACTATTTTTGGAGAAAAAGGTACAGTTAAAATAGGTGGTCAGTATCTCAATGAATTGGAATATCAAAATATTGAAGATTATAAAATTGAAAATCTCCCGGCAGGAAACCCGCCTAATAACTACGGTCAATACCAGGGCTCTATGTCTAACCATGATAAGGTATATGAGAATGTGATTAATGTTCTAAATCATTCAGGGGTAATTGCAACTAACGGTTTTGAGGGATTAAAAACAGTTGAGATTATTGATAAAATATACTCTTCAGCTAAAGTGATTGCATGAGTGTTAACTTCATTGATTCAGGTATAATCAACGTACAATTTGGGCAAGGAGTAAAGGTTGTTCGACCTGTAAATCTTTATGGGTGCGTAATTGACGATAACTGTTTTATAGGTCCTTTTGTAGAGATTCAAAAAAATGTGAGCATTGGGGCTCGTACAAAGATTCAATCCCACGCATTTATCTGTGAATTGGTTACCATTGGTAATGATTGTTTCATTGGTCATGGTGTAATGTTTGTTAATGATACATTCTCAATTGGAGGGCCTGCAAAAGGTAAAAAGGAACTATGGAAAGAAACAAGAATTGGAGATAATGTTTCAATTGGATCAAATGTCACACTCCTTCCTGTTAGCATTTGTGATAATGTAGTTATTGGAGCTGGAGCAGTAGTGACAAAACCTATTGATCAGCCTGGCATCTATGCGGGGAACCCTGCACGTTTAATAAGAGCATTAGATTAATAGCTATGAATATTCCATTTGTAGATTTAAAATCTCAGTATCTATCCATTAAACAGGAAATAGATGATGCGATCTTTAAAGTTCTAAACGATACTAATTTTATTGGGGGACAACAGATTCGGGATTTTGAATCTAAATTCGCATCACTTTATGGGGTTAAGCATGTTGTTGGTGTTGCGAATGGTACAGATGCAATATACATCGCGCTAAAAATGCTTGGAATCGGAGTTGGGGATGAAGTCATTACTACGGCATCAAGTTGGATATCCACTTCCGAAACTATTACTCAAGCAGGAGCTAAACCTGTATTTGTTGATATTGATCCTGATACCTATACTATTAACCCAAAGTTAATAGAGGAGAAAATCACAAAAAAGACCAAAGCAATTATCCCTGTTCATCTATATGGGCAAATGGCCGATATCTTAGCGATAAAGAATATTTGTGATAAGTATAAGCTCTATCTCATAGAGGATTGTGCTCAATCTCACTTTAGTGAGGAGAATGGAACACTGGCAGGGCGACATGGGGTTGTGGGGACATTTAGTTTTTATCCGGGTAAAAATTTAGGAGCTTATGGAGATGCCGGGTGTATAATTACGGATGATGATTTATTAGCTGAAAAGTGTAGGATGTTTGCGAATCATGGCGCATTAAAAAAACATGCACATAAAATTGAAGGAATAAATAGCAGGCTAGATACCATACAAGCTGCGATATTGAATGTTAAAGCAAATTATATTATTAATTGGACCGAATCTAGGATTAGTAACGCGGCATTTTACAATGCAACTCTTAAAGAGGTTGAAGAGTTAACACTTCCAAAAGTTAGAAATAATACAAAGCATACATTTCATTTATATGTTATTCGAACAAAAGAACGCGATGCATTGAAAGAACATTTGGGGGTTATGGGAATTCAAACGGCGGTCCATTACCCTTTAGCATTGCCTAATCTTGAGGCTTATAATTATCTTGGGTATGCTAAAAGTGATTTTCCTATTGCTTCGAAATATCAAAATGAAATTCTTTCTATTCCAATGTATCCAGAGATTTCAAAAGATCAGATGGAATATGTTTGCAACGGAATAAAGTCTTTTTTTAAGAAGAAATGAAGACGCTCTCTTGTGTTAATTCAACAAGCTTGTGAGCCGCATCTGAACTAATTTTTTCTCTTGAAAATTGAGGTCTAATTTTTAGGATATTCTCAGTCAATTGAGAATATAGTTCAGCGTCTGATTTTATTTCAATTATCTTGTTTAACAACTCATCGATATTCTCAGGATTAAATTGGTAGCCGATTTTAGATTTTGTGACATAATTTCCCGCTTCGCTAATTGGTGTGACGATAATTGGAATGCCAACGCCAATATATTCGTAAGTTTTGACTGGGAAACTATCTTGACTAATTTTTCCTTGTCTGCGAAAAGATAATCCTAAGTGTGCCTTGCTAATCAATGTTGGGATATCCTCATATGGTTTTGGCCCAAGGTATTTAATGCATGGGGGTAAATTATTTTTGAGTTTATCTTCTTGGCTACCTTGGCCAATGACTATAATGCTTATTTCGAGATTTCTTTTTGTAATAGCCTTGCCAAGATCAATTAGTAAGTCGACATCTTGATAATTGCTAATGATTCCATGGAAAACGAGAGTAAAATCAGGATACTTTTCTTTACATGGCTTAAATAGTTGGTTTGAATACCCATTTCTTAGTAGCCATATATTGCCTGAATAGTATTTTTTAATATTTTGTTTTATTCCTTCAGTTGCTGCTATTACAAGAATTGAAGAGGCGCACATTTTTTGCTCAATTTTCAATAAAAGGCGACCGGCAAAACTATTTGATTTAATAAGTCCGGCCTCAAAATAAACTCTCGGATAGTCGTCCCGGATATCAATTATATATGGCTTGTTAAAGATTAAACAATGAGCAACTGAGAAAATGCAATTTATGAATGAAGGACTAGTGACATAGTAAATGTCTCCTTTGGAAAAAATTAACCTAATAAAGGTTTCAAAACCGTAAAGGATCTCAGCGAATAATCTTGCTATGGTTCTTGCTTGGTTTCGGGGAAATGGTAAAAGGTTACATTTTATTGAAAATTCGTTAACTCCAGCAGATATTTTTGAAGTATAGATTGTAAGAGCGAAGTGTTTAATGAATTCTAAAGCAAGGGGTTTGAATCTTGCCCCCGGGGCATTGTTCGCTGGATAAAAGTATTCACTTACTAGGACTATACGGATAGTTTTTTTCGAGGCGTATGAATTCAAACTTCGATTATTTTGAATGCAATATTAGCGCAATTTTGCGTTAACTTGAAACACTTTTGTTCAGCGCCGATATTTTGAGATGAGAAAATAGATGTGGATTATTTATTTAAAGGATTCAACGAATAAAGAAAGAGATTTTTATGAATAAGGGTTATAAATACCTCGTGTATTTTTGTTTTTTCTCTCTTCCATTTATGGTTCCTAGTTGGCATAATAGGTTGATAGCAATCTTGTTTATTGTGTGGCTGTTTACTAAGCCAAGAATAATTGGGATGATCAAGTCGCAACCGCTATTGAGATTATACATCTTGCTTTTTATTCTCAGTGCTTTTGGCCTTTTATATTCTTTTAACCTCAATTTCGGATTGAGGTATATTGAATCGTCCTTGGTTTTAATTTTAATACCGCCAATGATGTTGTCTTTGAATACAAGCGGTAAAAAGAATATTTTAAACTTGTCATTATTAGCGTTATTGATTGGGGTAATCTCTTTCAATCTCATTTCCCTCCTCTTTATCTCTTACGATCTTTGGGACCCCAAGAACCTACAGTCTAATTTAATTATAGCCAATAATGTTATTGTAAAAATTCACCCTGCGTTTCTTTCAATGTACATTTCATTGTGTGTGTTTTTTCTGGCGGATCAGTATTTTCCGTTGAGTAAATTGGACCGGCACAAACTAGGTTGGGTGGGTTTTAGTTTGGTAGTACTAATTGTATTTTTGATATGGTTGAATTCACGTGCGGGCATTTTGGCTTTTTTTGTTGCTGCTTTGTTTTTCATTGGTTCCAAATGGAAAGGAAAAACAAGAACGTTGGGGTATGTGGGTCTTATTTCATTTCTGGTTTTAATTGTTGCTATCCCATTTTCCTACCATCGGTTTGTTGAAACACCTGTAATGGTATTGAAGGGGGATACTGCAGGAGCAATGGATGACCCGAGCGTTTATCCCTTAGTGACTAGATTGCAGATCTATAAAAGTGATTGGGAGTTGTTGAAATGGCCAGAAATAATTTATGGGTACGGTACCGGTGATTTTAGGGATGTACTTCAAGAGCGATTTCGCGCTAATAATTACGAACGGCCTCTAGCTGAAAATATGGATTCCCATAGTGAATATTTTGCACAGCTCCATCGGCATGGGATTATTGGGCTAGGAATATTTTTGGCCCTTTTAATCATTCCATTTAGGCATGCAATCAAGTACAAAAGCCCTCTTCTTGGGTCTTTTATTATTTTATTTGCAATTACTGCGCTATTTGAAAATGTATTTAGTGCTCAGAAGGGAGTGACTTTCTTTGCGCTTTTTTGCCCTTTGCTGTGGCTTTTTGCAAGGCAGGAATACGAAGCAAGGACAGCATCTCGCTCTACGCCTTAAGTTCTGCCATAAAAGTCATAAATTCGCCCAAAATTGGTATAAATGGCGGTCAATCTGGCGGCATGTGTAACGGCCTTTCTGGTGTCATTCCTTGTTCTTCCTGTGATAATTAAGTATTCACATCGGAAGAATTTAGGGGATGTTCCTGGACGAAGGAAAATTCACAAAAAGGTAACTCCATCTCTGGGAGGGATAGCTATCTTTTTGGGGTTTGCCATGGCATCTATGTTCTGGATGGATTTCAGTCAGTGGGATTCGGTACGTTTTGTTATGGCAAGCCTTGTGATCGTCTTTATTATTGGGGTAAGAGATGACCTAGTTCCTTTCCGCGCATTGCACAAATTATTAGGCCAAATCGTTGCTGTAATTATTTTACTTTTTTCGGGAGTTCATATAGCTTCTTTATTCGGGTTTTTGGGAATTAATGAAATTCCTACAGCTGTGGGATATACTTTAACAGCGTTTATTATAATTGTAATCACCAACTCATTCAACTTGATAGATGGATTGGATGGGCTGGCAGGGAGTGTTGGTCTTATTGCATTGATAGCATTCGGAGTGTGGTTTTACTTTGTGGGCGACTTTGTGTTTTCACTTTTTAGTTTTTCGATGGCTGGTGGCCTTTTGGCTTTTCTAGTTTTTAATTGGGAGCCCTCCGAGATATTTATGGGGGATACAGGCGCCATGGTAATTGGAATGCTGCTGGCCATTATGGCGATCCATTTTATGGATGTTAATAATACTCTGCCAGAATCACATCCTATAAAATTTTCTGCAACCATTGCGAGCGCAGCAGCTTTTATAATTGTTCCTTTGGCGGATACACTAAGAATAATATTACTTAGACTTTCTAAAGGAAAATCACCTTTTAGTCCAGACAAAAGTCATATCCACCATGCCATTATGAGATTGGGAGTTACTCATTCCAGAACGGCAATGATTCTTGCATTGGTGAATGCCTCCTTTATTCTTCTTTCTTATTTACTTAGAGGGTTTGGGGATCAAATCATGTTACCATTAGTCATTGTGATTTCACTGGCACTTAGTATAATTTTGGACCGTTTAATACTCAGGAAACTTGCTTCTAAAGCAGCCTAATCAATGGAAGATAGATTAAAGAATATTGAAGTAGAATTACAGAATTTTGTTTCTGATACCAAAGACTCTCTCGAGGCATTCCGCCTTCGCTTTATTAGTAAAAAGGGGCAAATAGCGCAGTTGTTTGAGGAGTTTAAGCAGATGTCTGGCGAGGAAAAGAAAAAGGTGGGAAAGGCCTTGAACGAGCTTAAGAGATCTGCGGAGTCTAAATTCAAGGAACTGCAGGAACAGTTGGATTCACAAGGTTATGGATCTAATGTGGATATTGACCTGAGTTTGCCTCCTGTTACTGATGCGATTGGTAATTTGCACCCTCTTAACCTGACTCGCTACAAAATCATTCAAATCTTTGAAAGACTTGGGTTCAACGTTTCAGATGGACCTGAGATTGAAGATGATTGGCATAATTTCTCCGCCCTCAACTTTCCAGATAATCATCCGGCAAGAGAAATGCAGGATACCTTTTTCATCGAGAAGAATCCGGATATGTTGCTGCGTACCCATACCTCGAACGTTCAAATCAGGTTGATGCAGAAGCAGAAGCCTCCTATTCGTTCCATTATGCCTGGGAGAGTTTATCGCAACGAAGCTATATCCGCAAGGGCACACTGTTTCTTCCATCAGGTGGAGGGACTCTATGTAGATAAAAACGTGAGTTTTGCTGATTTAAAACAGACACTATATCATTTTGCCAAAGAGATGTATGGCAAGGATATCAAAATTCGTTTTAGACCCTCTTTCTTTCCATTTACCGAGCCCAGCGCAGAGATTGATATCTCTTGCTTGATTTGCCAGGGAGATGGCTGTGCGGTCTGCAAGCATAGTGGATGGGTAGAGATAGCTGGATCTGGAATGGTTCACCCCAATGTGTTGAAGAATTGTGGTATTGACCCTGAAGAGTATACTGGATTTGCCTTTGGAATGGGTATTGAACGGGTTACTCAACTGCGCTATCGAGTGAATGACCTCAGGCTCTATTCTGAAAATGACATTCGGTTCTTGAAACAATTCAAACCGGTAATTTAACCACAGAGAGCACGGAGTTTACACAGAGGAAGAATGAGCGATTCTTTAACTGAGAAAATTATCGGTTGTGCAATGAAGGTGCATACTGCCCTTGGGCCGGGCTTGCTTGAATCTGCCTATTAGGAGTGTTTGTACTTTGAGTTAAAAAATGCTGATTTTTTGGTCGAAAAAGAAAACCACTTCCACGGATTTATCAAGAAGTAAAACTTGACTGTGGCTATAGATTAGATTTACTTGTGGATGGTAAAATAATCATTGAAGTGAGGGCAGTAGATGAGCTAGCAGACATTCATCTAGCCCAGGTACTAACTTATTTGTAGCTTACTGGTAATCGATTCGGATTACTTATTAATTTTAATGTGGTAAGGCTAAAGGATGGCATTAAACGGGTGGTAAATGACTATTAAAACTTTGTGCTCTCCGTGAAAATATCTGTTTTCTCTGTGGTAAAAATACTATGAGCAAAATTAAATCAGTAGGTATTGTAGGGGCAGGCACCATGGGTATTGGTATTGCTCAAGTATGCGCGCTGTCTGGGTACAATACTTATTTGTTTGACATCAACGCTGAACTGCTTGCAAAAGCACTCATCCAAATTAAAAAAAATATTGAAGGGGGAGTAGCCAAAGGCAAAGTTACCTCTGAGCAAAAAAAGGAAGCGTTAGCGAGATTGGTTTCTGTAAATGAATTAGTCAACTTAAAGGCTGATTTAATCATCGAAGCGATAGTTGAAAAGCTGGAGATTAAACAAAAATTATTTTCTGAGCTTGAACAGATAAATGGGGGCAATACAATTTTAGCTACAAATACTTCCTCCATTCCTATTACGCAAATAGCGACTAGCCTGAAAGACCCTTCAAAGTGTATTGGGCTCCATTTTTTTAATCCGGCTCATATTATGAAGTTGGTCGAAATTATTTCTGGAGTGGCAACGGCTTCAGATGTGGTTGATCAAATGAAAGAATTTTCTCTTTCACTTAATAAAGTACCAGTGTTGGCAAAAGATTCTCCTGGCTTTATCGTTAATAGAGTAGCCAGACATTTTTATGTGGAGGCACTACAGGTTTTAGAAGAAGATGTGACTGATGTGGAGACTATTGATGCCTTGATTCAATCATGCGGGTTTAGGATGGGGCCCTTTAAATTGATGGACCTCATTGGGGTGGACACTAATTTTTCTGTAACCACTTCGATGTACAATAGTTTTCATCAAGCCCCTAAATTCAGGCCTAGTCGAATTCAAGAACAAAAAGTAAACGCAAAGGAATTGGGGGCAAAGACGGGAAAAGGTTTTTATGATTACTCAGATAAGTAAAGTTCTTCTATTATCATTCTTTTTATTTTCATGTGATCCTAATCTCGTAGATGATCCGATTCCAATTGTGAACTTCGATGAGTTGGTAATCAATTTGTCTTTCCCCGACTACATAGAATTGAACAGAGAAGGTGGGTATAAAGATGTGAGTGATTTAGGTGGTGGAGTGAGAGGAATCATTCTATATAGAATTTCTTCAACAGCATTTGTGGCGTATGAAAAAAATTGTTCTTATACACCCAATGAGGCTTGTGCTACAGTGGAAGTACATAGTTCTGGTCTTTTTATGATTGATCCATGTTGTGCCTCATCGTTTAATTTTTCTGATGGTTTGCCGACAGGTGGACCCGCGTGGAGGCCATTGAGACAATATAGAACCCAATTCAATGGGAATGTCTTGACCATTACTGACGAGATAATAAATTGAAGTAATCAATTAGGAAGCTCAAAGTTAAATTTGAGCGATACCTTTTCCTTCATAGATAATCCATCGTTTTGGGCAGGTGCCCACTCCGGCCCACTCTTGACTGTTCGAATGAGTTCTTCAGCGCAGTCAAAACCTATATCTTTATCAATACTAAAGGAGGATATTGATCCGTCAACGTCTACTATAAAACTAATGACAACATCTCCACTAATTTTATTATCGATCGCTTTCTTCGGATATTGAATGTTATTCTTGAGGTAGGTCTGATACGCTTCATTGCCAATCACGGGCTGAGCTGTGACAAATGTTTTGGGGCGTGACTGCCTCTCCTCGCTGCTTATACCTGAGAGAGTAGAAGCAGGAGAACTTTTTTTAAGTGCATCAGATCTCATTCTTCTTGTTTCAGTTTTAAACTCTGACACCTTTTCATTCTCTAAAATCGAGAGATCTTGAGTTACAGGAACCACATCATCACTGGTCTCCTCTAGTTCATCCCGAGGCATTGATGTGACGGTTTCTTCCAAAGCCCCTGAGGAAGGTATAGGTGCCTGACTATTTTCAACAATTTGCTTAGGTACTCCTTTAGGTTTGGTAATGGGTTTGTCTTCAGATTTTAAGATCAAATTATTCTTTTTGCTTTCTAAAATGTCGCCTTTAATTTTTTCGGTGGAGTCAATATCTTTATTAGTGATCTCTTCCGTCTTGTTAGCGTCATTTTTTTCTTCTTTGTTAAGAGCCAGTGACTCATTTGAATTTTCTGGTTTAACTTGAAAGACCAAATAAGTTATAGCAACAATCAAGAGAATGGATGCGGCAATTCGCAATGGCCAATAATACCTCTTGGTTTTTGTGCTTTTTATTTTTTGCTTCAGAGAGTTGATATCCTCAATAAACTGATTGGAGGTTATTGTATCAGCCCCTTCAAGTGCATCAGCCAAAAAAGGATCATGTAGCGCTCGCATTTCTAGCTTATGCATCTCTGCCGGACTTAGCTCTCCTTTAAGGTATTTTTCAATATCGTTTTTTTGATTATCCACTTTGTTCCATACAAATTTTGAGGTTTCGTTTTCCGTTTTGAATATGACTTTTTACTTTTTTCAATTCAATCCCAGTTTGATCAACAATCTCTTTGTAACACAATTCCTTTAAATAAAATAGCTGGACGCAATCCTTTTGACCGTTTCCAAGTTGCTCAATGCATTTTTCAAGTTGAGAGAGTTCAATTTCATTATTGTTCTCATTATCATGATGCAATATGAAGGTGGTTTCCATAACATTTTCATCAATTTCTTCTTGTATCACCTTTTTTTGTGCCCGTATATGCATTAGGCAATGATTTCTTGTGGTGCTATAAAGCCAGCTTTTGAAGTATTCTATTTCATGCTCTTTCAAACTTTGGTTCAATTTTTCAAAAACTTGCATCACCGCATCCTTTGCATCATCACGATCTTTAAGGTATTTAAGGCATACACCGTATACGAGTGAGCTGTATCTCACAAACAAATTGGCAAGAGCAGATTGATCACTTTTTAATTTAAAAAGCTCAATTAGCTCTGAGTCACTACGTTCAGATGATTCCTTACCCACAAACATTTCCACCAATTTAATTTATTTCTGAAAATTTTATGGAATTCTGTTTGATGCAGCATCCTAAGGGTACATCAAACATAAAATGTCATGAAAAGGAAAATTCTCGCATTACTCATAATGGTATCATCAACGATCGGGTTGGCCCTTGGGCAAGGACGAACAATTACTGGGACTGTTTCAGCGGCCAATGGCTCACCAATAAAAGGAGTAAATGTACTGCTTGTTGGGTCGTCAAAATCAACTACTACAGATCGTCAGGGAAAATATTTTATTACTGTACCTGCCAAGGGAGGAACCTTGCTCTTTTCTATTGCTTCGTTTCAATCGCAAGAGGTAAAAATAGGGACAGTGAACACAATAAATGTGGTGCTAAACTCATTTCCATTGCCCCTTGTAGAAGCTGAGGATCATGCGGAAATGAAACTCAAATCTACCAATCGGTATGACATGGGTAAATCCTTATCAACTGGAAGTCAAGCACCTTCTCATTATAGAGAAATGCAACAGCCAGAATGGAATACAGAGGAGTATGATGGAATCAATGAAAACATTTTTCATGGGGCTTTACAAAACCCATTGTCAACATTTTCTATCGATGTGGATGCAGCCTCTTACAGCAACATACGAAGGTTTATCAATAATGGGCAGAGGCCCCCTAAAGATGCTGTGCGGATAGAGGAGATGATCAATTACTTTCAATATGATTATCAACAACCCAAAGGGAGTGATCCGTTTTCAATCTATACGGAAGTATCAAATGCACCTTGGAATGAAAATCACCGCTTAGTACATATTGGACTTCAAGGGAGGAAAATTCCGACTGAAAACCTACCCGCTTCGAATCTTGTTTTTTTAATTGACGTTTCCGGATCTATGTCCAGCGCGAACAAACTACCCTTGTTGAAAGCTTCATTTAAGTTACTTGTCAATCAGCTTCGTGCTCAAGATAGGGTGGCCATAGTAGTTTATGCAGGTGCAGCCGGCTTAGTATTACCATCTACTTCTGGCGCATGTAAAGAACAAATAATTGAAGCTTTGGATAACCTACAGGCTGGAGGTTCAACTGCAGGGGGTGCAGGAATTGAATTGGCTTATAAAGTGGCGAAAAAGAATTTTAAAGACGGTGGAAATAACCGTGTAATCATTGCGACTGATGGGGATTTTAACGTAGGGTCTTCCAGCAATGCTTCTATGGAGCGCCTTATCGAAGAAAAGCGAGGTGACGGAATATTTCTGACAGCATTGGGATATGGTATGGGTAATTACAAAGATTCTAAAATGGAGATATTAGCCGATAAGGGAAATGGGAATTATGCGTATATCGACAACATCCTGGAAGCCCAAAAGGTGTTGGTGAACGAATTTGGAGGAACACTATTCACTATTGCTAAGGATGTGAAATTGCAGGTAGAGTTTAATCCCGCTAAAGTTCAGGCCTATCGTTTAATTGGCTACGAGAATAGAGTGTTGCGCAATGAGGATTTTAATAATGACAAAAAGGATGCTGGTGATTTAGGTTCTGGACACACAGTAACTGCCCTTTATGAAATAATACCTGTTGGAGTAGAAAGCGATTTTTATAAAATAGATGAACTTAAATACCAAAACCTTGCGAATAATTCTTTTGCGGCTACATCAAAGGAACTGTTAACAGTGAAGTTTAGATATAAGGATCCAAGCGAGAATAAAAGTAAGTTAATTATTCATCCCTTAAAGGATAATGTAATCCAATTTGAAAAAACTTCTGATAATTTTAGATGGTCTGCGGCTGTGGCTGGTTTTGGCATGATCCTTCGTGAGTCTGAATTTGCTAAGGGTTTCACTGTTGAGCACGTTCTGCAGTTAGCGCAAAACGCCAGAGGAGATGATAAGGAGGGGTATAGGCTAGAGTTTATTAATCTGGTTAGAACTCAAAGCATGCTTGCAAAAAGGTAAAAAACGTTCAGAGTACTCAAAAAGCCTTGTAAATTCAGGGCTTTTTGATTTTTACTCTTGTTTTGTTTTGAATCAAACAGGAACTTTGCAGTTCAATTCTTGTGAAATGAAAAATACCATCAGCGCGGTTATTATCACATTCAATGAGGAGGCTAATATTGGCCGCTGTATTGATTCATTGAAGCCAATCGCTGATGAAATAATAGTGGTGGACTGTTACTCTACAGATGCCACAAAAGAAATCTGTCAAAGAAAACAGGTGACTTTTATCGAGAATGAATTCTTGGGCTTTGCCAATCAAAAGAATTATGCAGCCTCATTAGCTACCTGTGAGTACATTTTGTCGCTAGATGCTGATGAATACTTATCTCCCGACTTGACCCAGTCGCTATTGGAGGTGAAACAAGGGTTGAGGAAGGACGGTTATACTATGAATCGGCTTTCAAGCTATTCTGGAGAGTGGATAAGAACTTGCGGTTGGTATCCTGATACGAAATTAAGATTATGGAAGAAGGGGAAGGGAGTATGGAAGGGACAAGGAATTCATGAGCGAATTGAAATTGTGGGGGAGTATACTTCTTCGCACCTTGAAGGAGATTTATTACATCATGCATACGACAATATCACCCAGTTTCTAGAAAAAATCCAACGATACTCTGACATTTATGCAAGAGAGCATCGGTATAAAGTACGTTCTTCTGGTTTTAAAATTTTTTATAAAACAACTTTTGCCTTTGTCAAAAGCTTCTTACTCAAGCGAGGAATATTAGATGGTTACAAAGGGCTTTTAATATCCGTTTGTAACGCCAATTTTGTTTTTTACAAATACTCAAAACTTAGAGAGGCAAATAACGAATTAACTACTTCCTTAATAATCTCAACATATAATAGGGAGGATGCTCTGGAGATGGTACTGCTAAGTGTATTGAATCAATCTGAGTTGCCTGATGAGGTTATTATTGCAGATGATGGTTCTCAAAATAGTACCCGCGAATTGATTGAAAGGTATCAGGCAAAATTTGCTACTAAGCTAGTCCATTGTTGGCATGAAGATCTGGGATTTAGAGCAGGACAAATAAGAAATAAGGCCATTGCCATGGCTACTCAGGACTATGTAATTAGTGTAGATGGAGACATGGTTCTGCACAAGGATTTTATCAAAATGCATAAAAAAGCTGCCTGGAATGGACGATTTATTCAAGGTTCTCGTGTATTGTTATCTGACAGTACTACTCAAAGGGTAATTAAGAATAAAATACTTAGTGTGTCTTTCTTTGAAAGAGGTATCCGAAATAGATTTAATAGTTATTTCTCGCCTGTGCTTTCAAAAATTATTTCCAGAACAACCAACAGACTTGAAGGCACGCGTACATGCAACATGGCATTTTGGAAATCTGATTTTGTTCAAATCAATGGCTTCAATGAGGATATTATAGGATGGGGTAGAGAAGATACGGAAATGGCCGTTCGACTGATGAATACTGGAGTAAAGCGATATAACTTGAAGTTTGCGGGATTTGGTTATCACCTCTTTCATCCTGAGAATTCTCGAGAGATGCTTTCTGTCAATGATGGAATTTTAAGTAAAACAATAACAGAAAGACTGAGAAGGTGCGCCAATGGAATTAATAAGTATATGACGTTAAGTGAAGCTTAATGAAAGTAAGCGGCTTCACTTTTGTACGCAATGCTGTTCAATACGATTATCCAGTAGTAGAGGCCATTACCTCCATTCTCCCTTTGTGCGATGAATTTATTGTTGCACTAGGGAATTCTGAGGACTCCACCAGGGAACTGATTCAATCAATCAAATCACCCAAGATCAAAATAATTGATACCGTTTGGGATGACGCCCTTCGCGAAGGGGGACAAACTTTTGCTATCGAAACTAATAAAGCTTTTGAAAGTATTTCTTCTGATGCCGATTGGGCGTTTTATATCCAGGCGGATGAGGTGGTTCACGAGAAATACCACGAGAATATCCGTCAGGCGATGAATAAATACAAGGATGATAAGAGGGTGGAAGGGCTTTTATTCAATTATATCCATTTTTATGGATCATACGATTATTTGGGAGATGCTTACAGATGGTATCGTAGAGAAGTGCGAATAATCAAAAATGATAAGTCCATTGCTTCTTACAAGGATGCCCAGGGATTTCGAAAGAAACCCAACATAAAAATCAATGCAAAATTGATTGATGCCTACATCTACCACTATGGTTGGGTGCGAGATCCTAGAAAGATGCAGGGAAAAAGAAGGTCGTTTAATCACTTCTATTTTGACGATGAGTGGATCGAGAAGAATGTGGGTGAAGCTGAATCTTTTGATTATAGTGAAATTGATGCACTAAGAAAATTTGACGGAACTCATCCTAAGGTCATGCAACCTCGAATTGAGGCCATGAACTGGAAATTTGACCATGATATCTCCAGAAACAACCTGAAGCCCAAAGATAGGCTAAAGCGTATTATTGAAAGATGGACGGGGTGGCGCATGGGTGAGTTTCGTAATTACAAAATCATCTGATCCTTCTCCCATTCTTTTACTATTTTTGGTTCTTTATGGAAGAAACCCCGCGCGCTAAATATACAGAGAAAGAGAAGGTAAGTGTCTTCAATAACGAGTTTTTGCCTCATATCAACTCCATGTACAATTTTGGATATAGGCTTACGCTGGATGAAGATGATGCCAAAGACCTCGTTCAGGATACCTACCTGAAAGCCTACCGTTTTATAGAATCATTCCAAAAAGGAACTAATGCGAAAGCATGGCTGTTCCGAATTCTGAAGAACAGCTTTATTAACGATTACAGGAAAAAGAGTAAGGAGCCTAATAAAGTTGATTATCAGGAAGTAGAAAGTTACTATAACTCTGATGATGTAGATCGTCAGATCACTACAGACTTAAGGGTAGAATCCCTTCAGGATATGATTGGAGATGAAATCTCCAATGCACTGAATTCATTGGATGTGGATTTCAGAACCGTTATTATTTTGTGTGATCTGGAAGGATTCAAGTACGATGAAATGGCAAAAATTTTGGATATTCCGATTGGAACAGTCCGGAGTAGATTACACAGAGCAAGAAATTTATTAAAAGATAAATTGAGTGTTTACGCAAAAAAAATGGGTTACAAAAATCCTTAGCTTATGAGCCTTCTCGACAATCCCTTTACCAATCAGGATGGTAAAAAAGTTACCTGCCTCGAAATGCTACAAGCCATATTGGATGGTGATGCTACGGAAGAACAGCAGCAATATTTCAGCAAACACATGGATGAATGTATGCCATGTTACAGATCGCATGAACTGGATATGCAGATTAAGCAATTGATCAAATCGAAATGTTGTGGCAATCATGTGCCTCCTGATTTGATTGAAAAGATTAAAAGCCAGGTGAATTCTATCTCCTGATGTCAGGAAAAGCAATTATTTTCTCCGCCCCTTCAGGGTCAGGTAAAACTACATTAGTAAAGTATTTGCTTGATAATAATCCAGATTTGGATTTTTCTGTCTCAGCCTCTACACGCGATAGGAGAGGAAGAACGGAGCAAGATGGCAAGGATTATCATTTCCTCACCCCAGAAGTGTTCAAGAAGAAAATTGATAACGATGAGTTTATAGAGTGGGAAGAAGTGTATGAAGGCAATTTTTACGGTACATTAAAATCTGAAATACAAAGGATTTGGAACTCAGGAAGGAATGTGATCTTTGATGTGGATGTAAAAGGAGGAATCAACCTAAAAAAATATTTTGGAGACAAAGCACTTTCGGTCTTTGTTAAAGTTCCATCAATAGAAGTATTAACTGAGCGTCTAAAAGATCGGGGAACAGAAACAGAGGAGAGCCTATCACGAAGGCTTTTCAAGGTAAAGTTTGAAATGACATTTGAGGATAAGTTTGATGTCATTTTGTTAAATGACGACCTTGATAATTCTAAGAAGAAAGCCCAGGCCCTTTACGATGAATTCAAAAAATCATAGATATTTCTATGGAGCTGAAGAAAAAGATTGGACTTTTTTTTGGATCCTTTAACCCCATTCATATAGGCCATTTGATAATTGCCAACAGTATGGTTGAGAATGGTGGCCTGGATAAGGTCTGGTTTGTTGTTACCCCTCACAATCCCATGAAGTCAAGTAAGAGTTTACTTCATGAATTCGATCGACTTGATCTTGTTCAGGCTGCGATTGCGGATAATTATAAATTTGAAGTTTCTGATATAGAGTTTCATCTTCCAAAACCCAACTATACAGCCCATACTTTAACGCACCTCTCTGAGAAGAGTCCGGAAAAGGATTTTGTATTGATTATTGGTGAGGACAATTTGGAGAATTTTACGAAGTGGAAAAACTATGCTCAGATACTCGAAAACTATCAATTGTACGTTTACCCCCGTCCGCAGGTAACAAAATCGGATTTGACGCGTCATCCAAATGTGAAAATGGTAGCATCTCCATTACTTGATATATCAGCTACATTTATAAGGAAATCAATACGGGACAACAAGTCTATCCGTTATCTCGTACCTGAACCTGTAGAGCAAATGATAAAATCCAAAGGGTTTTATCTTTCATAAAATATTCTGTCAATCCCAACATGCCGTTGTTTTTGTTATTGCGCACATTAATTGTTTCTATATTCTTCCTCTCATCTGGGGCGGTTTTATTCGCTGGTGGAATAAAAGGAACGATTACGGCAGATGATGGAGCACCTCTTCCTTTCGCTACTATTTTTGTAAAACAAACAGGTTCTGGAGCAGTAACTGGTCTTGATGGACAATATGAGGTTTCTCTCACTCCGGGCACTTACGATATTACATTTCAGTATTTGGGATATGAGGCGGTAACACGTCAGGTAAAAATTGCCGAGGATTTTATTGAATTGAATCTGACACTTAAAAGTCAGGCGATTGTACTTCAAAACGTAATCATAACTGCTGGCAATGAGGATCCAGCCTACACGATCATGAGGAAGGCAATATCAAAGGCAAAATATCATACGCAACAAATTGATACTTATTCAGCAAAAGTGTATGTGAAGGGAAAGGGGAGATTAAAGGATTATCCGTGGCTCGCAAAAAAGGCGTTGGAGAAAGAAGGAATATCTAAAGATCGGCTTTTCATCTCGGAATCAGTAAGTGAGGTGACTTATACTCGCCCCAATAAATTTGAAGAAAGAGTAATTGCAGTTTATAGCAATGGGGATGATAACAATACCTCGCCCAACGAGTATGTGTTTGGTAGTTTTTATGAGCCAGAAATAGCAGAGACTATTTCGCCCCTTTCACCGAGAGCATTCTCTTACTATCGTTTTGAGTATTTGGGTACGTTCACAGATCGTGATTACAGTGTAAGTAAGATCAGAGTTACGCCAAGGTCTAGAGGAGATAATGTATTTGAAGGAGTTTTATTTATTGTGGAGGACTGGTGGAGTATTCACAGTTTGGATTTCAAAGTAACCAAATTGGGTATCGACTTCGAGGTGAAACAGATTTATAATCCGATAGAGGATAAAGCATGGTTGCCTGTATCACAGCAATTTAAAGTAGATGGTAAAGTTTTTGGGTTTGAATTTGAGTATAACTATCTGGCTACCGTAAAGGATTATAAGATATCACTCAATCCGGATCTTGAATTGGAAATGAAAGTGATTGATGAAAAAATTGAGAAAGATTACGCAAAGGAGGTGAAAACTCAATTTAGTGCTAAAGATCAGGATCTTAAGGAAAGACTTGAAGGAGGGAAGGAGATTACAAATAAGGAACTAAGAAAATTAATAAAGGACTACGAAAAAGAGGAACGTAAACAGACAGACGAGCCTGAAGTAATTTCTGATACAAAATATTCTGTGGACTCGCTTGCTTATAAGAAGGACTCTATTTTTTGGGCTGATATCAGACCCATTGCTTTGACACTGGAGGAAATAAAGGGTTATAAGAAATCAGACAGTCTTGCAGAAGTAGAAAAGAAGAAACAGGAAGGAGATACCTTAAAGTCATCTCGTCACAAAGGATTTCAGGTTTGGGATGTGCTAATAGGAGATAACTACAAACTCTCTGAGACCTCTAATTTTCTAATTCATTCTCCATGGGGTGGATTCAATACTGTAGAGGGTTTGAATTTAATTTATAAACTGGGTTATGTAAAAAGGTGGGTAGAAAGAGATTCATTAGATAGAAGCCTAAGACCAAAAGTGAAGCGATTAGAGATTACCCCGATTGGGAGATACGCTTTTGGAAGGGAGAAACTTACTGGTATGCTTCGCGCAGATTACCGCTCTACCAACAGTAGACTCACTTTGGAGGGAGGCCGATATGTGAAACAGTTTAATGCTGATGAGCCGATTCACCCATTTGTAAATACTTTCACTACGCTGTTCTTAGAAAAGAACTTAATGAAATTATATGAGCAAGATTTTATTCAAATCAATTTCAAACAACGTTTAGATGCTAAATTCACAGTGACTACCAATTGGAGTATAGCCAAAAGATATGAGCTCTTTAATTCATCTGATTTTAAGTTGATTAATAGGGACAAAGAGGCATATACACCTAATGCACCGATTAACCAACTGTTGGTAACTACAGGCTTTCAAAATCACAATGCGTTGATAGGATCGATTGCTATTGAAGCCAGGCCGTGGCAAAAGTTTAGAATTAGAAATGGGAGAAGGTATAGTATAAAAAACTCTTCGCCACTTTTTACGGTGAGCTATAAGAAGGGATTTAAAGGTGCTTTGAATAGTGATGTGGATTTTGATTTAGTTAAAGTTGGATACAAGCAAAGTATTCGGGTGGGCATTCGAGGTAGATTGGATGTTGCTTTGGAGGGAGGTAAGTTTCTCAACACTCAGAAAATGTACTTTATGGATTATGCCCATTTTCTGGGTAATCAAACGCCATTTATTACCACAGACCCTGTAGGCAGCTTCAGGTTACTTGATTATTATATCTATAGTACACGCGATAAA
This sequence comes from Cyclobacteriaceae bacterium, assembly GCA_020436125.1. Lineage (GTDB taxonomy): Bacteria > Bacteroidota > Bacteroidia > Cytophagales > Cyclobacteriaceae > ELB16-189. The sequence continues at coordinate 55,024 of JAGQYK010000009.1, read as the reverse complement.
TATTTTACCGCTAATGCCCACTATCATTTTCGCAAATTTTTAGTCACTCAATTTCCCCTGATCCGCCTTACTGGGGTCACTGAAAATGTTTTTGTGAATTATCTGGCATCTCCTCTCTCTAATGATTATACCGAATTAGGTTACTCGCTGGATGGAATTCTTAGGATATTCCGCTTGGAAGGGGCTGTGTCATTTTCAGGAGGAAGTTACCAAACCTATGGTTTCAGGATTGGAGTCGCAACGAGCGTAGGCGTGAACTTCGATTGATCTCTCGACCTTTATGGGTAGCCTTTAAATTCCTACTTTTGCGATGAATTGAATCAACCCATGATTAAAGAAATTGAATGGAATGATTTTCTAACACTTCGATCCACTATACCGGTTGTGGATGTGCGGTCTCAGAATGAATTTGTGGCTGGGCATATTGCCAATGCGGTAAATATTCCATTATTAAATAATGAGGAAAGAGTTGCTGTTGGTACAGATTATAAACAAAAAGGTAAAAAGGAAGCCATAAGAACCGGATTTCGGCTGGTAGGCCCACGTATCAATCAGATTGTAGATGCAGCTGAAGAGGTAGCTATTAACAATGAGTTGATTACCCATTGCTGGAGGGGAGGTATGCGCTCATCAAACTTTAGTCAGTTTGTTGGGATGGCAGGTATCAATACACATGTCCTCAAAGGTGGCTATAAAACATATCGCCAAAAGGCACAAGAGTTTTTTAAACGACCTTACAAAATTATATTAATATCAGGTTGTACAGGAAGCGGCAAGACTGAGGTACTACTAAAATTGAAAGAACAGGGTGAGCAAGTGATCGATCTAGAAGGAATGGCCAACCATAAAGGATCAGCCTTTGGTGGGTTAATGATGCCGCCCCAGCCAACAACCGAGCAGTTTGAGAATAATCTTTTTGAGCAACTTAACTCATTTGATATTTTCAAACCAGTGTGGGTGGAAGATGAATCCATTGCAGTGGGCAGAATATTTTTACCAAACGATTTCTGGGTAAACATGCGGCAAAGTGCTGTAGTTATGCTTGATGTAGATAAAGCAACACGGGTGCAAAGGTTGGTCAATGAATATGGTCATGCTGACCGTGAGCAATTTCTTGAAGCAATGAAAAGGATAACTAAAAAGCTCGGGGGTCAACATTATAAGGAAGCCAAAGAAAAACTGGAGCAAGGTGAAATGCACAATGTAATGGAGATTTTGCTAACCTATTATGATAAAGCATATACGGCAAGTCTGAAAAAAAGGAATCCTAATGTTTTTGGAAATGTTGAATGGAGTGGAATTAATGCAGCGATAGCGGCAACGGAATTGATTAAGATATCTAAACAAAAGAGGATCGAATAATGGAAATCAAATTAACACAGTACAGTCATGGAGCCGGGTGTGGATGTAAAATATCGCCTGCCGTTTTAGAAACAATGCTGCACTCTGATCAAGCTAAGTCAATATTCCCATCATTGTTGGTAGGAAATGAATCGAAAGATGATGCGGCCGTATATGATTTGGGGGATGGTACGTGTATTGTCAGTACTACGGATTTTTTTATGCCTATTGTGGATGACCCATTTTTGTTCGGAGGAATCGCGTCTGTAAATGCCATTAGTGATGTATATGCGATGGGAGGGGAACCACTGATGGCGATTGCTATATTGGGTTGGCCCATCAATAAAATACCTCCGGAAGTAGCCAGGCAGGTGCTTGAAGGAAGCAGAGCCATTTGTAAGCAAGCAGGTATTCCTTTGGCCGGAGGGCACAGTATAGACTGTCCGGAGCCTGTATTTGGATTGGCAGTAACCGGAAAAGTACGGAAGGAACATTTGAAGCAGAATAACCAGGCAAAAGCAGGGTCGTTACTATATTTGACTAAATCTTTGGGTATTGGTATTGTCACTACTGCTCAGAAAAAAGGAATAGTGGATGAAGAACATTTGAAAGTGGCAGTTGATAGCATGTTGGCCCTTAACAGCTTTGGGGCCGTGTTAGGTAAACTTCCTTATGTAAACGCACTAACCGATGTAACTGGTTTCGGTTTGCTGGGGCACCTCACAGAGGTTTGTGATGGTAGTAATCTATCTGCCAGAATAGAGTTTGATAAAGTGCCGGTTTTTGACTTTCTGGACGCTTACATCCAGCAGAAAAGTATGCCTGGGGGAACGCAGAGAAACTGGGAGAGCTACGGACATAAGGTGAGCCCAATATCGGATGAGCAACGAATAATATTAGCT
>JAGQYK010000009.1:29600-52688 GCA_020436125.1 Cyclobacteriaceae bacterium | reverse complement strand
GAATTGATTCCAAAGGAGGAGACAGTAGTTACGGTAAAGTAGTTTAGAGGTCAATGCGCTCTACTCCCTCAAATTCTAATATCAAATCAGATCCATAAGCGAGTGAAGGTGTTTGAAACCCAGTTTTGAAATTGCCACCCAATATTTTGTTTGCAATGGAAACGCTGGATAGCGCTGTGAGTGTGTATCCATTTGGAGTCAATAATTGCGTTTGTATTTTTTGGTTGTCATTCCATGCAGAGCCAACCAGGTAACTCTTGGCGGTTTTCCTTTTGTCTTCTTGTGGTCCTGTGGTTTTATCAATTTTCTTGAGGAGAAACTTTTTTAACCATCCCTGTTTTAGCAGCCAGTTGAAAAATCTTGTTAGCCTTATCATTCTGGCAATCTTTTTATTGATGCCCATGTAAACTTCAATATTGGATATGCCAGTGCTATAATACGCTGTTGATACATCTCCCCATGGTATTCTTGCTGAAATGGTTTTGAACTTCCCGAAATCAATTTCCTTTAGTCCGTGGTGCAATGGTACTTTAGTGATTTTTCCTTGATATCGAACGAGACTTCCCTCACCAAGTCCATGTATGGCAGTTTTAGAAGTTCCTCTTGAACTACCACCTCCAGAAGTAGCAAAGGCGAGCTCCAGGTGAGTAGCTTCAGGAAGTCTCTTCTTCAAATGTGCGGCAAGGCAGTCTGAAGGAACTACGTCAAACCCAGCTCCAGGAAGCATCATTATACCTGCTTCTTTTGCTCTCAGATCATAAGAGGCTAAAAGTTCAAATACACCAATTTCACCCGTTATGTCTGTGTAATGTGTTCCTGTTTTTAGACAAGCTTCAATCATGTGTCTGGAAGTAAACATAAAAGGGCCTCCGCAATGAATGACTAAAGTTGCTGGGTTCAGCAAGTTGACCAGTTTCTCCGTTTCCTTAATCTCAACTGTTTGATAAGGGTATCCGCTAGTTTTGCTTTGCGCTTTTAGTTTGTCTTCATTTCTGCCAGCAAGGATAATATTAAGTTGCTGTTCTTTGCACCTTTCGACAATTAAACTCCCCGTGTAGCCGTATGATCCATAGATAACTACCTGATTGCCTTTTTTCAATTTTCAGCTTTTTCTGTGCGCTCAACTTGTGTTACAAAATATTTTGTGTCGCCTCTCCAAGGGAACCGCATATACCGTTTTACAAAAGTGAGATTGACTCGCTCTCCGCTTAGTGCAACGTCTGATAATTTTTGAATCAATTCTGTCTGGTCAGACTCAATTGAAAAGTCGAAAGTTTCTGCAATAGGACTTACGCCTTTTAGGGCACCATAGGAGTCAAGACTAATCTTGCCTTCATACGTTTTAAACAGCACGCCTTTCTCAGTTACGCGCAACACTTTTCCAGCCATTACTCCTTTTTCGTAGGTTCCCCAATAAGCAAAACTGAGAACGGCCAAACCCAGAATAAGGGCAATAAGCAATATTCTTTTAACCAGCTTTTTGGTAGTTCGTCCGGCTTTTTGGAGAAAATTTTCTTGTTCCATGAAATCGAGAATTAGGAGTTAAGCAATTTACCCTTTCTCTTCAATTTAACATAGAAGTAAATGGCGATGGCAATAACAATAAGTGAAATAAACTGAGAGTGTGAAAGTACATCCTGAATGAGAAACCCCCTTTCTTCATCTCCACGAAGCATTTCAAGGAAGCTCCTGCCGATAGAATATACTATGAGATAGATGAGAAAGAGTTGCCCGTCAAACTTTTTTCTGCTTTTTATCCACAAGAGAGTAGCCATTAAGGAAAAAATAAAAGCAGACTCATAAAGTTGTGTAGGATGAAGGGGTGTGTTCAAGGGTTCAGCTTGGCAAACCGGATTAGTGAAGATGACACTTAAAAAACTATCGGTGGGTTGGCCATGACAACAGCCCGACATGAAACAACCGATGCGACCAAACCCATGGACAATACAGGTGACAATGGCCATGACATCGAGCATGGGTAGGGTGGGTATCTTATTCTTTTTAAAAAACCAGAGCATGGTGGGGATAGCAAAGAGCAATGATCCGAAAAACACAAATCCGTTGCCGCTAAAAAGTTTTCCAATGTGATGAACGTAGTAAGTGGGGTTTTCAAAAAAGAAAAATACTTTTCCTCCTACATAGGCTGCTACTACGATATAGATGAAAAGTGAATTAGATTGATCGTAGGTGATGCCAAATCGTTTTTTGCCCTGACGGGCCATGTAAATCAATCCAAGAATTGCACCTACGGCAATAAAGAAACCATAGGAGTAAATTGTGATCGACCCGATTTCAAATAGAATGGGATACACCTAAGACGGTTTTGATGAAGAATTTAATGACTATCTATTGATAGCCAAAAGAATTAAACGGTCATGATTTCAACCTCTTTCTTTTTCATGAGGCTGTCAATCTTATTGATGTAATCGTTCGTCAGTTCCTGTACCTTGTCTTCAGCATTTTTAATGTCATCCTCAGAAACACCTGTGATCTTTTTTAAGCTTTCATTAGTGTCTTTGCGCACATTGCGGACACTTATGCGGCCATGTTCGCATTCCTGCCCTACCTGCTTTACCAATTGCTTCCTTCTTTCTTCCGTAAGCATCGGTACGTTAATGATGATCTGCTGCCCGTCATTTTGAGGATTAAGACCAAGGTTTGCGGTCATGATAGCCTTTTCAATTTCCGGAATAAGATTTTTTTCCCAGGGCTTGATAAAAATAGACCTTGCGTCTGGTGTGGTTACTGATGCAACCTGACTCAAAGGGCTCATGGCTCCATAATACGAAACCGATAGGCCATCCAACATCGCGGGGTTAGCTTTTCCAGCTCTAATTTTTGTAAGCTCATGGCTCAAGTGAACCACGGCTTTGCTCATTAACTCTTTAGCTTCTTCAAGGTATAGTTCTATCTCTTCCATAGCCTTATTATTTTTTTGAGGATATGTAATTCAGCTTTAACAATTTTAACTTATAAGCGTTCCGGTTTTTTCTCCCTGAACAACTTTGAGGAGGTTACCTTTTTTGTTCATATCAAAAACCACAATAGGCAAGTTATTTTCCATGCATAGGGTAAATGCGGTCATATCCATGATGTTCAGACTTTTTTCATAAGCTTCTTGAAAGGATAACTTTTCGAAACGCACCGCATCATCAAATTTTTCAGGGTCTTTTGAGTAAACTCCATCCACGCGGGTTCCCTTAAGCACCACATCAGCTTGAACTTCAATGGCTCTCAGGCTTGCTGTAGAGTCTGTAGTGAAATAAGGGTTTCCAATACCAGCGCCAAAAATTACAATTCTCCCTTTTTCAAGATGTCTGATTGCTCTTCTGCGGATGAAAGGTTCACAAACCTGCTCCATCTTAATGCCCGACATCAGGCGAGTATACATGCCATGTCTTTCTAGCGCACTTTGCAAGGCCATTCCGTTGACCACTGTCGCCAGCATACCCATATAATCCCCCTGCACTCTATCTATACCCAACGTTTCTGCCTGGCCACCCCTGAAAATATTGCCACCTCCAATTACAATCGCAATCTCCACCCCCTCTTCCTTAATTTTTTTTATTTCTTCAGAATATTGCTCCAAAACATCAGGGTTGATATTGGTTCCCTTATTATTTCCTTGAAGAGATTCACCACTGAGTTTGATAAGAATGCGCTTGTATTTCATGGAAGTGGTTCAGAATTATTTTGTCGGTGCAAATATATCAGGTTTTTGAAGATTTGCGGCCATATGGACCTGTCAGGATTTTAGAACTCAATTAATACCTGTCCTTTCTCTACGCTGTTTCCTTTTTCAACTTTCACTGTTTTTACAGTACCATCACCAGGAGATTTAATTATATTTTCCATTTTCATGGCCTCAAGAATAAGCAGTTGATCACCTGCCTTTACCTCGTCTCCAGCCTTCACTTTCAAATCAATAATCAAGCCAGGCATAGGTGCTTTTATGGAATTGACTTTGTTGGCCGCTCCCATATTCATCCCCATTTTTTCCAGCAATAATTCAAACTTGTCTTTTACGTTTACTGAATACTTGCGGCCGTTGATTTTTAATATGAAAGTTTTAGTAGCATGATCAGCTTTGACGATCTCGGCCCGGTAACCCTTTTGATTGTGAATGATATGAAAATAGTTGTCAGTGACTTTTACTAAGTCCCACTGAACGGGCTTTCCGTCAACTTGCCATCCTTCTTCAGATGGGAGGACTTCATAACTGGATTGGTTTACTGTAGTCTTGAACATGTTTCAAAAATAGAGTACTTGAAGTAGAAATAGCAATAGAGAATGAAAATTGTGATTGCGATGAGATGTATTTAGATTGCAACATCAAAATTAGGGGTGCCAAAAACACGGGCTGAGATTATACCCAATGAACCTGATGCCGATAATGCGGCCGAAGGGAGGCAAGGTTAAAACGTAAGTGAGTGCATTCCCCTGTGCGTCACGGGTTTAAACCATTTTATAAAAATGTTAAAAATTATTTTGACAGCAATGTGCTGCGCAGCCTACCTAAGTGGATGGGCACAATTTTCAATTTCTGGTACTGTGAATGATGCCTCAGGGCCTCTTGCAGGTGCCACTGTTCAAACAGATCGCGGTAATTATTTTGCAATTACCAACGACCAAGGTGAATTCCGATTGTCAAATTTAAGTTCTGGCGAGTACCTATTACTCTTCCGCTTCTTGGGCTTTAAGGAAAAACAAGAACATCTAACGATCGATGAGAGCAAAACGCTAACGATTACATTGGAGGAAGACACAAGGTTAACAGATGAGGTAACTGTTTATGCTACGCGGGCAGCGGAAAAAAGCCCAACTACTTTTACAAACATTAATAAGAAGGAATTAGCAAAGCAAAACTTTGGACAAGACCTGCCATTTGTTCTTAATTATACACCTTCTCTAGTCACTACCTCAGATGCAGGCGCAGGTATAGGGTATACAGGTTTGCGGATTAGAGGAAGTGATGCGACACGTATCAATGTTACTATCAACGGCATACCCTATAATGACAGTGAGTCACAGGGTGTATTCTGGGTAAATATTCCCGACATCGCCACTTCTACACAAAGTGTTCAGATACAACGCGGTGTAGGAACGTCTACCAATGGTCCTGGTGCATTCGGGGCGTCTATCAATCTTCAAACCAATACTAAAAATGAAACCCCTTATGTGGATGTTATTAATTCTGTGGGTTCTTTTAAAACACACAGGCATACTGTTGGTTTGGGTACGGGCATGATCAATGATCGTTTTAGTTTTGATGCAAGAGCATCCTTTATCAACTCTGACGGATTTATCGATCGCGCATCTTCCAGTTTAAAATCATATTATGCATCAGGTGGCTACTATGGAGAGAACACTATTATAAAAGCCATCGCATTTGGAGGTCATGAGGTGACTTATCAGAGTTGGTATGGAGTGCCTGAGTCGCGGCTTAACAATGATGTGGCTGGCATGATGTCAACGGCTGCTGCGGAAGGGTGGAATGCCCAACAGACGGATAACCTACTGAATGCCAATAGTAGAACATTTAATATTTATGATTATAAAAATCAGGTTGATAATTACACGCAAGATAATTTTCAGCTTCATTTTTCTCACAAAGCATCTTCTTCAGTAACCGCTAATATGTCCTTTCATTACACACCGGGAAAAGGATATTATGAAGAGTTTAAATATGATCAGACGTTGGCAGACTATGGACTGTCAGATGTTGTAATTGGAGCAGAGACAATTACTGAGACTGATTTGGTAAGAAAACGATGGCTGGACAATGACTTTTACGGCATCACCTACTCCATCAATTATGACAAAGATAGGTACAACAGCGTGTTAGGAGGCGCGTGGAATAAGTATGATGGCGATCATTTTGGCGAAATCACATGGGCAGAAGTAGCATTAAGTGCCCCTAAGGATTTTCGGTATTACTATAGCAATGGTGATAAGAAAGACTTTAATGTATTCTGGAAAAGTAATTATGAGATCACTAATAAACTTGTGGGCTATTTAGACCTTCAGTTTCGAAAAGTTGATTATAAATCCGAAGGGATTGATGATGACTTGACTGTTTTTAGCGTAGGTGAAAACTATAATTTTTTTAATCCAAAAATCGGATTGACGTATCAGTTGAGCAGAGGGAGTCAGCTCTACTCCTCATATGCAATTGGGCAACGAGAACCTGTCAGAAGTGATTTTATAAATGCCGTTTCAGGAGTTGATCCTAAGCCTGAAGTTTTAAGTAATGTTGAGGCAGGATGGAGAATAAAGAGAAGCAACTACAGTTTTAATCTGAACTACTACTTGATGAGTTATAAAGATCAGCTGGTATTGACTGGTGAATTGAACGATGTGGGTGCTTCTATCAGAACCAACGTGGATGATAGTTATCGCACAGGGGTTGAGTTAGAGGGCGCTTTAAGGGTCAGTTCAAAAGTTACTTTAGGAGCTAACGTTACTTTGAGTGAAAATAAGATCAAAAACTTCACGGAGGTCATTTACGATTACGGAGTAGCTTATGATGAATACAATGAAATTCAGAATCAGTTAAAAGACGTGGATATTTCATTTTCACCGTCAATAATTGCCGGGTCGAGTTTAAGTTATAACCCGTTCAAAAATTTAGAAGCTTCCCTATTATCTAAATATGTAGGTGAGCAGTATTTAGATAACACCTCCAATCAAAACAGAAAAATCGAAGCTTATTTTATTAATGATCTAAGGCTGAGTTATAGTCCTTTCATAAAAGGATTAAAAGACTTTAGCTTGAGCCTCTTGGCCAGCAATATTTTTGATGAAACCTATGAATCTAACGGATATACATGGGGTTTTGTGGGAGGTGGTGAGACGGTGAGGCAAAACTATTATTACCCTCAAGCCGGTAGGAACTACCTGTTGATGCTTTCTTTAAAGTTTTAATGAAAGGCTGTATGGACATGATTTGTCATTAAATGACAGTTTCCCTTGTTACCTTTGTAGGTAATGAGGTCATTGTCCATACAGCTTTTAAAGCTTTTTAGAGCATTATTCCGACTTACCCGGTTTTGGAACCTCATAATTATTGGATTCGCTCAGTATTTTACGGCTTATTTTCTAATAGGAACCCACACATACACAGATTGGCGTATGTTATTATTGTCCGCATCCACCATGATGATTGCGGCAGCAGGTTATATTATCAATGACTACTATGATGTAAAGATTGATCTGATCAATAAACCTGAGCGCGTGGTAATAGGTAAAGGAATAACCAGACGATATGCTATATTTTTTCATACAGCACTTTCTATTTCCGGGGTAGCTATTGGTTTGCTTCTTAGCTGGCAAATTGCACTTGTAAATTTCTTTTCTGCTTTTCTTTTATGGCTTTATTCCAACAATTTAAAACGATTGCCCTTTGTTGGTAATTTTTCAATTGGGCTGTTAACTGCTTTGTCGATCTTAATTGTGAATTTACTATATCCACCTTTTAATTCTTTTATTCTTGTTTATGCCCTGTTTGCCATGGGGATGACGTTGGTCAGAGAAATTATAAAAGATATGGAGGATTGGAAAGGAGATAATTCTTTTGGCTGTAGAACACTTCCTATAGTCTGGGGTCTTAGAAAAACTAAATTATTTCTCTACCTGTTACTGGGATTATTTGTCTCACTCGTATTATTGGTCAATAATATCTATGTGGGATTGCCCATTTATTATTTCTTAATTTTTTTATTCCTGCCGATAGGCTACATGGTAGCGAAACTGGTTCGCGCAGATACAATTCGTGATTTTACAAAACTAAGTTCGCTTTGTAAGCTGATACTGTTACTGGGTATTGTAAGCATGGCCTTGGTTTAACATAACTATTGACTTTTCTTTGTATTGATGAACAGGAAATACAAGGTGGCTATTTTTGCTTCCGGCAGCGGAACTAACGCTGAGCGTTTTTTTTCTCACTTTAAAGATCACCCCCAAATAGAGATTGTATTGTTATTGAGCAATAAGGCAGATGCCTTTGTGCTGCACAGAGCTAAGAAGGCCGGAGTGGCTTCAAGAGTTTTTGACAGGCAACAATTAAAGGAGGGTGAGGTGTTGAGTTGGCTTCGCGAAGAGGAAATTACACACATTGTACTTGCCGGGTTCCTTTGGCTTATTCCGGATAATTTGATCAATGCATATCCTGAGCAAATTATTAATATTCATCCCGCTTTGTTGCCAAAGTATGGTGGCAAAGGAATGTATGGATCGAAAGTGCATGAAGTGGTAAAGGAAGCAGGTGAAAAGGAGACTGGGATTACCATTCACTTGGTGAATCATCACTATGATGAAGGAGCTATTCTTTTCCAGGCAAGGACTAATGTTGATCAAAAGGATACGCCTGATGATATAGCCGCCAAAGTGCATAAGCTGGAGTATCAGCACTACCCCGTTGTAGCAGAGAACTGGATATTAGAAAAGTAACCTTAGGAAGCTGGTGTAAGCTTGAAATCGCCACTTTGTTTCAAATGACCTGAATATATCTTTTACAAAATCCGGTGGTTGAGTGAGTTTTCTTGTAGTCAAATCAAGAAATGCGCCATCCATATTAATAATAGCGGCTATTGTTCCATCTTCTTTTCTCATGGTATGCCGAAGACTCCATCGAGAATAATCTTCGCGCGCAGAACAGATTTCTACGTCAACAGTTATTTTATCCTCCAGTGTTATTTCTTTTTTGAAGAGCGCTTCCTCACGGAAAAGGATAGGGCCAACCTGTAGTTCCTCCATCTTTTCGGTAGTAAGTCCCCCCTCATTGAGAAACCTCATTCTTACCATTGCACCATAATCATAGTAAGCGGAATGTCTAAGATGCCTGTTCTGATCGATATCAGACCAGCGAATTTGAATGGGGAGGATAAACTTGCTCAATGTTTCTAAGGAGTGTTGATTTCGTTGAAAGGTTCTGTCGACTCATCCGTCCAGCTCATCGGATATTTTTTATCCAGAAATTCCAATGAGTCTTCCGTAAGGAACAAAGGTTTAAAAGTATCGATCATTACTGCAAGCTCATGGGTTTCCTTGGCGCCAATACTTTTTTCTACCGTGCCTGGGTGCGGGCCATGTGGCAAGCCACCAGGGTGAAGCGTAAACGATCCACGGTCAATTCCTTTACGACTCATAAAGTTGCCTTCTGCATAATACAAAACCTCATCAGAGTCGATGTTGCTGTGATTGTAGGGCGCTGGTATCGCTTGTGGGTGGTAGTCAAACAACCGTGGTACAAATGAGCAAATGACAAAATTGTGTGCCTGAAAAGTCTGATGAACCGGAGGCGGCTGATGAATTCTTCCGGTGATAGGTTCGAAATCATGGATAGAAAATGCGTATGGCCAAAGGAATCCATCCCAACCTACTAAATCCAGTGGGCTATAATCGTAGACATACTGGTGGAGGTAGCCTTGCTTTTTGATTTGCATCAAGTGATTCCCTTTCTTGGTATCTGTAATTAATTCGTGAGGGGGACGAATGTCTCTTTCGCAGTAAGGCGAATGTTCTAGTAACTGCCCTAGTTGATTGCGATAACGTTTTACGGTTTCAATAGGTGAAGCGGATTCAACAACCAAAAGACGAAGAGGGCCTTCATTAAATTCAAGCTTATAAATTACAGTACGAGGAATGACCACGTAATCACCTTGTTTAATCTCAAGTTTTCCAAACTGAGAAATAAGCACGCCACTTCCATCATGTACGTAAATCACTTCATCTCCCTCGGCATTCTTATAGAAATAATCCATCTTACGTTGCTTTGGCGAGCAAATAGAGATGGAGCAGTCATTATTCATTAACAAAACCTTTCTGGCACTTAGATAATCCTCACCAGTGGTTTCTACTTTACTCGTATTTAGATGTGTTTGACGCAAGGCATAGTCCTTGATCATTTTTGGGCCGTACTTCACGGGGTCACTAATCTCTTTGATCCGCGTTGGAGCGTTGATGTGGTAGAGATTGGAATAGATTCCAGAAAAGCCTTCCGAGCTTACCAGTTCCTCTTTATATAGACTTCCATCCGGCTGACGAAATTGTGTATGTCTTTTGGGTGGAATTTTTCCTAAGCGATGATAGTACATGATGTGTCGTTTTCTTCGGTTTCGAAGTTAGCAAATTCCCAAAAAATCTAAGACAGAAGTCGAGCTTGATTGCTACATCTTCCCACGATCCGGAATACGATCGAACAACTGCAAGGCTTGTTGTAAGATCTCGTTGGTTTCGTTGAAAATGGGATAGAAGCTTTCACTTCCCCAAATTCTTCTTGCGACATTGGCTTTCAGGAATATTTCAAAGACTTCTTTGTTTTTGTTCAAATCAGCCCAGTTGGGTTTCACACTGTTTCGCTCACCTACGTTTACAAGATCAGAATACATGGCATCATTAACTTTAAAGCCATGATAGAATTCTTTGAACCCCATCTTTTCCAGCCTATCTTTATTTTCTAATGCATAATTGAATGCATACTCCTGAAAAGAGTTGGAATTAAATAGTGCATTCAAATAGGGACTGTTGAGTGTGGTATCTAATGGCACAAAATAGTCAGGCATAATTCCGCCACCACCATATACGGTTCTGCCATTCATAGTCTGGTATTTTAAAGAGTCATTGAATTTAATGCTATCAGCATGAAAAAATTCTCCATGACTGTAGCGCTTCATGATATCCTTTGAGTACTCTTGATTGTCATCGTAGGGCTTTTGAATAGAGCGTCCACTAGGTGTGTAGTAACGGGAAATAGTCAATCGCAATTCGGATCCATCGTCCAGAACGAAAGGCGATTGAACCAAACCTTTACCGTAAGATCTCCTCCCCACAATTAAGGCCCTGTCATTGTCCTGTAGTGCGCCTGCAACAATTTCTGAGGCTGATGCGCTACCTTCGTTAATAAGAACAATGATGTCACCTTTTTCAAATTCACCTTTTGCGGATGCCAACGCATCTGAATTGTATCGGGTGTCTTTTCCGTTAGTAAAAACTATTTTTTCTCCATTGGGTAAAAAATCATCAGCTAAATCAATAGCCTGATTCATATATCCTCCAGGGTTACCCTGTAAGTCCAATACCAACTTCTTCATGCCTTCTTTTTTCAGTTTTTCCATGGCGGTGCGAAACTCCGAATAAGTGGTCTGAGAAAAACGACTCACTTTAATGTATCCTACTTCTTCGTTGACCATATAAGAAGCATCAACTGAGAATTGAGGAATTTTATCCCGAATGATATTAAAGCTTATGGGTTTACTGGCGCTTCTTCTTACGACCTCAATTTTTACTTCGGTTCCTTTAGGGCCCTTCAATTTTTTGGAGACATCACTGTTGCGCAAGCCGATACCTGCAATATTTTCTCCATCTACTTTCACAATGCGATCACCGCTACGAAGTCCTACTGCTTCTGAAGGGCCGCCACCCAGAGCGGCAACCACTACAAGGGTATCTTGAAAAATACTGAACTCAATTCCTATGCCTTCAAAATTTCCGCGAAGATCTTCATTGGCTTCTAATCTTTCTTTGGCTGGAATGTAAGCGGAGTGAGGGTCAAGCTTGGCTAAAATGTGCTCAATGGCATCATCAACCAACTCGTCCGTCTGTGTTTCATCCACATACTCTGTTTTAATCAGCGAGAGCACTTCTCTGAATTTTTGTACGTCCCCACCGATATCATCGGATGAAGAATTTGTATTCAGGCTGGCACCAATAAGGACTCCTCCGGCAAGACCAATACACAGTATTAAAGGCAGTTTTATCTGATATTTTGAATTATTCGGCTCACTCATGTCAAAAAATACGGTTAATAACTTCTAACGTTTTAACCGTCATCAAAGTTTTCAGCCTCAAAAGACAGAAAAAAGAGGCTGTTATTCAAATTCTCAGATTATTTGGGCAATAAATGATCTTGGCTAGCGCTATGGGTATTGTTATATTTACTGTCGGAATGGCAAAAACTACCCTTAAGAATAAGCGAATACAGGACTTGGTAGACCAGAATAACGTGCATGCTTATGTGCTTTATTTTTTTGGTATCAAATTCTATGAGTATTCTGAGCAGACACTTGAACAAGTGTGTCAGGACAAAGGGTTGAAGGTGGAGCAAGTGGTAAGGGGCTTAGAGTCACCTAATTCAAATTTTCAGGAGGCAGATTTGCCGTTGATCTCTTACCCGATTGATCTTATACTAGAGTACCTCAAGCATGCTCATTTTACTTATGTAAAACATAAGCTACCCTACATTGCTAGATTGGTAGAATCGTTTAAAGCCGATCATGAAGATTATATCGAAATAGAAAAGGATTTGAAAGAATTGTTTCCTCTCTTTTTGGAGGATTTCATTCACCATATCTATGAAGAGGAGGATACGCTGTTTGGGTATATACGGCTATTAGAGAAGGCATCTAAAGGCACCTATAACCCCTCTCAATTGTACTATATGCTCGAAAAGAACTCGCTGCAGCGTTTTGCAATGGAGCATGAAGTACACGATGATGAAATGATAGGAATTAGGAGGATAACCAATAATTATGCCCTTGGCAAGGATGCTCCTTTGCATGTGAAGGTTATATATTCAGAGCTAACTGCATTTGAAAAAAGCCTTAAGACACATGCTCGAATAGAAAACGAAATTCTTTTTCCAAAAGCCATGATTATAGAAAATCGGGTGAAGAAGATTTTTGGGGAGAAGGTAAAATATAACTAATCATCATTTTTATTAAGCTTAAAACTTATGGGTCGCATAATGGCTATCGACTATGGAACGAAGCGTACAGGTCTAGCTGTTACTGACCCCATGAGGATTATTGCCACCGCTTTAGATACAGTGGAAACATCAAAGCTTTTGGTCTATCTCAAACAATATTTTGTTAAGGAGCAGGTGGATGAGATTATTATTGGATTGCCAAAACAAATGAATAACACCGATTCCGAGACCGCTCCATTTGTAAGGCAGATGGTGTCGAAGATTAATGTAGCTTTTCCGAATCTCCCAGTGAAATACGTTGACGAACGATTTACAAGCAAAATTGCGTTGAGGGCCATGGTGGATGGTGGAATGAAAAAAAAAGACAGAAGGGATAAGCAAAATGTGGATAAGATCAGTGCCACGCTGATTTTGCAAACCTACATGGAATCCAGCCACTAAGCGATAATTGGGTTCTTAGAAACCACTCAAAATCATTAAATTTGCAGGCTAATTAGATTTTCAATGGTTTATCCGATCGTTATGTATGGTGACCCTGTGTTGCGCAAGAAAGCACAGGACTTTAAAGAAGGCTCAGAGGAAGTAAAGCAGCTTTCTGAAGATATGTTTGAAACAATGTATGCTGCGCAGGGTATTGGTTTGGCCGCTCCACAGATTGGCAAAGACGTGAGAATGTTTGTGGTGGATGGTAGCGTCCTGGAGGATGAACCTGAAATGGAGGACTTTAAGAAAGTGTTCATCAATGCCGAGATTGTGGAGGAAGATGAAGACCATGATGAAATGGAGGAGGGTTGCCTGAGTATTCCCAATGTGCGCGAAAAGGTAACAAGGCCGTATTCAATTCGCATCAAATACTTTGATGAAAATTGGAAGGCGTACGATGAGGAATATGAAGGTATGAAAGCGAGAATCATTCAGCATGAGTATGATCATATTGAAGGGGTCTTATTTATCGATTACCTAACCCCGCTTAAGAAAAGGCTTTTAAAGGGTAAACTAAATGATATCAGCAGGGGAGATGTAGACACGGAGTATAGGATCATCGCTCCGTTACGTAAATAATGGAAATCCATTCAAGGCTCCCTGATGTAGGTACTTCCATTTTTGCAGTAATGTCAAAGATGGCACAGGAGCACGATGCCATTAACTTATCGCAAGGGTTTCCAGATTTTAAAGTTTCAGAAAAATTAATTGAACTCATTCATCAGCAGATGAAGGACGGGCACAACCAATACGCGCCTATGCCTGGAGTGCTTTCATTACGCCAAACGATTGCCGCGGTCATTCAACAATCCTATGGACACAAGGTTGACCCAGAAACAGATATTACAATTACTGCAGGAGCTACTGAAGCAATTTTTGCTACAATTACAGGGTTGGTAAGCCCTGGAGATGAGGTGATTTTATTTGATCCTTCATACGATTGCTATGATCCAGCCATCAGATTGAATGGAGGTAAACCTGTTCCAATAAATATCCTGCCTCCCCATTTTTCGATTGATTGGGATAAGGTAAAAAGTAAGATCACGCCTCGTACCCGAATGATCATGATCAACACACCTCAAAACCCGAGCGGTGCGGTACTGAAAGAGGACGATTTGAAAATCCTCGAGGGTATTGTAAATGACCATGGGATTTTGGTGCTCAGCGATGAGGTGTATGAGCGTATTATTTTTGATCAACTTGAGCACCAGAGTGTAATGAGGTTCCCTGGTTTGGCAGCCAATAGTATTGCAGTCTTTTCATTTGGAAAAACTTTTCATGCTACCGGATGGAAAGTGGGCTATACTGTAGCACCAGCGGCCATTACAAGGGAAATCAGAAAAGCGCATCAGTTTATTACCTTCAGCGTCAACACCCCGGTACAATTGGCGCTGGCCGAATACATGCAAGAGCCAGCTCATTATCTGGAGTTGTCAAAATTTTATGAGCAAAAGCGGGATTTTTTCTTAAATCAGATCAGGGGATCGTCTTTTGAGCCGATGACTTGCCACGGATCCTATTTCCAACTATTATCCTTCAAAGGTGTTTCTTCAAAATCGGAGGTAGAAATGGCAGAATGGTTGACTAAAGAGCATAAACTTGCCTCTATCCCTGTCTCCGTATTCTATAAAGACAAAACAGATAACCACCTCTTGCGGTTTTGTTTTGCGAAAGGGGAAGATACCTTAAGGGAGGCTGGAAAAATCCTGAGTCGCTTTTAGCGGGGAAATTGTTATAAAGGCATTCTCTATTTAGTCAGGGATCGCTTTCTTTGCAGAAGAATTAATCAAGTGTGATGCAGGACCTTAAGATTACAGTTATTCAATCAGATATCCACTGGGAAGACATTGATGCCAATTTGGCCATGTTTGAAGAGAAAATATGGAGAATAGGAGAATCAACTGATGTAATAGTACTTCCTGAGATGTTCACCACTGGATTTACTATGGCTGGACCAAGATTGGCTGAGCGGATGAACATGCGCACCTTTAAGTGGATGAAGCAAATGGCTGATCAGACAGGAGCGCTGATTTTGGGAAGTTTCATAACATTGGTTCATGATCGCTATTACAATCGGCTACTTTGGATGGAGCCAGGAGGAAGTTTTAAAACTTACGATAAGCGTCATCTTTTCAGGATGGCTGATGAGCAACATGTTTATTCTCTAGGAGAGAGCCTTCTAATTGGGCATTGGAAAGGATGGAGAATTTGTCCATTGATCTGTTATGACTTGCGTTTTCCGGTATGGAGCCGCAACAGGTGGAATGCTACCTTGAAAAAGCCAACTTATGATCTGGCCATTTACGTTGCCAACTGGCCCAAAGTAAGAATCAATGCATGGGATACCTTGTTGAAAGCGAGGGCTATCGAGAATTTATCTTACGTGGTGGGTGTCAATCGAGTGGGGACTGATGGAAAAGGAATTGAATATAATGGGCTTTCATCGATCATTAGTCCAAAAGGCGATTCTGTCTTTACTGTAGAGGGAATGGAAGCCATTAAAACAGTTGCCATTAGTGGTAACTCCCTTCTGTCCTATCGCGACAAGTTTCCCACTTTATTGGATGCAGATGATTTTTCAGTGGAAGTAGAACCCATTCCTGAAGAGGACTATTAGATTTTTTTTTGAGTACTTAAAATGTGGAAATTTTAAAGAGCAAGTTTCGCTATCCTTAAAATAGCCCTACTTTTGCAGCTTCCTAAAAATTCCTAAAACCGCTTATTTTCAATGGCATCCAAGAAGATCTCAAGGGCACTCATTTCAGTTTATTACAAAGACAATTTAGAACCAATCATTGAAGCGCTAGCGGGGGAAGGAGTTGAGTTTGTTTCCACAGGAGGCACTCAGACTTTTATCGAAGGGCTTGGACACAAAGTAGTGCCCGTAGAGGAATTGACAGGTTATCCATCCATTTTTGGTGGTCGTGTTAAAACACTGCACCCTGTAATTTTTGGGGGTATACTGTACAGAAGAGATAATGAGGGCGATTTAAGTCAATCCAAAGAGTATAAGATTCCGCCCATAGACTTGGTAATAGTGGATTTGTATCCATTTGAAGAAACCGTTGCCAACGGAGGTGCAGAAAATGAGATTATTGAAAAAATTGATATTGGAGGAATTTCCCTTATTCGCGGAGCTGCCAAAAATTTTCAGGATGTACTGATTATTTCATCAAGAGATCAGTATCAGGAAGCACTGGAATTATTGACAACAACCAAATGCAATCCGTCATTAAGTGACAGAAAACATTTTGCCGCAATGGCATTTGAGGTGACCTCGCATTATGATACGGCAATTTTCAATTACTTTAATCAGGAAGAAGGTATTGAGAGTTTAAAGGTGAGTATCCCACATGGCAGCACCTTGCGCTATGGTGAGAATCCTCACCAGCAGGCAGTTTATTATGGAGAATTGGAGCAATTATTCGAGAAATTAAATGGTAAGGACCTCTCCTATAATAATCTTGTAGACGTAGATGCCGCTCTTCATTTGCTTAATGAATTTGAAAAGGAAACTGCATTTATCATTATTAAACATACCAATGCCTGTGGTGTGGCTACTGGCAAATCCGTTAAAGAGGCCTATCTAAAGGCATTACAGGCAGACACTATTTCTGCATTTGGGGGTATTTTGTGTACTAATCACCCAGTCGATATGGCGGCTGCAGAGGAGATCAATAAGTTGTTTTTTGAGATTCTTATTGCTCCGGATTTCACACCAGAAGCACTTGAATTATTAAAATCTAAGAAAAACAGAAACCTTCTTAAGCAAAAACAAAATTTAAAACCTGGCCGCCAGTTCAAGAGTTTATTGAATGGCGTAATCGCTCAGGACTTTGATGGTCATACCGATGCCAAGGAAGATTTGAAGGTGGTAACGAAGAAAAAGCCTACGGAATCTGAATTGGAAGCCATGTTATTTGCGGGGAAGATTGCCAAACACACTAAGTCCAATACGATTGTATTGGCTGTAGATGGTCAAATGCTGGCCAGTGGAGTGGGGCAAACCTCCAGAGTGGATGCGTTGAAGCAGGCTATTGCCAAAGCTCAAAGTTTTGGGTTTGATTTGAATGGAGCGGCTATGGCCTCGGATGCATTTTTTCCATTTCCAGATTGTGTTGAGATTGCCAACGAACAAGGAATAAAGGCAGTGATTCAACCAGGTGGATCAATCAAAGATCAGGACTCTATTGATTTTTGTGATGGACACGATATGACGATGGTAACCACCGGCTATCGACACTTTAAACACTAGTCCGTTTTTGCTTGTAAGTTTTCGTGCGATTAAACGCTAAAATCACGGTTATATTTGCTTAATTTCGGCCTTCTAGAATAACCACAGTTGTAATACCAATGGGACTTTTTGACTTCTTTACTCAGGATATAGCCATTGACCTTGGCACAGCAAACACGCTGATCATCCACAAAGACAAGATAGTGGTGGATGAGCCGTCTATTATTGCGATAGACAAGAATACCAACAAGGTGTTGGCTATCGGGAGAGAAGCCATGCAGATGCATGAAAAAACTCATGACAACATCAAGACCATTCGCCCATTAAAGGAGGGTGTGATTGCAGATTTCCATGCTGCCGAAATGATGATCCGTGGCATGATCAAGTTGATCGATACGGGAAAACGGTTGTTTCCGCCTTCACTCAGAATGGTGATTTGTATTCCTTCTGGAATTACAGAGGTAGAGAAGAGGGCTGTGCGTGACTCAGCTGAACATGCTAATGCAAAAGAGGTATACATGATTCATGAACCTATTGCAGCAGCTATTGGTATTGGTATAGACATTGAGCAGCCGGTAGGTAATATGATTGTGGATATTGGAGGAGGTACTACCGATATTGCGGTGATTGCTTTGTCTGGCATTGTATGCGATCAGTCCATTCGAATTGCAGGCGATACATTCAATAGAGATATTCTTGATTATATGCGCAGGCAGCACAACCTATTGATTGGTGAACGATCTGCGGAGCGGGTGAAAATTGAAGTCGGTTCGGCATTAACAGAATTAGATGATGGACCTGATGATTATGAAATTCGCGGTCGCGATTTAATGACCGGAATTCCAAAGACGATAAAGATATCTTATTCAGAAGTGGCCTTCGCTTTAGACAAGTCAATCTCTAAATTAGAGGAGGCGGTGTTAAAAGCATTGGAAATATCTCCTCCCGAACTTTCTGCAGACATTTATGAGAGAGGAATTTACCTTACCGGTGGAGGAGCTCTACTACGTGGTTTAGATAAACGACTTGCACTAAAAACCAAATTGCCAATCCATGTGGCGGATGATCCGCTTCGTGCTGTGGTAAGAGGTACGGGGCAAGCACTCAAGAATCTGAATCATTTCAAATCCGTATTGATGACTTGATTTCATGGAGAGGCTCTTTTACTTTTTTTATCAGTATAGGGCTTTCTTTACATTTTTGGCATTGGAATTATTTGCCGCCTGGTTGATTGTGGAGAACAACCAATACCAAAGCACCAAGTTTTTCAATTCGTCAAATAAGTTAGCAGCAAATATTATTGGCACTACCCAAGGAATCAAAGAATACTTTTCACTACGAAAGATTAATGCTGAGCTAGCGGGAGAGAATGCGCAACTAAGAACCAGGCTAGAACAACGCAATCAAAGTTTATATACGCTCGAGATAAGGGAAGTAGATGATCCCAAAATTATCAACCGATTTGATTTCGTAAGCGCAAAAGTGATCAACAACTCGGTAGAACGTTTTAAAAATTATATCACGATTGATAAGGGTGCGTTGGATGGGATATCTCCTGGCATGGCCGTTATTAGTGCCGCTGGAGCCGTTGGTAAAGTAAAATCGGTTTCGGATCATTATGCAGTACTTATTTCGTTACTCAATACGGATGAGTTTACTTCTTCAATGATTAAAAGAACAAATCACTTTGGCTCTATCAATTGGGATGGTAAAGACCCGCTTTATAGTCAATTGAATTTTATTCCGCGTCACGCCAATCCTGTCGTTGGCGATACAGTTGTTACTTCTGGTTTCAATGCTGTTTTTCCGGAGGGTGTTTTAGTTGGGATAATAGAAGAAGTGAGTTTAGGGCCTGAGGCACAGTTTTATGATTTGAAAGTGAAACTGGCACAAGACTTTTCCAGTTTGGCATTTGTTGAAATTGTACGAAGCAATCTTTTGGAAGAAAAAGATTCGCTGGAACAAGTAACCATCGGTGAATCAAAATGAGCAGAGCGGGCATTTGGCAATTCTTATCCTTCTTCATCTATTTACTAGCGCAGGTAGTGTTGATGAAGAATCTTGTCCTCTTCAATACCGCTTTTTGTTTTATTTACATTGCGTTCATTTTGTTCTTGCCTATCGAAACCAACATATTGTTGTTGATGGTACTAGGTTTTTTGTTGGGCTTTTTGGTAGATATTTTTTACGATAGCCTCGGAATGCATGCATCAGCATTGGTACTGGTAGCATTTGTTAGAAATTTTTGGCTGTCACGCATTACGCCTCAGGGAGGATATGATGCTGGAGAAGGGCCTACACTGGCTGCGAATGGTCTTCAGTGGATTTTGATTTACACCCTTCCTATCATTTTTATCCATCATTTTGCTTTGTTTTTTACTGAAGCAGGAGGTTTTGGGTTGGTGTGGTACACCCTTTCAAAAGTTTTTTTTAGCACTATCTTTACGCTTCTTACCATACTGCTCCTGCAGTATATGTTACCAGGGCAACGAAGATCATGAACGAAGGGCGGAAAGAAATACTACAGATTATTTTTATCCTGACAGGGCTAGTTTTTTTAGTGAAACTATTTTCAATTCAGGTACTCGATAATAAATATGCAGAGCTGGCTGATAGCAATGCAATTTTGCGTGAGGTAGAGTATCCTTTTCGTGGACTTATCTATGATCGAAACAACAAGCTCGTAGTTTACAATACTCCGGAATTTGATATCAATGTAATCCGCAAGGACATAAAGGATTTTGATTCTGCGAAATTTTGTGAGGTTTTTCAGTTGTCGCGCACCGAGCTACGAAAGAAGTTTCAGGAAATGAGGGCGCGTAAAGAGTATTCACCTTACAAGCCAACATTATTTATCGATCGACTTTCTAATGCAGAATTTGCAAGGGTACAGGATCATTTGGATGAATTTCCCGGACTCTATGTGCAGGCAAGAACAACAAGGTCTTACACAACTACAGCATTAGCCAATGCATTAGGTTACGTGAGTGAAGTTTCGAAAGGCCAACTGGAACGGGACAAAACAAAGATTTACAAGCAAGGGGACTATATCGGCCAAAGTGGAATAGAATCATTTTATGAAGAACAGTTGAGGGGAAAGCGTGGCGTAAAATTCAAATTGAGGAATGTTCGTGGTATAGAGAAGGGATCTTTCAAAGATGGAGATTACGACACCTTGTCGGTTCCAGGTAAAGATTTGATAAGTAGTATTGATATTGATTTGCAGCAATATGGCGAGCTGCTTATGAAAGGAAAATCCGGAAGTATCGTAGCGATTGAGCCTGGTAGCGGTGAAATTCTTTCACTCGTTTCAGGTCCATCTTATGATCCTAACTTACTGACAGGAAGAAATTACAGTTCCAATTTTGTTTTAATAAGCAATGATACACTGAAGCCATTGTTTACCCGGCCTTTGATGGCTCAATACAGACCTGGGTCAATTTTTAAAATTGCACAAGCAATGACCGCCCTTCAAGAAGGTGTAATCAAACCAGACACAAGAATTCGTTGCGATCGATCAATTATTGGTTGCCACGGAAATCATAGCAATGAAGACTTAAGAGGAGCTATTGAAAATTCATGTAATCCCTACTTTCATGGCGTACTGAGAAGAATGCTCAATAAAGGAATATCCGATGATCCTTATGAGGACACGCGCATAGGACTTGAAGAATGGAACAAGCATATACGAAGTTTTGGATTTGGAAGTAATTTGGGAGTGGATCTGCCAAACGAAAAAGGCGGACTAATTCCTAATGTTGCTTATTATGATAGGGCTTATAACAATAGGCCCTGGAAATTTTCTAACATTTACTCCATAGCTATTGGTGAGGGAGAGAATCTAGTGGTGCCTATTCAGATGGCTAATTTTGCGGCCATTGTAGCTAATCGAGGGTTTTATTATAAACCTCACTTAATCAAGTCAATTGGCGAGGAAGGTCCTTTGCCTCAGTATAAAGAGAAACAGTTTACCACCATCGATCCTGCCTATTTTGATATTGCGGTAGATGCTATGGAGCGTGTAGTTGAATCAGGGACAGGTCAGTATAGGGCAAAACTCCAAGATATCATTGTCTGCGGAAAGACGGGAACAGTGCAAAATGATCCCCTTCCGGATCACTCAGTGTTTATTGCATTTGCGCCTAAAGATAATCCCAAAATTGCGGTGTCTGTTTACGTGGAAGATGCAGGGCAGGGAGCTCGTGCAGCGGCATCTATCGCCAGTTTGATGATTGAAAAATACCTTATTGGACAAACCAAAAGACCGCACATTGAGCAGTATGTTTTAAATGGACAATTTCTGTATTGAGAAAAGGCGTTGACATATATGGCAAACTAGATTGGCCGACCATTTTTATCTATATGGCACTTGTCATATTAGGGTGGTTCAATATATATGCTGCCGTATATGACGAAACCGTGAGTCAGTCTATGTGGGATTTATCCCTCAACTCAGGAAGGCAATTAATTTTTATTGCCGCATCAATTGTGATCATCATGGGCATCATCATTATTGATATGCGTTTCTATGAAGCCTTTGCTTATGTGGCTTTCGGTATAATTTTATTCCTTTTGATTCTAGTCCCTATTGTTGGGAAGGAAGTAGGGGGTAATA
Organism: Cyclobacteriaceae bacterium; assembly: GCA_020436125.1. Classification (GTDB taxonomy): domain Bacteria; phylum Bacteroidota; class Bacteroidia; order Cytophagales; family Cyclobacteriaceae; genus ELB16-189. Next base: position 30,653 of record JAGQYK010000009.1, on the reverse strand, counting down.
AGGCCTGGTTAGGTATCGGTTCTTTTGGGGTGCAGCCTTCTGAGTTCGCGAAGTTTATAACTGCCTTAGCAGTGGCAAAAATGATAGGCACTGTAGGTTTTAGAATGGATAATCTTCGAAATCAGTTGATGCTATTTGGCCTTATAGGTTTACCAATGGTATTAATTCTTCTTCAGAAGGATACGGGTACTGCGTTGGTTTTTACATCTTTTATTTTTGTTTTCTTTAGAGAGGGAATGTCACCTTTTCTGATGGTCGTAGGGATATGCGCTGCGTTTATTTTTATACTTACACTACTTATCCCCAATCAGCTATATCTGCATGGAGCTATAATCATAGCGCTAGCCCTGCTTATTATATTTGGGAAAAAGAAGATTAAGCGCATTTCCGTTCTAGTGGTAGGTGCCGTTATTGTAATGGGCGTAATTGAAAGTGTAGATTACGTAATTACAGACGTACTCAAGCCTCACCAACAAAATAGAGTAAAAGCACTTATTAATCCGGATGCAGATCCGCTTGGATATGGCTGGAATGTTACTCAATCCAAAATAGCGATAGGAAGCGGAGGTTTTTTTGGTAAAGGATTTTTGAAGGGAACGCAAACTAAGTTTGATTTTGTGCCCGAGCAAAGCACAGATTTTATTTTCTGCACCATTGGAGAGGAATGGGGCTGGATGGGAAGTTTCGTAGTAGTAGCCTTATTCATGGCATTGCTCCTAAGGGTTATATTTATTGCTGAGCGACAGAAGAGTAGGTTTGCAAGAGCCTATGGCTATAGTGTGGTGAGCATTTTCTTTTTCCATTTTGCGATTAATATTGGAATGACCATCGGTTTGTTTCCAGTAATTGGTATTCCTCTGCCATTTTTCAGCTATGGAGGATCTGCATTGTGGGGCTTTACTGTGCTGTTATTTATCTTAATAAAACTGGATGCACACCGTGGGCAGGTGCTTCAACGCCTCTGATTAGGCGAATCGCTTCATAATCATCTCCATAAACTCTTCGTACTCCTCGGATTCTCTATCCCAGTTTGAATAATGTGAGTCAAGATAA
>JAGQYK010000009.1:0-29501 GCA_020436125.1 Cyclobacteriaceae bacterium | reverse complement strand
ATGGACTCTTTTGGAATCTGTTCATTGATTATTGGTCTCGGTGTATTTTGCTTTTTAGGAGGAGTGCTTTTTTGCTCATTTTTATTTTCGTACAACTTTTCCATTTCAAGAGGAAGGACAGTACTCAATTGTTGGATATAAGGATCTACATCCTCTGGAGTAAAATTCACTTCTTCTAAAATTTGGTCGAGTAATGCAAAAGCTTCGTTACCCGAGATTGACTCAAGCCTTTTCTCTTCTAATTTCTGAACCAGTTTTTCAAGAGGACGATGATTAATCTTAATGTATTTGATCTCATTCTTTAGCTCTGCGGTTTTTAAGATTCCATTACCATTTTTGTCCAAAGTATCAGAGTAGAAATCATAAGGATCGAGTACAAGATAAACGGTGAGACTTACCCCTTTTTTTAGCAATGGCAGAAAGTGATCTTTGGCAATAGAAATATTGTTGGAAAGAGAATTTTGAAATTGGGTGAGGCTGTCTTTTACATCCTGCGCCTCATAATTAAAATAAGGACTTTTGTACTTGGCGGCCTCTTGTTTCCAAGCTTTAAGTAACTCCCGCAAAACAAAAAGGTTAATCTGCTTTGTCTGGCATAGTTTGAGTATTTCTGCTCCGCTTATTTTTTGATGCTGAGCAAAGTACTCATCAGCTATTTTGGAGGAAAATGCAACACTGTATTCTTCTACTGCTTGTAAGCTAATTTTTTCGTCCATTACTTTTAAGGATTCACTTTATTGGCTTTCTTGTAAACGATGGCTAAAGCCATACGTTGCGCCATGGTAAAGATAGTGATAGAAAATCTCGGTAGAAAAGAACTTGAGGTTAACAATTCCTCAAAAACAGTATTAAACCACTTGCATGAACATTATCTGGACTGGATGCACGCATGCGGAGCGAAAGGCCGTTGCACTACATGCAAAATGGTGGTTATTGATGGAGCTGAGCACTTAAATGAATTTACTAAAGCAGAGTTAAAATACATCGATAGAGGGGAGTTGGGGCAAAATGAACGCCTGGCATGCCAGGCAATAGCTTCAGGAGATATTATTATTAGGGTGCCTCATGCTGGGAAACTCCCTCATATGAATTATTCAGATTAGTGATACTACAAAAAGCTAAATTGCAACATGTTTGTTGAACGTCCACTAAATGCCAGTGACAGTAACCAAAAATCAGGTTGGATTGAGGTGATCTGTGGTTGTATGTTTTCGGGCAAGACGGAAGAATTGATACGTAGAATCAATAGGGCAATTATAGCCAAACAGAAAGTGGAGATATTTAAACCCATTATTGATAATCGCTATCATCCGATCAATGTGGTTTCTCATAACGAAAGACAAGTAAGGTCAACACCAGTAAATTTCGCGAATGACATTCTACTGCTGTCCGGTAATTGTGATGTAGTAGGCATAGATGAAGCTCAATTTTTTGATGAGGATATCGTAAAGGTGTGTAATACATTGGCTAATAACGGAAAGAGAGTGATAGTGGCTGGATTGGATATGGACTTCGAGGGAAAGCCGTTTGGTTCAATGCCCAATTTGCTGGCTGTTGCAGAATTTGTTACTAAACTCCACGCCATTTGTGCTCAGACGGGCGAGTTAGCTTCATTTTCTTATCGATTAGATCAAGACCTTGATAAGATCAAAGTGGGTGAAAAGAACTTGTATGAAGCCAGAAGCAGGAGTTCATTTTTAAAAGGCACGGGAGAAAAGGAATGAATCTAAAGTTTTATTCATTGTTGTCGCTGTGTTTATTCATCAACACTGAAGGTTGGTCGCAGGAAAGCATTCCCGTGGGAACCTGGCGCCTCCATTTGTCATTTAATGATTTGAATATTTTGGCCACATCCCCAGAACAAATTTATGCGGCCAATGAGGTGGGAATCCTTATGTACTCAAAAAACGACAAGGAAATTTCAATTCTTTCAAAAGCCAATGGATTGAGTGGAGCCCCCGTTTCAGCGCTTGCGTACGATGAGCAACGAAATCTACTACTGATTGCGTTTGAAAATGGGTTAATAAATATTTTAAGTGAGAATAAGATTTCTATTTTTAGCAACCTGGCTAATTCTCCAGCCATATCAGGGTCCAGAAGAATCAATCATATCACCTTAAGCAATAAGCTGGCCTATCTCTCAACGGATTTTGGAGTGGTGGTATTTGATTTGGATAAAAGAGAGGTAAAGGAAACCTATCGCGACTTAAGTGACACAGGAGAAAGTTTGATAATTAATGAGTCTGTAATCTTTCAAGATTCCATTTATCTGGCAACAGAGCACGGGGTACTGGCAGGTGCGGTCACTGGATCAACCAATTTGCTGGATTTTAGGAATTGGAAAAGATATACCGTAGGTCCGCTTGATAACCCAGTGACGTCTTTGACAATTTTTAATGATCAAGTTTATGCTGCGATAAATTCTCAAGGCATTTTTTCACTTCAGGCTGGAGCCTGGATGCAGCAAACCTATTTTCAATCAGGCCAATTCAAAAGCATATCGGGCTCACCCAACCAATTATTGATAACTACGGGCAATCAGGTTTGGTCAGTAAATGCAGGGACTGTTGAAGAAATTGGAACGGGTTCATTTATTAATCCCGATCAATCCATCATAGATGATTGGGGTGTCATTTGGATTGCAGACGGAGCAAATGGATTACTCACCGTGAAGGATGGGGTGATTAGCCAAGTAAAACCAAGTGGCCCTTCATCTAATGCGATATGGCGAGTTACCTATTCATTTGATAGGATTCTTAATAGCAAAGGTGGATTTTCATCTTCACTGCAGCCATTGGAGAATGTTGCGGACGTGGATCAGTTTGTAAATGGGCAATGGAGTGTGCTGCCATCAGATTTAAGCACTGACATTACAGATCAGGGCATAAGCACTCGAGCTACTTTTATTTCATCGTTCGGCAATGGATTGGAAAAAATCACGAGCGAGGGTTCAGTTATTTTTAATGAATCAAATAGCCCACTTCAAAAGGCGCAACCCATAGATAAATTGTTGATTCCAGCTATAGAGGTATCTTCTGATGACCTATGGATAGCTAATTATGGAGTATCACCTTCTTTGCATTTATTATCGGTGTCATCAACATGGGAGTCATTTGCAATTAGTCAACCACAGGCGCAATTTCCAGTAGATGTTTTAATTGATCGCACTGGTTTGATTTGGATGATAATTGATCCGCTGAAGGGTGGTGGTATTGTAGTCTTTAATAAGAATGATAATAGAAGCGTTTATTTATCTAGTCTGGCAGGAAGTGGAGGTTTACCCTCATCAGTTGTTAGGTCCATCGCTGTTGATCGAGATGGTCAGGTATGGATTGGTACTGATATGGGTGTGGTTTTCTTCTCTAATCCTGGAAATGTATTTAATGGTAGTGTGGATGCATCAAGGCCAATTTTTGAAAATCGGTTTCTTCTTAGAGATGAAACGGTAACAACAATAGCCATTGATGGAGGAAACAGGAAGTGGTTGGGTACAAACAATGGAGTGTGGCTTTTTGATTCTACTGGCGAGGAACTTATTTATAATTTTACTGTAGAGAATAGCCCTTTGCTTTCTAATAAAATAGTTTCCATTGCCATTGATCCTCATAGTGGAGAAGTGTTTTTTGGAACTGATAAAGGCTTATCGTCATTTCGTTCTACTGCGACCAGTAGTACCAATCAATTCAATGAAGTAAAAATATTTCCCAATCCTGTGAGTGGGGAATTTTCAGGTCAGGTAGCAATCAATGGACTTTTTACTGATGCTATTGTAAAAATCACGGACATCAGCGGCAGGCTCATTTGGCAAACCAGAGCCAATGGAGGTACTGCGATCTGGAATGCAAGACAAGTAAATGGTGATCGAATAAGTACAGGAATGTATTTAGTGTTTGCCACTGCAGAAGATGGAACGGAAAGACATGTTGGGAAAATTGCTGTTATTGAGTAATGCTTCATAAAACAAAAGGCATCGTCTTTCGCTACACACCTTATGGTGAAACTTCTATTATCGTAAATATTTTCACTGAATCATTTGGTCTGCAAAGCTACATTGTCAACAGCGTACGGTCGAAAACAGGAAAAGGCAAAATTGCAATTTATCAGCCCCTCACTTTGCTCGATTTAGTGGTGTACCATAAAGAAAATGCAGGAATTTTGAGAATAAAGGAGGCAACCTGTGCCCATCCCTATCATACGGTACAGTCCGATCCTAGAAAATCTTGTATTGGAATGTTTATCAATGAAGTGTTAAACAAGTCGGTGAAGGAACAAGTACATGCTGATGAGTTGTGTAATTTTATTTTCGATTCATTAATCAGGCTCGATGCATTGGATCATCCTGAAAATTTTCATTTGATCTTTTTAATTAAACTGAGCAAGTATCTTGGTTTTGGTCCTTTTGCCAAGATTGAATTGGGTGCATTAATGCTCAATGACGAGGAAGAAATAATTCTTGACCAATTGCTTGTGAGTGAGTATGAAGATGATGTTAAAATGAGAAATGATCAAAGAAGAATTCTATTAGATGCTTTTGTTAGATTTTATGGTAATCATATTGATTCCATGGGTTCTATTAAATCAGTGCAAGTTCTGCGAGAAATATTGAGTTAATTAATCTCCAAACGAAATCCTACACCATGGTAGTTTACGATCTGGATAGAAGGATCATGTTTGAGATACTTTCTGAGTTTTGAAATGAAGACATCAAGGCTCCGTCCCATAAAGTAATCATCATCTCCCCAAATCGATTTCAGAATCTCTTCTCTTTTTAACACTCTGTCTTTGTTGTTGTAAAGAAGTTTAAGAACATCAGCTTCTTTTTGTGTTAATGTTTTTAACTCATTACGGTGGGACAATGTGATGCTGTTTCCGTCAAATTGGTAAGCACCTAAAGTAAAAGATGTTTCTTCTTCCGGGGTGCTTGTGCGCCTGAGAAAAACTTCAATTCTGTAAAACAACTCCTTCATGCTAAAAGGTTTCACGATGTAGTCATCGCCACCACTTTCAAATCCAGCAATTTTGTCTTCGATTAAACCCTTTGCGGAAACAAATAAAATGGGAATATTTTGATTTTTGCTTCTGAAGGATTGGGCTAATGAAAATCCGTCCTTTTTAGGAAGCATTACATCGAGTATGCACAAGTCGAACGACTGATTAGAAAATTGTTGATAGGCCTCCTCGCCATCGGTGCAAAGTGTTACATCATATTGTTTATGAGTGAGGTTGTCCTTGATAACAAAACCTAACCCAGGGTCATCTTCGACAAGCAATATTTTAGTGCTCATGCTACAGGAAGAAAGATTTTGAAAATAGTTCCTTTTCCAAGAGTGCTATTAAGGGTAATGCTGCCCTTATGTGCCTCTACTATAAGTTTCACATAATTAAGGCCTAACCCAAAACCTTTTACATCGTGAACATTGCCCGTAGGTATTCTATAAAACCGTTCAAAAATTCTGTTATGATTTTCTGAGGCGATACCCATTCCATTATCTTCTACTTCAATGCAGAAGGCGTCTTTTTTATTATACGTTCTAATTACAATTTGAGGCTTGTTATTGTTGTACTTAACTGCATTATCGATCAGGTTATTAATGACATTAGTGAGATGCAGTTTATCTCCAACGATAGTATGTAGCGCTCCATTTAACTTCAGTTCAATACTTCCTTTATTCTCCTGGAGAGTAAGGGAACAATTCTGAATTGCTTCCTTTAGCAACTCATTGGCATCAAAGGTTTCTGTGTTTAGCTCAATCTTTTTCTCATCCAGTTGAGCCATTTGAAGCACGCGCTCTACTTGTTGCTTTAGTCTATTGCTTTCATTTTCAATTACGGTGGCATATTTCAGCAAGCGATCAGGCTCTTTCGAAATGTTGGGGTTTTTAAGCACCTCACTCGAAATGGCAATAGTTGCAATTGGTGTTTTAAATTCATGGGTCATGTTGTTGATAAAATCTTGCTGGACCTCAGAAAGCCTTCTTTGTTTTAGGATGGCCAACAAGGTGTAAACAAAGAAGAGTATAACCACTAATAGAACTGCGGAGGAGAATCCCCAGATTCCCATTTGACTTAATAAATTGGCTTGTAAGAAGGGAAACTGCACTCCGAAGTAGTATCCTTCATCTTTCCATGTTGGCAGATCGGTAATGTTTGCAAGTTTTCTATCTGGCTGAGAGGAAACAAAATTGCCATAAACCATACACCTGTCACTACAATCGTAGACTCCAAATTCAAAATCAGCTGTGATGTTTTTCTTTTCAAATTCACTAACAAGTAGGAACTCCAACAAACTCACATCCACAACGCCATTTACAGCAACTACAAAATAGTTGGTAGACAATTGATTGACTGGGTTATTTGCTGGAGAGGGCGTTTTGTTGATTTCGAAAATCTGGGTAGCAACATTTCTAAGGGCTGTGTTTACGTCCCTATTGAATTGATTTTCCCGAATATCAAGGGCTCGGCTCACCCAATAGATTTGAGTGACCGCAATGCCAATAATACTAATGGCGGCTAAAACAATTACAATTCTTAGCGTATTCCTGCTCACCTTACAAAGTTAAGGAGTATTTATACCCAAATTTAAGTTTAACAAGTCGTTAACACTTATTACCAACTCATTAACAGGCCCAATTGAGGTCATTAGCGATGTTTGTGTAGAACGGTCTGGGACACAAAAGGGATTTTTTGTATTTTTGAGTTACAGGTTGGGCAATGAGTTTTAACCTTTAAAATCTAAAGAAATGAAAAAATTAGGAGTTTTAGTTGTGATGTTCTTTGTATCAGCTGCTTGTTTTGCTCAGGTAGCTGCATCTAGTGGCAATGATGCAGGAGCATCGAATATGGCTGTTTTCGGTTGGGAATCGGCAGTTCATGATTTTGGTAAGATCAAACAGGGAGTGCCTGTTTCGCATGAGTTTACTTTTACAAATACAGGAAAAACACCACTTGTAATTACCAATGTACAGGCATCATGTGGTTGCACCACACCAGCATGGAGTAAAGATCCAATTCCTCCTGGTGGCCAAGGTTTTATCAAGGCTACTTATAACGCGGCAGCAATGGGTGGGTTTAATAAAACAGTGACGGTAATGGCCAATGTAGAAAATGGCTTCAAACAACTCTCAATCAAAGGAGAGGTCGTTCAGGAATAAGGAATTATTACGTATAACAAAAAGGCGATGGTTGATCATCGCCTTTTTTGTTAGTCTTCGTCATATCGATCAATGATATGCTGGCTGATCAACTTATACATACGAGCTAAGGATTCATCATTTTCTAGAAATTCAACATGTTTATCAAGAATTTCAAAGTCGCCTCTTTTAGCGGGCCCTGTTTGTGAGTTTTCTGGGCCGATGGCCAAGCCCTTATTGAGTGTTTCTGAAATCAATGGTTTCAAAAGATCAAAGCTCAGCTTGTTTTGTTGGAGTAGGTCTTTGCTGATGGTTAACATATGATTGGCAAAGTTGGAGGCAAATACTGCAGCAACGTGAAGGGCTTTTCTTTCTCTGGACCCAATCTTCTTAACATCATTACTGATTTGCCTTGCCATTCTTATACAAATTGCTTCAGCTTCTTCTGTTTCAGTTTCTATAAATAGGGGTACGTTTTTGAAATCAATCTTTTTTGTTTTTGAGAATGTCTGTAGTGGATAAAAAACTCCGATATTGGGTGTGGCAGCATAACCCAAAACACTTAGGGGTTGACTTCCAGATGTGTGCACAAGAAGGGCGTCTTCTGGTAGAATAATGTCTTGAGCAATGGGCTGTATAGCATCATCCGCTACAGCGATAATAAAAATTTCTGAAGGGCTGGTAGAAAAGTCCAGCGTTGCTTTTACCTCCGCTTGGTAGAGTCTTTCAGTTAATTGTTTTGCGTTTTTAGGATTGCGGCTGTAGACTTCTTTTACACTATAGCCAATATTATCTAGTGCCGGTGCTAGGTGCCAGGCTAAATTTCCTGAGCCGATAAATGAAATTGAGGGTAACGCCATTATGATTACAAAATTAATTCAATTAGTTGACTTATATGGTTATAGGTAATAGTCGTTGCTTACAGATTAACATCATAAATTTGAACCATGGAAACAAAATTTGTATCAGCCGAAGAGGCTGTAAAATTGATTAAGTCTGGGGATCGTGTTTTTATCCACGGAAGTGCGGCTACGCCTCATTTTTTATTAAATGCGCTCGTAAAAGCCTCTGCGGGTCTTAAAGATGTTGAGTTGGTCGCTATAAGTACCTTGGGAAGCATGGAGATTGCCAGTAAGGACTATGAATCAAGTTTTTATTTCAATTCTTTGTTTGTTTCTGATAATGTACGCGAAGCTATTAATTCAGAGAGAGGCGAGTATATTCCTATTTTTCTTAGTGAGATAAATAGATTGTTTGAAAAAAAAATCCTGAGATTGGATGTAGCGTTAGTGCATCTGTCACCACCTGATAAACATGGGTTTTGTTCATTGGGAACTTCGGTGGATGTGGCACGATCTGCTGTGCTTCATTCAAAACGAGTAATAGCACAAATCAATCCTAATATGCCTCGTACGCATGGAGATGGATTTATCCATATTAGTGAAATTGATGCATTGGTAGAGTGCACTGATGCTTTGCCTGAAGTTATTTACGGGAATAGGATCACAGAGGCAGATAATGCGATAGGGAAATTATGTGCAGGCCTGATTGAAGATCGATCTACTTTGCAAATGGGAATTGGATGTATCCCAGATGCCGTTCTAAAAAACCTTGGCCACTGCAAGGATTTAGGGATACATACTGAGATGTTTTCTGACGGGGTGATTGACCTTATTAAAAAGGGCATTGTTAATAATCGATTCAAAAAAAAGCACCCTCATAAAATAGTGTCTTCTTTTGCAATTGGTTCTCGCGCTCTATACAATTTCATTGATGACAACCCACAATTTGAATTTTTGGAAGCAGATTATGTGAATGATGGACGTATCATACGCGCCAACCCTAAGGTAGTGGCTATTAATAGTGCCTTAGAAATAGACTTAACAGGGCAAATTTGTTCGGATTCAATAGGGTCATATCATTATTCAGGCGTGGGTGGACAAATGGACTTTATTCGAGGTGCATCGCTATCAGAAGATGGGAAGCCAATTATTGCGTTGAAGTCTACAACTAAGAGAGGTGATTCTAAGATTGTACCTTTTTTGAAGCCAGGAGCTGGGGTCGTGACTACGCGTGCACACGTTCATTATGTGATTACAGAATATGGCGTAGCTTATTTGTACGGCAAGAATCTTCACCAGCGCGCACTGGCACTCACCAAAATTGCGCACCCTGATCATCGGGAGCATCTGGAAGAAGAGGTAATCAAACGCTTTGGTAGCAGAAATCACTTTGTGGAGTAGACTGAGTTTAGTCTATCCATCCATTTTGCCAAACTGAATAATCAGGCTGTTACCTTGAATAATTCAGCTAGCTTTTCAACAGTATACTCAATGTCTTCTGACTTGGTATACTTGCTAAATGAAAATCTTACTGCACCACGTTTTGAGCCCGGGTAGAGTGCATTAAGCACATGTGAACCCGTAGAGGCTCCACTTGAGCAAGCACTTCCACCTGAAGCAGAGATGCCAATCATGTCCAAATTAAACAAGAGCATTTCATTCTCTTCAGATTCTGGAAAGCTTACGTTTAATACAGTATAAAGACTGTTATCAAGATCGCCTGATGCACCATTGAAAGTAACGCCAGGAATATTTTCTTTTAGGAGCTCAATCATTTTTGCTTTGAGTCCTTTGATATATTCGGCATGGTGTTCTAAATCTTGATAAGCAATTTCCATCGCTTTAGTAAGTCCCACGATTCCAAAGGTATTTTCTGTGCCACCCCTCATGTTGCGTTCTTGCGCTCCTCCATGTACAAACGGTTGTATTTTTTTGTCCTTGCTGATGTACATAAAACCGATGCCCTTTGGACCATGAAATTTATGAGCAGCGGCAGTCATGGCATGAATTTTAAGTTTTTTTAAATCATGCCGATAGTGACCCACTGACTGTACAGTGTCAGAGTGAAAATACCCATTGTATTGATTAACCAATTCAGCAACCCGATCAATGTCCAGCAAATTTCCTATTTCATTATTGGCTTGCATGAGCGACACTAAAGCGCCAGGGTAGGCTTTCAATAATCGTTCAAGGTCATTATAATCTACATTTCCTTTCTCATCTAATTTCACCAGGTGCAATTCAATAACTCCCTCTTTGGCCAGCACTTCCAGTGTATGGCTAACGGCATGGTGTTCAATCGCAGAGGAGATGGCATGTTTAATATTGTAAGTCTGAATGCTGCTTACAATAATGGCATTGTCGGCCTCCGTTCCTCCGGATGTAAAAATTATTTCTCCAGGAGTACAGTTGAGCATTTCTGCAATTCTCTTTCGTCCTATTTCTATGGCAGAGCGTACCTTACGTCCGTGGCTATGCGTAGAGGAGGGGTTGCCAAAGTCTTGAAGCATAAATGGCTTCATGGCTTCAAATACTTCAGGATCGAGAGGAGTTGTTGCCGCATTGTCTAAATAAATGCTCATGACAATTATGATTTAACTGTAATCAATTTAATATCTTTTATAATTTGTTGAGCCAGTTGATCAGCCTTTTTTTCTGATTGTGACTCAGCGTAGATTCTTATGATGGGTTCTGTATTGGACTTGCGAAGGTGAACCCATTCCTTTTCTTTTTCGAAATCAATCTTAACACCGTCAATAGTGTTGACTTTTTCCGATTGATACTTGGATTTGATTTGTTCAAGGATGTCATCCACATTCAAATCAGCGGTAAGTTCGATTTTATTTTTAGAAATGAAATAAGAAGGGTAAGTGCTACGCAGCTTGGAAACCTTTTTCCCAGACTTCGCTAAATGAGTTAAAAATAAGGCTACACCAATAAGTGCATCTCTACCATAGTGGAAATCGGGAACGATAATCCCTCCATTTCCTTCACCACCAATGACAGCCTTTACCTTTTTCATCTCATTCACCACATTTACTTCACCCACTGCCGCTGCATAGTATTTTCCTCCGGCATTCTCTGTAACATCGCGCAAGGCCCTGGAGGAAGAAAGATTAGAAACAGTGTTCCCCTTTTTCTTACTTAATATATAATCAGCAACAGCTACAAGCGTGTATTCTTCACCGAATGGTTTTCCGTCTTCTTGAATTAATGCTAACCTATCTACATCTGGGTCTACAACTATCCCCAGATCGTACTTGCCTTTTTTTATCAGAGCACTAATTTCTTTCAGGTGCTCGGGGAGTGGTTCGGGATTGTGTGGAAACTTTCCATTAGGCTTGCAGTATAGTTTCTTTACTTTTTTTACCCCTAAGGCTTCAAGTAATTCAGGGATAGCAATCCCTCCGGTAGAATTGACAGCATCAACTGCTATTTTGAAATTGGCTTTCTTAATCGCTTTGGCGTCAACCAAAGGGTATTTTTTTACCAGTGCAATATGTTTCTTGATATAATCTTTCTTTTGCTCGTACGTGCCTAATTGCTCTACTTGAGCAAAAGCAACATTGCCTTCTTCAGCTATTTTTAGAATAGCAGCACCATCTTCTGCAGAGATAAACTCACCCTTGCTATTCAAAAGTTTGAGTGCATTCCATTGAATAGGGTTGTGACTGGCAGTAAGGATTATCCCTCCCCCCGCTTTTTCTTTCGGGACTGCCATTTCAACAGTTGGAGTTGTAGATAAGCCTAAATCTATCACATCTAAACCCATGCCTTGCAAAGTGGCACTCACCAGCTGGCTCACCATCTCTCCGGAAATTCTTGCATCTCTTCCGATAATTACTTTTTTACCTTTTTGGCCCTTGATCCAGGTACCATAGGCAGCAGAAAACTTTACAACATCGAGGGGAGTAAGTGCGTCTCCGGGCTTTCCTCCAATAGTCCCTCTGATTCCTGAAATAGATTTAATTAAAGTCACGGGCGTAAATGAAAAAATAAGACTGCGAATTTAAGGACTATAGTGCAGAATCAAACGGATAGAATAAACAGTTATATTAGTCCACTGGATTTATAGGGTGATGATAGTGTCGCTTATTAAGAGCGATTAATTTGCGGGAAATTGGTTTCAGGGGCTTTGTCTGGGTCAGAGCAACCCTCTCCTGCAGTAAGTGTTTTCCCACAATAACCACAAGTAGCTCCTTCTTTAACTAACCATGGACTCTGCGAGGCACAGGTTCCCTTGAATTCTCCGTCCTTAAGAAATAGAAGGCGAACTGACATCAGCACAAAGAAGAGGCCGATAAAACCAATCGAAAAAAGTAGAACTGTCATCTTTCTTAACTTTAGGCAAAAATAATCATCTTAATAACATCACGTTAATAATTTAAGTTTAATTGAATATGAGAAAGCCCCCCGTTTCACCCGATTTAAATCGTGATGCTAAACTGAAAGCCTTTGACAGGTTATTAACGGTAATGGATGAGTTAAGAGAGAATTGCCCTTGGGATAAAAAACAAACTCTGGAGAGTTTACGTCACCTTACCATTGAGGAAACATATGAATTATCAGATGCCATTCTTGACGGTAATTTGGATGAGGTTAAAAAGGAATTGGGTGACCTTATGCTTCATAATGTGTTTTATGCCAAAATAGCATCTGAAAAAAAAGCGTTTGATATGACCGATGTACTCAACTCCATTTGCGATAAGCTGATTGAGCGCCACCCACATGTATATGGCGATACTATAGCTGAGAATGAGGAGGTAGTGAAAGCAAACTGGGAAAAACTAAAATTGAAACATGGCAATAAGTCAGTTCTTGAGGGGGTACCTACATCGCTACCGGCATTGGTAAAAGCGATTCGAATTCAGGACAAAGCAAGAGGTATTGGGTTTGATTGGGAGCATAAAGGACAGGTATGGGAAAAGATCGAGGAGGAAATGCGAGAATTCAGAGACGAAATAGAAGCTAAATCACCAGAGGAGACAAATAATGAAAAAGTAATGAGTGAGTTTGGCGACTTACTTTTTTCATTGGTCAATTATGCCCGTTTTATTGATATTGATCCGGAAGAGGCCCTTGAACGGACCAACAAGAAATTCATTCAACGTTTTCAATATCTCGAATCAGAATCAGCAAAAGACGGTAGAAAACTAGGGGAAATGTCATTGGAAGAAATGGATATTTACTGGGAGCGTGCTAAAAAGCTGTAAAAGCGTAGGTAATTTCTTCTAATATCAAGTAAACCTTACACTCATCCGGCACACCATCATTTTTGCCTTTAATTTGTTGAGTAAAAATAGATTAAAGAGTGAGTTGGGATGATAAATTTAAGGAGATAAAAGGCCTTCCTCTTTGGGGATTGCTCGTTTCTATTTTCATATCATCGATCGTCCTGATAGTCATTAATTATTATTCCCTCAGGACCATGTCTTCCGTTAGGGCTTATATCAACGGAGAATCCAACTATTCAAAGGGGGAGAAAAATGCCACCCAAAGCCTTGTTTCTTACATCCACACCCAGGATCCTAAAGATTGGGAGAGCTTTGTCCGCAATATTGGCATACCTCAGGGAGATAGCATAGCAAGAGTCACGTTGCTCGAAGGAGGATCTGTCGATGTCGTGCGGCAGGGCTTCTTACAGGGAAATAACCATAAAGAAGACATTGAAGATATGATATGGCTCTTCAATACTTTTAGAGATTTTCCTTTAATGGCAGAACCTATTGCTATTTGGGAGATGGGGGATGCTCTTGTTTATGAGAAATATGTCATTGCAAATCAAATAAAAGCTGCCGTAGAAGCGGGAACCATTGAAGCAAGGCAATTGTATTTTCTTGCCGCATTGAATAAGAATAGAGAAGCAATTACATCTAAGGAAAATGAATTTTCTTCGAGTTTGGGAACTGTGGCGAGAAAAATAAGAGAATATCTTTTTTATACCAATACCATAATTGTTTTGCTCATTCTTGGCAATGTAAGTGCCTATGCAATGATGATGATTAGAAAGAGGAATGAACAAAATAATGCACTTTCCAACGCTAATAAGGAGTTGGATAGAATAGCCTATGGTGTATCTCATGATCTCAGGGCTCCCATTAATTCAATGCTAGGTTTAGTGAATTTGGCTCGGAAGGAACAAGATGAGGAGAAGATAAAAACTTATCTTGAAATGATGAGTATGACACTAGATAAGCAGGAACGTTTTATTAAAGAAATGATTACTCTATCTAAAGAAAATAGACAAGTTGTAAAGAAAGAAATTGTTGAATTATACTACTTAGTTGAACAGGTCATCAACAGTCATAAACATATGCCAGCTGCTACGGGCATTAAATTTTATATGCATATTGGTGTTCATCGCGTATTTACTGATCCGCATCGATTGGAAATTATTCTTAATAATTTAGTTTCTAACGCAATTAAGTATCATGATCAAACCAAAGAGGAGAAGTTTATAGAGATTAATACATCCTCAGAGAAGGATAAAATTAGAATTGATGTAGTAGATAATGGGATGGGTATTGAGAGCAAGGATAAATCAAGAATATTTGAAATGTATTACATGTCGAAAGATCGGGAAAAAGGAACTGGCCTTGGATTGTATCTTGTAAAAGAGGCACTCCAAAAATTAGAAGGGGAGATCGAGGTGAAGTCAGAAAAAGGTGAAGGGTCTACCTTTAGCGTGATTTTGAAAAAATGATGATGGTATTGTTTTAAATAACTATACGGAATTAGAAATTTTATGGGTTGTTTTTTACTTTGGTTGAGTCACCCCAATCGAAGTAATCGTCTTCTGTCAACTCTATTTCTTTCTTCTTTATTTTTCCTTTTAGTTTAAAGGCTTCTTTAAGTTCTACAACTTCTTTCTTTAAGTCGCTTACAATTTTTTTCTTCACTGCTTCTTTATCGTAGATCACACTGTAGTTGTCTGTGGTGCCAATTATTTTCAAGAATATTTTGGTGTTCCCTGTGTTGGTTTCCTCAATGGCACCAAAGGCTTCATCCGGATCAATTTTCTTTTTGCTTCTTAGGGGTGCGATTACACGATAGTCGATTCGCTGATCAAAAGTATGCGTACCGCTGATTTGTATGGTAGTAACATTACTACTTACCTCCATTTGTGGGATGTAGACAATTTTGTTTTCAATATGGATATCATTCTTAAGGTCTGCGAACCGTAAACGATTAAGGTTGTCATCGTCCAGGTACTTGTCGAGCTTGTGTAAAGGTTCAAAATTGTTGAGTTCACCATTTTTGATCGTAGTGCTAATATTAGCAATCAACGTTTCCTGGAAGAGTTTCAGTTTTTCATTTAAGGTCATCTCTAATTCTACATCTGCGTAGGCCTGCCCTTTCAGGTGTTTGTCCTGAATGAAGGTCTGTTGAAAATTATCAAAAACATAGAAAGCGCTATCCAGATGAACACCCTTTAATTTAAATGAGCTGATGACGTCAATGGCTTTGTTGTTTTTCGCGTCTATGATTCCGTTCAGAGACAAAGCACCTCCCATTGCTTTGAAATCAATATTCCTTGCTACGGCCATTTTATTTTTAATCAGCAAGTTACCAGTGATATTGGTGGGACTAAATTTTTTGTAATGAAGAGATTTTACATCACAATTGAAATTGAGGTATAAATCAGGTGAGATAGTGAATTGATAATCGGCTGATCCCTCTTTACCAAAACCAATAGCAAATAATTGATCTAAATCTATATAGTTGGATTTTAGGTCTGTTTCAATACCTATGGGTTGGTTCTCAAATAGCAGAAAAGTGATAATGTTTTTAAAAAAACCATTCATTTCAAAATCACTGTTTTCCAGTTTTCCCGATACTTGGCTTAATGCTAGATCATTATTGGTGAACTGTAATACACCATTGATATCTCTAAATTGAATGGCTTGTTTACCAAACTTGAAATTCAATTCTCGCATATCTACTGATCCATTCGCAATTACCTTTTGTGCAGTTGCCTTTTTCTTGAGTAAAGAAGTTTGTCCTTCGAATGCAATGTCGATACCCACATCTCCGGTGAGTTCCTGTAGTTCCTCGATGGGATAAAAATTCACAATGGAGGCAGCATCTAAATCCCCTTTGAATACAAATTTCACATAGGGATTTTCAAAATTTTGAATAGAGAGATCAGTTTGGAAGGGGCGATCATTCAAAGTTCCGCTTACATTCTTTAAAAAGAGAACCGCTTCAGTAAGATGAGTGAAGGACGAGGTAGCAAATGACCCCTCCATATTAGCATTTTCAATTCTCGACTTATAATCTGGATGATAAAGTGTTGTGTTCTCACATCCGAATCGAATAGATATAGAGGGATCCTTTCTGTCACTGATTTCTCCTTTCAGCACCATATTGAAATACACATCACCATCACTTTCATATTTTGAAAATCTTTCATTGGTGGTTTCAGGAAGCAATGACAACAAAGTTTGTATGTCGGTATTTTTCCCATTGCATGTCATGTCGATGAGGTTCTTATCTTTAAATTGATAAGTTCCTTCCAATTCAAATTGTGAGTCATGAAGACTAAGTTGTGAAGGGTTTATCAGGAGATTCTTCTCTTTATCATTGTAAAGCAAATCCGCATTTACTTCAAAGCGCTTCATTTTAAGAAATCGACTAGTCTGTACACCAATTTGTTCTGTGGTGACATCTCCATTGGCTAGAATTTTATATAAGTCATTGTCAATATGGATTGACGCAACTAATTCTTCACTTGAGAAGGTATGGTCCTGATTCCTTTCCAAGTCGAGATAACTCACTTTGGTGTCAAATAATTTTACATTCCTAAGGTCAAATCTGATTGCACC
Source organism: Cyclobacteriaceae bacterium (assembly GCA_020436125.1). Taxonomy (GTDB): domain Bacteria; phylum Bacteroidota; class Bacteroidia; order Cytophagales; family Cyclobacteriaceae; genus ELB16-189. The sequence goes on along the minus strand of JAGQYK010000009.1, from coordinate 12,704 downwards.
TCCACTATTGCTATTAGCATTTTTATTGACAACGGTATAGTTATTTACACCATCACTATTGATTTTCAGGTTGGTCTCACTGTTGCGGATTTGAAGACCACGGATAGCATATTGACCTTGCCAGACTTCTATAGGATTAAGATAAAAGGATACCTTTTTGGCTGTTAATAAGGGGTAATTGCCGCGATGGCTATCTTCCACATAGACATCATGAAATACGATAGCCATATTGGGGAAATCGTCCCACGGTGAAATATCGATTTTGCCGATTTTCACAGGAGTGCTCAGACTCTTATTGGCCTCAGTAATAAATTGTTGAATAATGCGATCCTTAAACAGAAAAACTGATGTAAGGGAGGCGATAATTATAGCACCGAGGGCGAGCGAAATATAAAAAAGTAAGCGCTTAAGCGTTTTCAATTAAAAAATGGGTTACTCGCTAGTAACGCAAAATTCAGCCCAATCTGATTGAAAAACAAAGACTTAGCAAAAGAATAAGAAAATATGAGGAAAATTAAGATTTTAAAGATACCGATCGGTATCTTTGTGTGTGCGCAATCCAGAAATAACCAAGGAGAAAATACTGAAACAGTCAGGCCACCTGTTTAATACACAGGGCTATAAGGCCACATCGATTAGTGATATTACCAAAGCTACCGGCCTTACCAAGGGCGCTATTTACCGACACTTTGAAAGCAAGGCTGTATTGGAGATGGAAACATTGAGTCATTTGTCAACACAAATGTTCAGTTACTTGCGCGTGAAAATAAAAGAGGAAAGAACGGCTCCAGAAAAGCTGAGAGCCATTTTTAATTTTTTTGAAACCTATGTGTCGAAGCCTCCGGTAAAAGGCGGTTGCCCTTTATTAAATGTAGCAATTGAGGTGGATGATGCTCATCCTGCTTTGCGCAAAAGGGCAGTATTGATGCTGGATATGTTCAAAGACGCCATCATTACGATTTTAAGCAATGGTGTAAAGTACAATCAGTTGAAGTCTGATATTGATAAAGACTATTATGCCACTGTAATAATTGCAGGCTTAGAAGGTGCCATTATGATGAGCAAGCTTCGAGGCAATGATGATGATATCGCAAGAGTGGCAAAGCATTTGACCCAAATGTTAAAGGAAATAGAGTTGTAAAAAAATTTGAACTAACTGATACCGATTGGTATCTTAAGTATGATAAAGAAAATTGTTCCAAAATTAATCGGGGGTTATCTCAACACTTTGGCGCTGGTGGCACCATCTAAGGTGGGTGAAATAGGATTTAATATTTTCTGTACACCCTTGGCGCCTCCTGTCAAACCCCACCACCAGCAGTTCTTGGAAACCGCCCAGCTCTTTCGTTTCACTAGTAAAGGCGTGGATCTTCAGGGCTATCAGTGGGGTCATGGAAAGAAGAAAATTGCTTTTTTACACGGCTGGCAAAGCCACTCCTACCGATGGAAGAAATACATTCAATCATTTCCTCAGGAGGAGTACACCATTTACGCTTTTGATGCTCCAGCCCATGGACTTTCTGCAGGAAAGTATGCCAACATTCCTATTTATAGTGATGCCATAAAAGACTTTGTAAAGAAAGTTGGTACAATCGATTTTGCTGTTACCCATTCTATGGGATCTTTCGCACTGATGCACGCTTTGCACCATCATCAACATCTGGCGGTTGGTCATTTTGTTGCTATGGGGTCACCCGGAGAAGCCAATGACTTTATTGATTTCTATAAGAAGTTTACTGGTTTGAATGATCGGACATTTAAATACATTATCGATCACTTTGAAAAGGTCTTGCGCCAAACACCAGACTATTTCTCGGCACCTGCTTTTGCAGCGTCATTAAAAATGCCTGGGTTGATCATTCATGATGAGGGAGACGAAGAGGCACCTTATACACATGCTCAACGCATTCATTCGGCCTGGCCACAATCTCAATTGATTACCACACAAGGCTTTGGGCATAATCTCAGGGCACCGGAAGTAGTGGAGATGGTTAAAGATTTTGTGATGAAAGAGCAGCTTCATAAAATGGGGGCCTGATAAGTTGGACATTTCAGTTAAAACTAGATTTGAGTAACTTTTTTTGTTCAAACGAAAATCTATTCTAGATTTGCAGTCCCAAATGAAGGGGAGCTTAGCTCAGCTGGTTCAGAGCATCTGCCTTACAAGCAGAGGGTCGGGGGTTCGAATCCCTCAGCTCCCACGATCAAAAGCCATCTTAAGATGGCTTTTTTTGTTTTATTGACTTAGTTAGCATTATCCTTCTGGTTAAGAATGATGCTGCTTCTTATAATGAATAGTAGACCTTCCAGGGGTCTTTGTCTTCTTTAAGTTATACTCTTTGAGATAACCTCTGTAACTAAGTGCTTTTAGAAGGTTTTGAACAGAAGTGATACTGACGTTTATCCCTTTATTCTTCAAAGCAGTATAAACATCAAGGAAGGTAAAGCCATCCTGCTGACTGTTGATCATTTTAAAAATCTCTTCTCGGGTGGGGGTACTTATCAGTTCTTGAACTCGGGAGGGTAGTTCACTCATATCCCTAGTCTAATCAATGCCAGTCCGGCATAGATAAACATGATGAGGGAGCCCCATACCATAATGCCAAGAAACCAATAATAGGGAATGTTGCATTTGAAAAGCATGCACTCCCTTATAAAACCGTTTCCTGTAAGTCTGTGTATAATGGTCTTAAACATAACGGGGCTGAAATTGCAATTTTTTTTTATACTATAATGATCATCATAATAGGTTTTATTACATGGTTAACAATGCTGTTTTGGCCTACAAACGCTTAAAAAAGAGGGTTTAACCTACATCTTTGCCTTATAATCTCATATAATCTTACTTCTGGTAATTTCTAAGTTTGTGATATTTTGAATGGCTCGGCCACAAGCATTTCTAAAATCTGTGTTTAAAATTAGGATGCAGAACCACTTGAAAGAGAGACGTACAGTTCAACTTGAGAATGATCAGGAATATGATGAAACTGGAAGTATCGGCATCACTTATGAACTACTTGGATTTAATAAGTAATTTTAGGGATATAAACTTTTGATATGCTTCGTCTCGTACCTATTTGCCTTGTATTGTCTCTGATTGGCTGTACTACCAAGGAGAATTCCAGCAGCTTTATTGATCCGGAAACAGTTGTAAAGGATGATGCCTTTAGGGCCACCATAAAGACAGGTGAATTTATTAAGCTAGACGCTGGATATACCTATTATGAATTTGAAAACCAGGAGTCAGATACACTAATGGTTATGGTCCACGGTTTTTCTGTGCCATCCTATATTTGGGATTCTACTTACCATGCGGCTTTGTCGCGTGGCTATGGGGCATTACGCTATGATGTGTATGGTCGCGGGTACTCTGATAATCCGGATGTAGTCTATGATGCCGCCTTATATTCCAATCAGCTTCTAGGATTGCTGGATGCTCTCCAGATAAATAAAAAAATAAACTTGCTCGGATTATCTTATGGAGGCCGGATCATTTCTGCTTTTGCATTTCAATATCCGGAACGTGTTCAGAATTTAATTTACGTTGATCCTGCTGGCTTCGAGACTGTAGCAGGAGGTATTGAATATCCGGTCATGGTTTCGGATGAGGAAATACAAGACTTTAAACAAAGTGAAGCGTATTCAACGATGGCAAGTGGACAAATGGGAGATTTTTATGATGCTACTCCATTTGGTGGATGGGATAAACGTTATGAAGAGATGATGAAATTCAAAGGATTTGTAAAAGCATTACTTTCTACCAGAATGAATAGCCCCTCCTTGGAAATTGAACAGAGAAAGATAGCGGAGTCCGGCATTCCCGTTTTTGCCCTATGGGGCGAGCATGATACTGTGGTGAAGTTGGATGAAGTTAGGGCAAATCTAATGGAACGGATTCCTAAAGTGGAGTTATTTGTTTTGCCGAATGCTGGCCACTTACCCCACATGGAACAAACAATCATGTTCAATTCCATCTTGTTTGATCAAATAATTTGTTGTGCTCACCAATAAACCCATTATATAATGACTTTCGATTCAATTCTTTCTGCGTATGGATTTGCTACCACTCAAGGCACCAAAAGTCAAGGGTTTATTGCTGTTGAAGGCACACCTGTTAAAATGCCGGCAACATTAATAGTAGGAGCACAACCAGGGAAACAAATTTTAATTACAGGTGGTGTGCATGGAGGAGAATATCCCTGTATTGAAACGGCTATACAATTGGCAAAGACTATAGATCCTAAAAAAGTGAAGGGAACAATATTGGTTATTCATCCAGTGAACGTTCCAGCCTTTTTAGCAAAGCTTCAATATTACGGGCCTTATGATGGAAAGAATTTAAATCGTGTGTTTCCCGGGAAAGCAACAGGTACCGTGAGTGAAAGGATAGCCTACACTGTTCATCAACTTCAACTTGCTGCTGATTTTTATATTGATTTGCATGGTGGAGATATTCATGAATCACTGGTGCCATTTGTAATTTACTCTAATCTTGGAGGTGGAGAAATAACAGAACAGTCGAAAGCAGCCTCTGCAGCTTTGGGATTTCCTTATGTTGTAGGATCAGTTTCTGATAATGGTTCCATGGGTGCAGCGGCCAAGGCTGGTACACCTGGTTTTCTTGCAGAATTAGGCCAGTGTGGAAGATGGAGTAAGGAGGAAGTAGAACAGTACATCGATGCTACTAGTAATGTTCTGCGATCATTGGGGGTAATGGAGGGAACTATTAAATCTTCTGAAGTTACATTCCTTAAGAAAATGGCTGTGATGACGGCTGAGGACGAAGGGTGTTGGTATGCATTTAAAAACCTAGAAGAGAAAGTAAAGAAAGGGGAGGTGTTGGGAGAAATCAGAGATTTCTTTGGCAATGTGTTGAGAGAATATAAAGCTGAGGAGGATGGCGTATTACTTTATGTGGTTACTTCTCTTGCCATTACCAAAGGAGACCCGTTAACAGCCATTGGAGTAGTTTAGTTTTTTATAGTAGATTATAAGAGAAATTGGACATGCGTCTGATTGGTTTGCTTTTCATTCTTTGTTACCAGTCGGTTTTTTCACAAAAAACGGGAGAGGTTGACTATCCCTACATGGGAATAAAATTTACAATTCCCACCGAATGGAAGGGAGAGGAGAGTGGTGATGGGTTTCTAATCGTATCAGACACCCAGCCGGGCCTGGTGTTTCTGGTGGCTCACGAGGTTAATGATCTGGACATCTTAAAACAAGAAGCTGAGGCTGGTATTCAAGAGGAGGGCGTGGTTCTGCAGAAGTCGAGTGAGTTTGATGAAGTAGGAAAGGGAGGTGTTGGCGCTGAGTTTGAAGGGATTATTCAGGGACAACAAGTAAAGGCTTATGTAGTGGGGATAATTAATCCGTTTGGATATGGAGTGTCAATTATTTCGGCTACCACCACGGCAATGTATTCTGAAGTTTATAAAAAGCTGGCTCGGCAAATTGCTATGAGTATTCAATTTTCTGAACCCACCGAAGCACCGGTTACACAAGAATGGCGTGAGGCGCTTAAAGGAGCAAAGCTTACCTATATGAATTCAAACTATAGCAGTGGTGGAGTATCAGTAGGCGGATATAGTACGTATAGTGGCTACAGTTCTCATAGTGAAATAACACTTTGCCCAAGCGGAAACTTTTCTTATTACAGTAGCAATAGTTTTTCAGTAGATACAGGAGGAGGATTCGCAAACAGTGCCGGAAACAAAGATGGCCATGGAAAATGGGAAGTGACCAACAACGGAAAGGGTGAACCTGTTTTAAAACTTCTTTTTAACAATGGACGCGCTCATTCTTATCAGCTTAGTTATAAAGACAAAAAAACCTACCTCAATGATACACGCTACTTCAGAACCTATGATGCAAAGTGCAATTAATACTTTGAAAATAGTCCTGTTATTTGCGCTTACTCTAACTTCCATTCAGTCTTTTGGTCAGGAGAACACACCAAAGGATAGCTTGTTTGTGGTGACTTATACTACTGGTCCGGCCTGGGACTTTGAAAAATCACCTAATGATCAACCTTACTTTTCAGAACACTCAAAACATCTTTCTACCCTGAGGAAAAATGGTACGATTAAATTAGGAGCTCGATCAGGTGAAAAAGGTATTATTGTTTTTTCTGCAAAGACATTGAAGGAAGCCAAAGAGATTATCAACAGCGATATTGCGATTGTTAATTCGCTTTTTGAAACGGATATTCAGGCGTTCAATGTTTTCTATCCTGGATGTGTTGAGCGTTAGCTTACCTCCTTGCTTTTACAAAATCAAAGACCAACTCTTTACCGTCACCAGATGTAATTGCTTTTAGAGAATCGCCTCGCAATCGATATTCAATCTTTTTAGGAAAATCGTGTTCAGGATTCTCACAAATGAAACCAGTCTCATCGATGGAAGTGAATTTAAAGAATACGGGATTGGGATTTTCAGGAACATCGGCTACATAATATAAGGCTCCATCTTTCATAACAATGCGAAGGGCTTCCACAAATGAAGTGTCCGCTCCTCGCATAGAAACACCCCAACCTTTTAGTTCATTATTATTAACCGCTTCCCATTTTTCATGAGCTGATCTACCTTCTTTTACATTAATTCTTTCCCAATGACCTTTAAGCCAATTGATTTTCTCAAAATCATCTTTATCGTTCTCTTGCGGTGAACATGCAATTCCAGTGATTGCGAGCATGATGAACAAAGCCTGAATCTGATTTTTCATGGTTCAATTTACAATTAAACTACAAGTCATTCTCCTGATATTTGTATAAACAATTATAGTATCTACATTTACATAGTTACCAAATGATATGGGATTAGAGGAAGATGTGAAACAGACAAAATTTACCAATGAACATCAAAAAGCGATGGTCAATGTCCTGTATACCAGCAGCTGGTTGAATAACAGGAATACTACCTATTTCAAGAAGTACAATATTTCACCAGAGCAATTTAATGTGCTGAGAATTTTGCGGGGGAGCCAACCTAACCCCATGCGTCTCGCAGACATTGCTGAACGAATGATTGAAAAAAATAGCAATTGCACACGACTTGTTGAAAAATTAAGACAAAAAGAGTTAGTAGATCGTCAGTTGTGTGAGTCGAACCGCAGGCAAGTAGATATTTCAATCACTTTTAAAGGACTCAAGCTCCTTTCGGAGATCGATAAAGACTATGATGAATGGCTATCCATTCAAAAATCAATCACCAAAGCAGAGGCCATTGAACTAAATAGAATATTGGATAAATTACGATCGTAGTATTTTCTTAGAATTTGCTATGACAGAAGATATCAATATGGAAATGAGCCGCTTTGCTGAAACCACACTTCAGTTCATCAATAGCACTTCGGGCCATATTTTTCTTACCGGTAAGGCAGGAACAGGGAAAACTACCTTTCTCAAAAATTTAGAAAAACACACACACAAACAATTTGCTATTGTTGCTCCCACTGGAATTGCGGCCTTAAATGCCGGTGGTGTTACGATTCATTCGCAATTTTTATTTCCACTAGGTACCTTCCTGCCTGACCGATCTATTCCATCCGACTTCAATGTGGACGAAGGTTTTTTTACACAAAATACTTTGGCCAGAAAGCATCCTCTTAACAGCGTGAGGAAGCAAGTGTTGAGATCAATTGACCTGCTTGTAATTGATGAAGTAAGCATGTTGCGTGCTGATGTACTCGATGCGATAGACTACCGATTGCGAGCTGCGCGGGGAAATTTTAAGAGGAGTTTTGGTGGTGTTCAATTGTTACTGATAGGTGATCTCTATCAATTGCCCCCGGTAGTTAGAAGAAATGAGGAGAGCATGCTTCAGCGCTACTACCCAAGCGCCTGGTTTTATGAGTCGCTGGCCTTGAAGCAAGATGGATTTGTGTATATCGAGCTTGATAAAATATTCAGACAACAAGATGACCTATTCATCAACATCCTCAATAACCTAAGGAACAACACGCCTACTGAATCTGATATTGCTGAGTTGAATTCGCATTATAAAAATGAGGACGAGATACGGAAGGTAAAAGAGGTAATCACTCTAACAACACATAATTACAAGGCGGATGAAATGAACAAGACTGCTTTGCAAGAGTTGCCATCAAATTCTCATTATTTTGAAGCTCAAATTGAAGGTGAGTTTCCTGAATCGATGTTTCCGGTACAGGAAAGATTGGAGTTGAAAGAAGGGGCACAGATCATGTTCATTCGCAACGACAGCGAAAATCAAATGTATTTTAATGGTAAGCTCGCTACAGTAAGTAGGATTCAGGGCAATACCGTTGAGGTGCTATTGGCAGAAAGCCATACATCATTTGAATTGAGGCGAGAACGGTGGGAGAATAAAAAATATACTATTAATAAGAGCACCAATGATTTAGATGATGAGGTGGTGGGAAGTTTCTCTCAGTATCCTGTCAAGCTGGCCTGGGCAATAACAGTGCATAAAAGCCAGGGCCTTACTTTTGAAAAGGCGATCATCGATGTGGGGCAAGCTTTTACTGGAGGGCAAGTATATGTGGCATTGTCTCGCCTTAGATCGATAAGTGGATTAATTCTTCGTTCGCGTATCCATTCAGGGGTAATCAGTGCTGATAATCAAATTGTTTCTTTTAGTAAGAACAACAACAAACCAGCTGAGTTACCTGAGGTGATGAGGCAGAAGCAATCAGAATTTATTTCGTTTTTAATTGATAAGACCTTTGACTTTAGTGGGTTAGTGAAGGAAATGGGATACATCACAAAATCAAAAAAGGAAACGATCTCACTCAAAGAGGTAAGTATGCAGCCGGTGCTGGAACAAATCTCCATCTCATTGGAGGGGGAGAGAGAGAATACAGAGAAGTTCAGGTGGCAACTTCAAAACCTACTGCGGGCGGATGATCAGGAAAAATTACTAGAACGCATTAAAAAGGGAAGTGACTACTATAAAAAAATTCTCGAAGAGAATGTAAAAAAGCTATTGACACATACAGCAGAAATGAAACAACACAAACGAGTAAAAACCTACCTGAATGGTTTAGAGGAGTTGGACCAGTTGTTTTCTAAAACGCTTGAAGAAGTTGATAAATCCCAATTATTGATAGAAGGTATTTTAAAAGGTAATCAATCGTTTGATTTTTCAATCTTGGCAAAGGTTCGTCTTGCAGAACGAGGTCGCCTTTTGGATGAGATTAAAGCTCAATTTCCTGATAGTAAAAAAGGGTCAGGTAAGAAAAAGGGAGGAAGGAAGAAAGATGGCCCGAGCACTTATGACATTACGCTTCAGATGTGGAAAGAAGGTAAGGACATAGAAACTATTGCAAAGGAGAGAGAGCTAGTGCCTGGCACTATTGAAGGTCATCTGGCGAAGGCTGTTCAAAGTGGACAAATAGAGATATTTGATTTCATCAAAGAGGAGGATGTGAAATTAATTTCAAAAGCCATAGAAGAATTGCCTAAAGAATTTACCTCCAAGGATTTGTTTGGAAAACTAGATGGAAAATACAGTTATGCCAAATTGCGTGCTGTAATGAGTTATGTCGAATTAAAGTAATCAACCTTTACTCACTATTCATTTCTTAATGTTTGAGAAGGATTATTCTTAATAATTCTTCTGATCTGACTGCTTACTGTAATAGCAACAGTTATGATCATAATACCAATTCCAATTAAGAAAGGTGTTGCATTTGTTTCGATGGGTTCGGGATAGATGACGTTAATTAAGCTGTTGATACCAAAGAATCCTAGAGGGGCACCAATGATTAAAGCAATGGAAAGTATCCAAATGTAATCTTTGTTCATTAGCGTAAAAATGTGGTTTATGCTTGCTCCAAATATTTTCCGAACACTGAATTCTTTCATCCTTCGGGTGATGTTGTATGAAACCAAACCAAATAGACCCATGCAGGAAAGGAGAATTGTAACAATTGAAACAAAACCCAGTAATTTCATATTGCTGTTATTGTCCCTGTGAAATCCTTCAAATACTGCGTCTTGATAATATCCCGCATAAGGATCATCCGGAGCAACTTGCCTCCATAGGTTCTTTAAATAATCTTCGGTTGCAATGAGAGATCCTGCTTCAACCTTTAAAGCCAGGTACCTTAGATTTTCTTCGGGAGTAATAAGAAACATCACCGGGTCAACAGAGGCGTAAAAATCGTAGTAGTGAAACTTCTCTATTACACCTACCACATAACGCTTTACGCTGTCGTATTCGAAACTTTGCCCTATGGGGTTGTCCCACCCCATTTTTTCAGCAAAAATGGTATTGATGATTACGGATTCAGTTTGATCAGACTGAATGGTTTCATCAAAGAACCTACCTTCCTTGAGTCTGAGGTTCATGGTTTCCAGATAATTAAATCCAACTTTGAACATCATAACTGGGAGCTTTTCTTCCTTATAGGTGATGGAAGTTCTGGTAGCACTTTGGCCAAGGCTGTTAACAGCTCCACCATAATTAATGATGCTTTTGTTTTGGCTTACATCATCTCGTATTGCAAGATAGGTTTCGTAATTCTCAACTGGAACCACGTAATTTTGCTCATGTTCATATCCCCAGTCTTTGTTTTTTAGACTTAGACTATTAGAGATAAAAACAAAGCAGGCAATAATGGTCGTAAATGCGAGGATAAACTGTGTGGTGAGAAGTGCCTTGCTAAATAAACTCTTCTGACCAAACTTTTCTTTACCTCTCAAGATATTCACTGGTTGAAAAGATGAAATGTAAAGTGCAGGGTAGGCCCCTGAGACAAAGGCTACAAATACGAGTAAGCTGACAAAGAAAATACCGAAGTCAACCAAAGAGATGTTGGCAAATGAAATGGTTACGGGAAACAAAGAACTAAGCCCTGGCATAAACAACAGATAAGCCATAAGCACACCAAGAAGCATAGACCCCATGCAGAGCACAAGATTTTCTGTGAGAAACTGCATGATAATTTCTTTTCTTCGGCCTCCAACTACTTTTCTAACCCCAATTTCTTTAAGTCGGGTGGTGACTGTTGCTACTGATATGTTCATGTAGTTAAAACATGCTAATAGCAAAAGCATTAATGAAATGGTGCCAAGGGCAATCATTCCAGCTGGATGTGCACCCTGTGATATCTCCTGATAGATTTCATTATTTTTTCTTGCCAACCCATCTAAAGAATAAAAGCGAAACTCCCGAATGGGCCAATTGAGGCTAGCCTCATTTTGAATGGACTTATACTTATCCATGGAAGGTAAAATCTCTGATATACTGTGGCCAGGTTTTAGCATGATAAAGGTGGCATCAGTAAAAAATTGCCAATCATTAACTTCATCTGGTTTAAGCTTTTCAAAAGCACTCATAGAAATGAGGTTATCAAATCGAATGCTTGAGTTACCTGGCAGGTCATCTAATACCGCTCCCACTGTGAATTCTTCTTTGACGCCATTACTAAATTTGATGGAGAAGGATTCCCCAACTGGATTAATATTTCCAAAGTATTTTTCTGCAATAGGTTTTGTAATTACTATTTCTTTTGGATTGCTTAGGGTGTTGGGGTTTCCGTATAAAAGCTGAAAAGAAAAAATGTTTAAGAATGCAGGGTCTACAAACCAAATGGACTCATTAAAAACGGTTTCATTGTAGCGCATGGCACCCGATTCAAATTCAACTCTCGTGTAGGATTCGATGGATGGGTTATCTTCTGCTAATGCAGGGGCAAGGGGTATAGGAGAGTCGCTCCAATTGTCATTATTTTCATCCCCAGAATTTTTTACAAGATTGGTGATTTGATACACTCGATCACTATTTGTATGAAAAGAGTCCATGTTGAACATATAATCAACAAAGGCGAAAATGGTGATAGCGACTCCCAAAGACAGCGCCAGTCCGAATAGATTAATGGAGGAGGTCAGTCCGTTGCGTATGGCGTTTCTAAATCCAAGTTTGAAATAACTGCTTAGCATGGTAAGTGAATTTGATGTATGTGTTGGTTGAGTTCTTTTGATATTGGACAAGCGGAAAAATCGAAAGACATCCCAGATGAATTTTCTTTGAGCGCTGGATTTGCCTTCTTCTTCTAATCGTATTTGATAAAGTTCATGAGCGTCTCCCTGTATTTCCTCCAGCAGGTCTGGGTTGCAATACCACTCTAAAAAACGATCTGCCCATCTTGGAGGTGAATTCATGATCAATAGGTGTTGAATTGAAGAGCAATTTTTGGAATTTGATTATAGAGTTGGGAGCGAACTTCATTGGCTTGTTCCAAAGTTTTTTTGCCTAATGAAGTAAGTGTAAACAAACGTTTTCTTCTTCCTCCTCTTTCTGTAGTAGCTCCGCCCATCGAGGAATTGATCAGCGATTTATCCTCCAGCCTCTTGAGCACAGCATGTACGGCACTTATGTTCAACTTTCGACCTACCTGTTTTTCGATTTCATCTTTAATGGCCACCCCATACGCGTTTTCGTATAGGACACCTACAGTTAGTAATATGAGTTCTTCTAATTCTCCTAAATAAGCTCCTTTCATGGGTATTATATAATTAGTTCTACAAACGTGAATATAATTCATTTGTTTCATGCTTGTAGAAGTAAAATAATTTTGATTAACAATTATTGTGTATACAACAATTGTATGTATCTTTATATTGGAATTCACGTTTAAACACATATAGGCTTAAAATTTGAAGAAATGAAAACTGCATTGCATAAATCCGACTCCCGAGGCCATGCCAATCACGGTTGGC
>JAGQYK010000099.1 GCA_020436125.1 Cyclobacteriaceae bacterium | reverse complement strand
CCTACCCACCTACGTAGAGTATAAGTTTGGTCGTGTATCCAGCAGACAGGAATTAATTCATATCGGAGAGGGATTACTGGAATTGAAGCAACACGATATCGATGTAGAGTTTTATGCACCTATTTTTAAGGCACTCAAGCGTAAGGATGAAATAAAACTGAACAACGAATATTTCTTTCTGGAATTGGATGAGAAAATTCGCACACGCCTCAGCAGACAGTTGCATTTTGCGGCCTAGCTGAACTAATTCCCATTCTACAGCGTCCTATAGAAGCAATCATTATTTTTACAATGATTGAATCATATGGACGCATTTCATTTACTTAAATCGATCTCCAAGCACATCACACTCGATGCAGAAGAAGAGAAATACTTAAAATCTATTCTACTGCCCATGACGATGAAGCAAAACGAGTTTATTGAAAACACGAATGAAGTAACTCGTTATTTCATTAATGTAAATGAGGGCTGCCTGATGACTTACTATACAGATAAGGAAGCCAATGACCATGTTCTTCAATTTGCCACAGCCGGTTGGTGGACGGGGGATTTGAACAGTTTCACAAATGGAGCCCCTTCCATCTACTCAACCAAAGCACTTACTGATAGTAAAGTACTGTTGATTCCTAAAATCCAGATGGATGAACTGCTGAAGCGGTTTCCGAAATTTGAAAAGTACTTCCGCATCATCTTTCAAAACTCATTGATCACACACCAACAGCGTATCCTCCGCAATCTTTCCATGTCAGCGGAAGAACGTTATCAATACTTCCTTCAAAAATATCCTACTTTAGAGCAGTTTGTCCCTCAGAAGCACATTGCCTCCTATTTGGGTATTACCCCTGAATTTCTAAGCAAGATCAGAAGAAAGATGATGGAGAAATAGTACTTAATCTAGATTAAGTCAAACTGTTGTATTCATTAATCTGGTTCAAGCAATCTGCCTGACCATCACTCTACCTTTGTATTGTCAACAAAGACAAAACGAAAAATTCATAATAATGGAAACTGCAACAAAAACTACTTGGGCCATTGACCCAACACACACAGAAGTTCAATTTAAAGTAAAGCACCTGGTGATCTCAACGGTAACAGGGTTCTTTAAAAAATTCAGTGGAGCCATTGAAAGTGATGGAGAGGACTTTGATGGCGCGACTGCCAACTTCAGCCTTGACATCAACAGCATCGATACCAATCAGGCCGATCGTGACAAGCATTTAAAATCAGCTGATTTCTTTGCCGCTGAAGAGCATCCAACAATGGACTTTTCTGGTGAACTGAAAAAAGTATCAGGCAACGACTATAAACTAATTGGTGATCTTACCATACGCGGTACCACCAAAAAGGTAGAGATGGATGTGGAGTATGGCGGAACAATGAAAGATCCCTATGGTAACACCAAAAGCGGATTTGAAATCAATGGAAAAATCAATCGCAAAGACTTTGGATTAAACTGGAGTGCCGTAACTGAAGCAGGTGGTGTGGTAGTAAGCGATGAGGTGAAGATTCATCTTAATGCCCAAGTGGTAAAAGGTTAAAAGCATAGACGAAAAAAGTACAAACCGTCATTGTGATGCCTTCAGCAGCTTCACAATGACGGTTTTTCTATTTGTTAAAATCTTATCCGTAAATCTGATTAAGTAAACCCGCAAGGCGTACGCCTGCTTCCAACAGTCTTTTTCTTATCGTATCCATGTTATGATACGAGTACTCATACGATAGGTTTCCATCCCCAAGCGCATATACTTGCGTACGCAAATCCATCGACTCCCTAACCCAGGTATTCACCGAAGCTTTTTGAAGTTTAGCCACAGTCACTTTTGAGGGCCTACCCAATGATTGAGCCAACTCCGTATAACTAAGTCGTGTATCATCAATCATCTCACTATCCCACACCCGATGCAAATTGGATACATTACCAAACCATTTTACTTTAGTGTCATTTCCACCTTTATCCTTACCGGTACCCAAATGAAGGGGTTGATGAATATCCCCTACCAGATGAACCAGAATTTTGATTCGCTCTTTTTCTTCATCATGAGATAGACGACCAGAGGTTAACTCTTTCATTATTCGATCAATCGTTTCAACAATATCTCCATGGGAGTTTTTTTCAGTCTCCGCATAAGTCTTCCCATCAGGAATAGTCACCCAATGCCAATCGGACATATAGTTGTATTTTTTATCAGATCGTACTTCATCCATCCAGGTGCCAACCATGGCCAATGACGCACCTTCCAATAAGTCATTCAATTTCTTTTTAGCTTTTGATGTGAGGTGGTTTTCAGCTACCCAACCTATGGCCCTATGGCCGGTTTGTCCCCATGCGCCAGCCATAAGAGGCATACAAATGAACAGGGAGGTTCCAACGACCACATTCTTAAACCAATTAATAAATGGAATACGCTTGCACATTCTTCGAAATAATTTGCGCTAATTTTGCGCTTCTAATGGGAATGACCTAGTTAAATTATTATCAAGTTTTCAATATGCCCAATCGTCAGGCACTTTTCCTCAATTTTGACATCAAAGCGCAGCCTGATGAGGTGACCTGTGGCCCTACTTGCTTGCATGCCCTCTACCAGCATTACGAAGATGATATTTCCTTGAAACAGGTAATTCAGGAAGTGAAGCAGTTTAAAACTGGTGGCACACTGGCGGTAATGTTGGCTGATCACGCCCTTCAAAGAGGATATAAAGCTCACATCTATACTTATAACCTCAATGTGTTCGACCCCACATGGTTTCAATATTCTTCCGCTAAAATGATTGAGTTGCTAAAAAAGCAAATGCGGTACAAGAAAACCAAGCGTAAACTATTAACTGAATGTGAGGCTTATATAAAATTTTTAGAAGCTGGGGGCAAAGTGAAATACGCAGAGCTTAATAAAGACCTCATTACGGGCTATTTGCTAAAATCCATTCCGGTACTAACAGGTTTAAGCGCCACCTATTTATACGGAACCCCGCGGGAAATAGGAGAAACTAATAAATACCACAGCATCAAGGGTGAACCTGTAGGGCATTTTGTGGTCATTAATGGTTTTGATGGAAAAAAAGATATTGCTTATCTGGCCGACCCTATGAATCCCAATCCATTAAAAAGTCAATATTATAATGTAAAGTTTGATAGGCTGATTAATAGTATATTACTAGGTATTATGACCTATGATGCCAATTTGTTAATTATTGAACCTAAGTAACCATGGCTAAGCTTATTGTAACTGAAAAGCCAGATAATTGGAAGCTCACTCTTGCTGATGTGGAAGTGATTACACCTAACACTTACATTACATCGGAGGTGTACCAGAATGCACGCAACATTAAAGTGCTCAACCTTTGCAAGTCGTATCAATACCAAAGTGAAGGTTACTATGTATCACTATTGGCCGAGGCGAGAGGACACAAAGTCCTTCCTGGTGTCTCTACCATTCAAGATTTTCGATTTCCCTCTATCATTAGATATGACTCTCAGGATTTTGATGATTTGATTCAGAGTACTTTTAAAAACATCACCGGGGATCGTCTTGAGTTCAATGTGTATTTTGGCTCTACCAGTAATGAGCCCTTTAACAAACTGGGCAAACAATTATTCCAACTGGTGCAAACACCATTCCTCCGTGCTGTTTTTTCCAAAAAGACCAAGTGGGTGCTTCAAAGTTTACGTCCACCCAGTTTGGGAGAGATGCCTCCTGAGGACAAGCCTATGTTTATGAGTGCGCTTGAAAAATATTTTTTAAGAAAGAGAGACTATCGTCCAGATAGAAAAAAATATGATCTGGCTATCCTTGTTAACCCCGAGGATGATAATCCACCCTCTAATGATCGGGCGCTTAAAAAATTTTATAAGGCGGCACTAGAGACCGGCTTCAACGTTGAGTTTATTACCAAGAATGATTTTGATCAACTCATTCAATATGACGCCCTTTTTATCAGAGAAACTACTAATGTCAACCATCATTCGTTTCGGTTCGCTAAAAAGGCTGCCTCACTTGGATTAGTTGTCATCGATGATCCTGTTTCCATTCTAAAATGTACCAACAAGGTATACCTCCACGAATTGCTTACAGCTAATAAAATATTGACACCTAAAGCCAATGTAATTACAGAAGACAATTGCGATGAGTTACCTGATAAAATGGGATTCCCATTTATTTTAAAACAACCTGATGGCGCCTTCTCTAAAGGAGTGCATAAAATCACAGATCTTGAGCAATATAAAAAGATCAGAAAAAGCATGTTCGAAAAATCGGATTTGCTGATTGCTCAAGAATTTCTGCCTACACCTTTCGATTGGCGAGTGGGTATTATCGATGGCCAGGTGATCTACGTATGTAAATATTTTATGGCTTCCCAGCACTGGCAAATTGTAAACTGGAGCGCGAAGAAGGAAGACTCTAAAGAAGGCAACTTCGAATCGTTCTCTGTCGATCAGGCTCCTTCTGGCCTATTGAAAACAGCACTTAAAGCAACTAGCTTAATTGGCCGAAGCTTATATGGGGTAGACATGAAAGAAGTCAACGGGAAATTTTACGTGATAGAAATTAACGACAATCCCAATATTGATGCTGGAGTAGAAGACAAAGCATTGAAAGAAAAATTATACACCATCATAATGGAAGTGTTTTTAAATCGCATTAAGGCAGAAAAATGACGCACCCACCCCGCATCCACCTTTTCCAGGGCTTTGGTATAGAACTGGAATATATGTTAGTTGATAAAGATACGCTAGCCGTAAAGCCTGTTACTGACGAGTTGCTGAAACATGAGTTGGGAGAATATGGTAGCGATTTTGAAAATGGTATTGTTACCTGGTCCAACGAATTAGTCATGCATGTGGTAGAGATTAAATCTACCGATCCGGAATCTAATTTTAATGCACTAGAAAATGGGTTTGCTGAAAACGTAAAAAGGATCAACGCCATCCTGGATAAATGGAATGCTATGCTTATGCCCACAGCAGCGCATCCTTTTATGAATCCACTGGAAGAGGCTAAGCTTTGGCCACACGACAATAATGAAGTGTATCAGATTTATGATAAAATATTTAATTCAAAAGGGCACGGATGGTCTAACCTTCAAAGTACACACCTCAATTTGCCCTTTTACGATGATGAAGAGTTTGCCAAACTTCATGCTGCCATTCGAATAGTACTTCCTATTCTGCCCGCGCTTTGTGCCTCCTCACCTATACTAGATGGTC
Source organism: Cyclobacteriaceae bacterium (assembly GCA_020436125.1). GTDB lineage: Bacteria > Bacteroidota > Bacteroidia > Cytophagales > Cyclobacteriaceae > ELB16-189. The sequence continues at coordinate 6,072 of JAGQYK010000099.1, read as the reverse complement.
AACTTACTGGCATGGTAGATACCCGATTAAAATATTACAAAACGAATCAGGCGCGCATACCTTCCATTACAGGTAAAGTAATTCCAGAAGCGATATTTTCTAAGCGCAATTATCTGAACACGATTTACGAAAAGATAAAAACAGACATCGCTCCCTTTGATCCGGATAACATACTCAACCCTATTTGGGTAAATTCCCGTGGTGCCATTCCCCGCTTTGATCGCGGCTCCATTGAAATTAGATTGATGGATATTCAAGAGTGCCCAACCGCTGATATGGCTATTATCAGCTTGGTCATCGAAACTATCAAAGCCTTCGTTAGTGAAAAATTCATTAGTCTTGACGAGCAGATGAAAATGAAAACCGATCCTCTGGCTGGTTTATTTGAAAAGTGTATGGTGACAGGTCAAAAAACAGTGGTAACCCAAGCGGAGTTTCTGGCAGCATTTAGCATACAGGAAAGTACTATGACAGCCATTGATGTTTGGAAAATCGTAATGGATAAATTGGTAAAGTCTGGTAATACAGCCCTAGAGAAGTGGACGCCTGAACTTTCTGTGATTCTCAACGAAGGAACCTTATCCGACAGAATTATAAAAGCGATGGGGCACGACACTTCTGAAGAATCAATAAAAAATACCTATCGGAAGTTGTGTGGATGTCTTGCACAAAACAAGATGTTTATTCCCTAGTCATTAACGTCATGTCCTATGCTGTACTCATCACTTGTGAGCATGCCGGAAACATAGTTCCCGAAGCGTATAAATTGCTATTTGACCAGTCTGAAGATGTTCTACACTCTCACGAAGGATGGGATCCAGGTGCCTGGCATGTAGCTCAATATCTTGGCAGCCAACTAAACGTGACACCTCTGGGTTGCCACACCACACGATTGCTCATAGAAGCCAACCGCTCTTTGCATAGTAATCAGCTCTTTTCTCGTTACACCAGTCATTTAAACGATGAAGAAAAAAAGCTTTTGATTAAAGATATTTACAATCCGTACCGACAGAGCGTTCAACACAAAATAGAAGAGCAACAAAAACCGGTCCTACACCTCTCCATCCATTCCTTTACTCCTGTATATCAAGGGAAAGAGAGGAAGGTAGACCTAGGCCTTTTATATGACCCCGAACGAGCTTCGGAACATCGTTTTTGTAGAAGCTTAAAGCATGAACTTGCCTGCCTCGCACCCGGTTTAGCAGTACTGGACAACGAACCCTATTTAGGCATTGACGATGGTTTCACCAGTTATCTAAGGTCGATTTATGATGATAGTCAATATTTGGGTATTGAAATAGAAATTAGTCAGAAGTTCGTTGGTGACCTTGGTAAGGTACAACAAGCTCTTGGTCAGGGAATTATAAAAGTCTTGTTTCCCTGATTATTTCATTATTACCCCTTTTTCATAAGTCAGTAATTTCCTATTTTAGTTGGGGGATTTTCTTATGCACCGTTTTAGACTTTGGATTAGAAATATATTCGGTTTTTCACAAAGTGAAACCAATGGTTTCTTGATATTACTCCCAGCTATGCTTTTGATCCTATTCTCCTATCCACTTTACATAACATTTTTCCAGCAGCCAGAAATTTCAAACGATGCAGAACAATCGAAAATTGATAGTCTTCTAGCGCATTGGGATTTCAATCCTATCAGAACGATAGAAAACAAAACCATTACCCTATTTGCATTTGATCCCAATACTGCTACCAAAGAAGAGTTTGATTCACTTGGGTTGCCCGCTTATTTGTCAGAGAGAATTATAAACTATCGTACCAAAGGTGGCAGTTTCAGAAAGCGAGATGATTTGAGTAAAATTTATGGGATGGACTCCTCGCTAATGAAGCGCCTTTATCCCTTTATTGAAATTCGAGTCGAGAAACCCAACTCAAAAGAAAGGATTACTGACAATAAAACAGACAACAAGAAAAGTACTCCTGCTGTGGTCCAAGATTTGAATTTGGCTGATACCGCTCAATTAAAACTAATCAGAGGGATTGGTCCAGTTCTAGCTAATAGGATTGTGAAGTACAGAAATGCTTTGGGCGGATTTGTAGATCAAAATCAGATCAAAGAGGTATACGGATTGGATACCAATGTGATAAAAATGGTGAATACACGATTTTATATTGATCCATCATTTCGCCCATCTCGCATCAATATTAATACAGCGTCTGAATCGGATCTATCCAATCATCCCTATATTCGGTCAAAAATTGCCAAATCTATTGTTGCTTACCGTTTTCAGCATGGAAGTTTCAATGAGATTGCCGACCTTTTGAAAATTGATTTGATCGACCAGACTATTTTTGATCGCATTAGGCCGTATTTGACAATCGAATAGATGCCACGTAAGGAGCACCATGTTTTAAGTTCGTATTTACGCAAGCTCACTAACCTTTCGGGAAATAGCCGTTCTATATATCTACCAAGGGCAAATTCAGATCAATTCATCGATCTGCATACCTTAAGTCAACTTAACGGAGAAAAATCATTTTCTATTATTGAGGCACTCATTGCAGGCAAAAGCAAACAGCTCTGTCCTCTGGTGGATACCCGAATGGAAGCCAGCAATGAGGTCAGTAAAAAAATTAAACGCATTCAGCGTTTAGATCAATTGATCTTCGAAGAACGCGGCTCAAAAGACCTACATATAGGCTGGCCATTTGCGAGGGGGAAATTCATGGATGGAACAAGGGTGAGGGCTCCTTTGCTATACATTCCTGTAGAGATTAAATTAGAAAATAATAATTGGATAATCCGCCAAAGGGAAGATGCAGACATCACTTTTAATAAGTCATTCCTTCTTGCTTATTCATTTTACAATAAAATTCAGGTAGAAGATTTTCTATTGGAGGAAACTTTCGAAGAAACAGACTCAGACAGTACAGTCTTTCGAACTACCCTTTATCAATTGCTACAAAAGAGTTCAATCGATATTCACTTCAATCCAGATAATTATAGAGATGAATTGGATTTCTTTAAAAACTATACCCAACCGGAATTTGACGAACTGCATGGCAACGGAGAATTAAAGTTATTTCCTGAAGCTGTTTTGGGAATCTTTCCACAAGCAGGCTCCTACTTAGTTCCCGATTATGTAGAGCTGATTGAAGAAAATAAAATCGGAAGTCTTGAAGAGTTCTTCATGAGCAAAAATCAGGCGGAACAACAATCGTTACTCTTCTCTAACTTTATCCAACTGGTAAAAGAGGAAAAACTATTTACGGGTTTCCCATTAGATGCATGGCAGGAAAATATCCTGAAAGCAACTAAAATTGGATACTCTGTCGTGGTGCAAGGACCTCCTGGAACGGGTAAATCTCAGCTTATCTGTAACCTCATATCAGACGCCATTGCCACGGGCAAAAAAGTTTTAGTAGTCTGTCAAAAAAGAGCAGCTTTGGATGTAGTGTATGCCCGATTAAAAGATCTCCAACTCACTGATTTTCTGGCATTGGTGCATGACTTCAAAAACGACAGAAAAGAAATTTATGCCAAGGGAGCCAAGCAAATTGATCGGGTCGATGAATACAGGTCTAAAAACAATAGCTTGGATGCCATTCAACTTAACCGAAAGTTTTTACAGGTATGTCACCGGATCGATCAAATCACAGAAGAGTTGGATGAATTTAAAAAGGCACTCTACAATGATTCCGAATCTGGAGTAAGTATTAAGGAGCTTTACCTTAGATCAAACCCAAAAGAAACCTCAATAAATCTGAAACAGGAATATCAAAACTTTCCTGTTGATAACATCAACTCCTTCCATACACGACTAAAGGCTTATTCCTTTTATGCCCAAACCTTTATTCAGGATGACTATTTGTGGCGCGACCGCAAACCTTTTGTTGGTTTAGGCATAACTGACTTAAAGGAGATAGAGAAAATTCTGCAAGAAATACCTGTGGTACTCAATAATCTATTCACACAACTTGAAACAGAAGTAGGTGCAAAATTGGATTGGGAACAATGTGAAGAGCTACTGGAGCGTGAGCAGGAGATCAATGAAATGTTAGTGCAGTTGGATAATGAAAAAACATTTTTCTCTTTCCAGCAAATGATAGATGAAGATGATGATGAAACCAGTGGGCTATGGCTAGCCAACATCGAACGTTTGATACTTTCATGTTTTGAAGACGATGGGCCAGAATCATCACTTCCTACAAGTCAACTTGGAGCCCTACAACAGGCATTATATAGAAGTATGAAGGCAAGGAGAAGTTTGATCGGACTAATTCGCTGGGAGCTTTTTTCTAAAGATAAATTTTTAATAAAGCGGGCTTTAGTAGGCAATGCCATTGAAAATAATCGTAGTGGATTTAAAAAATTAGAAGCTAAGCTTGATCGAAGACTTAATCTGGAGCACAACCTTTCTAAACTCAAAACAAAGTCTTGGCTAAAGAACGTGCCTGAAAAAATAAACGAAAGAGAAATCCAGAGTTGGTTTAATAGCCAAAAAAATGCCATCAAAGCCAAACTGATTTTTAGATCAATAAGAGGTATCAATAACTTTATTGAGCTTTCTACCCTGAGTCACACTGAAATGGAATCGAGAATGAAGAAATTATTTCAGATTCTCTCCTTCCTGCCTGCCACCAAGATCAAATGGAGTGCTTATCTAAGTCCCAATCAAATTGCATCCCTCACCCAACAACCAGGAAAAAGTGAGGCTTTAAGATTGGGTATACTTAATGATTTTGACGCACTCTGCGAATTTGATACCATTAAAGAAGGACTCACCCCTGACGAAAGAAATACAGTTTCTAAATTACACGAAGTGCATACCGACTGGCAACCTGAAGCCATTCAAAGAACATTCATTAATAGCCTTTGTCTGGCCTGGATAGATCATATGGAAACGAAGTTTCCTATACTCAGGATGGTATCGTCAGGCAAACTTCAATTGCTCGAGTCAGAGTTACAAGATCTTATTATTGAAAAGCAAAAGATAAGCAATGAAATCATTTTACTGAGAGCAAGAGAACGAGTTGCTGATGACCTGGAGTTCAACAGACTCAACAATAGAGTAACTTACCGCGATCTCCACCACCAACTCACCAAGAAAAAAAGGATCTGGCCTATCCGCAAACTGCTTTCGGAATTTGAAAGTGAAGTATTTAGGTTGCTTCCATGCTGGCTGGCTTCGCCAGAATCAGTATCCGCTATATTCCCTTTAAAGGAAATGTTTGACCTTGTCATTTTTGATGAAGCTTCCCAATGCTTTACGGAACGTGGAATACCCTCCATGTACCGCGGAAAGCAAACAGTGGTAGCAGGTGACGACAAGCAATTAAAACCCAGTGATTTATACCGAATCAGGTGGCAGGACGAAAACGAGGACGACCCAGATCTGGAAGTAGATTCCTTACTAGCGCTTTCAGGCAGGTATCTGATGCAACTTCCACTTCGCAGTCATTATAGAAGTAAGTCACTGGAGTTAATTGATTTTTCCAATCAATACTTTTATGACGGACAACTCACACTGCTTCCTGATGCTGATCACATTAACCCAACGGAACCACCTGTTAGTTATCACAAAGTGGATGGCGTATGGGAAAATAATACGAATGAAATTGAAGCGCAGGAAATAGTAGCCATGGTAATGGAGATGGTGAAATCCAATCCGGAAAAAGAAATAGGAATTGTGTGCTTCAATTCACCACAGCAGATGTTGATTTTAGACTTATTGGATGCTGCTTTCAGTGAACATCAAATTCCTTTTCCCGACACACTAATTGTTAAAAACATAGAAAACGTTCAGGGAGATGAAAAAGACATCATCATATTCTCTATAGGGTATGCTCCTGATAAGAAAGGGAAATTACATTTCCACTTTGGAAGTTTAAGTGTAGCGGGAGGTGAAAACAGACTGAACGTGGCCATTACCAGAGCCCGAGAAAAAATTATTATTGTAACCAGCATATGGCCAGAAGAGCTTCTGGTGGAAGAGGCAAAAAACGAAGGCCCTAAGCTTCTAAAAAAATACCTTCAGTACATTAAGGAAATCGCAGACGGGCATTTTAGACCATTTGTAAATACCAATAACAACACTAAAACAAGTTGGTACC
>JAGQYK010000098.1 GCA_020436125.1 Cyclobacteriaceae bacterium | reverse complement strand
AGCTGTAGAATTCGTCATACTGACCTGGCGCAATGTAGGTCTTGGCAGCTGCATCACCCGTAAGCGCCTGCTTAGGCCCTTGTGGTTTGCAGTTATATAGTAGCATAGATGCTGCTACTACAGCGAGTGTATAAAATGATCTGATGTATTTATTCATTTGGGTATAGGTTAAGTTTATTTTTATTCAAATCACTTTTCTCCATCATTCTGCCTCATAAATTCAAGCACATCCCGGGCATCTCCAATAGACATATTTTGGTTAGGCATGCGCATCAAACAAAGCTCCAACAACTTCTGTGCTTCTGGATCTTTCTCCAACATCACATCCACATTGGTGATCATGTTCATGATCCATTCCGGCTTACGGTTTTTGGTTACATCCTTCCACCCTGGGCCTACCACACGCTTATCATCTAACTTATGGCATGCAGAGCATTTCATTTCATAAATGGCCAACCCTCTCTTCACTCGGTCCTGCTCCAGAGGAGAATTAAGCGTTACCGATTTAACAGCCCCAATTCCTTTGGTGGGGTCGTTAATTACATCTTCCACAGCAGATTTAGTAGACTTTGGTTGATCAGGAAAGTCTTCCTGGTTTTGCGGCTTGTCTGGCGCACATGAGAAAATGAAAAATCCAAGTGCTGCAATTGCGATTAGTCTCATAGTTATATAGTTATTGAGTTGATTTTATATTGTTATTTTCCTTCCTACTATTTCAAGCTTTCCCTTTTCTTCCATTTTCTTAACTGTTCTTATCACTGTCTCCACACGCAAACCACTCATGTCAGCCAATTGCTGACGTGTAAAAGGGACAACATAGGGTTTTGTGCCGCGAACCAGGCCACCTGAATGATCGCTTGTCGAGGTATTTCCCTTCAAATGCTTTAGTAAACTCATAATTCTATGTTCGGGATCATGAAATGAAATATCTGATAGAATCATAGATTTGTATTTCAATCTATTACACAGCACCTGGTCGAATTTTAAATGAATCTCAAAATTCTCTTTCAGTAATTTAAAAAAATTTTCTTTAGAAAGCCTAACTACTATAGCGTCTTCTATGGAAATTGCAGTACTCGGGTAAGAAAAGTCGCAGAATAGAGGTGGTTCGCCAAAACTGTCACCTGGGGAAAATATACCCTGTATGAATTCCTGACCGTCTTTACTGTAGGTAATCATCTTTACAGCCCCCTCTTGCAACTGGTAATAGTAGAGTGCAGAAGTGCCTGCGTGAAACAAAATTTCATTCTTTTTCAAGGCCACCTCCTTACCTCCGTATTCTAATAGTATATCCTTATCAATCATGGGAGTCATATTTTCGATATGTAAACCTATTACTGGCTGGGTATCTAAACTATGATTGTTATCATCTGTAATCATGAGACTGCTTAAAAACGCCTTAATTAAGGGGTTCCAAACAGATGAGTAATCCATCAAAAAAGCAGGCATTCTGGCTTTCTTCTTCATAATTTTAGCTCCAACAATTATCTGATATATTTGATTATCGTCTTATGATTCCAATCATAATGAAGCTAAAAACTGAACTATGAGTAACAATACAAATACATTTTCCCCATCTCCTACCAAGATTAAAGACCAAAAAATAGGTTTACCCAAGGGCTCAAGCATTACCCTAGTGGGGGCTGGTGCCTTTGGGGGGTGGTCGGCTCTCTACCTATTAAGAGCAGGTTATAAAGTAACTTTAGTAGATGCCTGGGGGGCAGGCAATTCCCGATCAAGCTCCGGAGATGAGACCAGGGTAATAAGATCTACCTACGGTGATAATGAATTCTACTTTGACCTCAATGTGCGCGCCCTTACCCTATGGAAAGAGCATCAGAAAAAATGGAACAAGCAGCTGTTTTTTAATGCAGGGGTCATTTGGTTTTGTTATAATGAAAAGACTCCTCTCGTAGACGACTCCATTCCTTTCGCCAAAAAACACCAAATGGAATATGAGCACATGTCATTGGCCGCTGTTCAAAAGAAATACCCGATGGTGCACACGGATAACCTTAGTCATGCCTGGTTGGATCCTTATGGAGGTTATTTAAAAGCGCGCGAAAGTGCTCAGGCGGTAATGGACGCTTATGTAAAAGAGGGAGGTAATTTTGTGCAGGCTTATGTCACCCCGGGAGAAATAAAAGCAGGTCAATTAAACAACATACAATTATCGGATGGCTCCACATTAAAATCAGATGCCTACTTATTCGCCTGCGGTTCGTGGCTTGGTCAATTATTCCCGGAAGTGTTGGGTAATATCATCACCTGCACCAAACAGGAAGTTTTTTATTTTGGTGTACCTAAAGAACAAGCTCAGCAGTATGACCAAATGCCTGCCTGGATAGACGTGGACGGAAAAGACTTTTACTACGGAATTCCTGGTAATGCCAATAGGGGATTTAAGATTGGCGTGGATTTGCGAGGGGAAAAGTTTGATCCTACCACTGGGGAGCGAGTATCCAACCCGCAAGTGCTGGCGGATGCCCGTAAGTTTATCGAAATGCGATTCCCCGGATTAAAAGGTGCGCCTGTTGTGGAGAGCAGGGTATGCCCTTATGAAAATTCTCCTGATGGTAATTTTATCTTCGAATCCCATCCAGAGGCTTCCAACCTTTGGTTCCTGGGCGGGGGTTCTGGTCATGGCTTTAAGCACGGTCCTGCATTGGGGGAATTAGTGGCGAAGGGTTTTGTAGGGGGCTAGTTCATTAGCTTTTGTACCTGGCCACTTTACTCCGGGTGCTTAGTAGCATTACTCTGCATACGTTGTTGCATCTGTACGGGTGCTTTGTAGCATTACTCCGCATACGTTATCGCATTGTTTGAATGCCCAGGCACAATAAAAGGCATTCTTCTCAGAGCTGACGAAGGGGTTTATGGGACGGAACTCTAAGCAGAAGTAGCTTTCCTTTGTACGAAAAAACAGAACCAGTCGCCTCTTCCTGAATGTCAAAAAAGATTCAAAGTAATGAGCTTGTATAAGAGGTGCTGATTCTGCCTTAGCAAAATAAAGCACCTATAGCACGTCACAAACTATTACCAAAAGTTGTCAGGTAAACCGTACAATTACAACACTCAAAATTATCCTCCAATGCCGGCAGTGATATTCACCTCCGGTTTACTCCCCCAATTTTCCTTATTCCCTACGGGCGATACTTTTATCTCCTCCCAGGACGAGGCAAAAAAAAGGGAGCGTATAGCTCCCCTTCACAAAACACAACTTTCTTTTACCTATCCAATAGATACACGCTTGAATTCAGCTACAGCCAATCCCTTTGTTACGCTATCCAAGTATTGCGCAACAGTCTTGCTATTGTCCTTCACAAATGGCTGGTGTACCAATGTGTTGTCCTTGTAGAATCTCTTCAACTTACCTTCAGCGATTTTCTCTACCATATTTTCAGGCTTACCTTCTGCAATGATCTGCGCTTTAGCAATCTCAAGCTCCTTCTCGATGATGCTTTTATCAACAGAATTCTCGTCCAAGGCCACAGGGTTCATCGCAGCAATTTGCATCCCTACATCTTTACCTGCATCCGTTACGTCAGTGCCATTAACGCCTTTTAGCGAAACTAATACGCCTAATTTTGATCCAGCGTGGATATAAGGAACCACAGCTTCACCTGTCATTCTTACAAACTCGCTGATTTCTATCTTCTCTCCAATTTTTCCTATTAGTTCTGTGATCTTCTCTTGCACAGTAAGGTCACCCAATTTCTCTGCCAATAGTGCATTCACATCAGCTACTTTGTTATCATAAGCCACATTTGTGATTGCTTTTCCAAGACTCTGGAACTCTTCGTTAATAGCCACAAAATCTGTCTCACAATTAAGGGCAATCAATATTGCTTCTTTATGATCGTCAGATGTTTTAATAAATACAGAACCTTCCTTAGCATCTCTGTCTGAGCGGGAAGCAGAAACTTTTTGCCCTTTCTTTCTCAGTATTTCAATTGCCTTTTCGAAGTCACCCTCGGCTTCTGTAAGTGCCTTTTTACAATCCATCATTCCAGCACCGGTCATGGTGCGTAGCTTATTCACATCTTGTGCTGTAATCGCCATTTCTGATAATATTTAATAGTTACTGTTGTCTTTAAAAAACTAAACACCGGCTTGCGACCGATGTTTAGTGTTGAAATTGATTAGGGCCCGGTGTACCGGAATCCTTATATTTTATTTCGTTTCTTCTACGGTCTCGTCTACTTTCTTCTTCTCCTCTTCTTCCTTCTTCATGTTAGCATCATCCTTATCTTTCTTACGCTCCATCAATCCTTCTTCGATTGACTGACCGATATGCTCAAGAATGATAGAAATTGATTTGAACGCGTCATCATTAGCAGGAACAGGGAAGTCAATATTCGTAGGATCAGAGTTGGTATCAACCATGGCAAACACGGGGATATTCAACTTTTGCGCCTCCGCTACTGCAATGTGCTCACGCTTTACGTCCACTACAAACAAAGCTGATGGAAGACGGTTCAAATCAGCGATTCCGCCTAATAGTTTTTCCAACTTAGCTTTCTCACGTCCAATCATCAAACGCTCACGCTTGGCCAGGTTTTCGAAAGTTTCGTCTTTCAACATCTTATCGATCTGAGCCAATTTCTTCAAAGACTTTCTAATTGTAGCAAAGTTAGTAAGCATACCACCCAACCAACGTTCAGTTACGTAGGGCATATTCAATCTTACCGCCTGTGTTTTTACAATGTCTTTGGCTTGTTTCTTAGTAGCCACGAACATGATTTTACGTCCGGAGCGCACAATATTTTTCAAAGCAAAAGTGGCTTCATCCAAACACTTCATCGTTTTGTTCAAATCGATAAGGTGGATGCCGTTATTTTCCATGAAAATGTACTCGGCCATTTTGGGATTCCACTTTCTGGTAAGGTGTCCGAAGTGAACACCAGCTTCCATTAATTCTTGATTAGTTAACTTCTTAGCCATGTGCTTCTTTTAACGTTTACTGAACTGGAACTTCTTTCTCGCCTTTCTCTTTCCGTACTTCTTTCTTTCCACTGAACGCGAATCCCGAGTAGTAAGTCCTTCTTTTTTCAAATCAGGTTTATTCTCTGCATTTACTTCAACCAAAGCACGTGTAATACCTAAACGAACCGCTTCCGCCTGTCCTTTGATTCCACCGCCTTCTACATTTACGCTCACATCGTATTGGTTATCCAATTTCAATATGGTAAATGGCTGCTTTACAGTAATTTGATGAATCTCTGATTTGAAATAATCAGTTAGTTCACGGCTATTTACAGTAATAGTTCCGTTTCCAGGTTGCAAGTAAACGCGGGCAATCGCAGTTTTCCTTCTTCCAGTTTTATTGGTAATATCCATTTATTAAAACTTTATTTCTTTTGGTTGTTGCGCTTCGTGTGGGTGCTGATCTCCAACATATACATGAAGACTTCTGTACAGTTCACTTCCCATGCGGTTTTTTGGAAGCATCCCTTTTACTGCATGCTCCACTAATCTTTCTGGGTGCTTTGCACGGATCATCGCAGGAGTTTTTTCACTTTGACCTCCGGGATATCCCGAGTGTGTAAGTAAAATTCTGTTGTCCCACTTCTTTCCTGTCATTCTTACTTTTTCAGCATTGATCACGATAACATGGTCACCGGTATCCACGTGCGGAGAAAAAGATGGCTTATTTTTTCCTCTAAGTACCCTGGCCACTTGACTAGCAACGCGTCCAAGTACTTGATTCTTAGCATCTACTATTACCCAGCCTTTTTCAGCTGTTGCTTTAGTAGGGTTTGTTGTTTTATAACTGTTATGATCCACTTTTGATCCTTTAATTACCTGTTTTTGAACCTATATACCCCTCCAAAAAGGGACACAAAAGTAGACCGAATTCGCTAAATTTCCAAGTGAGGGTTTCTTTTTACCGGAGATTCTGAGACAATTGCTTCAAAAGAGCTCCGAAATCTTTAGGGTAAGGAGCCGTCACCTCTATTTTTTCTCCATTTAGACCCAAAAATGACAGGGAATAGGCATGTAAAGCCATTCTTTTCATGAAGGGTTCCTCTTCTTCATCCTTTTTCAGGTTAAAGCCTCTTTTTACAGACGACAGGTAAAAAGCCTTACCCCCGTAAACCTCATCACCAGTAATGGGTGCTCTCAACCATGCCAGATGCACCCTGATCTGATGCATGCGGCCGGTAACAGGCATGCATTGAATCAGGGAATGGTTTTTAAAGTGCTGTAGCGTTGTAAAAAAAGTCTGGGCACTCTTACCCGTATGGTCAATTTTTACCGTCCCATCACTTAACTTCAAAATGGACTTATCCACCATTTTATCATCCAATTGATTGATCCCATCTACCACTGCATGGTATATTTTCTTTACCTGGCGTTGTTCGAACTGGATGCTGAGATGGCGATAGGCTTCGGGATGGCGGGCAATTGCCAACACCCCAGAGGTATCCTTATCCAGCCTGTGACAAACCTGGGCATTAGGTTCTATTTCCTGAGCAAGCCGCAAAAGATTAACAGGGTCATTTCTATCCTCCAATGTTGAGAGAAATGGAGGTTTGTTGACCAGCATGTAATCCTGGTTTTCAAATAGTATCGACTGCTTAAACTTGGTAAGAAAAGATGCTTTCAAGCCTCAAAGTTACACTATGACTTTGATTCTACTTGTGTTGAATCCACTTTTGCCAGCGGAAGTTTAAAACTGAAGGTAGAGCCCTTACCGGGAATGCTTTCCACCTCCGCCTTGCTTTTGTGCCCTTCAAGAATGTGTTTTACAATGGCCAAGCCAAGTCCTGTTCCTCCTCGCTCCCTGCTCCGGCTTTTATCTACCCTATAGAAACGCTCAAAAATGCGATTGATATGTGATTGCGGAATCCCTTCTCCATTGTCACTCACAAAGGTGGTGACGTACTTCTTGTCTGTCTCAAAGCGAATAGTCACCTGTCCATCCTCATTGCTATACTTAATTGCATTGGATATCAGGTTTGTCATCACCTGAGTGATGCGCAACCAGTCGGCACGCACGATGGTCAGTTTTGCTGGTTTTTTGATGATTACTTCAATCCCCTTTCCCTTTGCCCTTTGCTCGAACTGATCCACCACCTCCACACACAAGGTGTAAAGATCGATGTTCTCAAATTTCATTTTTATATCTCCGGTTTCAATTTGAGACAGCGTAAGTAAGTCCTGCACCAGTGCATCAAGACCATCGAGGCTTTTTGCTGCTTTTCTTAAAAACTTGATGCGTACATTTTTATCATTCACAGCACCATCAAGCAGCGTGTGTACAAATCCCTGAGCTGCAAAAATGGGCGTTTTTAATTCGTGCGAAACATCCGCCACAAACTCCTTTCTGAAGGTTTCGAGTTTTTTCAACTCATCAATCTCATTTTGCTTTAAGGCAGCAAACGTATTGATTTCCTCATTGATCTTCTTGAGCGGGTTAAGCTTGCTTGATTTATGTTTATTAAAACCACGTAGATCAAACTTCTGCAGTTTCTCCATCATGCTATAGATCTTGTTAATTTCTCCGAATATGAGAAACTCGAGCACGATAAAAATCAGAATATAAGAAACGGAAAAACTGATGATGGCAGCAACCACTAAAGCTTGCGTCTCCACCTCGTTGACCAAAGAGAGAAAAAGGGCTGTGACCAAACTAATGGAGCCTGCCAACAGTAATGCCAATACCCTGGCGCTATACACTTCGATTAATTTAGATGAAACTTATACCCCACTCCTTTTACTGTGGTAATATAGTCATCTCCTATCTTTTCACGCACTTTCCTGATGTGTACATCCACCGTTCTGGCTAAAACGTATACATCGGTGCCCCAGATGTTTTGCAACAGATCATCACGGCTAAATACTTTATTAGGGTTTTGCGCCAAGAAGAAAAGCAGTTCAAATTCCTTTTTAGGAAGGCTGATTTCTTTGTCCTTCACTTTGATCGTATAGCTGGTCCGATCGATGACCAGATCTCCCATTTTGATTTGAGAGGTCGAGCCCTTCTTTTTTGATTCCCTTCTGAATAGAGCAGCAATTCTACTCATCAGAGCACGGGGTTTTATGGGTTTGGAAATGTAATCATCTGCCCCAACATCAAAACCCGCCACTTCAGAATATTCTTCTGACCGTGCCGTAAGAAATACAATGAAAGTGTTCTGTAATTCTGGTGTGCTTCTAAGAATTCGGCAAGCCTCTACCCCATCCATTTTTGGCATCATGATATCCAACAAAACCAGATCAGGAATAAACTTCTTAGCGACATCCACTGCTTCTACCCCATCACTTGCGGTACGTACATCATAGCCTCCTTTTTCGAGGTTATACTTTAGAAGCTCCAAAATAGGCTCCTCGTCATCTACGACAAGTACCTTGTGTAATGGCTTATTAGCCATAGGAATATGTTTATTTTTTCGAATACAAAAGTACCCAGAAATTAAGCGAATTAAAAGGGAAGGTTATCTTCTTAACAATTCCTTAATCGCTCACACTCTTATCAAAGAAAGGGAAATCGAACTGTATAAGCCCTGATCATTTCACGTAAATCACCATTATATTTTTCCTCCAGCTCCAACCTAAAATTGGTCTGCTTGGATTGGTATCTGCGGTAAGCCAAAAAGTAATCATTGTTGGGCGGGCGCTCTTTAAATCGTTGGGTTGGGATTTTATATTGATGGAGAGTAAGCGTATCCATGCTACTAACAATCCGTTGTATCATCTCTTCCTTTTTAGATTTTTTATAGTCATCAGTATCACCCTCACCAAACGTGTTGTAAAGACTATCCAAAGCCCTGCTTCCCCTCAACACATGGTTGCTGTAACGTTGATAATCTACTACTTCATATACATAGGTTAAATATTCCTGAGATTGCCTACCATACTTTGCTGCAATGAATGAATAAGCAGCAGAATCCCCAATAAAAGAAGCTAGGTTCTCATTGAAGTCAACACTGTCTTTCACAAATAGTGTAGCATGCACCATTTCATGTATGATCAGGCTGGCCAGATCACCTTCATTGCGCTCCAGCATTCCACTGAGAATAGGATCGGTAAACCAACCGAGCGTAGACCAACCTCCAGGGTTTCTAACACCCACATCCCAGCCTGCTTCCTGCAGCTGTTTCATTTCAGCTATTGCCTTGCCTTTATCAAAGTATCCTTTGTAGGGCACTGTGCCCAGCACCGGAAAGTCCCAGGTTTTCGCCTTGAGCTGAAAAGGCTCACTCGCTGTAACTACCCACATCAATTCCTGCCCCTTTTGATCAAACACAGTTTTGTAGTTGTCCGTGTCCTTTAACCCCAAAGAGTCAATGGCATAAGCCTTTATCTCATCAATGATGCGCAGTTTACTTTTTAATGAATCTGGAAAAGCTGGATCATTAAGCACCTCTGGAATGGGTCTCGCATTCCAAACAATATTCAATTGACCCAGCCCCTGATTGATTCCGTATACAATCAATGACCAATACCACACGACCAGTAAAACCAACAGAAAGAATACAGTAAGTCCAACCCTCTTCATCTACTTCTTCCTTGTAATAAAAAATCGGTCTTTAAACTGAAGATAGAACCCATATGCATATTGGAAAGATTCGAAACTAAAATCATAATACGGCTCTACGCGCAATGTGGCATACAACCCTTTTGCGACCTCTTTATTATACAACAATCTCAGCATAAGCAATTGCATATTCTCTTGCTGATCACGATAGTCAAATGCTGAAACAGATGGATATACCTTTCCTCCTTGAATAGAAATAAACTCGTGGGCTTGCCAATAACTAACCATGACGTCTAAACCTAAAGCAGTTGAAACGTTTCCGTTGGCATAAAATCCAGATCCATCGGCATAGGGCCTTACATTGGCTGAGCTTAAATTGTTATAATGCACATAAAATCCATCTAACTTCCAATTCCTTATTGGGCCGGAGGTTTCTTTCTTTAACTCTAGACCAAAGGCCGAATTCATTACGGTTTCAAGGGGCAAAGGATTTACATCTATCTGTCCTCCTTTATGGCTCATCTGAATTTGAACGGGCAATGAAACCTGAAATGGGCCCTTGCTGATGATTCTCTTATTCAATGAAAGCCCTGAAACGAAACGTTCCTGCTCGGGGTCATTATTATAAATCATATTTTGCCAATCTAGCCAAAGGTCAAAAAAGAGACCATCAGTTCTCGATTGTAATTGAATGCCCGTCTCCATGCGATCGTTCAATACGCGCTCAAAGTCGTATAATGGCTCAATTAATCGATGATTCAGGCTACTTTCAATGTTTCCAAAAATAAGGGCGACAGGTCCTTTGGTTATTTTGATCGAAACTGTGGGTACCACGGTTGAAAAATCACGATTACCGAAGTCTTGCTGAACATAAACCCCGGCATCCAGCCTCACATTCTTTCCCGGGTAATAACTCAATGTTGGGTGAAGTTGGTAACCTAATAAGGTGTAACCGTCTATTATGGTGTTGAAGTACTCATTGTTCTTGGAAAAACCCAAAATATTGAGTCCCAGGAAAAGTTTCCCCGAATCTGCCTCCTCCAATTGCAGACGATCCTCAAAGAGCGTATTGTTCAACTGACCAAACACAGTATTCTGAGCAGCTGCAAAAAATAATATGATCAGAATCTTTCTCACTTTGAATTAAAGTGCAAATTAAAGGACTTATCCGTTAATCCTTAACGCTTAATTAATTCCGATCTTAAAAGGTCCTGGATATCTCACGTACAGCAAATTCCATCATGGCTTTCACCTTGGTGAATAAGTGCCGAAATGGTAATTTCAACCCCTACAAGAATTTTTAACACATATTAACAAGGGAGATGCTATGAGCGATAACAAGGAAAAATTGAAGGCACTACAACTTACCATTGACAAACTGGAGAAGACCTATGGTAAGGGTGCGGTGATGAAGCTAAGTGAGGGAAAGGTTTTAGATATACCGGCTATTTCAACCGGATCGGTAGGACTTGATCTGGCGCTCGGCATTGGAGGTATCCCAAGAGGAAGAGTGACCGAGATCTACGGACCTGAATCGTCTGGTAAAACCACACTTACTATGCACTGCATTGCACAAGCTCAAAAAGCTGGTGGACTGGCTGCTTTTATTGATGCAGAACATGCTTTTGATAAAAGCTATGCTGAAAAATTAGGAATAGATACAGAGAACTTATTGATCTCTCAACCCGACAATGGGGAGCAAGCCCTGGAAATTACCGAACACCTGATTCGTTCAGGCGCAATTGATATTATTGTTATTGACTCGGTGGCTGCCCTGGTGCCTAAAGGCGAATTAGAGGGTGAGATGGGAGACAGTAAAATGGGACTTCAAGCCCGCCTGATGTCACAAGCTTTAAGGAAGCTAACAGGAACGATCAGCAAAACTGGCTGCGCTTGTGTTTTCATCAACCAGCTGCGTGAAAAGATCGGAGTAATGTTTGGTAACCCTGAGACCACTACTGGTGGTAATGCGCTTAAATTTTATGCCTCCGTTCGTCTGGACATCCGCAGAATTGGCCAGATCAAAGAAGCGGCTGATAACATCACAGGTAACCGTGTA
>JAGQYK010000097.1 GCA_020436125.1 Cyclobacteriaceae bacterium | reverse complement strand
GCTTTCCTTCTATCAAAGTACCTTGAATAATTTTCTATACCGCTGCAATAACCCAACTCACGCATCATCTCGATATCAAACTCGGTTCGTTCTTTGAGCCGCTTTGCTTCCAGATGTCTTTTTTCAGTGCCAAACATCTCTACTTGCAAAACCATATCGTCTTGAATCTCCCTAATAGCTTGTTGCAGCATGTCTTTGCCAGTTACAAAAAGATTGGCTGGAAAAATGACAGCTACTTTTTCATCAGATATTTTCTTTCCCGTAAACGGATCAATCAATTGAATCGCTTCTATTTCATCTCCAAAGAAGTAGATTCGAACAGCATAATCAGCGTAAGCTAAGAATACATCTACGGTATCACCTTTTACCCTAAATGTGCCCCGCTTAAATTCAGCTTCTGTTCTGCTGTACAAAATGTCAACCAAAGCAAAAAGAAATTGGTTTCGAGGAATGGTTTCCCCTGCGGTTAACTGGATTCTGTTTTTCCCAAATTCTTCTGGATTTCCAATTCCGTAAATGCACGACACCGAGGCAATGACAATGACGTCTCTTCTGCCTGAAAGTAAAGAGGAGGTAGCACTTAGCCTTAATTTTTCAATTTCATCATTGATGGAGAGATCTTTCTCGATGTATAATCCTGAACTTGGAATAAATGCTTCGGGCTGGTAATAGTCGTAATAGGAAATGAAATACTCCACAGCATTTTCGGGGAAGAATTGTTTGAACTCTCCATAGAGTTGTGCCGCCAGTGTTTTATTATGACTGAGTACCAAGGTAGGTCTATTGACTTGTGCTACTACGTTGGCAATAGTGAAGGTCTTACCTGATCCAGTTACTCCCAGAAGGGTTTGGTGTTGTTCACCCGATTGTAAACCTGAGACCAGTTGTTTAATGGCTGTAGGTTGATCACCAGTGGGTGTGTATTTACTAGTAAGTTTAAAATCCATTTTTCTTACTTAGTCAAATTCAGATATTAGCTATTCCAAATTGCCCATGCCTTTTCAGCTTGAATATGCAACATCTCTAAACCGTTTTTGAAAGTAGCCCCGCGCATTTCTGCTTTTTGTAAAAATTGGGTGCGTGCTGGATTGTAAATAAGGTCATAGACAAAATGATTGGCGGTAAGTTGCTCGTAACTAATTGAAGGGAATTCGGTTGTGTTAGGAGACATGCCTAATGGGGTAGTATTAATTACCAAATTGCACTTGGATATCCCATCGCTTACCTTCAATTCTTCATAAGTATAGTCAGCTTTTTTCTTATCCCTTGAGACCACTTTGAAATTAATTTTTAATTCCAGCAAAGCCTGCTGTACAGCTTTTGAGGAACCTCCTGTGCCTAATATGATGGCAGAGGATTTTTTAGGTTTCGGAAACCATTTGGTAAGGGTTTCTTTAAAGGCTATGCTATCCGTATTGTATCCGTATAGTTTTCTGCCCTTAATTTTGATTACATTAACAGCCCCTATTTTTTTTGCAGCTTCATCTATTGTATCCAGCAACTCAATTACGTTTTCTTTGTAGGGTATAGTGACATTGAGTCCGCACATTTCTGGATTGTCCTTTAGCAGTTGCTTTAGGTCCTTGATTTGCTTCATTTCATACAGATCGTAATGGTAGTCGCGTAATCCTTCTCTAAAGAATTTTTCATCAAAATAATTTTTTGAAAAGGAATGACTAACAGTGAGACCAATTAAACCGAATTTTTTTTCCATTTAGGGTTTTGTTTTAAACGCAAGCGCTAATTTTTCGACAAAAACAACGATTAGAATTCCTAATGCCACAAATAGTATTGCATGAAATACCTGTGGGTCGTTACCTGTTTTTTCAAGGTATTGACCGGGCCAGATACTTTGATCAATTGCTGGAACTTGTTCTCCTGCGGTATTTAATCTGAAGGAAATCACTTCCTTCCAGGGCCAAACTTTGTTCAAAGATCCCAGCATAAAACCTGAAAGTAGTGCTAGGGTAGGGTATCGATAACGCGTGAGTACCCAACTTAGAAATCGAGAGAAGGTAAGCAAACCAATGGCACAACCAGTAACAAAGACTGCAACTACAGCGAAATTCATTTCGACCAATGATTTAATCATGAACTCATACTTACCAAGAAGGAGAAGTATGAAGGCTCCTGATATTCCAGGTAAAATCATAGCACAAATGGCCAGTGCTCCACAAAGAAAAATGAAGAATAAATTGGAGGGAGTTTGCGCGGGTGAAACAATGGTAATCCAATAGGCGAAACCTATACCTGCGATTCCTGTTATGACTGCTGAAACAGACCATACTTTTACTTCACGTAAAATAAGAGGGGCTGAAATGAGAATTAGGCCAAAGAAAAATGACCATACTGGAATTGGAAAGGTTACCAAAAGGTAATTCATCAGCTTGGCCAGAGACAGTAAACTTGTTACAATTCCACTAAGAACGGCAATCAGAAAACTTCCGTTTATTTTTAGCCAGAATTCACCAATCTTAAATTGTTTAAGAAGTTTGAGGGCATCTACATCCACCTTGCGGATCGAGTTGATGAGTTCTTCATAAATTCCAGTTATGAATGCAATCGTTCCTCCAGACACACCCGGTATAACATCGGCTGCTCCCATTCCTATTCCTTTGATATAAAGGAATAAATAATCTTTAAAACGTCTCAATTGAATTATTCAGTGTAAAATGGTGGGGCGTTGTTTCCCCTCTTTTGTTCCAGACCAAGAAAATGAAGAAATGTATCTCCTCGTAATCCTAATCTGATGGTTTCTAATGGAATAACTTCATTTGGCGCAATGTTGCCAAGATTTACGTTTGCTCCTAATAGCTTGATAAACCAAACTTGCTGAGCCTTTTGTGGCGCTTCCCAAATTATTTTCTCAAAAGGAATTTTCGTTAAAATCTCTTGTACCAATCCTGAGCGCACCTCACCAGTAGCGCGAAAGAGTCCGACATTTCCACTTTCTCTCGCCTCACCGATTACTTTCCATGCTCCTGCATCAAGTTCTTTTTGCATAAGGTCAATCCACTGATAAGGGGGAATAATTTTTTCAGCGTCCTTAGACCCGACTTCGGATAATACAGTTACTTGTTCAGATAACCTTGAGATATAATCAAGCTTTTTGTCATGATCCAAATCAATAGAACCATCAGACACTTCGGCAAAAGACATGTCATACTTGTCTAATACCTTTCTATAATCATCAAATTGATCTCTTATAATAAAGGCTTCAAAAAGTGTTCCTCCAAAGTAACATGGAATACCAGCATCTTTGTAGACCTTAAGTTTTTCTTTTAATACTGGCGTAACGTAGGATGTACCCCATCCCAGTTTTATGATGTCTATGTGATCTGCGGAAATTGAAACAAGGTCTTCAGCTTCTCTTACACTAAGGCCTTTATCCATTGCCATAGTAAATCCAATTTGCCTGGGCTTAACGGTTCGCTCAGGCAGATTCTTTAATGTGTAATTCATTAGCGGTTTTCTTTTCTAAATTGATCGATAATCTTAAAGAGTGCCTTTTGGGTTTCTGGTTTAGGAAAAAAATCAAAAAGCATGCGGTGTCCTTCGAAATCCAAAATTAAGGCATTTTCGAGATAATTAAAGGCTTCTTTAAACTTGCCATCTTCTATCTGATATACCGCCATACGATACAGAAAATCGGATTCATTGGGTATCTCCCCCAATCCTCTTTCCAGTACTTCCACAGCTTTTGAATATTCTCCCTGTTCATAATAGATGAATGACCAATTGAGCCAGATTTCCTTGTCAGTGGGCCCATAATGACTTGCTTCTTCGTATGCACTTATACTAGAGACAGTATTCCCAATTTTAAATTCTGCATGAGCTGCAGCTTTCCAATATTCTGCACTTTGGCTATTCAGTTTAATGGCTTTATTGAAAAAGTGAAGTGCTTGATACCACTTCTCTTGTTTTTCAAGGCAACTACCTGCTCCAAACCATGCTTCATCATAGAAGTCGTCAAGTTTAGCAGCTTTTTGAAAGTATTTTAAACCTAACTCAAATTGACTTAGATTTTCGTACGCAGCACCCATGGAGCAATATACCTCCGGACTAGGTCCTTCAATATCTACGGTTTTCCTAAAGGAGTCAAGCGCCTTGGTGTATTGTTCAGTGTTTAAATAAGTATTGCCCATATTAAAATAGGCTGAAGCAAAAGTATCATCAATAGCTACTGCGTATTCATACGCTTCCAGAGCATCGGTGTAGCGCTCTAGCTTATTGCATACAATTCCCAGATTATACCATGCGGCTGCAGAATAGGGATCTTCATCAATAAACTTTCTATAATAAGAAAGACTTCCTTCTAATTGACCCACCACATCCAGGCAAAACGCTAATTCATATAATGCACCTTCGTGGGAAATATTTATTTCAACCGATTTTTTGTAGGCGTTGATTGCATTATCATACTCTTCAATACTTTGATATGACAAACCAATACTGTAGTAAATCTCGTCAGCATCTTCATCAGCAAAGGATAACGCTTGCTCGTAGAGTGCTATAGCTTCTTTGTGCTTTCCTTGTAGGGAAAGGATAGACCCCGCTGAAAAATAAATTTCAAGATCTGTAGGGTGGAGATTCTTGGCTTTTTCTAGTAGCTCCAATGCTTCATCATACTCTTCCAGGTTAGAAAGAATTTGAGCTTTCACCGCAAGCAATTCAGTAGAGAATGGATAGAGTTCCATAGCCTGATTAACAGCTGCAAGGGCTTTCTTATGTTTAGAGTGATCTAGATAGTAATCTATGATCGTTTCGTAGGAATTGATATCAAAAAAATCGTTTCTATTCTTCTTGAGACTTTCCTCAAAGCGCTTGATTAACTCTTCCTCTTCTTCTCTTTTCCTGAAATCGTGGGCCATTAGGTAAAATGGTTTTCCTAAAATAGGTAAAAAAATCGTGAATCAAATGAATCTGTTCTGGCAAAGGTAGCCCCATAAAACAAGGGTCACAAGCTTGCTAATTTCGATTGTTTATTGTACCGTTTTGTAAATAATGAGTACAGCACCATTCTAACGTATCTTCAAGGGTGCGGAACTGCATTCCAAGCTTTTGAACGGCCTTTTCATTGTTATAAAAGAATTTTTCGTTGGCAGTTCTTGCGGATTGGGGTGTTACCATAGGCTCGTTTCCGGTTATCCATGAACGGACCGATTCAACCCAGGCAGTAGCTGAAACCAATGGCCCAGGAACCTTTATCCACGGGGCCTTTTTATTGAAATGACCAGCTATTATAGTTAGGATTTCTTTCAAAGGCGCTACGCCCCCATTTGCAATGTGCCTTTCACCACTAGCCTTTCTTTGTAATAGCAGACTTATCATAGTAACTACATCTCTGGCATCAACGTAGTTGAGAGATCCTTGTGTATAAAATGGTTTGTTTTTCCACACATACTTAAAAAGCTGCGCACTACTTTTATCCCAATCTGCTTGAGAAAGTATCACCGATGGATTAACTATATCTATTGCTAATCCTTCCTCTTGGCCTCTAAAAACTTCAAGTTCAGCCAGGTACTTGGATTCGGCATATTCAGAATTCAGTTTGTTTTCTACCCACTTATTATCTTCATTAATATGATTTACTCCTTTTTGTCTTCCCAAAGCAGCAACTGAGCTGATGTGAATTAATCTTGGTATACCTAGACTCAAACAAGTGTTGACAATATTTCTTGTGCCTTCTACATTAATACGGTAGAGCTGTTCTCCGTCTTTTGATTTAAAGGAAACTAATGCGGCCGTATGGATTACAGCGCTTGCACCCGCCAGCGCCTCGTGCAATGCTCCTATGTCTAAGAGGTCAGCTTCCTTCCAATGAATAGCTAAATTGTCTGTTAATGTTGTATTTGAATTCTTCCTCTTAATTCCAAAAAAAGGAATCGAATCTTCTGCTAGCTGATGTGCTATTCTACTTCCTAGTAAACCATTGGCACCCGTTATAGCAATCATAGCGTTTATAAGGATCTGTTCAACAGTGGTAATTCAAGGGCTCTTTTCAAATATTTATTTCTGAATGCCTCTTTAAGTATATTCATATGAATTTGATTGTGGCAATCACTTCCTAAAAAATCTACCCAACCTTTTTCAATGAGTTGAATTGTAAGCTTTTGAATAGGTTTTGAATAAGCTCCAATGATGGAGGGTATGTTGATTTGGAATAGTACGCCTCTGTTTTTTAAATCCTCTACCTTTTCAAAGGTATTCACAAGATATTGGTATCGTTCTGGGTGTGCCAAAACTGGTTTGTATCCTAAGGTGGTCACAGAGAAAATGAATTCCTTTAATTGGAAAGGTTCGGTGAGGAAATTGGTTTCAAATAATAAGTAGTTACTGCCAAATGTTAAGAGCTTTTCACCCTTATTTATTCGCTCTATTAATGATTCATCAAGATAATACTCTGCAGCAGCTTCTATTGGAATATTAATATTTTCACTCTTCAAATGTTGTCTTAACAATTCTAACTTTTCCAAAATATCATTTGGCTCGTTGCGATAGAAGTCGTTCATCACATGAGGCGTGGTAATTATTTTTTTGTATCCCAAATCAATGAACTGTCGGATAAGTTGACCGGACTCTTCCATGGACTTTACTCCATCATCTAGATGAGGTAATAAATGAGAATGAATATCAGTTTCAAGTGGAGCTAACCTGACCTGATTTTTTTGTTTGAAGAATGAGAACACTATATTTTCAACAATTTCTTAAAGAAACCCTTATCCTGTTTTTCTTCATAGTATCCATATCCATAAGCTTTCCCGTCAGATGGCAGAGCGTTAACCACTGCTGCTACATTAGTGAGTTTATTTATTTTAATTACTCTGGAAAGATTGTTAATAAACTCTCTCTTAGAATAATTTGCACGGAAAACATAAATAGAAACATCTGATTTTTTCATAACCATTACACCATCGGTAACAAGCCCAACAGGAGGAGTGTCCATCACTATATAATCGTATTTTGTTTTTAAGCTATCCAATAATTGATTGAATGCTCCATTGAGCAAGAGCTCAGATGGATTTGGTGGATGGGGCCCGGCTGGTATATAGTCAAAGGAATTTACTGATGTTTTTATTATGCAGTCATTCCAGTCATGCTTATTAATGAGGATAGTACTTACGCCTTTTGATGGATCTTCAATATTAAATGGCAGATTATCTTTCGCTTTTCTCATATCGAGGTCAAGAAGAACTACCTTTTTGTTTGACATGGCGAGCACGCCACTAAGGTTCATTGCAAGAAAAGATTTGCCTTCTCCTGAAATAGTAGAGGTAACACTGATGGCTTTTTTATTGCCTCCTGTAGTAAAAAAATCAAGACTTGTCCTCAGTGTTCGGATTGCTTCACTTGCCCTTGATTTTGGATTCTTTAATACTACTAATGAATCACCATTTGTTTGCTGAAGCACAGGTATGGAACCAAGCACTGGAATCCCAATGTTACGTTCAACTTCCTGAACACTGATAATCTTGTTATTCAGTAAGTACAAAATGCCAATGAAAAAGAAATTGATGACTAAACTGGCCACCAGGCCAATTCCTAGTATCATAAGTTTTTGTGGAGCAATAGGATTAGTGGGCAATGTAGCGGGTGAAAGCACTTTGAAGTCTGGTGTATTTCCTGCTTGTGCGATTTCAAATTGGGCCTTGGATTGCATCATCGACAAGTAGAACTCTTCATACAGCTTGTAAAATCTTTGGTTTTTTGAGAACTGGGTGTTTTTGTCAGGCATGGAAGCGAACTGCTTTTCAAGACTTTCCTTTTTTCCTTTCATCTCACTCATGCTTTCTAACCAATTTTTTTTGAGATTGGTCAATTGATTAAAAACCTGATTTCTCAATGCATTGAGCTCATTTTCTTTCTGTTTGAATGCAAAAGTGTTTTCGTTATAGGAAAGAGACAATCTATTTCTCTCAAGTAGCAATTTGTTTAAAACCTCTAAATCATCGTTGAGATAAGAAGGAAGAAACTGCTTTTGATTAATTGATATTTCTGGATTACTGGATGATAAATTTTCAATCAGCTGATTTAGCTCAGTAAGCTTCTTATTCAATTCAAAACGTTGTGAATCGATCTTGTTGATTTGAAATATGGTTCTCTTTAGATCTTCGTCAACATTGTTGCTCTTATTAAGCAGTGTGAAGTTTTCAAAATAATTTTCGAAATCTTCCATTTTATGCTCTACCTGTAAGAGCTCATTATTAAGCCATTCTATCTTCTGCTTATTAGTTAGATTTTTTTGTTCATTACTATAGTTGATGTACAATGAATCAATTTTACTAACAATGGTGTGCGCCTTTAAGGCATTAAAATCGCTAAAAGTTATTTTAATGGTATTGGCATTAAAATTCAGAGGCTCAACCGTCAGGTTATCAGTCAAGTAATCAAGTAACGACTCCCTACTATGAATGATAAAATAATAATCATCAGTGGCTGATGGGTCAAAGGATTTGGTTTTACTTACCGTAAATTCAAATTCATTGATTGTAATAGCTTTGCCAAAAGTACCCCTAACTGGCTCTCCATCTTCTCCGAACTTTACTTCGAATGCCATAGCGCCAGGTTCAAAGTCAATGTAGATAGGAGTGTCATAAATATTGGATGGGAACTGACTGGCGGTAACTTTAATGGGTGAGTACCTATACTTCTCATCGACTAATACCTTGCCTATACTATAGTAGCCAATATTGATATCAAGCGAATCAATTACTCTGTTTAGAAATACTTTGGATTTTATTTGTTCAATCTCACCTGAGATGATGTTAAGATTTTGATCTTCTACCAGAGTTTTTATTCCAAGCTCAGTTGCGTCCTGCTTTATATCTAATTTCATTTCAGATTCAGACTCATAGAGATCTTTCGTCCATCGGATTGTCAGATAAGCGGTGAGATTAACAATTAAGAAAATACCGATAATCCAAATGAGGTTCTTGCGAAGAACGATCTTTAGTTTATTAAGATCAATACCCTCAATGTCCGTTGTTAACTCCGTTTGCTCCTGTCTGTTCACTTCACCTTACGTTAAGAATAATAACTACCAATGAGGCAAGACTAACTACAATACTTATTATGCTGCCGTTTTCTCGAACGGCTTCAGTAAATGGCCTTCTGATGGGTTCAACATAAATGATATCACCAGGTTGAATTAATATGTTTCCTTCTTTATAACCTTCAATAGTACTTAGGTTGATTAAGTAAACGTCATCATTGCGCAATACTCTGATGTTTTGTGCCTGCGCACTATTATCAAGTCCTTTCCCCAATGCCAAAACTTCTGTCAGACGCATATTTTGATTGTTCAGTGGTATGACTTGTCCACCGGTAGCTCCCAACAGTACGGCTCTTTTATTTGCAAAATGCATTACTACATAGGGGTCCTTAAAATATTTAGCGTATTCAGTCTGAACTGATACTTCAGCCTGCCTGAGGGTAAGGCCTTCCACTTTAACTTCATTGATTAATGGCAATTTGGCATTGCCATTGGCTGTTACGAGATAGGTGATCTTTTCTTTTTCACCTGCTTGTACTTTTGAGTTGGTGAGTTCTGGGTTTGGATCAATAAGGCGTTCGCCATTATTGGAAAAGACTTCAACAGTAAGTAAGTCATTCTTCTGAATGATGTAATCCTGAATGATGTTGATTGATTCAGAGGTAATTTTTTTCGGTTGAAAATTCTCAGGTGTTTTAAACATGATATTTTTCTTGTAAGAGCTGCACGAAAATGTGAGCGCGACAATACTTAATAAGATCAGTTTGTGTAATAGAGAATTCACGAAAATGGGTTTATTCTGGTGAAATTACAGATTTTATCAATAACTCGTCCAGACTTGGCAGTGCTTGGTCTTTTTGTGAAATAATAGGATTATTGATTTGCCAGTCGATGTTCAATTTCGGGTCATTCCAAATGATACCCGCTTCAAATTTAGGGCTATAGGTGCTTGAACATTTGTAAAAGAAGTAAGAGTCTTCAAGAGCAGAGAAACCATGTGCAAACCCCTCGGGAACATACAGCATATTGTTCTTTTCGCTATCTAGAACAAGAGTAAAGGTTGAGCCAAAAGTGCTGGACCCCTTTCTTAGGTCTACAACTACATCAAGCACTTTACCTTTAATTACTGTTACCAACTTGGCTTGTGCAAAAGGATCAAGTTGCAAGTGCAAACCCCTTATTACCCCTTTTTTAGAGAATGAAATGTTCTCCTGAACAAATTGAATGGAGGGGTTAATTTCTTTAAAAGAGACGTCCTTATAAAACTCAAAAAACCAACCTCTTGTGTCTGGAAAGACTTTAGGGGTGATTTCGATCAGGCCTTCTATGTTAGTGGTTTTTATCTCCATACCCCAAAAGTACGGAATTAAGACGCTTTTTGAAGAGATTGAAGGGTTTGTAGGTATTTATCAATTACCACATTCTCATTATACTCCCTGACCATTTTGCTTCGTCCATTTAGCCCGAAATTTTCAAGTATTTCATTGTCGGAACCAGCCATTGTTACCATTTTTTCAGCAAGGTCATTAGCGTCTTTTGGTCTACATAGCAATCCATTTACATTGTTGTTCACTACATGGTGGCACCCTGCTACATCAGTGGCTATTATCGGTTTTGCTGAGCTTGCAGCTTCTAGTAAAGTTCGTGGCGCCCCCTCTCTGTAGGACGGAAGAACAATACAATCTGCTTTTTCTATGAATTGACGAACATCATCAGTTGTTCCGAGGTATTCAATTGTACCCTCATTTATCCATTGATCAATTACCTTTTCCTGTATTCCACGACTATGCTGTGGATCTTTGGCGCCAAGAAGCTGAAATCGAGCATTCAAACCGCTTGATTTTAACTTTTTGACGGCTTCTATGTATTCTAGAATACCTTTATCTGTGATAAGTCTTGAAATAAGTAAAAAAGTAAAAGACTCATTCCTTTTAAATGCCATTGGCTGGAATTTATCCAAATCCACTCCAGACCCTGGAATAAGATCAACTGCTTCAGGATCAACGAGTTTCCGTTTTACAAACAAATCCAAATCATCTCCATTTTGAAAAAATATCTTCTTTGGAAATCTGAAAGTCCACTTATAAAGTTGAATGGCGATAGCTGAAACAAAATTCTTTTTTAAAAATACCGTTCCGAGCCCGCATACATTGTTCACCACTGGTATTTTCAATAGTGTGGCGGCAATCGTGCCATACACATTTGGCTTTACTGTATAATGTAGAACTATTGCAGGATTAATTTTCCTGTAAATTGACCATAATTCGATAATAAGGGCAAAATCCTTTATTGGATTAGCACCTCTGCTGTCCATTCTTACTTTATGATGAATACAGCCCGCTTCAACAAGGTGATGCGTATATTTGTCGATTGGAGCAACAGTATGCACCTCATATCCCTTGGCAATAAGCTTTTTAACAAAATTCAGCCGAAAATTGTAAATATTCCATGATGTGTTTAAAACTATAGCAACTTTCATTCGGGCCAACTGGGATTTAGACAACTCTGTATTGTCATTACAGAGATATATTCAAAGCATGTGAAAAGTAACCTCAAAGACAAATTAATGTAAGTTTGATGTACTGTATGCGGTAAAATTATAGAAAAGTAACTACCAAAGAACAAACTTTAGGAATATAAATTAGTGTTAAGGGAATCTATATATAACATTTTTGGATCAGAGAGGTTGAAAATTAATTGATGAAAGACTTAAAAGAAAAGAGCGCCATTCTTGTAGCAGTAGAAACGGGCAAGATGCAGGCAGATATAACTGTTGAACACCTTGACGAACTCGCCTTCCTTGCGGAAACAGCTGGTATCATTACGGTTGAAAAGTTTATCCAACGGCTACCCCATGCTGATGTGCGAACGTTTGTGGGAAAGGGCAAATTTGCAGAAATAAAGGAATATGTTTTTGAGCATGATGTTGACAATGTGATTTTTGATGATGACTTGAGCCCTTCTCAATTGAGAAATTTGGAAAAGGAGCTAAATCCTAAAGACCGTGAGTCAAAGGTTCAGGTATACGATCGAAGTCTGCTAATTCTTGATATTTTCCTTCAGAGGGCTCAGACTGCACAAGCCCGCACGCAGGTAGAGCTGGCCATGAACCAGTACCTGCTACCGAGGCTTACCCGAATGTGGACCCACCTAGAGCGACAGCGTGGTGGAACGGGGACACGTGGTGGTGCTGGGGAGAAGGAGATTGAGACCGATAGAAGAAATATCCGTAATCAAATTGCTGTGCTTAAGGATGACCTTGAAAAAATCGACAAACAACGCAAAACACAACGGAAATCCAGAAGTAATATCGTTAGGGTTTC
>JAGQYK010000096.1 GCA_020436125.1 Cyclobacteriaceae bacterium | reverse complement strand
GGAACGGTGACGCTAGTTGCTCCGCTGGATTGGCCTAGAATTGCTTGATCCCATTTATTTACATTCCATCGCTGGGCCAATAAACTGGTGATAGATCCTACTTCGGCAGCACTTGCGGTAAATGTAATATCTGCAGTAGGGCTGGTGGAACCGGTAAGGTCTATTTGGAAAAAACGGTCCACGGTATTTAAGCTATTGTCTGCACCAAACTGGTCTTTGAGTTCGGTAACCGTGGGTGGGAGCGGCAGGTTGTTTGTGCCGGTACCATAGGTAGCTACAGAGACTATACCCGCATCACCGCTGGAAAGATCAAACGTAAATGGAATATATACCCCAGAGCTATTACCAAAGGGAAATTCATGCGGTGTAAGGTCGTTGTTTATAGTCCAGTTGAGTCTGCTGTTGTTGCTGGTATTTTCACTGAGTACATACCCGCTTGTTCGGATAACAGTAGAACTGGATGGATTTGTAATAGAGAGTGTTTGTGCATTCAAATCCAGCACACCTGAAGTTAGCGTTAATGAA
This sequence comes from Cyclobacteriaceae bacterium, assembly GCA_020436125.1. GTDB lineage: Bacteria > Bacteroidota > Bacteroidia > Cytophagales > Cyclobacteriaceae > ELB16-189. Next base: position 12,333 of record JAGQYK010000096.1, on the reverse strand, counting down.
CTTGCAACCGAGGCGCTGATATCCATACGAACATTATTGGAGGTTTTCGCTATTACCAAATCAGCGAAAGAAGATTGGTTTGTTCCCCCCAGAATTGACAGGCCAGATCCATTGAATTTTACTTCCCCATCATCTAGATTTAATAATGCTGCATTATTGATGAAATCTTTTGCAACAGCAATATCTGATGAAAGGGTATAGTTGGATCCACTTGCAAACGTGATTGAGTTGAAATTATTTACACCAATACCCTTCAATTCATCTACACCACTACTGCCGTCAAATACTATCGTAGAGGTTTGCCCTGAAAATAAACCATTATTTGTCCATCCTCCGGAGATGGTATGAGTTAACCCGACACCTCCCTTTAGTTCAGCACCAGGGCCAATTACAAATTCGCTGGATACTGTCCACGTTGAGCCAGCAGTTACACCTGAGCCATTTGTGTTGTTGATCTCTACTGAATGAAAGGTAGGAGTATTGTCTACCAAATTAATTGTCCCTGTTCCTCCAAAGATTACTTTACCTGTTGAATTAAAATTATTTCCGAGTGTAACGTTGGCAGATGATGCGGGACTAAATTGGATAGTCCCACTACTGTTTAGCGTTCCACTATTTGTAAAGTTACCAACGAAGGTATGCATGAAAGGACCAGCATTAAAAGTAGAGCCCGATGCAATGTTCATTGCCACCCCTACTGTCCATGGCTGCGAAGGTGTAATGCCCGCAGTATTATTGATATTGACTGTGGCTAAAGTTGGAGCGAATGTACTATTGAATACAGGTTCTATAGTGCCATTGAAATTGAATACACCTGCAGCCGATGATACTATGGCATTATTAAGCTGGATGTGCTGAACTTGATTCCCGGATAGATTAGTAATTCCATTTGTAATATAGATACCTGAATTAGTTACATCACCATTGATGGTAATCGTAGAATTTCCCGCATCAAAGTCTCCGGAGGCTGTTACATCCACATTTTGATCTATGGTGAGGTTCCCAGAGACCAAATCATAAGATCCGCTAACTATTAATTCATTTACGGTAAATCCTCCACTTATGGTTTTTCCTGTTCCAGCTAAAATAATTGCTCCGGAGGAAGCATCAATAGTTCCATTGTTAACAAGATTTCCGTAAAGACTCAACGTAGTTGCAGGAGAGGTTAATGTTGTTCCTGAGTTAACGGTAAGAGTTCCCATTACAGTGGTAGGGCCGACCATTGTTTTTGCATTCGCGCTACCATTTGATAAAGTTAGGTTGCCATAGGTAGTTGGCGGGATCGCTGTAGGCAGCGTACCGTAAAATTCAATGGTACTTGCTGCATCAATATTTACCGCTGCAAAATCAAATATTTGCAATGCTGTGCCACTAAAACGCACGGTAGTACCAGCTCCCATCGAGGCACTACCCCCTAATACCGTTCGATGTACATTAAAGGTGACGGCATCAACAATTCCATTTTGGATATCAATATTTCCATTGATGTCTAAATCATTTGCTAGTGTAAGGGTGCCTGATGGTTTGTTGACTACAAAATCGTTAAACAGTGTTCCATTTACAGTTTGGGCTCCTGTTCCATTGAATGTTACGGTTCCGGCACCTGCATTAAAAGTGCCTGTACGCAACCAATTGCCGCCAATACTAATTGAATTGTTTGATGGTACATTCAAAATTGTTGAAGCGCCTATATTAATATCACCTGCAACGGTTAGTGCAGCATTGACATCAACCTGCCCTCCTGTGGCCAATGTAAAATTATTGGTAATTGCTGTAGGCGAATTTAGCGTTGCTGATCCATTCGTCTTGTCAATCTGAAGATTGTAATAGGTAAGACCTGCTATTGATTGATCTTCAATCCCATTATAGGTTACAGTACCAGTGCCCGGAGTATACACACCACTTACATATTTAAATTTTTCACCAATATTTAAATTTCCAGCTCCGGTAAATGTGAGATTTGCCCCGCCATCTTGTGTAAGGGAACCATTTACATTTATGATTCCTGTGCTTGCCGTAATATTAATAGTCCGATTAGTGGTTCCGTCACTTAAAACAATATCACTAAATGTAGTAAGTGATCCTGTACTTATATTAATGTTATGAACCGCATCGGTTGTCCAAACCCCATCGATATTTCCTTGTACAGTCAACGATCCTCCACCAGATAAGGTAAGAGTGGTCGGAGTTACATCATTAAAATAAATTTTCTTTACCTGTGCTGCGGGGCTGATAACCGGTTGGTTGGTAAAGACCAAATCTCCCAGGTGAACAACATCTGTAACGCTGGGAATTCCGTTGGGAGTCCAGTTTGTACTGGTTCCCCATGCCGTACTTGTGGATCCATTCCAACTATATTTAATCAGGCCTTCGGATAGCGTCCAGGTATTCAACAAATTGGTGATCCCCGATTTCTCCACATAATTTGCCGTTACATCATTTCCACTTTTACTTTGATCTGCCCAAGAGCTTGTACCCGCATCGTTCCATAAGGTCATGGAACTTTCACTATTGCCATTGACTTCGGGCTGTTCGTAATGTAATCGCAGCAGGGCGCTGTAGGTAGCTCCTCCGGCTACACTTATGTTGTAGGATCGGTTTACAGACGCGGCAGAAGGGAAAGTAGTAACAGGTGCAGCTTTGACCACCATCGTAATCGAAGTAACTGACCCAACAATAGATGCAAAGTTTACGTAATTGTTCGGACCTTCGAAGGCATAATTAACTGTAGGTGAGAATGCATGTGTTCGGGTGATTGTTCCTAGGATAATTCCATTGCCTGTTCGGGTCGCTGTAATCGTGATCGAGTTTGAGCCGGTAAGCATTTTGCCCTGAGTCATATCGACATTCGAAACGCTCACGTTGTTATTTAAAGTAATGACGTTAGCGGCTCCTTTGTTCACAGTAAGATTAGTGAATGTGGTTGCACCTGTGATGGTTGCATCCGAGTTTCCAGTAAACTGAACTGTAGAAGTTGCAGCTGTAAATGTTCCGCTATTAATCCAATTGCCTTTAACTGTATGTATAAATACTCCTGCAGCAAAAGTGGTAGATGTAGCTATCGTTAAATTTCCGTTAACTGTAAGCCCTGCAGTGGGTGTTTTTGTATTTCCATTTGAAGTAATTAGGTGATGGAATGAGGTGAAAACTAAAGATTGGGCACCCGTTCCATTGTAGTTAACTGTATTAGGAACATTACTGGTTGCATTAAAGGTCCCTAAAGAGGTAACCGTACCTGCAATGCCCAGGTTAGCACTGCCACCCATAATAAGGCTGCTCAAGGCTGCAATATTTATACTGAATAAGTTTGCCGTTCCCGACAAAGTAGAAGTGCCATTGAAATTTACCTGCCCGGCAGATGCATTGAACGATCCACCTACTGATAAATTGGAGCTGATTGAAAAATTACGGGCGGTTGTAATACTTCCCGGAATGTTTAATCCATAGAATTGAAGTGTACCTGATCCAGCGATTGTTTTTCCCGAACCAATAAAAGAAATAAGACTATTGGCAGACGCTGTCAATGATCCATTGGCCGTCATGTCACCTGCTAGGGCCCATGAAGAGGTAGTCGTAATACTTGCTGCGGGACTTGAGGTGATGACGAGGTCGTCCAGAATAATATTTGACCCCGAAATACTTTTTCCTGAACCCGTCATTGTGAATGTTCCAACTCCTCCGGTGGTATGTGTAAAGGAACCTCCTCCGGTGGTAGAGAAATTGCCGCAAAGTGTAACGGAGGTGGATGCACTCAAAATGGTTCCATTCCCTGTCACCACTAAATTCCCAAAATTATTTGAACCACTTCCACTCCACACAGAAGAAGTCCCAGTTGATGTTAGTGTACCTATGGTCCCACCGCACCCATTGCTATATGTGCCATTGTTTGTCCAACTGCCGCCAAATGAATGCGAAAAAGAGGCACCGGCAAAAGTGGTACTGGGTCCGATATTAATATTTCCTGCTACCGTAATATTATTTTGAGCTGTATAAGATAGTGTACCTGCTGAGGCCGTACTAGTAAAATTCCCAGCTGCTGAAAATGCAGTACCGGGCATTGTTTTAGTAATTGTTCCTCCTGAACTGCTAAGAATAAGATTTCCATAACTTTTTGCACTTACCGTTTGGTTGCCACCGTAGTAATTTACTGTGCTTGCTGTGGCTAGTAACACCGAACTATAATTACTCGGAAATGTATTTGCGCCACCAATTTTTAAGATTGTATTATTGGCCATGGTAAGACTACCGCCAGGTGTACTTCGGTTTATTGTAAAGGTCAGCAGATCCAGCGTCCCCCCTGCTATTTCAAGATCGCGGGTTACCGTTGTGTTTGCAGCTAAGGATTTGGTTAGAGCGCCACTGATTCTAAGCACTTTATAGGAAATAGAATTGCTTACTGTCTGGTTAATTGCTGAAGCTGCATAATCAATTACCGAGGAGTTTGCTGTGGGGTCAGCACTTCCGGCCGAGTAATTGCCGGTGAAAGTGGAAGCCATTACTTTCATCACACCACCATCGTTAATATCAATGTCGCTACTTCCAGCGGAAACACTGAAGTTTTGTGTAGGGTCCAGCGTGCCATCAATTTCAAGCGTATTTGCAATGTTGACATTACGAGCAAGGGTGACATAGCTCCCTGAGTTGATATACAATCTGTCGAAAGTAGTTACCGATGAACCACCAATGCTTTGCGCAGCTCCTGACATATAGACTTTACCTGAAAAACCACCGTAGGTATACGTTCCTGAGTTATTCCAATTCCCATCTATTGTGATGGTTCCATACGATTGATCTAGCGATCCGTTTCCATTGATTGTGATAGAACCGTAGACTTTTAGATCATCTACCAATGTAAATGTGATGGCATTTGCTCCACCAATGGTTAAGGATTTGCATTGCCCAGAACCGAACCAAAAATTGAGGGTAGGTTGATTGGAACCTCCATAATTGGCATCACCAATAAATACATCCTTAGAAGCATCAGGCACTCCGTTTGTCCAGTTGGATGCCGTTCTCCAATTATTATTTGTGTTTCCAATCCATGAGGTAGATTGTGCCATTAAACCTGCACCAGAAGTAATACAAAACGCCAAAAGAAACACAGTCCTGGAGAAACTTTTGAAAATTCCCATTACAAAAAAAAACATCCCACATTTAATCTCATGAAGTCGCTCCATTTCTTTCATCTGTTATTTATAGTAGCAGCTAGTCTTGTTTTTATATCTCTGATAAGGTCGTGAAATTATTTTTGATTGAGCAATGCTAGCTGAGAGTTATCCTAGTAAATCTTACATGAAATGCTTTATAAATTAATTCAAACTATTCTATCAAAAATCGATCTTTATAGACCACACAGAGACTGTGTAAGTAATTACTACATGTAAGGTTTACTCCAGTAGTTGGATAGCATAAACCTGAATGAATTCCTTTGAATAAGGCAATCGTTTTAAAGTAAAGAAGTATTTAAAAGGAGAATAGACCCAATAAATGAGCGAGTTAAGGATTATATTATTATATAATTCTACTGGTTATCCACTCCGTAATTCATTATTCTTAAGGGATTAAGAATAATGTTATGAACATAATTGACCTATTCAACCTATCTTTTATTGATAGAAAGGATAAAATAGCCATCGAATTTGAGGCTACGCAGCTCACCTTCGAAGATTTGAATGTAAGAAGTGATCAAATGGCCTCGGTACTCCTGGCAAAAGGCTTACAATCGGGTGATCGGCTTGGCTTATACCTTGAAAATAGCCTTGAGTTCATCGATATCTACCTCGCCTGCCTCAAGTTAGGTATTATCATCGTTCCCATTAATATCCTTTATAAAGAACGTGAAATAACCCATATCATGAATGATGCTACCCCAAAAGCCATTGTTTCAATCAATGAGGTGGAGGGAATAGCAACTTGGAGTGCTATTGATATGGCTGAAGAGGCCAAGCGTAAACCGCAAGAAACAGTACAATGTAAGGCGACTGGTGACTCTCCCGCAGCGATCATTTATACTTCAGGAACAACGGGTACTTCAAAAGGTGCCGTTCTTTCGCATAATAACTTTATCGCCAATGCCATCAATCTCAACATCTGCTGGAAAATTACAGAGGCGGACAGACTCCTATTAGGGCTACCCCTCTTCCATGTACATGGCCTGGCCAATGGCATGCACTGCGCTTTCATTGCGGGCGCAACTACAAGATTATTACCTCGTTTCGAGCATCAGAAAATAAAAGATGAATGCGCCAACTTCAAGCCTACTTTGTTTTATGGCGTGCCCACCATTTACGTGAGGCTATTAGAGAAAGCTGAGGATGAAGCTCAATTAATTGGTGCTAGCGTAAGGCTATTTGTTTCTGGTTCTGCCCCACTTCCACCGCAAGTATTAGATGCCTTCCACAAAAAGTATGGACACGTTATACTTGAAAGGTATGGGATGACTGAAACATTGATGAACATAAGCAATCCTTATGTGGGTGAACGAAGAGCAGGTACCGTTGGGTGGCCACTACCTGGTACATCGGTAAAAATTATTACTCCTGAAGGTAAGGAAGCGGGGGTAGATGAAGAAGGTGAAATTCATATTAAAGGTCCCAATGTGTTTTCTCAATACTGGAACCGACCTGATGCCACTTTGGCTTCATTTGAAAATGGGTATTTCAAAACTGGAGATATGGCCGTGGTTTCAGAGGATGGTTATTACACATTGCGAGGTCGTAAAAGCGAATTGATTATTTCAGGTGGGTTTAATATCTATCCAAGAGAAATTGAAGAATTTCTAATGGAACAAGATGAGATTAAAGAAGCAGCAGTCATCGGGATTCCTGACAAAGTGAGAGGTGAACTACCCGTTGCTTTCATTGTCCCCAACGGAAACTTAGATGAGAAAGCATTGGAAGATAAGTGCAAAAAATCACTTGCTTCTTTTAAAATACCGCGAAAGTTTATCGTAATCGATTTGCTTCCTCGCACTGCCCTAGGCAAAGTACAGAAGCACGTTTTGGCAAAGCTGCATTCAGCGGAGTAAATCCTATTGGCCGATCGGTAATTTGAATCCTATCGACTTCAATTTACTTTCTAACTCTTCGATTTGCTGTTGAGTCAAATTACTGTTGGGAGGTCTGATATTCAACCAATCTAGATTTTGGGTACGATGTGCAAGTACATGTTTTACACTGGAAATGAATGATGCCCCTTCAAAAGCCAACCTTGCAGCCGTAAGTTGAGTTTGAAGTTCATCTACATTATTGTCATTTCTATGCGCATATACTTCTGCTGCTAAAGACCCTGTGAGGTTGGTGGTGGCCGAAATCACCCCAGCTCCTTTAGCCTTTATTACATCCAAAAAGTACTTTTCTGTACCTGCGTAAAGTTTAAAACCTGGGATTTCTCTACAGATAGTCTCCATATTATTCCAATCTCCACTTGAGTCTTTCATCCCAACCACCGTATCTGGATATAGGTTAGCAAGGTTCCTGACAAAGGAAACGGTGAATGGAACACCTGTCATTTTAGGAAAGTGATATAAATAGATTTTCAAATCCGGGTTGGATACCCCTTCTATTACCAGTTTAAAATAATGGGTTAATCCATCATCCGTCAACCCCTTATAATAAAACGGTGGGAGCATCAATACACCTCCCACTTTTTTAGATACTGCATGCTTAGTCAGTGCGATGGTGTCAGGGAGTGCACAGCAACCTGTGCCCACCAAAAGCTTTTGTGGATCCATTCCTTTTTCAATCAGGTAATCCAAAGCATTCATTCTCTCTTGAAGAGAAAATGAGTTGGCTTCACCTGTAGTGCCCATAAAACAAATGCCATTGTTACCATTGGCCAACAGCCATTTACAATGATTAAGTAAAGCTTCATGGTCGATTGAAAAATCTTTCTTCAATGGAGTAACGGATGCGGCAAATACACCGTCAGGCAAATTGGTTTTAAACTGAGTCATGAATCGTATCAACTATTTGATTATTGTTTTGAGTGCAGCCACGAGTGTATTCACATAGTTAGGATTACTGCTTTCTCCCATTAATCCAATTCGCCAGATATTACCAGCAAATTTTCCTAACCCACCTCCCACTTCAATGTTGAAATCATTGAGAAGTCTCCCTCGTACCGATGCATCATCCATACCTTCCGGTAACTTTACTGCATTGAGCATGGGTAATCGGTAGCCTTCCTTCACCACGAATTCAAAACCCAATGGTTCCAACTCCTTCTTCAGCAAGAGGTGGTTTCTTAGGTGCCTTTCAAACCTGTTTTCCAATCCTTCCTCCAAGACCAGCTTATAGGCTTCCCTCAATCCAAACATCGCTGAAACTGGAGCGGTATGGTGATAGGCCCTTTTGGCTCCCTGCCAATAGTTCTTTACCATGCTGAGATCCAAAAACCAGCTTTGCACCTTGGTTTTGCGGGCATCCAAAGCTTTTACTGCGTTTTCACTAAAAGATACTGGTGATAAACCTGGGGCTGCACTTAGGCATTTCTGTGTACCTGAATATACGGCATCAATTGCCCACTCATCGATTTTAAGTTGTGTTCCGCAGTAAGAAGTCACCGCATCCACCACCAGCAAAGCCCCAGCATCATGCACAATTTTGCTGATCTCTTCCAATGGCTGTAAAACACCCGTAGATGTTTCTGCATGCACAATAGCTACAAGCTTTGGTTGAAGTGTTTTCAAGGTATCCTTTAATTGCTGAGGGTCAATATGTTGTCCCCACTCAGCTTCCACTTTAGTTACTATGGCGCCTGCTCTTTCAGCAATGTCCGCCATGCGTCCTCCAAAAACACCATGGATACAAATCACCGCTTCATCGCCTGGTTCAAGCAGGTTAACAAGGCAAGTTTCCATACCCGCACTACCGGGTGCAGATACCACAAAAGTGAGATGGTTTTTGGTTTGAAAAGTGATCTGTGCCATCTCTTTGATCTCGTCCATAATGGTAACAAACTCCGGATCGAGGTGGCCGATCAGAGGCGTTGCCATAGCCTGTAATACCCTTGGATGAACATCACTTGGGCCAGGGCCCATAAGAATTCTTCGTGAGGGTTGAAGTTGATCTTTATACGACATGTCTAATTACTTTTTTCTAGTTGATATGTTCTCTCTGCATTCTTCTCGATGTCCTCGCGGTAGAACAGCACATCTTTGAACTCTCCTTTCCGATACATTTCTGCCTGGTCCGTAAAGTGAGGTGATGAAGGATCTCCACTGTTACCCCCTGCCAATACAGATTTAGCTTTTACTTTTTCACCAAACTCTACCACAGCCACAAAGCTGTTACCACGAGTGCCATACCACTTTTTGGTGCCAGGGTATGCTCTGCTACCAAATGCGGCCAGCGATCCCCAAAAGGAAGAGGGATATGCGATGGCAATGCTGGGTTTCGAATCATCGAAAGGCTGAACGATATCTCCTGTGATTCTTTGGAATCGGTTGATCTCGCCCCATGCAGTTTTCCAGTTTCCAAAGTCGGCCTGAAGTATGCTAATCGCATTGTATAAGGCTTGTAGTTTTTCCTTGTCTGAGGTTTGATGGGCCATGAAGTCAATTAATGCTAGGTCGCCATTCCTTCTTGATACTCTGTCCGCTACCATACGTTGCAAGTCTTGCGCCCAATAGATGGCTAGTGCAGTAGCTACAGAATTTTCAGCAAATCGATAATCCCAATTCTTTAAGATTTCAATAGGTTCTTTTAAATCCGGATTGGCTGGTTTTACTTTTTCATAAGCAGTTACAACAGCTGGTACCAATCTTTCAAAGGCAGGTAAGTAAGTATCATAAGCTGCCGCTATCAATTTATCCAGCGTAAAATTGGAAGAGTCTTTCAACACACGCACGGCATGTAAACCTCTGAAGTTTTCATGATCAGGAGCCATGTAGTTGGGGAAATCAGAGGGCTTCGGACTTTGATCACCTGACACCGTGAAGGGTGTTGCATTACAATTCTGTATCCACCCATTGCTTGGATTCAAGGTGTGAACCGATTGTTCTACGGTGTGTAAACCTTTCCAATCAGTGGCTGGGTTACTTCCGTCTACAGGATTAGACCAGTCAAATTGTGTATCCCGGACAGGTATGAAGTTACCATGATAATAGGCGATGTTTCCTTTATCATCAGCATATACTGTATTGTTAGAGGAATTGGTATTCAACTCCATGGTTTTGTTGAATTCCTCGTAACTGCTGGTCTTGGTGCGCGTATACGACTGTGTCAAAGCTTTTAGTGGCTCTTGCATTAAACTTATACTGATCCATTTACCGTTGCGATTGGCAATGACAGGACCATGATGAGTAAAATAAGCAGTGAACGATTTGGTAGCTTCATTATCACCATCCTTATAAGCCAATTGTATTGTTTTCGAAACCAAAGGTTTCAGCTCTTCGCCATGTTTATAAAACAATTCTTCACCCTGCTTTACAATGGTTTCTTCATATTCATCAATGGCATCTGCCCTGCTACTGGTATGCATCCAGCCATTGTGTTCATTGAATCCCTGGTAAACGAAAAACTGTCCCCACGTCACTGCACCATAAGCATTTAACCCTTCTTCACTAACTACATGAACCTCTGGTCGGAAGTAAAATGAAGTGTGTGGGTTGATGAGAAATAAGGCATTGCCTGATGCACTTTTGGATGGTGCAATAGCAAATCCGTTTGAACCAGTAGGTTCTTTCTCCCATTCCGGTACACTAGGTTCCATAAAAGCCATGTCGTTTTTAGGATCATAAAACGCTGCCAGCTCTTTCAGCGAAATAGATTCTATATCTCCTCCGATACTTCCCTCACTGAACATTAATGGCATCCAGGGTTTAAACTCCGTTATTAGTTTAGGTTTCGTTTCAGGATGAGTTTTCAAATAATGATTGGCTCCATCTGCAAAAGCATTCAATATTTTCTTCATCCACTCAGGACTTTCATCGTAGATGGTAGCTGCCTTAGTGGTATCAATGAACAATTGCATCCGTAAGTCGCTGATCAGACTTTTCTCCCCCTCTACTTCAGCCATCCTACCCATAGCAGTGATGTAGTTAACTTCTACTCTATTAAAATCATCTTCACATTGTGCATAGATCAACCCAAATACAGCATCTGCATCGGTTTTGCCGAATACGTGCGGAACACCGTAATTATCTCTGATGATCGTTACATTCGAATCTGTTTGCTGAGATGAATTGGTGCAATTGTAAAATATCAGCGCCAATAAGATGAGGGCAATGCTTCGCATAGGTTTTTAAGGTTTTGCTGTGCAAGTTAATTGTAAAATTAAAAGCCACAATAGGAGCTGTGTGGATTAGCCTAAACACATGCATATCTATCAGGTTCAATGTTCAAGCGTGAAGAAATGGATCGGCTAAAAACTTTGAGCCTTAAAGTCTTTATGGCAAATTGCATCCTCAATTTTGACAATATCTTAATAACGCATGAAAACAGCAGAAATACACACCAACAAGGGAACCATGAAAGTGGAATTCTTCGAGAAGGATGCTCCCAATACCGTTAAAAACTTTACAGATCTTGCAGAAAAGGGCTTTTATGATGGGCTCACCTTTCATCGCGTTATCCCCAACTTCGTTATTCAAGGTGGATGTCCGGATGGTACAGGTGCAGGTGGTCCAGGTTATCAAATCGATTGTGAATTGGACGGTGAGAATCAATACCACGATCGTGGTGTTTTATCGATGGCCCATGCCGGTAGAAATACGGGAGGCTCACAATTCTTTATTTGCCATGGAAGGGACAACACCAAACACCTTGATCGCAATCACACCGTGTTTGGTAAAGTGGTAGATGGTTTGGAGGTGATTGATCAAATAAGAGAAGGTGACGTGATGGAGAAGATTGTAGTAACTGGATAGCTAAACCAAAAATAATTTTTTACAAAAAAAGCTTGTGACTTAACGCCACAAGCTTTTTTGTTTTTACCCTACAGTGTATTAATCTTTCTTGATGACAAAAGGTTCTTCCATAGCAGAGAGTCTACCTTCTGTCTTTGACTCTGCTACCATCTTTTCTACTTCTTCCATCAGCTTTGCATTTTCGATAACGATACCATCTTTTATGGTATGTACTATTCCTCCTTTGCGAAACATCTTTCCATCATTGTCTACCGTTAACGCCCCAAAAGAATACATATAACGTAAGTTATACAATGGACTGCCATCAATGATTAATAAGTCAGCAATGTAACCGGGTCTTACTAACCCTATTTTATCCTGACGCAAAGTTTTGGCACTGTTGTAGGTAGCTGCCTTCAATACTTCAAGTGTATGCATTCCCGTTTCTCTCAATAGTTGCAGTTCGCGGATGTTAGAAAACCCGG
>JAGQYK010000095.1 GCA_020436125.1 Cyclobacteriaceae bacterium | reverse complement strand
CTCAAACTTTAGAAATATAGATACCTGCTTTGATAAAAAATAATCAGCTTTTACATTCAAGTCAATGCCTGGGTCAAGCTCTACTATCTGAGCTGTTTCATTATTGAAAGCCTTCATCCCGCCTTGCCCTACTAGCCCTATGTTGAGCAGCAGCTTCTGATATACATTGAAGGATGCACTAGAGGTTAAACGATAAGTTGGTCGGTGCCATGCCTCAGGCTCTTTATCAGTGGAATAAGAGTAATAATCGCCTCTTAAGTTAAAGCGAACTACTTCATTCTTATTGTAACCAAGCTCTCCATACAAATTAAGTCTCTTAGTATTACCTACGTCATATAATACATCAAACTTTGCTCGGTCTGCCAACGCATTCTGGAAAAAGTATAGTTCTTTTAAATTGGCTGCTGCAACACCAAGGTTGAAGGCTACGAGTCTTCCTAGTTTACCTTTTAGTCCCGCATTGAATTCAATGGTTTTATTAGTGTGGAATATACCTATGTTAGAGTTCAACCATAAGTTTTCTCTCGATAGGGTATGCAATGTCACCTTTTCCATGTCTCCTAAAAGACTGGCATACGCATTTACATTCTGAGAGAGTACATAATTCGCTTTTAAGTTAGGATAGAAGTGCAATGACTTACTTCTAATAGAATCATTGTCAAGCACTGCAGCTGCCCCTAGGGAAATAAACAAATTATCTATTGGGGTAAATGCGAATGAGGGACTTACCTTGAAAAGATGTCGTGGTTCTGCATCAACCAACGAATCCTTTCGTGCAATCAAATCATAATCAGAAGTCAACGTTATCCTACTTTTTTCCGAAATGGAATAATAGCTATTGAACTTTAGTGCCACATCACTTTCCGATGCTTCATATTTATCTTTTAAATAGCTAAAACTACCACCCAGGTTGAAGTTAAAATCAGAGGGTTTAGTGTTACTAATAGATCCTCCCAAAGAAACGATGTTATAATTTTGCCGGATGGTATCTCTCACCACCTCTACTCCTGGAGTGTATCCATAAAAGTAGCCCCCAAGGCTCTCGTAATCGATAAAAACATTGGTGGTTACAGCCTTTGTATACGTCTGCCCGAAAACCTTTAAGTTAGTGGTGTTACTGGCTGAGTTTTTTCCATCTATAGGGCCTTTTCCGAAACTTCTATGATACAATTGAGCTCCTAAAAATCTGTTCTTATCTCGCTTGGTATTCAGCCATGCATTGAGATACGGTGACGAAAAGTTTCCAAAACCAGCACTTACATAGTTTCCATAAATCTTTGAAATATCCTCTTGCTTTAATCTTAAAGGTCTTGGGTTGGATTGATAGTCAGGAGCGTTAAAATTTAGATTTCTAAACTCATAGGTAATTTCAGGCTTAATTGGTTCTGATGGCCTTGGAGGCACCTTTTCAAAATTTCGATTGGCACGCGGTAATACAATCTGGCGCTCTCTTATAATTTCTATCTCCACATCCCCTATCTCACCATCCCGTTCCCATTGTTCATCTTGTGCAAACGATTCATAAGTGCAAAAAACAGACAACATCAAAGTAGCCGCAAAAAGACCTCGCATATTTCGTAGTGAAACCATCAGTTTGTCAATTGTTACTATTGCTCAATGAGTCCTTTTCTTTTAGCTGTTTTTCCTTTAGCAACTCATTGTCTTCAATCCGTTTTAGCTTCTCTTTCGCTAGTGTCCTTATGTTTTCCAAAGGAAAGTTTTCAATAATAGACTTGAGTGTACCTTTCGCTTGAAACAAGTCACCCATCGCCACAAAGTTATCACTCAACAAAAGGTATGATTTACCCACCCATGCAGTGTAGGCAGCAAAATCAGTGTTAAGACTGATTAATGTTTCATAACATTGCTTATGCTCTTTATTCAAGTAGAAAATCTCCCCTAAAAGATATTTTGCCTCGGCACCGTACTCATCCTGAGCAGTATTTAAAGTATTCAAAAACTCATCTTTTGCTAATTCGTAATCACCACGAGCCATTGCTCCTTTGCCCAGAAACAAGGAAGCTTTGTTTTGTGACCCCGCACTTACATTACCACTCTCGAGAATTAAATTGGCATAGATATCAGATGAATCATACTTAGCTAACATATAATAAGACTCCATAAGGCCAGACCACGCATTGTACTGATCTTTTTTTGTAGAAGCTTCTTTAGCAAGCTGTTGGAATACCGGCACTGCCTTCTGATAATTACCTAGCTTGTATTGCAGTTCAGCAATACGAGCTGTTACTCGGCTGGCAAATAAGAATGAAAAGTCACTTTTAATCTCCTCATAAATCCCCAGTGCTTTAGTATTTTCCTTTAACCTGTAGTAAGATTCTGCCTGGTAATACTTGGCTTCTGACATTCTCGGGCTATCTGGATAATTTCTCAGGTAGTTCCCCAAGCTTGTGATCGCTTGTTGATAATTCTGACTGAAATAGAGGTTTTTAGCTGTCTCAAATTCAACAGATTCAATTCCCTGGGCATCAGGATTGGCATTCTTAAAATTGGCAAGGTGCGCATCAAACTCACCCGTTCTACCTGCCAAATTCAGTGCTTCCTGAAGAGGAAGCAAAGCATCATTGGCCACCGGGTGACCACTGTATTCATCAACAACAGTGATATAATCTGCTGCTGTTTTATTATAATCTTTTAAGTTGTAGTAACAGGTAGCCCTACGCATAAGAGCATATGGAACAAACTTGGAGGATTTATTAGAAGAAATCAACCTTGAAAACCCAGACACTGCTGCGCTGTAATTACCTTGTTCAAAATAAAGCTGAGCACGCTGAAACATGGCCTCATCTACAAACCTTGATTGCGGATAGTTCTTTAATACCTGATCCAACTCCCCTATTGCAAGGTCATATTTCCTTTGTATCCCTAATATTACTCCAGCCTGCAGGTGGGCATAATCATTGTCGGAAGACCGTAGCTGGATAGCTCTTGTGTAGTTGGCCAAGGCTTCCGGATAAGATTTGGTTACATAGTAACAATCCGCAAGTCTCAATACTCCATCTGGTAAATTGGAGGATTCTCGTTTTACAAATTCTTTGAAATTAAATAATGCCCTATCATACTGCTGTAAGTTAAAGTAGGCATATCCCAGTCCGTACCTTGTTTTGGTTAATACTTCTACATTGCTAAAGTTTGGAATACCAATAACTCTTAGATAACTGTCGGCTGCCTCTTCGTACTTCCTTCCTATGGAGTACGCCTCTCCGTTCCAAAAGCTAGCCTCTGCTACATAGCTGGGGTCAATAGGGTATTGAATCGATTTCTCAAACATCTGAACGGCACTCGCATACTGCTCCATATTAAACAACTCAATTCCCTTGAGCAGGGTCGCCTTTTGATAGGCCCTGTCGATCGCAGGCCCTCTTGAGGGGAGCCCTTCGATGTATTCTATTGCCTTGTTATAATTATTTGCATTTACATAGGCTTGAGACAATACTTCCTTGACTTCGTTTGTATGAGTGCTTGACTTATAAGTAGAAAGGAACTTTTCTAACTCATCAATGGCGTCATCAGACCTTCCCAAATCGTAGGATATCTTGGCATGTTGAAAGCTACTCTCTTCCATTAGTCTGGGGTCTGCTTTAAACTTCTTGGCATTATCAAAGGCAGTAAGCGCCAATTGCTTTTGATTTTGCTTCAAATAGATTGATCCCAAATAATAGGATGCATAGAACCCAACAGAATCTTTATCAGAAGCAGAACGCTTAAGGTAAGTCAAAGCCTTTTCATCCTCACCCAGTGAATAAGCCGCGAAGCCGGATCTCAATAATACTCCCCTATCGGCACGTGCTGCATTTACCTCAAGGTATTCTTCATACCCCGTTAAAGCCCTTTTAAAATCTTTTTTCTTAAAGTAAGCTTCAGCTGCAAACAATGAAATCTCCTCTATATTGTTCACACCCTCTTTTGTTTTTATCTGCTCTGCATAAGCCAGCAGCTCATCATATTGCCCTTGTTTGTAATAAGCGTTAGCGATAAGCTCAGGCACAACAAGCGAATATGATTTATTTTGCTCGGCCCGCTTCAAATCAGTGAGTGCATTGATATAGTCGCCATCAGCAAGTTCAATAAACCCTGCATAATAACTTGAGGCGGGTCCATATTGTCCTCCTAATGCTTTAATAAAGTTAAATTGATCCAATGCCTCATCAAGCTTTCTAAGATTAAAGAGGCTGTAACCCCAATGAAACCTCCCCACTGCATGTTGATCATTACTTAATGTTGGGAAGTCAACCTTGCGGAAGTAGGTTGATGCCCTACTGTAGTTTTTCTCTGTGTAAAAAAAATTAGCCAGATCATAGTAGGCAGTTGCTGCCTTCGGGTGATTGGGGTTATCCTTTACAAAATCCTCTATCTTCTTCTCGCCATCCCCATGATAAAGGTTCAGTGCGCAGAATGCCTGGTAATAACTTGCTTCTGCCCGCCTCAAATTACTGGGTGTGGATAACGACAGAAAATCAGTGAAGCTTTGCTTGGCGGCACCAAACTCACCATGAGCAATCAAATCGAGCCCTGTATCAAACAGGCGGTCTGCATTATTTTGCGAATTTAGATTTTGCGCAAAAAGAGGAGCCGTAAGGATTAATATAATTCCAAGACAAAGGAATCTGATATTCATGTACAGTTTTTCGCTAGAACAGGGTAAACCCAAAAATATTGTAATACTAAGTTTAAAAAATTGCGCCATGCCCAATTCAAAAATTGGGATGTATGGATTCAAAACTAGTGATTAAAACGAAATTTAGTGAAGGAGGGGTTCAATACTTGAATTAATTATTGAAGTATCTACTTAAAACAATAGCTTAAGATAATGGCCAGAACTATCAGTGAATCAGCTTATAAACCAACTCCCTTAATATCTGCCCTTCACCTACAGCACTTGCATTCACTCCCTTTATTTTCAAATCTGCTTCAGAAATTGATTGAATGCAATTCACCAGCTGAGGTGTAGAATAATATTGTAATGCACTGCTATAATCTCTTGCAGCATATGGACTAATCTTCAATAAACTTACCAATGACCGGTCGCTTTTATCTGCCGCTGTAGAAGCTACCAACAGCTTACTATAGAAAGAATACAGAAATGCAACTGCAGGAATAAGGGGGTTCTTTTTAGTATTACTCTCAAAGTAGTTCACAATCTTGTTGGCCTGAAGGGGATCCCTTTTTATTAAGGCTTTCTGTAACTCAAATATATTGTACTCTCTGCTGATACCCACCTGAACCATCACTTTGTCAGCTGTAAGGGTATCCCCCGCTGGAAGCGCAATCATTACCTTATCCAACTCATTGGCAAGTCGCTTTAGGTCATTACCCACATATTCGCACAATACCCTCAAAGCACCTTCATCCGCTTCATATCCCTTCTCCTTCACGTAGGTGAGGATAAAATCTGGAAGCTGGCTTTCATAGGGTTTCTTAAATACGGCAGATAATGTAAGCTTGTCAATCTTTTTACCAAGCTCTCTACGCTTATCAAGGGCTTTGTGTTTATGACATAATACCAGGATGGTAGAGGGTGTAGGGTTGGCAACATAATCAAGCATAAGTTTTGCCCCCATTTCCTTTTGCAGGTCAGGTATCTCTTGTGCTTCTCTTACAATTACCACTTGCCTTTCAGCCATCATCGGATAGCGCTTGGCATGCGTAAGAATAGTAGAAACGGATGCGTCCTTACCATATACTACTACCTGATTGAACCCCTTCTCAGATTCGGACAAGGCATTCTCTTCAATATAATCAGCTATTAAATCAATATAATACGTCTCCTCCCCTTGCAGCACGTATACTGGAGAATACTTTCCAGCCTTTAGTGCTGTCAATATTTTTTTAGCAGCAGCATCCATTTAGTCAACCAACATTTTTTTTGTTCCTCAGATTAAACGCAGTAGCAGTTCCTACAATGGCTCCCGCAAGATGCGATTCCCAGGAGATTCCGCTATCAGTCGGCAAAATACCATAAAATATTCCTCCATACCCTATAATAACCCCTATTGAAATAAGCAATGAAACAAAATCCTTGCGCAACAAGCCATAGAAAATGAGAAAAGCAGACAAACCATAAATCAACCCACTTGCTCCTATATGATTGGATATACGAGGACTCAGTAGCCACACTAAAATATTGGTTATAAAATAGCATCTAAAAAAGACGGTTCGGCCAATGCGCTCATAAAAGAAAAAGAGAGTGGTGCCTAGAAAAAGTAAAGGAATAGTATTAGAAACAAGATGTGCCCTACTACCATGAATCATTGGAGCAGTTATTATCCCAATTAGACCATGAATGGAACGGGGCTGAATACCAAAGGAAGTCAAATTGAAACCGTATACGTATTGAATAGTAAAAGCTGCCCACATAAGAAATACGAGGCGAGCAGGTAGGATTGAACTCCCCCAAAGGCCGGGTGTACCTTTGCTCACCTGATCAATGTTGGGTAGGATCCTTCACCATAGGCAAATCTACAACTCTGGCTTCCGCTTCTCCTACTGATTTAATACCTAAAAGCCCACCAGAAGATTCAGCCGTACCCAAGGCAATTTCCCTTAAACTCTTGTAGTATTCCGAAGCGAAGTTACTGTCCAACTTAGGCCATAGCTCATTCAACCCTGCAAGTTCATGGGTGATCAATTCATTTCTCTTAGTTGAATCAACGGGATAACTTTGGAGTACTACCTTTAGCTTATCCTCAAAATCCTCAACCACCATAAGGTAAAACTTAGCCAGAGGACTTCCTTTTGTGTCCTTATGCTTATTCTTAGCTAGTTCAATACTTCCTTTGATTTCTTTATTATCAATATGGTCGTCTGCTCCTGCAATTAGGATACAGGCTAAAATGGGACCTTTTAGCATTAATTCCATTTCGGATGATGAAAGCTTATCAAATTCTGGTATCATTGACTGGGTTGGATTACAATATATTACAATATGTAAAAAAGCCGAATTAGTGTAAATTATGAAAGTTTTGAATAAAAATATTGGAGCCTTTAAATTACCTTGCCGAAAAACATACACATGTACGAGAAAGATCCGGTAAAAATATTTGTAGTTGAGGATGATCAAACGTATACCAAGTTTATAAAGTATGTATTAAGCCTCAATCCAGATTTTGAAGTAGAGTATTTCACTACTGGAAAGCAGTTTCTTAGCGCTCTCAATAAAAAACCCTCTATAGTAACGTTAGACTACTCCCTTCCTGATATGTCTGGAGAGGAAGTTTTGAAAGAAATTAAAGCTTTTGATCCTGACATTAGTGTTATTATCATTTCAGCACAGGAAAAAATTGGTACCGCGGTAGAATTATTGAAAGCAGGGGCATTTGATTACATCGCCAAAGATGAAGAGGCAAAAGACCGGATTCTTAATTCAATTAATAATGCGAGGAATAAAACATCGCTAATTAAGGAGATTGACAGACTGAAAGAGGAAATCAATACCAAGTATGAGTTTGAGAAGAGTATTATTGGGAATAGTGCACCTATCAAAACGGTATTTAGCTTAATTGAAAAGTCGCTCAAAACTAATATCACCGTTTCAATAACTGGTGAAACTGGTACGGGAAAAGAACTTGTAGCAAAGGCGATTCACTACAATTCTAACAGAAAGAAAAAGCCACTAGTTGCTGTTAACATAGCTGCTATTCCTAAAGAGCTAATAGAGAGTGAGCTGTTTGGTCATGAGAAAGGAGCCTTTACCGGTGCTGCCAGCAGAAGGATTGGAAAATTTGAAGAAGCTGAAGGAGGCACTTTGTTTCTGGATGAAATTGGTGAAATGGATCTCAATTTGCAATCAAAACTTTTAAGGGTATTGCAAGAACGTGAATTATCAAGAGTGGGTGGTAATGAGGTAATTAAAATAGACGTAAGAATAATTGTAGCCACCCATCGCAACCTTCAGGATGAAGTTAAAGCAGGCCATTTTAGAGAAGATCTTTTTTATAGATTACTAGGACTTCCAATCCAGCTCCCTCCTCTTCGGGACCGTGGAAATGATGTGATATTATTGGCTAAGCATTTCTTAGATCAATTTGCCACTGAAAATAAATTCAAAAAATTCAAGATTGCATCTGATGCACAAGAAAAACTTTTGCAATATCCTTTTCCAGGAAACATCAGAGAGCTAAAATCAATCATTGAGCTTGCAGCAGTGATGGCGCAGGAAAGCCAAATTACTGCCGAAGACATTACGTTTGCTAATACGCCCAGAGACTCATTTATGTTAAAAGAAATGAAACTTCAGGAATATGTATATCACATAATCAGGAATTATCTCAACAAGTACGACAACAATGTAATGGAAGTTGCAAAACGATTAGATATTGGGAAATCATCGATCTATCGTTACTTAAAAGAAATGGATGAAGCTGGTATCTAATGGCAGATTTAAAAGAATACGTAAAAAAGGGTCTATTTTACAAATCAGTTGTTGAGGATGGGTCTGATATTATTTTCATTGTAGACTACGATGGAGAAATATTGTATCACAACAATTCTGTTGAAGAGACATTGGGTTACAAAGCGAAAAGCCTCGTTGGTAAAAAATTCTTTGACCTGATTTTGCCCGAAACACTAAAACAGTTTCAACGTGAATATAAAGCCAGTACTACAAAACGGTTCAACGAGTCTGTAGAATTCCAGTTCTTATGCAAGGATAAATCCTTTAAGTACCTGGAATTCAACTCTATAAACCTGAAGCATAAAGAGGGAATCAAAGCTTTAATTTTGGACTGTCGGGACATCACACAGCGCAAAGAAGATGCTGCAGAACTTCTTAGGGCACAAAAAGCCAAAGAACAATTCCTAGCTAATGTAAGTCACGAAATTCGGACACCCATCAATGGCATTGCCGGTATGGCCACATTGCTCAGCCAAAACCCTACCGTGAAAGAACAAGCCACTTACTTGAATGCGATTAAAAGTGCTGCTGATAATCTTAAAGTGATTATTAATGACATATTGGATTTAGCATCCATAGAATCAGGAAAGCTCAACTTTGAAAAAATAGGGTTCAATTTAGATGACCTCTTGCATTCTGTAGTGGATTCATTTTCTGTTCAGTCCGTTCAAAAAGGTATTGATCTTAATTACATTCTTGATGAGAAAATAAGTAAAGTACTGATCGGTGACCCATTTCGTCTTAACCAAATTTTAATCAATCTCATCAGCAATGCCCTTAAGTTTACACATGAAGGTCAAATAGACATCAATTGTCAGCTAGAGAAAAAAGGCAGCAAAGTACAGCACATTAAAATAGATGTTACTGATACTGGGATTGGGATCCCTGCTGATAAGTTGAATAAAATCTTTGAAAGCTTTAGCCAGGCCGATGCAAGCGTTACCAGAAAATATGGGGGGACAGGATTGGGTTTAACTATCGTAAAACAGCTCGTTGAATTACAGAAAGGAAGTATATCAGTAAGCAGTGTTGAAAATAAGGGAACTACTTTTAGTATCATAATTCCATATACCATTGGTAGCATTACTGAAATAGAAGAAAAAGCATCCGTCTTCAATAGGAAACAAAATGAACTAACCAGTTTAAAAGACTTACGAATACTATTAGCTGAAGATAATGATATCAACAGACTGTACGCCACCAGCATGTTAAAGATGTGGGAATGTACTGCTGACACTGCAGAAAACGGTTATGTGGCATTGGAGAAAGTACGCAACAATGATTATGACATCATACTCATGGACATTCAAATGCCAGTAATGGATGGTTTCGAGGCTACTCGTGCTATTAAAAAGAGCGGTTCACCAAAAAATGAAATTCCCATTATTGCGCTCACTGCAAATTCAAGTAGTAAAGACATAGAAAGGTGCTTAGCATCAGGAATGGATGACTGTCTGGGTAAGCCTTTTACTCCGGAAAATTTATTTGCCGTACTTGTAAAGTACGGTCAGTTCAAAGCCACTCAACCTGAAATCAAATCCAAGAAAGAAAGAATTGATTTATCGTATCTAAAGAAGATGTCTAATAATGACAAGACTTTTGTAGATGAAATCATTAATTCCTTTGTACTCAATACCCCAAAAACACTTAAAGAAATAAAATCGTATATCGATTCTGAAAATTGGTTAAAGATGGAAGAGCAGGTTCATAAAATAAAGCCAACACTAACAATGATTGGAATGCCTATGGCTAGAGAAAATGCGGTAGAGATTGAAATGCTAACACGGTCACAAGCTGACATCAAAACCTTAAAAAGATTAGCCAAAGAATTTTGCGATTCGCTTGATTCAGCACTAGCAGAATTTAAAACGATGGGTTATTAGTTTCTATTCATCACCACGAGTTTCTTATAGCTCGCGGAATTGTTTCTTCCTGTAATGATAACATGATAAACACCGTTAGGCAGATCAGCAACACCTACTGATACTACACCATTAATATCATTATCAAAATCACCTTCGAGCATCACCACTCCTCGTTGATCGGCTATTCTCCAGGTATACCCTTTCATATTATTGGATGGTAACCCAAAATTAACTTCACCATTAGATGGATTAGGATACATTGTGATTTGAGTTGCAATTGGATCAAATGGTTCATCCTCGAGCCCTACCACCACAGACCCACTCTTGACAGGTGCATTGATCACCTTACTCTGATATATCTCTTTTGTGTTCTTATCCTGCACATAACCTACCAAAATCAATTGACTTCCATTCGATATAGGGACATTTATAGTTACATCAGCCTTAGACTGCACAAGGTTTTGGCCCAATGCCCATGGAGTACTTATTGTAGCACCGTCTGCACCAAACAAATGTTTGCGTACTACATTTTTAGCGCCTCCCACATTTTTCTCAACCAAGACCACCTGAGCAATTAATGGAGCTGAAAATGGTTGAGTGGCTGTGATCGAAAGTCTTGCTGTTATGGTATTACTATTATTTGTTGGTAAGGTATCTAATACAATTTCAAACAATGGATCAACCAGTGCTCTCCTATCTATCTCCGTATTAGAAATATCCAGGAAGCTACCAGTAAATTTCACTCCATCAAGCTTTCCATCCATAATGGTGGAAGGAGCTTGTGATACATTGTAATAAGATGCTCTTGCTCCAGGATCTGTCGGGTTTTCAATATTTAAATCATCTGGTGAAGGGAAACTAATATGATACCTTAAATCGCTAAAATCTGAAACACTTCTCAGCGCAAACTGATCAGCTAATCTGTTGTCTAAATAATTATCTCCAGATGTAGTCGGAGCTAAGGAGCTATTCGTAAAGTGTTCAACCAATACATTCCGCTTTTTATTTCCAACGAATACATTGTCAAATGCAAACCCATCGTAAGTGTTGGTCGCTGGGTTACCATCATTGCTGGCAAATGCCACTCTAAGTCGAACTTGATCACGATCGATAGCTGGGATCATGTCCAAATTAAATCGGCCATTTTTCCAGCCTCCCAATTTATTGGTCCATCCATAACTTCCAAGGGGCTGAGCTCCGGGGTTTGAAGGAATGGTGACTCCATTGAACCAATTAATACCTTCATTACGATCAACCTGACCAACAGGAGGCCCAACAATATTCCAGTTGATACCACCGTCAGTTGAATACTGCATTACAGCTCCATCCACATTATTTTCCATGTCTGCCCAATAATCAAGGGACACCATAGGACGATCGAGTTGTGTAAGGTCAAAGCACGGTCCATTAACAACAGATTTTTCATTGGGGAAATAAGTATTTCCATTCTTACCTGTCCACCACACCTTCGCTCCACTTGCAGCAGTAGTTATGTTTGAACCAGTTGGCACACCCCAAATCCAGCTTGTATCACTAGGCATTGTTGATTCTTTAACCCATCCACCATCAGTCAATTCAAAGTCTTCATTGTAAGCCGATGTAGATAGTGGTGTAACAGTACTGAATGGAAGAATAAATACTTTTTGTATCAAAGAATTATTACATCCATCATTGGTATCAACAGACAGTTTTGTATCGTATGTTCCAAAACTACTGTACTTATGGTCAGGGTCACTCATTGTTCCAGTTGTCCTTCCTCCGTGAGTTCCTGGGGGTACAGGGTCTCCTGCAGCTCCTATCAATATATCGCCATCACCGAAATCCCACATGTAATTAGTAATTACACTTATAGACCCAGGATCCGTTTGATCCATAAATTTCGTGTCATCATTATTACATATCGCTGACCAGTCGTATGCTACCACTGGTACATCGCCCACCCTAATGGGTTCATTACCAATATTTGTACAGCCTTGAGTTGTTGATACAGTAAGGCTAACATTATACAAGCCTGACCCAACATAGTTATGGCTGGGGTTTTGTTGATTACTGAAGAAACCATCAGCAAAATTCCATTGCCAACCTGAGATAGAAGTTGGGAATGGTGTTGGAGGAAGTACTGACCCATCTGTGAAATCAATTGCACTATTAATACATGAATTTAATACATTAATAGTAGCCACAGGACTCGCAAAAATCTTAATGTCTCTAATTTTAGTAGTAATTGCATTGAAAGCATTTTTATAGGTATATAAAATTCTATACCTATCTGATACAAGACCATTGGTCTGGATATAATAATCAGTACCATCAAAACTTATCGGAGCTGTAGGTCCCCCTCCATAAGCGGGAATACTGGTGAATTGAGTATCCGGTGGTAGTCCAGAAGAAGCTGCAGGATTACCAACAAGTTTTATAAGCCCAACATTTCCACACAACTCGAACTCGCCTAACGCATTAATTGGAACAAACGGGAATGGAGCTGAACCAATTGTGTATTGCATTGTAAAATCCACATTCGTTACAGGGTTCACAATCACCTCTTGGGTATCTGAATTCATACAGCCATTTGGATCCGAGTAAGTATAAGTAACAAAATTAGACCCTAGATCAACAGCTGCTGGATCAAATGATGCCTTGTCAACCGGACTTGCTGTTGTACTTCCAATATTTGAAGTTGCTGGAGATATGGTAAACACACCCCCCACCTGATTACCAGTCAAAATAATGGGCGCATTATTCTCTGCCATTTGAGGTGGGGCTCCAGCGGGAAATCCTGAGAACACGACAATAGGTTGAGG
>JAGQYK010000094.1 GCA_020436125.1 Cyclobacteriaceae bacterium | reverse complement strand
ACAATGGTTCCTCACTGATAAAACAAAGCATACGTTCTCCTACACACCCGATGCAGGTAAGGCCACCGCCTTATTGGGAAATACTGACCACGCTTACAATCAGGTTTGGCATCTGCCAGTCGATGACAATACGCCCACCGGAAAGGAGTTTATTGAAATGACTGCGAAAGCATTTGGTGTCGCTCCCGATTATATGGTACTCAAGAAATGGATGATACAGATGGCTGGGCTTTTTGTGGGCGACATCAAAGAGTCAGTAGAGATGCTGTATCAAAGTGAAAACGACTATTTTTTCGACTCCTCCAAATTTGATAAGGCGTTCGATTTCAAAACCACTACCTATCAGGAGGGCTTGGCAGAAGTGGCCAAATCATACTTATAATTATTCAGGCTTTTGTTCCTTGTCGTAGTTGATAAGTAAGGTAATAGTATTCGCAATCATACCATCCGAACGCTCGTAGTGAGTAAACCTCAAATCAAGGGCCTTGAAAGTCGTCCTACCTTTATTAAAATAGGGAGCATACCTGAACCCCAAACCCGTTGCGGTACTTTTGAAGTTAGAAAGATCATAATCAGAGGTGAAAAATTCCTGCGATATCGCATGCATGGCATAAGGCTTAAAAAAATCAGACCCATTCTGACTATATAGTCTTACAAAGGGTGTCAAGGTGAGTACGCGAGAAGCCTTGAAGGGAACTTCTAAGTTCAGGGTGTGACCAGAAATTCCAAAGTCATCCCAATAATACCTGTAGTAGGTGCGCAATATCCATCGTGTTCCAATAAACGTATTGAGCTGAATGCCAATAGGTAATTTCAATCTGCGGCCTGGTAATTTTTCCACCTGCTTTGAATTATCTGCAAAGTATACGCGATGAAAAGGTGTAGACAATAAACCGGATTGATAGGTAAGTCCCGGGTAAATACCCAATGCCATTCTGCGGTTGATGGACTGATATAATCCCAACGCCAGATTGTAAGAGTTTCTTCTGTAGTTGTCAAACCATTTGGTAGTCCTGAGTTCAGAAGGATAAACCAGTTCTCGTGTACCATCAAACTGATATCGTCCCCATCGCAAATCATCAAAGTACATTTGAAGAGCTGCCGAAAATTCTCGCGACTGATTTTCACTGAGATGGTTGATGGAGAAAGATTGCCCCCAGGACAAATAATCAGACTCGATAGAAAAAGAAGAATTCATTCCCCATGTAGTCCGCTTATCCTGTAACAG
The DNA here is from genome assembly GCA_020436125.1 of Cyclobacteriaceae bacterium. GTDB lineage: Bacteria > Bacteroidota > Bacteroidia > Cytophagales > Cyclobacteriaceae > ELB16-189. Next base: position 11,900 of record JAGQYK010000094.1, on the reverse strand, counting down.
TCTACTATAACCTAAACTCGTATAAATTCTTGCATCCACTTTGGAAGCAGAAGAAAGTACAAAATCAATATTGTCAGTAGAGGCAGAGCTGATCACATCAAAACCCAGATCGAAATGAACGGTACGCACGGAGTCTTTAATGTTATCCAGGGATAGATGCGTGACGTATACCTGCAGGTCTTCCGTACCAATACCACCCGTTACTGCAGAATGGTCGTTGTTTTGGTTATAGTAGGAGAAAACCGTCTCCACATCCGTATGCGAGAGTTGTTTCTTCGAATATTTTTTTTGGTTAACCTGCCCAAAGGAAGTGAATGCAGTTGTAATTAATCCCAGAACGAGGTATCGCTTCTTCACTTATTTATAATCAATTGCAACCGCAGCCTCCGCTGGTCTTTGCTCCTCCCCCTCCAGCACTTCCTTCTCTGATGGTGAACACGTATTGTTCAAATCCACGTGCTCCGGGATATCCTGGACGCATCTCGTAATCATTAAGATATACTCTTTGGTAAGGCTTCACCATTTGGCATGATGCCAATGCAGTAGCAAAAAAGAAGAGCAACAAATACTTTAAAAGATTCACCTTCATTAATCCCTAAAGTTAATCTTTATATTTTTTGATGTAAACACTTTGTTATGTTCATTGACGATCAAAGCATGAGTATGGGGTAATTGTTTTACGAAATGCAACCCAACCTTTACACCCATAGTAAAAACTGCCGTTGCCAATGCATCTGACAATTCAGCACTGGGGCTCACAATGGTCACACTTTTAATACCGCTTACCGGTAAACCTGTCTTAGGATCAATCGTATGCGAATACCTTTTTCCCTGATATTCAAAATATTGCTCATAGTCCCCCGATGTAGCCACGGAAGCATCCTTTATCGGTATCCAAGCTATTATTTTTTCTTTGTCGTTCGGATCTGCTATGGCCACCTTCCAAAGCGAGCCATCCACACGGGTACCCCAGGCTGTGAGATCACCACTGGCGTTGATCACTCCAGATTCAATTCCCTTTTCCATAAGTAGAGTCTTCACCTTATCCGCAGCATAACCTTTACCAATAGCACCAAATCCAATGTGCATTCCAGCTATATTCAATTTTACTTTATTATCACCCGACAATTCAATTTTTTGATAACCGACTTTTTGCATTGTCTGTTGAATCAATTTTTTCTCAGGTAGTGAAAATGAGTTGCCCTTAAAATTGTAAAGCCTTTTTAAAACTCCCGCGGTGATATCAAAAGCACCCTGCGTTAGTTTTGAAATACCCAAACTGCGTTGAATGATTTGAAATGTTTCTGCATCCACCTTTACAAAATCAATTCCTGCCGCTTTATTGATTTGAGCCGTTTGTGAGGTATCCGAAAATTCGGTGAGTAGAACTTCTATTCTTTTTACTTCAGCTATACATTCATCCAGCAATTTTTCTCCCTCCTCATTTTGTGCGATCAGCACAAACTCAAAAGCAGATCCCATGAGCTTGGCACCTCTTCGAAACTCCTTTTTCATCATTCCGCAAAGTGATTACTCAACATCGAAATGAATTGCGCTGTATTTTGATTTTTGTAGGGAAGGGTAGATAAAACAGATTGATCGGAACTTAATAAAACGATGTGAGGAAACAGCCCCTTGGGGTTATACTTTTCCGCCAACTGTTCGTTTTGTTCCTCAATGGCTTGAGTTAATTTTTTCCTTTGTGGAAAATCCGCTTTCAACACAATCAAATGATCGCTGGCATAAAGTTGAAACTGCTCATCTGACAGCACAGTTTTTTGAAAACGAATACAAGGCGCACACCAATCTGACCCGGAAAAAATTAACAACACAGGTTTTTGTGTAGCTCTTGAAGAAGCAAATGCCTCTTCTGCATTGTCATGAATCTGAGCCGCTGCGGTTATCGATCCAAAAGCAAATAACGTATAAAAAATGAAATGCATTCTCACATGGCAATTTAGAAAAGAATATTGAATTGTATTAAATTGTGTACTGTGTCAATGGGTTTAATAATTTAACAATACTGACAATGAAAAGCCTCTACGAAAAATCAACTTTAGAAGAAATACAAAATCGTATCCACCAGCTTACTCCTGCATCCCAAAGTAAGTGGGGAAAAATGCAAGTAGATCAAATGCTTGCCCATTGCAGCGAAACCATGAAAGTTGTGACTGGGCAGATGAATATCAAGCGCGGACTATTGGGTTATGTCCTGGGGCCAATTTTCAAACCACAATATTACAATGACAAACCACTACCCAAAAACAGTCCTACGGCTCCGGAGTTTTTGGTTACTGATCGAAAAATTTTTGAAACTGAAAAAGAGCATCTTCTAAAATTGGTAAAGCAGTTTCAGGAGGGGGGTCAGGCCGGGTGCACAAAAGAACCACATGCTTTTTTTGGGAAACTTACATCAGAACAGTGGGGAAAAGGAACTTACAAACATTTAGACCATCACCTGCAGCAGTTTGGAGTATAACTACAAACTCCGCCATAGATACAGCGTAGCATACGCCTCCCAACCTTTATACTTCATAAACACTTCTCGTATTTCATCCAAGGTGGGCTTTCTGTCCAATTTTAAAAACGTGCGCAACGCATTGCTGATACCTGCGTCTTCCAATGGAAAAGCATCCGGATAACGAAAAGTTTTCATCAACGCATAGTTGGCGGTCCAATTACCGATACCTTTTATCTTCATCAGTTTTTCTTTGGCTTCCGTTAGAGACAAGCCTTTCAATTTTTCCTTGGAAATCGTGCCATCCAAAAATGCTTCCGAAATACCTATGGTGTACCGTGCCTTTTGCCTGCTGAACTGAATCTTTAATAAATCTTCCATCGTGAGATGCGTTACAATACTCGGCTCGGGAAATAAAAAATATTCTTTGTCTGCAAATACCAGCTTCTTGCCATACTCTCGTACAAACTGTTGCTTCAGTGTATAAGCAAAACTCAGATTGATTTGTTGCCCCAGCACTGCCCACACCAACGATTCGTACAAATCGGGCTGCCCTACAATGCGATAACCGTAATGCTTTTTGGCCAAATGAGATAAGAAAGGGTCCTTGGCCGCCATTTCATAAAAGGGCTTCAAATCCTTATCAATGTCAAACCACGCTATGATATAGTGTTCAATTTTCTTTTTGATGTCATCCTTGGGCTCCGCTATGGGAAAGTCGACTACCAGCTTTGAATCACCTGATGTGACCTTGAAAAGAATCTTTTCCTTGTCGTAGTTCACCAACTTATACACCGCCTCCCCTTCCACGCGATGCAGCAGTTCTCTGGGGGAGCGTTCCAAAAAGTGAAGACACTCTTTAAAACGAAATTCTGGTGGTAAGGAAATTTCCATTCTTTTCACAAGTCTACTGGAAGTTGATGAATTCACACAACCCATGTACGTAATCAGCAAGAATCGGGTTAACGCTAAAAGGCAAATCAATCAAATTTGTACTATGAATACATTAACTACACAAAATTGGAGCGATATCGCCAGCACACTCAATAACAAAGGTTATGCCATACTGCCCAATGCATTGGATGCATCCGATTGTGAAACTTTAATTCATCAATACGATACACCTCAGTTGTACCGCAGTGTCATTAATATGCAGCGCTACCGTTTTGGAAAAGGGGAATACAAATATTTTAACTACCCGCTGCCTCTAATTGTAAATGCATTGAGAACTAACTTATACACTCCTTTAGCGCACATCGCCAATCAATGGATGTCACTGCTCAAACTCAATACATACTTCCCTGCTAAACACGACACCTTTATTGAAAGCTGCCATGCCGTGCAGCAAGTGCGGCCCACTCCACTCATATTAAAATACGGGGTCGGTGGATTCAATACGTTGCATCAGGATTTATATGGAGATGTGTTCTTTCCTTTTCAAGTCATCTTTATGTTAACCCAAAAAGGAAGCGATTACGAAGGGGGCGAACTGGTCCTCACAGAACAAATCCCCAGAGCGCAATCCAAAGCAGAAGTGATTCATGCCAACAAAGGTGACGCTGTCATTGTCACCACCAACTTCAGACCCATTCAGGGATCGAAAGGATATTATCGCGCCAAAGTAAAACACGGAGTGAGCGAAGTAAAATCAGGAACACGTTATACCTTGGGTATTGTATTCCATGATGCGACATAGCGACATTTCTAAAAGCGAATTATCTCTTCAGATCAAGTCGGGTGCCATTACCCTTGCAGGAAACGCGCGTTTAAAAATTTACGGTTTACTGAGTTGCCGATCCGGCAAGCGCATGCACCAGCACAACCGGGTTTTCTTTGCGAATGAAAAAGAAGCTGTTCAATCAGGCTATCGCCCTTGCGGGAATTGTATGTCTGCCGCTTTCCGCGAATGGCTTTCTAAATTTTAAATGTTGAATTATAAATTTTAAATAGTCATTCTATCCAGCCTTGCAGTGGCGGCCAATTAATTGATTTGCTCCTGACCTCCATTTGAGTAAATTAAGCCTTCTTAAAACCTATTCCTTATGAAGTCCATCAAATCCTTGCTCATTGTACTATTCCTGAGCAGTAGTCTATTGACGTACGCCCAAAATGATCAGGCGCTTACGCGAGAAATTTTCAAAGAACTTATTGAAATCAATACCACCCACTCCACCGGCAACACCACGGAGGCGGCCGAAGCCATGGCTGCGCGACTCAAAGCAGCAGGCTTTGAAGACAAAGACCTCTTCATTGGTGGACCAACTCCCAACAGAGGCAACCTGGTAGCCACCCTGCGCGGCACCGGAAAAAAGAAACCCGTTATTTTGATGGCCCACATCGATGTGGTGGAAGCCAACCCTACTGACTGGTCTTTCGATCCTTTCAAGTTTCAGGAAATTGATGGCTACTACTACGCACGCGGCAGCAGCGATGACAAAGCCATGGCTTCTATTTTTGTGGCCAACCTCATCCGATTGAAAAAAGAAAAATACCAACCCGAGCGCGACATTATGGTAGCACTGACTGCCGATGAAGAAGGAGGTGACAACAACGGTATCGCGTGGCTGATTGCCAACTATCCTCCGTTTAAAACGGCTGAGTTCGCCATCAACGAAGGCGGTGGTGGACAAGCCAAGGACGGAAAGAAAGTATTGAACGGTGTGCAGTTGAGTGAAAAAGTATACCAAAGTTTTAATCTGGAAATCAAAGACCCGGGCGGACACAGCTCATTGCCCCGCAAAGACAACCCGATTTATCATTTGGCCAAAGCATTGACCAACCTGGCGGAATATGATTTTCCGATCAACCTCAATGACGGCACGCGTGCTTTCTTTGAGCGTTCTTCCAAAATAGAAACAGGACAATTGGCGGCCGACATGAAAGGCATTGCACAAACTCCTCCCGATGCCGGAGCGGTGCAAAGACTTTCTGCCTCTCCCTATTATAATGCATTGTTGCGCACTACCTGTGTGGCCACCATGCTGGATGCAGGCCATGCCGAAAACGCATTGCCACAAACCGTTAAGGCCGTGGTGAATTGCAGAATACTACCCGGAGAAGATCCTGACAAAATAAAAGCGCAATTGATCAGCGTATTTGCCGATAACAAAATCAGCGTGACGCCTATCAACCCGGCCTCGGCCAGTCCTCCTTCTCCACTCGATCCGTTGGTAGTAGGACCTATTGAAAAAGTGACAGCCAAAATGTGGCCCGGTGTTCCCGTGATTCCGGTAATGTCTACAGGCGCTACTGATGGCGCCCACACCCGCAACGCAGGTATTCCTACCTACGGGGTTTCAGGACTGTTCAGCGACATTGACGACAAGCGTGCCCACGGCAAGGACGAGCGCATCAATGTAAAAGCCTACTACGAAGGACAGGAATTTTTGTACCAGCTGACCAAAGAGCTGACCCAGCCCATCAAGGTGGGGGCTAAGCGATAGAACCCTACTATTTAAATATTAAGCAAAACCCGCTCTTAAGGCGGGTTTCATTGTTTTAGACATCTGCATAAGGTTTTTCTTGAAGGTCAATAGCGAAAATGTTATATTGAACCTATATGCAGTATTAATTACAAAACAAATTGATTCGTAGATTTCCTAACAGTTTTGAAATATTATAGCACACAGAAATACTGAGGGATTTCCAAAGATAAGTATGAGTGAAAAACATTAAATCTATTAAGTTTGAATAGAATTGAATATTTAAACAAAATTAACACTTGCGCTGCAAGATTCGTACTTGAGGTTCAAGGGTTTAATTCTATCGGAAATTACCATATTAATATTCATGCGGAGAATTTTTTATTGCCTGTCCTAAACGAGGTTTTTGAATTACAACTTGAAAACTTAAACGCTACACAAAAGAAGAATTACCCCGCAATTGATCTTGCTGATTTTGAGAGCCGTGTTGCATTTCAAGTAACATCTACGGGAACTTTCGAGAAAGTAAAATCAACACTTGAAACCTTTAAACGACATAAGCTACATGAACAATTTGATGTTCTTTACATCTATATAATCACTCAAAAGAAAGAGCAATACAATGACACAAAATTATTAGATGCCACACCAAAAGGTTTTTCTTTCTTATCAACAACTCATGTAATCGACAAGGACTCTATCCTTCAAAAAATAAATGAGATTAGCGACACTTCAAAATTAAGGTCAATTGCAAAATTGTACGAGCATGAATTTTCTGAGATTCAAATTGAACAGAGAAAAAAGGAATTTGAAACTGGCTATTTAGGCAGTGAGCCAGAAAGTATTTCTCCAAATTTTGTTAGAATAAATTTCTCGAGCACACTATTTAAAGCGGATTTAGGAATTGATGAAGAACCAATAATTGCAAAGGTGAATGAATACTTGACTTCGATAGGAAAGAAAAAAGTGAAATCATTAAAGCCGGCTAAATTGGTGAAAAATGCCTTAAGGGAATTAAACGCAATTTGCTCAGATTGGATTCTTTTTGAAAAGTGTTTGTACACCTTTCGAGATTTAACTAAGAAAGGTGAGCCACTTCGCAAATTGGTGGATATTGCAACAATTACGCCACTGGAGTGTGAAGAATTTTACGAACAAAATGATGCAACCATTAGAGTATTCAAAAATTTGCTTCGCAATACTTTCATGGAATTGTGCTACAAAAGAGGCTTGCAATGGTATAACCCACGCAGGTTATTTCGCTTTTCAAGTACAAAGCCCCCGGGTGTAAAGCAGGTACGATGGAAGGGAAAGAATGAATCAACTAAAACTGTAATCTTCGCAATGCATAATAAAAAGGAGGGACACCTAATTTGTTATCGACATTTAGCTTTTAGATGTTCATTCCTGAATTTTGACAATGACTGGTTCATGACAATAAATCCAACATGGAGTTTTACGAACCCTGGTGGCTACAGAGAAAGTCGTTTTGAATCTGCATATATGTCCGGGTTAAAACGCTTGGAAAATAATAACTCAGTCTATAATTACTTTAGGTTTTTTGCTTACTACTTGTCGTATTCCGATTTATTTACACCAGAGTTTCCATACATGCAAATACAAAAACCAGAACCAATGAGTCTATCTCCAAGTTTGCAAGAACAAAAATGGAATCCAGTAAAAGTTGATGAAAAGACTACCGATGCCCCTCCTACAGACATCAATGCAGATACCGAGTTAGCTGATCCAACACTATTCGAACAATGAAACTAAGATATATAGAAGAGCCATCTTTACAATTTGGGACTGATCATCACATTTGCCCAAAGAGAGGTATTTATACTTACAATCCATTTGATATATCGCAGGTACGTCCGGAAAAAATAACAATTGGAGTCATTGGAAAAGCAGAAAGCGTTAGTAAAATTCTTGAATGGCTGGAAAACTGCAAAGCACATATTGAAGAAAAACAAAGCAAAACACCACATCCAAATTTGTTTATGAATTTCTGTGGTTTCAACAAAACTGTCGGCTTTAAATGTGAGATTGCATATGACGAAAGCTACCTTCGAAAACTAAATAATTCAGATATTGAGAGAATAATTAAGGATCAAGGATCCCTTGAAGGGATTATTACTGAAATGACAAATTTGTATCTCAATGAAATAAAATTTCTTTCAAAGAATAAGAAACCAGATGTAATTCTTTGCGCCTTATCTGAAAACTTCATGAAACATATTATGGAGGCAAAGGCAAACAATATTGGTGACGAAGAAGAAGAGGCAGCTGAAAAAGATGTTGACGAAGAGGAAGTTTCAAAGAAGGAACAGAATTTTAGAAGGAACTTAAAAGCAAAAGCAATGCAATACAATGTCCCGATTCAAATCATTCGGGATAGAATCGCAAAACCTACAGCAGAAATGCAGGATGCAGCAACGATTGCATGGAATTTCTTTACAGCTCTCTATTATAAAGCATCAGGCACACCATGGGCTTTAATAAGAAAGGATTCTGCCGAAACAACCTGCTTTGCCGGGATTAGTTTTTTCAAGAGTCGTGATAAGAAATCGACTCAGACAAGTATTGCACAAATATTTAATGAATTAGGTAAGGGGGTAATTTTAAGGGGAGAAGAAATAGTATTAAAAAAGAACGACCGCACACCTCATTTGGACGATCAACAATCCTTTAATCTATTAACCCAATCACTCAAGGAGTATTATGATGCAGTTAAAATTTATCCAAAGCGTTTAGTGTTGCATAAAACGTCAAATTTCAATCAGGATGAAATTTATGGTTTTACACAAGCAGCAAGGGAATTGCACATAAACCAGATTGAATTGATTTCAATACAAACTTCTGACATACGACTTTATCGTAATGGTAACTATCCGCCAATGCGGGGTACGCATTTCACTATGAATGACAACCATCATGTACTCTATACAAGAGGTTCTGTTCCATATTATGAAACATATCCCGGTAGGTACATACCTCGGGCAATTGAAATTAAATTGGCAGCTTACGATGAATCTCCAAATGTAATCTGTGACGAAATATTAGCCCTTACAAAGATGAATTGGAATAACACACAATTTGATAGACAAATGCCTATTACAATTGAATGCGCTCGAAACGTTGGAGAAATTCTCAAATACCTCGGTGATGATGAACAGATGCAACTCAAATACAGTTTTTACATGTAAAATAAAAAGTATTGATTCTGCTTTCTACACAGGATTAACCCTACACTGGCTTAAGTCTTATGGCAAGTGGAATGGCATGTGGGCGACTTAAGCCTTCCCAATAAATGGCAAGTTTTTTTAACTTGCTACTATGTCCTCCAAGTACTCCATCAAAGACCATCAACGGCCTCATTTTATCACGTTCGCCACCGTGCAGTGGGTAGATGCCTTATCGCGGCCGATTTATAAAGACGTTATTATTGAAAGCCTAAGGTTCTGCCAAGTAAACAAGGGATTGATCTTACATGCATTTGTGATTATGAACAACCACGTTCACCTCATAGCCTCAGCTAAGGAAGGATATAATTTATCGGATATTCTTCGAGATTTAAAGAAGCACACATCGAAGACATTACTCGAAATGATTGAAAACGATGACCATACCGAGAGCAGAAGAAACTGGATGCTTTGGTTATTTGAATCTGCAGGAAAAAAGAACAGCAACAATAAAAAGTATCAATTCTGGCAGCAAGACAATCATCCAATTGAGTTGTCGACAAACCAAATGATGGATCAAAGACTGGAATACCTTCACAATAACCCTGTGGTTGAGCGAATCGTTAATGAAGCTGAACATTATATTTATAGCAGTGCGATTAATTATGCTAGAGGAAAGGGATTGTTGGATGTTGAATTTTTAGAGTAAGGCAGTTATACTTGTTCAATCTTTGTTCGGCAGTTATAAACTGCCCATTTATTAAGGGGCTTAAGTTGCAAACTTAAGCCAGAGTGTGGTTCCGCAAAAGGGCAAACAAGTTTGTAACTTGCTCATCTACAATCGCCAATTAAATGAAAAATCATGTTTGTTAACGCCATCAAAGACCTAACGAAATTCACCAGGCCCATGCAAACTATTTCGAGGGCTTACGGGCACAAAGAAATCATTCCGGGATTATCCACACTTTTCTTCGTCAATGAAAATGGCGTGGCCATCACCTGTAAACATGTGGCGCAACTTATTATTTCCGCAGACCCTACCAATCAACAATTCAATCAATTCAGAACGGAAAGAGATCAGTTGGCGAAAGATGGAAAATACCAGAGAAACGTAAAGGGACTAGAACTCAAATACAAATACCAGAAAGACACCACCATTCAGATTAAAAATAATTTTGTGGGAGCCGTAGATCACCTGAAGGAAATCACCGTACACCAGCACAAAACATATGACCTGGCCATCGTTCAGCTCAAAGGGTACAATCAAATTCACTATGAATCATTTGCCCGGTTTTTGAAAGACACTTCCAAAATAGAACAAGGAAAATATTTATGCCGGTTAGGCTATCCATTTCCTGAATACGCCAATTACAAATACGACCCTGCCACTGATGACATCCTGTTTGATAATAGTAAACAAGCCAACGTGCCCATTTTTCCTATTGATGGCATCATCACCAGAAACATTGCAGAGAACAATGAATTAATGGGTATTGAAATGAGTACCCCTGGATTGAGGGGACAAAGTGGCGGGCCTCTTTTTGATGAAAATGGAATTATCTACGGCATGCAGCAAAGCACCAAACATCTGCATCTTGGCTTTGATATAGAAAATAAAGAGATATTAGTGAACGGTATGAAGAAGAAGATCCACGACTATGCTTTTTTACATCTCGGTCAGTGCCTAAGAGTGGATATCATCAAACAGTTCTTAGATGAGCACAACATCAAGTATTACGAAGAAGAATAACTGGTCGTGCAAAACTTTGCGTCTCCAACTTTGCGTCTCCGCGCCTCTGCGGTTAACTATCGTGCAGAAAACAATACCAAATCACGGGAATTTTTTTTACTTACTTGTATAGTTAGGATTCCTTACTATATTTGTAACGCAATATCGCAACAACAAAAACTTTATCACCCATGAAAAAATCCATTTTTTATCACGCAGGTTGCCCTGTATGCCTCAGTGCCGAGCATGACATCATTGACCTGGTAGGCGCTCAAAACGTAGAAATCGTACACTTTGGTGAAGACAAATCGCGCATCGCAGAAGCCGAAAAAGCAGGGGTGAAATCCGTACCCGCCATGGTAACGCCCAATGGCAACGTGCTGCACATCAACTTTGGCGCTTCCATGGCCGATGTGAAAGCTTAAATTTTTTTAACCCTAATAGTTAGGATTCCTAATTTTAAATACAAAACTATGAAACAAATCATCACCCTCAGTGCGCTCCTGCTTTTTATGAGCGCCACCTTTATTTCCTGTGCTCAAAAAAGTCCGTACGACAACGATGACTTTCAAATCAAACAGGTAAACGTAAAACACAACACCGATCTGGATGTTACCATCTGGGAAATCAACGTAAAAGGTTTGGCGGGCAAAACGACACCCACACCAGCCGGACAAATGGACGGAGCGCCCGTACTGGGTTATGTCTTCCCTACCAGTCTACAACCTACCGATGTAGGCTTTGGAGCAACTGAAGGTATCGTGGCGCTGGCCCTTACCTCTCACCCCGATTTTGATGACACCCCGCTGTGGGATGAAAACAGTGACAAAGTGTTTGACAATGATGGCATCATCTGGCATCCGCACTGGGTGGTGTTGGTAGAAGACAAAAGAGTAGAAGGTGGACTGGCCGTGAAGCAATTTAAAAAAGATGATACAACGGTTGTGCTCCCGCCCACTAATCCCGGCATGCCCATGTACATGGACTCACCGGGCTATCCCGTAAAAACCAAAAACAACATCATTAAAGTTGTAGTCCCTGATTACAGAATTAATAATCAGACTAACTTTAGTTATGATGGAGTAGCCGCACTAATGAAAGTGAACACC
>JAGQYK010000093.1 GCA_020436125.1 Cyclobacteriaceae bacterium | reverse complement strand
AACTTCAGGACATTAACCTTGCAAACAATAACAAACTAACCCACTTGTATATCTCCAGTAACTCACTCACTCGCCTCGATGTAAGCAATAATCAGGAGTTAATCGATTTGCGGGTGGATAGAAACCAGAATTTAACTTGTATTAAAGTGTTAGATGATCAAGAAATTCCAACCGTATCCTTATCGGATTATCAGGAGTTGAATAACATTTGTTCATAGTTTAATGCTTTGTCCATAGCATTTCATCTGAACTATATTCTTTTTATCCTTAATCTGAAATGGAAAAAATAAGATATTTCAAATTGAAGTAGGCGAGATGGGATCATGAATAATAGAAACGTGGTGCAGCCCGAAGACCACACCACGTCTCACCTTAACCCAAAGCCCTACCCAAACCTATTTCCATCCACCGCCCAGGGCTTTGTAAATATTGACGGTGGCGCTCATTTGCATTCGTTTGGTTTCCACCAATTCGAACTTTGACTCCAACGCATCGCGTTGAGTCAGCAATACTTCCATATAGTCGGCACGTGCAGATCTGAACAAGTCGTTGGCAATGCCGATTGATTGTGTAAGTGCTTCTACTTCCTGTGATTTCAGGTCATAACTTCTGGTCATGTTATCGATTTTGGCCAGTTGATTGGCTACTTCTATGTAGGCGTTAAGTACAGTCCGTTCATAATTGTACACGGTCTGTATTTGCCTGGCATTGGCACTGTAGTAGAATGCTTTGATGGCATTCCTGTTGATCAACGGGGCTGTCAACTCACCGGCTATGTTATAGAGAATCGACTCGGGTGCTTTTACCAGATAGGTAGGATCAAACGCTTGTAAGCCTATGCCTGCTGTGATATCCAATGAAGGATAGAAATTGGCTTTGGCCACTTTCACATCCAACTTGGCTGCTTCCAGTTCCAGCTCTGCCTGTTTGATATCAGGTCGGTTGGCCAGCAGCTGCGAAGGAATACCTGCTTGAATATTGTCAGGGACAAGATCACTGAAAGCCTGTGCATTTCTTGCAATGGTTTGCGGATACCTTCCAACTAAAAAATTAATCCTGTTCTCTGTTTCTACAATCTCCTGCTGTATATCAAACTGTAGACTTCGGGTATGGAATACTTCGGCTTCAAACTTGCGTACGGCCAACTCCGTTACCCGTGCTGCTGTCTTCTGCAGCTTTACGATTTCCAGCGCATTGCTCTGTATGTCGATGTTTCTTTTTACGATCTCCAATTGATTATCCAGTGCCAACAACTCATAATAGGAGTTGGCGATCTCTGCAATCAGGTTGGTGACCATAAAGTTTTTTCCCTCCACAGTAGAGAGATACCGAAGCAGCGCAGATTTTTTAGCATTGCGCAGCTTTTTCCAAATGTCTACTTCCCATTTGGCATAAACACCTAACATGTAATCAGGTACAGGCTCAGGCATTTCTCTTCCCGGCTCTATTTCCGTAGTGGCTTCGCTGGCACCTTTGCTGGTGTAACGCGCTACCTTGTCTACACCGGTACCTGCACCCACACCAACGAATGGTAGGTACTCACCCTTTCTGGCTCTTACTTCATTGTTGGCAATCTGTATTTCCTGTAAGGTGATGTTCAGCTCCTGATTGTTTTGCAAGGCAGTTTCAATCAATGAAGTCAGGTTGGGATCAGCAAAGTAATCCTTCCAGTTGATGGTGACCGTGTTGGTCGTATCCTTCGAAGCGTTAAAACTTTCTGGCACAGATTTGTCCGCAGTTTTTTCCACAAGGGCAGGGGTGGTGCAAGCGGATAATACCCATGCCGTACACATCACTCCAATGCATTTATATATAATTCTACTGATCATCTTTCTTTGTTTTTTTGTGTTCGAATTCTTCGGACAAAGGTCTATCGTATTCATTCCGAAGTAATTGACGGCCTTCCGCGAGGTGGGCAAAAATGTAATACAATCCCGGTATGACAATGACCCCGAAAATGGTTCCTAATAACATACCTCCCAGTGCTGAAGCACCAATGGTTTTGTTACCAATCGCACCAGCACCCGTTGCTATTACCAGAGGAATCAATCCAGCGACAAAAGCGAATGATGTCATCAGGATAGGACGGAAACGAATTTTGGCACCTTCAATAGCGGCTTCAAAAATGGTAGCGCCATGCCTATGTTTTTGCACGGCAAACTCTACAATCAACACCGCATTTTTACCTAGCAAACCAATCAGCATGATGAGTCCTATCTGAGCATAGATGTCATTGTCGAGCCCCATGAGCTTGAGCAATAGGAACGATCCAAACACACCCACCGGTAATGAGAAGATGACCGCGAACGGTAAAAGGAAACTTTCGTATTGTGCAGCTAATACCATGTACACAAACGCCAGTACAATGATGAAGATGTAAATGGATTCGTTACCACTTTTTGCTTCATCATAAGAAAGACCTTCCCAGGCGATGTCATATCCCTTAGGTAATGTTTCTTTGGCCACTTCACGTATGGCTTCAATGGCCTCAGCGGTAGTAAATCCTTTGGCCGGAAGTCCACGGATAGCGGCAGAGTTATACATGTTGAAGCGCGTGACTTCATTGGGACCCTGTGTCTTTTTAAGTGTCATAAAAGAGGAGTAAGGCACCATTTCATCATGGTCATTCTTGACGAATAGATTCAGCACATCGGAGGGAAGCCTTCTGAATTCAGGAGCGGATTGCACGTACACTTTGAAAAAGCGACCAAACCGGATAAAACCTTGTTCATAAGTACTACCAATCAATATGTTAAGGTTTTCCATCGCTTTACCAATGGAGACTCCTTTTTGCATGGCTACTTTGTTATCTAGTACCAACTCATACTGTGGATAGTTAGCAGCGAAGAAAGTGAACAAACCGGTTAGTTCTTTGCGTTTACTCATATCATCAATAAACTGCTTATTGACTTTATCAAAATCCTGATAATCGGTTTCACTGTTTTTATCCAACAAGCGCAAAGAGAAACCACCTGAAGATCCAAAGCCTGGTACAGCAGGAGGTTCAAAGAATTCAACAACCGCCCCGAGGTCTCTTGACTTTTCTTCCAACTCTTCCATGATCTCTTTCACGGAATGTTCACGATCTGACCAGTTTTTTAAGTTGATCAAACAGGTACCCGCGTTAGAACCCCTTCCTTCTGTCATGATCTCGTAGCCAGCCAAAGAGGAAACTGATTCTACACCGTCTACTTCTTCGCAAATCTTCTGTAGTTTTTGAGATACCTGATTGGTTCGCTCCAGTGTTGCACCGGGAGGTGTTTGTATAATGGCATAAATAGTACCTTGATCTTCACCCGGAATAAATCCAGCTGGTAGAATTTGATTTTCTACAAAGATGCCTACACCAAAGAACAACAATATTCCAAATGTTACTAGGCGTCTGTTGACAATGGCACGCAATAAGTTGGCATACTTGCCGGTCACTCTTTCAAACCAGTTGTTAAAACTATCCAGTGCCCTGTTGATAAGGTTCTTCTTCTTAGGTTGCCCATGGGTATTCTTCAACAGCATCGCGCACAATACCGGTGTGAGCGTAAGTGCCACGACACCTGAAAGCACAATAGAAGTAGCCATGGTGATTGAAAACTGTCGGTAGAACACACCCACAGGTCCTGTCATAAATACCAGGGGTACGAATACCGCTGTCATTACGAGTGTAATGGCCACGATAGCACCACTGATTTCTTGCAACACTTCCTTGGTCGCATTATAAGGTGAAAGATTCTTTTCTTCCATTTTGGCATGCACACCCTCTACCACCACAATGGCATTGTCCACCACGATACCGATCGCCAATACCAGGGCAAACAAGGTGATCAGGTTGATAGAGAGTCCGAAAAATTGCATGAAGAAAAACGCACCCACCAGCGAAACAGGAACGGCCAGGGTAGGGATCAATGTAGATCGCCAATCGCCAAGGAAAATAAATACCACAAGGGCTACGAGTATAAAAGCTTCACCCAGTGTATGTAATACCTTTTCTATAGAAGCATCCAGGAATTGAGATACATCATAACTGATTTTATAATCAACTCCCGGAGGAAAGTCAGCCTTCATTTCTGTAAGCAATTCCTTTACTTCTCTGATTACGTCACTGGCATTGCTACCATAGTTTTGTTTCAATACAATTGCTGCAGAAGGATGGCCATCGAGGTTGGAATAAATATCAAAGAATTCACTTCCTAATTCCACTCTGGCAATGTCCCCCAGGTGGATGCTTTCCCCTTCGGCATTGGCACGAATGATAATATTCTCATACTCTTCGGGTTTGTTGTACCGGCCTTTGTAGGTAAGCACGTACTCCAATGACTGTGCTGCTATACCCGAACTTTGACCAATTCTACCCGGTCTTCCAATGATACTTTGCTCCGCCATAGCTTCCATTACATCTTCAATGGAAATGCTATAGGCACGCATGCGATCAGGGTTGAGCCATACACGCATTGCGTAGGTACGGCTACCTAAGATTTGAGTTCTACCCACACCGTTGATCCTGTTGATTTCAGGAATCATTTTTACGTTGGCATAATTGTATAGGAATTTCTCATCCAGACTTTCATCTGTACTGTACAAATTCACATACATCAACATACTCGGCTGTATGGGTGTAATGATTACCCCTTCGCGTTGTACCAATTCCGGTAGGAGGGGCATCACCTGATCCACCCTCGTCTTGACTCGTATGACGGCTTGATTGGGATCGGTACCAGGCTCAAAGATTACACTTAATGTAGCCTCTCCCGCACTGGTAGCATCCGTAGTCATGTAGCGCATACCCTGAACACCGTTGATGGAGTTTTCCAAGGTGATCAACGTTGACTTGATTAATACATCGGCACTGGATCCGGGGTAGGCAATAAAAATACTTACCGTTGTAGGTGCAATCTGTGGGAATTGTGAAATCGGCAGCTGCTTGATGGCCAGCGACCCCACGAAAATAAAGACGATAGAAATGACTATCGCAAAGACGGGTCTATGTAATATTTTACTAAACATGGCTAATGATTTTTAGGTACACGACTACTCTGCATATAAATCCAACTGCGACAACACTACACTAGGCTTTACAAACTCAGAGTGTATTTCGTCACCTTCACGCACGAGGCGTAGTCCTTCAAGAAGAATTTTGTCCGTTTCTTCCAGCCCGTCTTTTACTGCGTAGATATGAGGCAACTCAGCAGCGATGCTAATTTGTCGTGACCTCACCACATTATCTTTATCAATAACGTATACGTATTTTTTGTCCAGAATTTCAAACGTAGATTTCTGCGGAATCAACAACGCATCTTTCAGTGGAACGTTCATCAGCACACTGCCTGTTTCTCCATGTCTTAACAAACCTTTGGGATTAGGAAAAGTAGCACGGAAAGCAATGTTTCCCGTTTCATTATTGAAGTCCGCTTCAATGGTTTCAATTATACCGGGATGTTTGAATAGCTTATTGTTGGCCATCAACAACCCAACTTGTACGAGGTTATCTTTTTGAATTACCGTTTCGTACTCCAGGTATTCCGCTTCCGGCACATTGAAGTAGACCCACATTTTGCTGTTGTCCGCTAAGCTAGTCAGCAACTCGCCCTCATCAATAAGGCTACCTAGCCGAACATGAAACCGGTCCATGATGCCATCAAAGGGTGCCTTTATTTTTGTGAAATCAAGATGTACTTGCGCTAATGAAACTTCAGCATTGGCCTTATCAAATTTGGCTTTTGCTAATGCCAATTCATTTTTGGAGACTACATCGCTATCGGCCAGCGATTTGGTATTGAGGTATTCAATTTCGGCAAAGTTAGCTTCCGCTTGTGCTTTTTGTAATTCAGCCTGATACAGCAGGGGCATTACTTGAAACATTAATTGTCCCTTCTTTACCATCTGTCCCTCATCAACATAAATATGCTGTAAGTAGCCCTTTTCAAGCGCACGTACTTCTATATGATTGATAGATTTGATTTGGCACACATAAGATTTTGTAATGGAGGTGTCCATCTTTATGGGGCTGGTTACCAAAAATTTGGTTTCCACTTCTTTTCCTTCTTCTTTTTCTGAGTGACAGCTTGTGTGAAGCAACAAAGCACATAAGCTCAAGTACATGAGAATTCTCATTATTTTAATTTTAATCGATACGGTTTTTTTTGATTGATGAGTGATGCATACCATCACTGGTATCCCTAGCAGCACTGCGCTATGGGTTTGACGAACTGTAATCAATTACAGCCTCGCAGAGTAAGACAATTTAAAACTTGCTTACCGGAAAGTTAATATCATATTCTAAATACCTGAAGTACCAGGTACTTGTCGTAGTGAGAGATGAGTGGGGTATACTTACTAGCAAGTAGATATTTTCTGGTGCTGTTCTGTAAAAAAATACCAGAGGCCACCAAATTCAAAACCGGAGTGAAGAAACTGCTACCCGGTAAAAATTTCGAGAAAGTGTTTAATTCATCTTCCTCAACCTCAGCAGGATCAATTTTAAAGTGCCCGCTTTCTTTGCCTGATGTGGATGCTACGGTCTTAACAGCAGCCGACTGACTAATGCTTACTGCACTAGTACCAGTTAATAATTGTTCTTGGAGGGGTGATGATTGAGCGGCAACTTCTTGATTGGCATAGGGCTCACTGTACCCACTCAAAAGAAGGATACTTAGGGCGGTGATGAGAAGAAGAAGTCTTGTGAGCAGCTTTTTCATTTAGGCGGTCAAAACTACATCAAGGTATTGTTTAAAACAACTCTTCAATATGATGTGTATATTTTTTTATAAGCTGTAAACGCATCGGGAAGACTATTAGTTTCAATTTTTATTCATGGATTGCACTGTACAACAAACTTTACTATCCATGGTGTAGGGTATTTGAGCTAACTTGATAAAGTCAATAAAATATTGAAAAACAGACACTTATAATCGTCTGTGCGACTTCTAATTGTATACGCAGAACAAGGGGCAATGAAAAGGCCAGTCCATTATTTTTCCTATCGATCCAAGTAATAACTCACTTTGGTTTCGTCTGCACCATTCACCCCCATCAAACGAGGAAATATAATAAAGTGACCAGTGGAAGCTCCCTTTCCATGTAGTAACCGGGGTGGTTGAACAAATTGATTAGCGCCATTCAAGTCAAGTGTTGTCACACTTTCACCGTTAAAAGTGACGGTCTTGCCGGCAAGTCCTCCGTACATTACCCCGTTGAGCGGGGCAAATCCTGGCGAAAACCCCGCGGAAACATTGAAGTTATTATTGCCTTTCACCCAGCTATCCGTAGTAATAGTATATACATATTGACCGCTATATAGTTTTCCGTTGTAGGCGAACAAGTGATCTCCCAAAACTCCCTTAACTGGTTTTTTAGTCAACTCTGTCCAGGTGTTACCGGAAGGATCATATTCGAAAAGACGATCTTGATTACCGAGACCGAAGTATCCTTTTCCTTCTTCGCTTACCCCCAATACAGAGTAACCGTATTCTGACCGAACATCGAAAGCACCCAGGTTGAGAATGGTAGAAACCAATTCAGGCAAAGTTCCTTTATCTGTCCAAGTGTCTGTGTCTGGATGGTAAGCATACAATTTTGAATTATTGCCTACCAGATATCCTGTACCATCAATTGAAAAACCAGCAAAGGCATTAAAGTCAACCAGGTTAGGGATAACCGCTTTGGGTGTCCACTTAAATGTGGTGGTGTCAAATTGATACCAGTTGTTGAACATACCAAATCCACTGTAGATATCTCCACCAATGTTCATGGTTACTTGCTGCTTGCTTTTGCCTCCAGGAAAGTCTTCATGATAGCGGTTCCAAACATGGTTTCTGTGTACTGTTACCGATTTACACTGTTCTGGTGAGATATCGCCCCATGCAGCCAGTTGCACACACACTGTTCCACTGGTAAGGAATTCAAAACTTGCTGCCTGATCGAACGATAAAGCAGGAGGAACGGCATTGGTATAGCTGGTGGTACCATCGTAGATGGCCTCTCCACTGTATTTCCATGTAGCGATTGTTGTTTTATCGTCACTACAGGTGCTGGATAAATAATTAATGACGGCTGCACCCCTTCCACGATATACCGCATTTTCAGGAAAGGTCAAATCCTCATTGGTCAATGGTTTAGCTGTTACTTTGCAATTTTCATCTTCTTCTTCAAAGAGAGAGCAGGAGGGAAAAGATAAAATTATTGCAATGATAAAAACGCTTTTAAGTAGGAAAGTTAAAAATGTATGCATGTCTTAAATGAGATCAGCCAGAGTTTTAAAAATTTATTTGAATGGATTGCAGCTGTTATCGCTGATGTTATCCTCCACGTAAACGGTGCCTTTGAAATACACAAATTTTCCATTGGTGTAGGTAAAAGTTGCGGGTCCATTAGGAGAGCCAGCTGTTAAAGAAAAGGTGCCAGCTATACAGCCTTCTTTACCTTGAGCTGGAGGATCAAAAACCAAAAAAGTAATTGTTCCAGATGTAATAGGGTCCGCGCCATACAGCTTTCCTGAAGTGAGGGGGTAGGCTGTATTCAGAACAATACCATCAACAGGAATGGAAAACTCAGCATCTATTTCTCTGGCACCAATCATCTCATTGCCAGCTGTGAATACAATTTTTGCACTGTTGGTATTGGGGTTAAAATAACTGACCTCCGTTTGACCCAGGCATACTTCATCTCCGTTTTTGGTAGCAGTGGCCCACTGGCTATCATCACATGGTTCCAATGGTGCAGGCTCTTCTTCACACGCAACATTGAGTAATAATACACTTACAGTCAAAAGAATGGTTAGAGCGTTGTTCATCGGTCTGATTTATTTTAGTGAGTTACATTCAAAGGTGTCATGGGCGAGGCCGTAATTCTTGTCACCGTTCTTTGTTCCGGTCACCATCACAATTTGATTTTGCGTATTGGTATACTGTTCAAACTTGATAATGTCAATTTCATAGTGGATGGATTGTGTTGGATTCTGTCGGGTGATGAAGGGGTCGATTCCAAAGTCGACATACACTACCTTAGGCGCCACTGATAATAAAGTCATAGGGAAGGTGCGAGCATCTCTTTCAAAAGCTGCGGCTTCCCCTTTGGCAAAAAACAGCACTTCATTAGGCACTCTTCCAAAGCCTTGCATTCTTGAAAAAACTTCTGAGCCCTCTACATAAAAAGTGGATTTATCAGCTCCATATACCGAGGTAAGGATAGGGGAGTCTGGGCTTGTCTTATAAGCAACAGATGCACTGATCTGTGCATCGCGCGAAGCACCTCCATCTACGCCCGTCCACTGAAATTTCTCTATGTCAATTCCTATAGCAATATCAGGATAGTTATCTGAGTTCGTTTGGCGCTGAATCAGGCGTACATCATTTTTGGACTTTGGGTTTTCAATATCTACAATGAGGAAACCATTTTCCACCGTTACGGTGGCATCCGGATTGTTGACCTCTACTTCCCACTTGACGCAATTAATACCTGGTACATCTTCCTCGACACAAGAAAAAAGAGTAGATAGGAATAGAATAAAAATTGATAAATTTTTCATGAGTGGTTAATGGTTAGAACATGTAGCCGATACCGAATTGTTGTCTTTTGATTCTGTTGCCCCAGTCATTGAGACCATTCACTATTTCCAGGTTGAGGAATACTTTATTGTACCTCAGCTCAAACATTTGATTGAGTATTTCTGGCTGTTGATCAGGAGCTACTGGTTTCTCTCCAAACGTAAAGGCATAAGACCCTTCGTAATGAAGTACCATTGGCGTGCCTGGAAAGTTGATATCGATGATGGCCAACGGACCATATCCACCATAGTAATAAATGGTCCCGCTTGTATTTTGTTCCGATTTTCGAGAAGTATGAAGCCCCTCCACACCATAGAAGTAATCACCAATATGCCCGCCTGCTGAAAACTGAATGTATTTTGTTGAGACCAATGATAACCCGTAGTTATGCCAGCCAAAAATGCTGGTAAGTGTGGGGGTGCCTGGTGCAGGCTTTTCAGCTAATCCGGGTTTGGTATAAAGAAGAGCCATCACATCTCCTAGAATTTTATAGCGATGACTGGATTGGAACTTGAAATTACCGTAAGTAGATCGGCTGTAACTGATATCCAGCACGAAAGCACTGAACTTTTCATTTTCTATCTTACCAGACCATTCATTGGTCATCTTACCATAGTAGAGGGCCGTTCTAAATGTTTTACCGTCAGTTTTAATTTCGCTAAGCTGAGCATAGGTAGGGGTGTGAAGAAAAAGAGATATTACTGCAAGGCCAAGGAGGGTTGCTACCTTGGCTATCTCTGAACCGAATACACTATTATAATTTTTATGATGCATATGGTAAATAAACTTTTTGCATAGATAGTGGGGGTCTCGTTGGGAGACCATACCCAGTATTTGGTATATTGTATAAGTACTAATGAGTAGATTCACCTTTTAAGTGAGCGCTGAGCTTTTGTTGGCAATGGTTGTGGAAGAAATTGTTTTAAGTGAAACTATTTTAGCAATGACATCATCATAAGAACGCGTTTCAAATCAAATTGAATTCAAAAACCAATTACCTTTTATATTTAAAATAAAAGTCATATGAAAAACACCCTATTTCTACTGATCATTACATGCTCAATGAGCTTTGCACAAACAAAGCCTGTCAAAATTTTTATCTCTGTGGATATGGAAGGCATTGGAGGGATTGGTACATCCAAAATGACAAGTGGTGGAAAGGATTATGACACAGGAAGAAAATTAATGACTGCAGAAGTGAATGCGGTAGTCAAGGCCATCTTTCAGGCCGGACCAGCTACAGTACTTGTTAATGATAGTCATGGTGATATGCAAAATTTGTTGCACACTGAATTGGATCCACGCGTTGAGTACATACAAAGCAATATCAAGCCTTTGGGTATGGTACAAAATCTGGACGATAGTTTCGATGGCATCATTTTCATTGGCTATCATGCTATGGCTGGAGCGGAGAATGGTTTTTTGGCGCACACAGGTTCAGGTAATGTAAAAGGACTTTGGTTGAATGGTACCGAAGTAGGTGAAGGTGGATTGAATGCTTATTATGCAGGAACAAAAGGTGTCCCCGTAATATTAGCCAGTGGAGACAAAACGTTTGCCGATGAAATTGTAAAGTTGGTGCCTACTCGTACGGTGGTAACTAAAGAAGCCATTGGTGCTGGTGCTGCCAAACTTAAACATCCGGATGTGGTACTGAAAGCCCTTCAAGAACAAACCACCGCTGCACTTAAAGATATAAAAAATGCAAAACCGCTTGCCGTGAAGCAGTCGATAGAATTTATATTGAAACTCGATGCACCCACACGAGCAGATGTAGCCATGGGTATTCCGGGTATGAAAAGAGTAGATGGCTACACAATATCGTACAATGCGAAAGACATGGACGAAGCCTATAAGCTGATCCGTATTGTTTATAAATATCTTTCCTGGTAGTTAACAAAGCAACAGTATTATTATCGGTGATAATAGCAGTTTCACTGCTCAACAACCACCTATCATGCTTAAGGTCAATTGATCATTAATATAGGAATAGGCACTACTCAATTTCTTATCTTAAGAATTGAACCTAACCTATACCTATGATGAAAGTTAAATTGTTATTTCTTTTCGCCTGCTTCTTTATGCTAGCTGATGCTACTGCACAAAAGAAGTATGGTGAGTTGGCCAATGGTCCTTATAAAAAATTAGTTATCCGTGGAGCCATGGTTTTGCCTGGTCATGGTGGACCTCCCGTTGGCCCCTACGATATTGTAATACAAGGCAACATGATTACGGACATGATCCCTTTTGATCCTGTAACTGCTGAGCGAAGAGGGGCTACAGAAAGAGTGACTGGTGATCGCGTAATTGATGCTACTGGTAAGTATGTAATGCCTGGCATGATTGATTTGCACATGCATTTACGTCAAGAACCAATGCCTATAGAATACATCTATTACTTGAAGTTGGCTCACGGTGTAACTGCAATGGTACCCGCTGCTGACAGAGGGCTGGACAATGGGATGAGTGAAGCTGCTAAGAGCAAGTCTAACGCAATTCTTGCACCTCGATTGTATCCGATCTGGGGATGGGGAGCCAAAACTAATTATGACCAAGTATTTCTTGACAACCCTGCCAATGTGAAAAAGGTAGTTGCTGAAATGTTCAGCAAGGGAGCACATGTAGTAAACGTAGGTGACCTGGGATGGAATCAGGAATTATTAGGAGCGGTATGTAAAGAGGTTACAGCAGCTGGAGGAATTACCACTTACCATATTCCCCCTAACACTACTTCGGTAACACAAGCTGTAGACGCTGCGCGGTTAGGTGTTACGATGATTGAGCATCATTATGCATATGCAGAATCGTCTTTAGATCGATCTGTTCAGGATTTCAGTCCAACATACAACTATAATGATGAGAATGCTCGATTTGGTCAGGCAGGAAAAGTTTGGTCAGAGGCTAACAGAGAGCGTTTGTTAAATGAAGTAGCAGACTCGTTGGTGGCCTATGGTGTTACCATGTTGCCCACTCGTGTGGTGTATGAAGCCAATCGGGATATTATTCGTGCCTCTAGTTTACCATGGCACAAGAAATATACACATCAGGCCTTGATGGATTGGAATGGTCCTAACCCTAACTACCATGGTGCTTATCATTATGACTGGACCAGCGATGATGAATACAACTGGAGTTACGCTTACAAACTCTGGGGTGAATTGATCTATGCATTCAACAAAAAGGGAGGGCGTGTAGCCTATGGTACAGATGACAGCTACATCTTTGCTACTCCTGGATTTTCTAATATTCGCGAATTACAATTACTAAGGGAAACAGGAATGCACACATTAGAGGTATTGAAGGCAGCCACTTACAATAGTGCCAAAACTTTGCGGGAGGATAAACTAGGTCTTGTCCGTCCGGGTTACATCGCTGACCTTATGATAATCGATGGCAGTCCATTGTACAACTTGCGTTACATGTATTCTTTTGGGGCCCTTACTGTTGATAATGATGGAAAGATGTTCCGCAAAGGAGGCATTTTACATACCATTAAAGATGGTATCGTTATTGAAAATGCTAAGCTGATGGAGGAAGTGGAGAAAATGGTCGCAGCGTCTAAAAAAGATGGAAAAATTTCTGCCATGGAAGAGCCATTTGTGATTAAGAAGGATTAGAATTCAGATTAATTAAATTAAGAAAGCCTCAGCCGTGTTTCAAAGTATAGCTGGGGCTTTGCTTTTAAAGTCAACAAGTAGATTAGTTAGTCAATTATTACTCCTGCTCTTCAGTTCTCATCTGCCACCTATCATGATTAAGATCAACTGATCATTAATATGGAAATAGGAGCTATTCAATTTATTACCTTAACCTTTGAATCTAACAACCTATACCTATTATGAAAGTTAAATTATTATTCTTCGTTGCTTGCTGCTTTATGTTAGCTGACGCCACAGCACAGAAGAAGTACGGTGACTTAGCCACAGGACCATACAAAAAATTAGTCATCCGTGGGGCCATGGTATTGCCGGGTCATGGTGGACCTCCAGTAGGCCCCTTTGATATCGTGATACAAAACAACATGATTACAGATATGATCCCGTTTGATCCGGTGACGGCAGAGCGCAGAGGAGCAACTGAAAGAGTAACAGGAGATAGGGTAATTGATGCTACTGGTAAGTATGTAATGCCAGGCATGATTGATTTGCACA
>JAGQYK010000092.1 GCA_020436125.1 Cyclobacteriaceae bacterium | reverse complement strand
TCATATTTTTGGAATTGATCATGGGACCAACATGTTCTATCATCTTTGAGAATGAACCAATGGAGAAAAACACGATGTCCCAAAAGCCTCGGCCATTCACTACTACTTTCTTCAATTGGGAAGAACTGACTACGAGTATTATTCAAGGATTGGTAATTACACTGGGAATTTTGGCGATTTATCAATATTCGGTTGATATGCTGTATGACGAAGCGCTAACAAGAACCATGGTATTTACTGTATTGATAACAACTAATATATTTTTAACATTAGTCAATCGATCTTTTTACTATTCGATCTTAACCACACTGAGCTACAAAAACAATTTGGTTTTAATCATCATTACCATCACAATTGGGATCATGGGGTTGTTGCTCTTTGTACCTTCATTGACCAGTTTCTTTAAATTTGTGACCCTCAATTTTTCTCAGTTAGCCATTTGCATTGGGGTAGGTTTCGTATCTGTTGCTTGGTATGAGTTAGTAAAAATCAGGATAAGGCTAAGAAGTAATAAGGAGGAACTCGTCATACGCTAACATTATAGGGGTGCCCATATATACTGCTTTCGGCTTATGGTATACATCAGCCACAAGTACTATTTCTTCTCTGGGTAAGGCCTCAACTCATTCCATTTGTCAATGAACTTAACTGCTGCTGCGGTTGACCTTTTGGTTACTGCCGCTCCACGTTCTACAGTGGATTCTTTAGGGTCGCGTGTTCCCCAAACTCCTGTAGATGACATTTCCGCAGAGGAAGTTTTCTTACCTGTTTCTTCTGCTTTTAATCCCTCTGCTAAAAATACAAGTTTGGCCGTAGGGTCTTCGGCTATCACCTCAGGGAGCATCTTTTCCATATGATCGGGAAGTGTTAGTGTAGCAGGTACGGCCTTTTCTAATTGTACCAATGAAGGAATGAGGTATAAGGAAGAAGATGTTTCCGGTGTGCCACCATGCCTGTCAAATTGGGTAGCAGCCGGTCCAGTTGAACGCTCCATAAAAGGTGCTACGGCCTGGTCGAAGTTAACAGCGATACCAGCTGTGCTTTGATTCACCTTGTCAACGAGCAACGTGCTCAATGCCGTATTGCCTCCATGGGCATTCATTATGATAAAACGTTTGAATCCATGATGGATCAAACTTTCAATGGCTTCCATGTGCACCTGAATGATGGTCTCTGGTTTTAAAGCAATCGTACCAGCAAAGCCCATATGGTAGGGAGATTGACCAGCCATAAGAATAGGAGCGACAAGTATATCTCTTTCCTGTGCAATCAGTTTACAGCGCTCCACACCATTGAGAAAATCCGTACCGATGGGAAGGTGATAGCCGTGTTGCTCCAGGGCACCCACAGGAATAATTACCATGTCGGATCTTGTGAGCAAATCTTTGACCTCAGCCACGGTCATGTGAGGAAGGTAGTTCTTTACTTTCTTCTCAGTCCACAACGGATTGGTTTGTGCGTTGACCATAAGGCTAAATGTGCAGGCTAGGATGAGGGATGAAAGAGTTTTTTTCATGGTGGTTTGTCTTTGGTATGCTAAGTTTCTATCAATGTGAGTGCTAAGCCCATTAATTTACGAATCATTATCCAAATATAATGTCAAGTTAGTTTTAGCCTTAGGGATAAATCATAATCCACTGAAAATGAATCAGAGACGCACGGACTTAAAATCTTGTTATATTTAGGCTTATACAATAACCTCTTTTAATCACTTTATGAAGCATCTTATCATCCTGACATTCATCCTGTCTCAAGGTCTTATTGGTTTTTCTCAAAACCTGGACAGTGTATTCAAAAATGTAAAATACAGAAGCATCGGTCCATTCAGAGGAGGACGCTCCAACATGGCTTCGGGTGTGGTCAATGACCCGCTTACTTATTATATGGGCACCACAGGAGGTGGAGTATGGAAAACGGAGGATGCTGGTGCACAATGGAAGAATGTATCCGATGGCTTTTTCAAGACGGGATCAGTTGGAGCAGTGGCGGTATCAGAAAGTGATCCCAACGTTGTTTACGTAGGAATGGGAGAGCATGCTCCCCGTGGAGTAATGAGCTCTTATGGTGATGGTGTTTACAAATCTTATGATGCGGGTAAAACCTGGAAACACATGGGACTGGAGAAGACACAGCAGATTTCAAGAATAACGATCCATCCTAAAAACCCAAACATTGTATTGGTAGCTGCGCAAGGTGCTATACATGGTGCCACTACCGACAGAGGGATTTATAAATCAATCGATGGAGGAGAGACATGGAAAAAGGTATTGTACATCGATGAGAATACTGGATGTTCTGAGTTGTCGATGGACATGCACAACCCAATGGTAATCTATGCAGCCATGTGGCACAACTTGCGTTTGCCCTGGAAGGTAATCAGCGGTGGACCGGGAAGTGGATTGTACAAATCAACAGATGGAGGAGAAACATGGAAGGAGATGACTAATGGTCTGCCTAAAGAAATGGGTAAGATGGCCATTGCCGTTTCACGCGCCAATCCTGATAAAGTATATGCCTTGATTGAAAGTGATTGGGAAAAAGCGCAAGGAGGACTTTATGTATCGGATAACGCAGGGAAGAGCTGGTCACACGTGAGTGAGGATCACCGGCTAATACAACGTTCATGGTATTATATAGAAGTATTCCCTGATACACAGGATGAACATACAGTATACGTAATGAGTGCACCGGCATTGCGTTCGATTGATGATGGTAAAACCTGGGAGACTATCGATGGTCCTCATGGTGACTATCACGATTTGTGGATCAATCCCAACAATTCTAAGAACATGGTGATTGCAGATGACGGTGGGGCAGGAATTACTTTTAATAGAGGTGAGTCATGGTCTACACAAGCCAACATGCCCACGGCACAGTTTTACCGCATCAATGTAGACAACAATTACCCCTACCGAATATATGCTGGACAGCAAGATAACTCTTCTGTACGTATTGAAAGTATGGCTTTGGGTAGCTGGAATATTTCAGAAAGAAACTGGACCAGCTCAGCGGGTGGAGAAAGCGCATTTCTTGCCTTCGATCCGGATGATCCAAGGTATGTTTTAGGAGGAAGTTATTTAGGTACTATTGAGGTATTGGATACCTATTCAGGGGGAAGTACTAAAATCATGGCGGCACCCATTCAATATTTAGGAAGGGACTCCAAAGACATGAAGTACAGATTCAACTGGAATGCGCCTATCATTGGCTCCAAGCATGAGCCCGGTACCTACTATCACGGTGCTCAATTGTTATTAAGAACCAGGGATATGGGCGTAACGTGGGAGGAAGTTTCTCCTGATCTTACCCGGAATGAAAAGGAGAAGCAAGGTAAAATGGGAGGACCCTATACCAATGAAGCGGTAGGAGCTGAGAATTATGGAACGCTGGCTTATGTGATTGAATCACCGCTCGAAAAGGGGGTGATCTGGACGGGTAGCGATGATGGTTATGTGCAGCTGACGAGAGATGGAGGAAAGACATGGACCAACGTAACACCAAAAGGATTAGCAGAGTGTTTAGTAAATGCCATTGAGGTGTCTCCGCATGATCCGGCTACCGCTTACATTGCTACTACTAGATATAAGTTCAACGATCACACCCCAGCGATTTATAAAACCAACAATTACGGAAAGACGTGGACAAATATCAGCAAGGGTATTCCCATGGGTGCGTTTACAAGAGTAGTGCGTGAAGACGATGTACGCAAAGGTTTATTATATGCGGGTACTGAATTGGGTATTTATATTTCCTGGAATGATGGTGTCAGCTGGGAAAAGCTTCAATTGAATTTACCAGTAACACCGATTATGGATTTGAAAGTGAAAGAGAATGATTTGGTGGTAGCCACTTCGGGCAGGTCATTCTGGATTTTGGATGACTTGACATTACTCAGACAATATAAGGCAAGTAATAATGCATTTACATTATTTAAACCTGAGGACCTGATTTATGGAAGTTGGGGAAGTGGTATGAATGGTGCTCACCCAACAGGCACTGATCCTTTCACTGGCGTGAATCCTGCTAATGGCGTGGTGATGTACTATCAATTGCCTAAGCTGGCAGATTCTTTAGAATTGGTGATGGAGATCAAAGACAGTGCAGGTAAATTGGTAAACAAATTGAGTTCAAAAAGGGACGCTGATTTTATGAGCTATCCGGGTGGACCAAGGGCAGAGCAAACCATTCCAAAAGAGAAAGGCATCAATCGTTTTGTTTGGAACACACGCTACCCTACGATGGTAGGAGCACCTACTGCTTACATTGAAGGTAATTTTATGGGCCACAAAGCTCCTCCCGGCACCTACACAATGACATTGAAGTATGAAGACAAAGAGCAGAAGAGTGAGTTTAAGATTCTGCCAAGTCCGTTGTATAAAATTGATGCCTCATCTTATAATGAACACCACACTTTTATGTTGGGAACGGAGCAGGCATTAAATGATATGCACACCAAAATCAATACGATTCTGAAGATGCGTAATCAGATGGAGGAAGCCATGAAAACGATGGGAGACAATGCGCAATATGCTGCACTAAAAAAAGAAGGTAAGGCCTTAACAGAAAAGATGAGGTTGTGGGATGAGGACATGGTGCAACGGAGATCGAAAGCCTATGATGATGTGGAGAACTTCCCAAATAAATTTACAGCTAATTATATTTTCCTGATCAATGAAACGGATAGTTCAATTCCAAGAGTCAATCAATCATCAAAAGATCGGTTGGCCGAGTTGACGAAAGAATGGAATGCACTGGATGCAAGAGCTAAGACCATTATGGAAACAGATGTGCCTGCGTATACAAAGAAACTATGGGATGCAGGAATTGGAGCTGTTTGGGTAGGAGGTAAATAAACTGATATTGATGCAAAAGCTTTTTGTTGTTATTGTTCTTGGGTCGTTACTCTTTGGTTGTTCAGTTGAGGGAGAAGAAAACACAGCGCATAAATACCTCTTGTTCAATGCCTATATCGTTGATGTGGTGACGGGTGATGTCCAACCCAACATGGCCATCCTTATTGATAGTGCTACCATTTCAAAAATTGGAACAATAGAAGAGTTGAAAGATGAAGTTCCTAAAGGACAGCAAATAGATGCAGATGGGAAGTATGTTATCCCCGGTCTGTGGGACATGCATGTGCACATGGAGGGTAAAGACCTTGTTCCTGATAACAAGGCTTTGCTGCCTGTATTTCTTGCGTATGGAATAACTACTGTGAGAGATTGTGCCAGTGATCTGGGAGAGCAAGTATTGGCGTGGAGAGATGAAATCAACAGAGGAGAATTGATTGGACCTACCATCTATACTGCAGGCAGAAAATTGGAAGGTAAAAACTCTATTTGGAAAGATGATCTGGAGATAGAGAATGAAGAAGAGTTGAGTCAGATGCTTGACAAGCTGGATGATTACGATGTTGACTTTGTTAAGATTACAGAAAATACGTTAGCCGGTGATCTGTTCCTCAAGAGTGTAAAAGCTGCACATGAGAGGGGATATCGTGTGTCAGGTCATGTACCTATTGATCTTACCATTGATGAACTGGTAGAGGCTGGTTTTACCAGTATTGAGCACGCTAGTTATATGCTGAGGTTGGGAAGTGATGAGGGCAAGATAAAACATGCTGTTCTTGCTAATACACTTTCAAAAGGTGATGCAGGGAATTTGTACATCGATCAGTTTGATCAAGACAAAGCCACTGAAGGATATCAACGATTGGGTGAAAAAGGCTATTTTGTTTGTCCTACTTTAATTGGTGGAAGACAGTTGGCTTTTTTGGACGAGGATGATCATCAAGATGATAATTTTTTAAAATACCTGACCAAGCGGTTTACAGATAACTATGCCTGGCGCATTGGTCGAATGGCTGGTGATACTCCGGAGCAAAAGCAACAGCGAAAGGATAGGTATAAATTAATTGCTAGTCAACTGCCTTATATGCAGCGATCGGGTATTAACATTATCGCGGGAAGTGATGCAGCAGCTCTAAATACCTACGTTTATCCTGCAGCGTCATTAATAGAAGAGTTAGAGATATTTCAGCAATCTGGGTTGAATCCTGATGAAATCTTGCGTTCTGCTACTATTAATGGAGCTAAGTATTTCGGTGTGCTGGATAAGACCTCTACTGTTGATCCTGGAAAGGTGGCAGATTTAGTATTACTCAATGATAATCCATTGGATAATATTCAGGCGGTCAATAACATTCATGCCGTGATCGCTAAAGGACAATATTTTGATCGTAAAGCATTAGATGAAATGTTACAACAAGCGGAGCAAACTAAAATAGCTCTGGATAAGGAACGAGAAATGGAAAAGTAAAAAGAGACTATCTCAAAAGTCAGTTTGTCATTGAGATAGTCTCTTTTTTATGAAGTTGGTTTACTTAATAGCTACCAACGAATTGAATACCAATTTAAAGGTACCATGCGTTTGTACCCGGTGCTGAGGTCTGAATCCGATCATGACCACTTTACCTTTGCCCAGGCCTACGGAAACCATTGCTGCTTTCTCTGCAATAACCTCTTCCCCTAGTAACCATCCGCTTTGTAGGATGTCTCTTTTCGGATAGGTAATAATGCGCTCCACCATATGATTGCGTTCAGTAGGGATAACTTCATACACATCATTTCCGCCTGTAAACAATCCGTAACCAGAATCGGGCATGCCGTAAGCCAATGGATTGGAATTATCGAAATTCATTCTGAGGGTAGATCCTGGAGACCAAAATTGCTGACTAGGAACACCTTTCACCACATTGCGTATTGGCAACTTGAACTTTTCAATAGGCAATTCCCCAGCCTGACCAAAGGTGAGGAGTACTCCGCCTTTTTCAACAAAGTCTTTGAGTGCATTGACACCTTGCTGGCCAAAACCACTACGGTACTCAGGAGGAAATGCATCTGGTCTGTTACCAGAAAAATCACCTAAACCTTCACCCGTCATGCGGGCAATATTGTCGTCTGGTAAAATGATGACATCATATTTTTTATTAAGCTCACCTGCTTTCAATTCCTTGTCCATTAAAGTGGTGTAGGGGAATTCAAATTTCTCTAATAGCAACCGTGTCCAACCCTCATCCATGTTACCACCCAAATACCTTTGGAACAAAGCAATACGTTGCTGCGACACAGGTTGTGATTGGTTGGTAGCATCCGCTTCCAAGGCCCTAAAGTTTACTCCGGTTTGTTTTGCTATTAAATTGGATACATTGTCAGATAATGGTGGGACTACAAAGTCACCTACCTGTAGGTCATTGCCCGCTTTGGTCACTCTCCTTACAGCTACTTTGTTCTTCCAAAGTAAGTTCAACGCTTTGAAACTATCGTTGCTTGTACCATCGATAACATGCCCCTTTGAGCCTTTAGCTACGGTGCCTGTAGGGTTTAAAGTTTCGGTAACTATCGGATAATTTCCTTCCACCTTGCTATTGACAGGATCCACTCGCACACCCATATATTCTGCTACGTTATCCGTAGACATGTCATAAGGTCTTATCGGATCATTGTTTCTATCTCGGGTATAATCATTATCGGGATAGAACGTACGACCAAGTAACCATCGAATAACACCTTGTTTGGGCTGTGCCATGGTAACTACATACGAGCCTGCTCCATACACTTTCCCTTCATGTCTTAGTTCAGCATTGGTGCGCTTTACTTCCACACCCTGTCCCAACAATACATTCACCAGTTTGTTGGCAGTGAGGGCATCGTGCTGTTCTGCGGGAATGATGTAGGCTTTTATCTCGGCCTCTGCTCCACGTTCTGTCTGGCGAGTCGCTTTGAGATAGGCATTTTTAAGTACTGTTTCTTTATTGCGCGCTGCTATATCTGCTATGGCCAGTGCAGCAATCTTTTGTTGTTCAACAATGTCTCTCACATGCCACCATCCACCTGGCCAAGGGTTGGGGAAGGAGGTTTGCGATTCGTATTTCGGCATACCGTGAATGTTGCCTTCCAGTTGATCGGGATGAACATATAGAGGAGTAGCCAGTCTCGCACTTGCCGACTCTGTGAGCATCCCCGCGATATTGTGAAAAGGAGTGATCCAGTGGAATCCAAAGTGGCCCCAACCGGAATAGATGGCTGCGTTCACAATGCCAGCCTTATTGTTTTCCTCTTCTTTATAGGCGATATGTGCACCATACCAAGACATTTCTCTCCATACCAACGGATCGCCATCGGGACGGATAGGCTCTGCATAAGGTGGTACATACATTCTGGCAGCGTAAGCACCCATTTGATGATGATCCACATAGGCTTGTGGCATCCATTCTTTAAACATGATTTTTGCGCCATACACAGACTCCACTGTGTTTTGCATGTACGCATCCCGGTTGTTGTCATGACCGATATAATGATGGTACAAATAAGGCATCGAGTTGCCTTCGTATTCTGTGCCTACTGTTTTTCTATACCATTCGGTGATCATTATTTCACCGTCAGGGTTGAAACAAGGTATTACGATAGTAATGACGTTGTCTAAGATCCTAGCCATTTCACTATCATTTCGGGTAAGCATATCATGCGTAAACTCAGCTGCAGTTTGTGCGGCTGCAACTTCCGATGAGTGTAATCCAAAAGACTGTACGATCACCGCTTTTCCATTGGCAATGATTTGATCGATTTCACTTTGCGCAACACCCCTGGGGTCACTCAGGCGCGCATTCATTTTCTTGTAATCTTCCAACTTGGCCAGGTTCTCTGGGGAAGAAATGTACAGCGCAAGAAAGGGATTGCCCAATGTGGTTTTCCCCATATTCACCACCTTCATCCGGGAGCTGGCATCTCCTAATTTATTATAGTATTTTACAAGATCATCCCAGTGGGCCAGCTTTCGATCTGCTCCCATTTTAAACCCAAAATATTGTTCGGGTGTTGGGAGATCCTGAGCGGTAATGAAACCAGGACAAAGCATCCCCAGTAAAAGGAATAAACCTATAAGGGGCTTTTTAAAAGATAAATTTGACATCATGTTGTAGAGTTTGGGTAATAGATTGAATCTATCCCAAAGTACCACGAATTGAAACAATACTAGGTATGGTCTGCCAAATAGCCTGAAGGGCGGTCATCTCGTTCGGAACTTTATGAAATACCGAGGAGAAAATCGCCCTTCTTAGGAAGGTTTTCCAGCTAGAAACTGATTTTATAGCTTAATGTTGGTAGCATTCCCAATTGCTTGCCCTGATAGATGGACTGAGAAGCACGGACATAATACTCATCCAAAACGGTTTGGTTGTTAAGGACGTTTTGAATATCCAATTTTAATTCAGTAGTAGTTCTTGTCCTGTTTCTTCTCAACCCAATCGAAAAGTCCGCACGGAATATGTCATCTCCTTTTTTTGAGAAGGGGTTAAGCTCATCCGTTATAGGTCTATCGGCTGCAATAGATGCTTCCAAATCTATTGGGGAATAACGTTGTCCACCAATCAATGCAATCTTCGTATTCACAAAGAACATTTTATTCTTGGAAGAGGCCCCTACGTTGAACTCTTTTCCACCAATCAGGTTGGCGACATAATTATTGTCAAAGGCCGACTTCCTTTCTTCACCACCTTTGGTGGTATACAGCGACCTGAATAGCGAGAGTGTACTCATGTAATACAAGCCGTTGTGTAAATACCGTTCAGCGGTCAACTCTAGACCGTAGTTTCTTCCTTTACCATCGTTTACGAGTTGCCTCGAAGTGTATCCTTCTGTTTGGTTCAGTAAAGAGAATGCGGTGAGGTCAGAGTTTTCTACAGGGACATCATATAAGTGCTGATAGTACGTCTCAATTTTAAGATGAGTATTCGAAGTAATCTGATTATCATATCCCAGAACAAAGTGAGCGGCCTTAGTGATTTCAAGATCTTTATTGGGTTGCGTATAGGTGCCATTATTTGCATAGTTTTTAGCCAGGTAGGTAGAAATCACATCTAGTTTGCTGTGAATTCCCGCTCCAATATTGAATGATTGCTGATTGTTCATTTGCCATTTTAAGGCCATTCTAGGCTCAATGGAATAGTTGCCGTTCAATGCAAAGCGCAGATAATGCACACCATTGATCATGGTAAACTCTTCGTTGATTCTGTATTTCCAGCTTGCATAGCCTTGAAAAGTGGAGGAATTACCTTTCTCCAATAAGTCATTTGTAAGTACGTCTGTATCATCATCCCATGAATCCACATCCATGTTAAAACCTAAACCCGTAAAAATGATTCCGGCTTCAATTTTATGTTTTGCATTCAATTTGTAGTTGAATGAGGTAGAACCTATTAATGATGTTTTCGAGATAGCGCCATCATCAACGGTGTAGAACTGATTGGCATCATCGGGAATGGCGAAGCGAAAAGAGTTCTCTGTACCGCTTGCTGCCAATGCACTTTTGAAGTATATATTATCATTCATCTGAAAGGTATGAGTCAGACCTATTACTCCCAACTTATTTTGGCCACTAAATTTTCCAGTGATCAGGTTCTCGTTTTTTTCATCCGTTTCTTCTGTATCAATACTGCTAGACCCACCGAGTCCAAATAATGCAATGTTATGGCGATTGTTAATAGGTAGCCGAACTTTAAAAGATAAATCCTGATAACGGGGCACACCACCGAAATCTACCAAACCTGCACGATCAAGGAGATCAAGGGCAGAGTACCTGTAATTGGCAATGTAAGAGGACCGACCGCCTTCTTGGAAAGGTCCTTCAGCGGTCATGTCAAGTCCAAGGGTGCTTATAGCTGCTGTGTATTCCTTGTTCTCATTGTTACCATTTTTCAGTTTCATATCAAACACACCTGAAGTAGCATCTCCATATTCGGGGGCAAAAGCGCCAGTGAAAAAATCCGAGTTGCTCAACATTTTACTACTTAATGCATTAATCGGCCCACCTGTAGATCCTTCACCTGAAAAATGGTTGGGATTAGGGATAGCAATTCCTTCTAGTCTCCACAAAATCCCCTTAGAAGAATTTCCTCGTACGATAATATCATTGTTTCCTTCAGCGTTTCCACTTACACCCGCAAAGGCAGAAACCATTCTGGCTGGGTCGTCAAAAGAACCCGCATAGCGTTGAGTTTCTTCCACTGAAAAAGTATGTGCACTGATGATGGCCATCTCGTTAAGGGCTTCCCCTTGAGGAACGGTGGCTTTGATAACTATTTCATCTAATGTGTTGACAGACTCCAACAAGGTGATATTTAGGATTTCCTCTTTGGCAGAACTAATCAACAGGTTAGGGATGGTTTTGTCTTCGTACCCCACAGAAGTAACTTTTAGTGTTACTCTGCCAATAGGTACATTATCAATACGGAAATTTCCGTCAATGTCTGCGGCAGCCCCCAGAATAGGGTCGGAGCCAACCACGACAACAGTAGCACCAATCAGTGGCATTTGACTGTCCTGATCGATAATGGTTCCTCTAACGGTCTGATTGATCTGTTGAGCGAACGATGAAAAGACTAAAAAATGAGCTAGAATGATAGTTATTGCAACAATTCTTGATTTCATGAAAGGGTATTTTTGGTTGATTTGCCCTTATGACAATCAAGTGGAATTTTACCCCTATGCTTGATAAATTCTTTTTTAGCAATAAACGGAACTGGTTAAGCCATTCTGATTTGCCAATCAGAATCTATCTCTGCCTTGCCTTTGAATCGTAATGCCAGCGCCCTTCTTCTCCTGAAGGGATATATTCTCCATCTCCATAAAGCATTAATCCACCTTCTGCATAGATGCGACCCTCGTTACCTCTAAAATTCCTGAGTTAGCAGAGGTGGTAGAGTTTTGTTGGCATCCGAAACAGACCAATAGGAATAATAGATAGGCTGGTCTTTTCATGGTGCAACTTTGGTTGACAAGGTTGGGGCTGTAATGCCGATGAAACTGATTGTTAGCCATACTTTAATTTATTAAGTTGCATTAGCACCAACCTGTCGTATTATGACTTCATCAACTAACAAACCTGCAACCTGGTATTGGATCGTTTGTGGAATTGCCTTGCTATGGAATTTAATGGGAGTGATGGCCTACGTGGCACAAGTAACCATGAGTCCTGAGGCAATGCAGGCATTGCCAGAAAATGAAAGAATGTTGTATGAAAATACACCCAGCTGGGCCACCGGTGCATTTGCATTGGCAGTGTGGGGTGGAGTGCTAGGAAGTA
Organism: Cyclobacteriaceae bacterium; assembly: GCA_020436125.1. Lineage (GTDB taxonomy): Bacteria > Bacteroidota > Bacteroidia > Cytophagales > Cyclobacteriaceae > ELB16-189. The sequence continues at coordinate 1,801 of JAGQYK010000092.1, read as the reverse complement.
TGCTGTTGTTGTTACGGAGAAAACTAGCTACACCTGTTCTTATTATCTCTTTAGTGGGTATTGCCGTACAGATGTTTCATTCCTTTTTTATGAGCAATTCGATTGAAGTATACGGACCAGGAGGGATGGTAATGCCTATCATGATTGCAGTCATTGCTGTCTATTTGGTTTGGCTTTCGAAGAAGGCTACCACCAATGGCTGGATGAAATAGCTAGTTTTGATGTATCAGTTGTAACGCTTTCTCCAATTCAACGTCCCTACTTTCAATAAGTGAATGCTTGGTTGGTACTGAGCGGTAATCCGGGATAACGCCTCGACCATAAAAAGAATGACCGGAATTGGCTGTAGTATACTTCCACATGGGGATATTAATTCGGATTCCAGAGTTGGGAAGTACAAGGCTCAATGAATTCCCACTAGTATTTCCATCGTATCCACCACCTGTTTCTTCTCCAATAAAAGTGGCGAGTTGATGATGGTGTAATACTGTTGCAACGTCTGCACAAGTTGAAAAACTAAAACCGTCAATAAGCACGTACACGTTTCCATTAAATCGGCTAGGATGAGGTTGCCAAACATCCAACCCTTTATGACTGGTCATCAGTCGTTTTCCGTTGCTTAGTTTAACATTCCCGTAACCATCGTAGTGCTCAGTTACTTCAATACTTTCAAAGTATCGAAAATCTTCTTTTGTAAAATAGGAAACCAACGTAGCTCCATAGTTATCATCACCACCACCATTGTGTCTTAAGTCCATTACTAAATTCCTAACACGCTTATCTTTTAATTCTTTAAAACTGCTTTCAAGGAAACTATAATAATTCTGCCCTGATTGTGTGATGGTCCTGCTGTCAAATGTTCGAATATCAAGAAGGGCATAATTGGGATGGATGGTTAAAGACAATGGCAATTGTTTCTCTTCTTCATACTTTAACTTATCCCATGGAACTCCTGCAACTGCTACACATTTTAGTTCATCATTGGCATCTCGTATGGCTAATTGATAGTCATGAGTACCTCTACCAACATACAGTTGGTAATAGAAACTGAAGTTCGTTCCTACCTGCTGGTATTTACCAGTTGGGATAAATCCATCTGCCGAGATATGATCAAAAATGGAGGAGCTGATTTCGGGAATCGACTGATCATTAATAGTAACGATTTCATCGCCCACTTGGAGAGCCGATGTACTTGTAAACTTATTCTTGATGTATAATTTATGATTGAGGTACTGTACTTCAATAGGAAGGAACACTTCCCTTTCAGTAAAGGTTTTATGCATCAAGGATGGTGGTGCGCTTCTAGTATGGCCACATCGCACTTTACTCAGCAGCCACGTCACTTCTGCGTAAAAGCACTCAATAGGCTGGTCAGCAATCCTTGCATCCACTAAGTCAAAAGCATACCTGATAGAATCCCTTGTTGTATATCTATATAAGCCAGGGTGGTATTTTTCAAGATTTGATCTTAACAGCTGTATGTCCTCAGTTTGACCACGAGCTGGTAGCAATGGTGGCTGAGCTTGAATTGTTAAGGCCAGGAGAGAAAGAAGCAGGGTATAATTTAACATTCTTATACCTACGTATCATCAGCAGTTTGGGTCTTCTGCTATTCGGATTGTTCCTTGGATTAGAAAAAATCGAATAAATTTCAAGTTATAAAATTATCTTAGTAGGTGAATTTAACTCATTGAATAATAACAAGTTAATAATAGATAATTAAATGCATAATGTAATTTATGTGTTACCTTTCCCGATCTTTTTTCGTGCACTAATAATTGCCTTTGTAACCTATTTTATA
>JAGQYK010000091.1:4925-14043 GCA_020436125.1 Cyclobacteriaceae bacterium | reverse complement strand
GTTGATCTTCTCATCATTAATTCTATTGACTTCATTGGGATTCGCATCGTCACTAACACTCCTCTCCAGCATTGCTGCTAAAGCGAATAACAGCACTATCCTGATGGCTGTTTTAAGCTTCCCAGTTGTAATCTCCATTTTGCTAATGGCTATAAAAGTGACTAAAAATTGTATAGACGGACTAGGTTGGGATGCCAGTTGGGATGAAATGCTCACCCTTTTATCCATAAATTGCCTTGTTGCTGCCGTCTCCTATTTACTCTTCCCGTATATTTGGCGGAGCTAACTTAACAGGGCCTAAAAGTCTGTTTTTTAGCCCAATCTTAACCTAATCACCATAAAAAAATGATTAAAAATTGGTGGAAAATAGCTTCTGTCCTCTTACTCATTTATACCCTGATTGCCGGATTTTTAATGACGGTGCCCAGACTGGTCATTGTAAATGAAACCATCCGTGCTCTGTATTTTCATGTACCCATGTGGTTTGGCATGGTGGTTATGTTTTTGGTTTCTACCATTTATGCCATCAAATACCTAAGAACTCCAAGCATCAAAAATGATATCCTCTCCGTAGAGTTTGCCAATACTGGACTAGTTTTTGGCCTGCTTGGCATTTTCACCGGCATGATTTGGGCCAATTATACTTGGGGAAGTCCCTGGCATGGTGATCCTAAACAAAATGCTGCAGCCATAGCTCTATTGGTATACCTCGCTTACTTCGTTTTGAGGGGATCTGTAGACAATCAGGAACAAAAGTCGCGACTGAGTGCGGTATACAATATTTTTGCTTTTGCAGCGATGATTCCCCTGATCTTTATTATTCCACGGATGACGAGCTCAATGCATCCCGGAAATGGTGGAAACCCTGGCTTTAATACCTACGACCTGGACAGTAGAATGAGGATGGTTTTTTACCCTGCCGTTGCAGGATGGATTCTTCTAGGGGTTTGGATTGCTACCCTAAGAGTAAGAATGAGAAATGCTGAAGAACAGATTTTAGAAATTGAAGATTATGCATAAATATTTAATACTAATCCTCTTAATACTTTCGTCATTGGTAACCTCTGCCCAGCAAGAAGTAGAAATGGCAGACACCATGCGTTCTGAGGGAAAAATTTACGTTGTTGTCGCCATTTTATTGTTGATCCTTATTGGCCTGGTGGGGTATTTAGTACAACTGGATAGAAAAGTATCAAAACTTGAAAAAAGGCTATCTGAGAAGAAGTAATTTAGCCCTCAACGCTAACTTGAATCATATTTTCAAGTCCCTAAATCCATAATTTTGCCTTACCTTTGCAATCGGAAAAAAGGGGAGGAAAAATGAAAAAATCACACATTCTTGCCATTGTAGTTATCGCTGTAGCCATTGGCATTATTGTCTCCACAGCTGGTGATGCAAGTACCTATGTAAATTTTAATCAGGCTTATGAAATGGCTGCAACGGGTAACACCACAAGCATCCATGTAGTTGGCCACCTTAAAAAAGATCCGAGTGGTCATGTGATTGGTCTTAAGAATGCTCCTGACAATCTCTCGTTTTCTTTTGTTCTAGTAGATGATAATGGCAAAGAGCAAAGTGTTTTTTACAATGAGCCAATGCCCCCCGATTTTACCCGTTCAGAAAATGTTGTAGTTATTGGCGGCTATCAGGGAGATAATTTCGTTGCCAATAAGATTCTGTTAAAATGTCCTTCTAAATATCAGGAAGAGGGCGTGACTGCAGGAATTTAAAACTTAGGGTAGAATTCATGATTCATTACTTCATTGGTGACCTGGGTCACCTTTTTGTTATCGTTTCTTTCGTCACCTCGCTAGTCGCTGCTTTCGCCTACTGGAAAGCAAAAACTATTACTAGTGTAGAAAGTAAACAAGCATGGATAAATAATGCCCGACTTGCTTTTTACGTGCATACAATTGCTGTAATAGGCGTATTCGTAGCCCTGTTCTACATTATCTACAATCATTACTTCGAGTACCATTACGCTTATAGTCACTCATCAAGACACCTCCCTGCGCACTACATGGTATCCTGTTTTTGGGAAGGACAAGAGGGCAGTTTTCTTTTGTGGATTTTTTGGCAGGCATTAATTGGTATTGTGATCATTCACACACAAAAAGAATGGGAAGCTCCCGTGATGGTAGTGTTTGCGTTAGTGCAAGCATTCCTTGCATCGATGATATTGGGAATCGTAATTCCTGTTGCAGACCTTAAGCTTGGAAGCTCTCCTTTTATTTTACTTAGGGATGCTCTGGATGACCCAATTTTCAAAATTCAACCGGACTTCATTCCTGCAGATGGAAGTGGTCTTAATCCATTGCTACAGAATTATTGGATGGTAATACACCCTCCTACCTTATTCCTCGGCTTCGCACTTACTATCGTTCCATTCGCATTTTGCATCGCTGGGCTATGGGAGAAAAAATACTCGGAATGGATTAAGCCAGCCCTACCGTGGACCTTATTAGGTGGAGCCATTCTTGGTCTTGGCATTTTAATGGGTGGTTATTGGGCCTATGAGACACTCAATTTTGGTGGGTACTGGAATTGGGACCCCGTAGAAAATGCGGTATACGTGCCCTGGCTGGTGCTTATCGCCTCCATTCACACTATGATTGTTTACAAAAACAGTCAGGCAGCCTTAAAGACCTCGATCATTCTAGTAATCAGTGTATTTATCCTTATTCTTTATTCAACATTCCTGACCAGAAGCGGAATTCTGGGAGATTCTTCTGTCCATTCTTTCACTGATTTAGGTCTCTCTGGTCAGCTGCTTATCTACCTGCTATTCTTCACTGTTGCAGCAATCATATTGGCTGTCGTGCGTTGGAAAGAAATTCCATCTACAGAAAAAGAAGTATCCACTTATTCTCGTGAGTTTTGGATTTTTCTTGGCGTGACTACGCTTTGTTTAATGGGTTTTCAGGTGATCATCCCCACCTCCATCCCTGTTTACAATAGCATAGTAGGTTTGTTTGGCGGAACCTCCAACCTGGCACCACCGGCAGACCAGATAGCCTTTTATTCAAAATTTCAATTGTGGTTTGGTGTTGCTGTTGCCTTCCTTTCCGGTACTGGCCAATTTTTTTGGTACAAAAGAATTGATAAAACTAAACTGAAAAAGGAGCTACTTACTCCGGTGCTTATCTCCTTAATTGTATTTGCATTAATTATCTCCATTGCAGGCGTTAATGAACCATCCTACCTAGTATTGACCCTCGCTGGTGTTTATATCATCATTTCCAATCTTAAAGTACTTAGAAGTGTAATCAAGGTGAACCCCTCCTTATCAGGAGGGGCTCTTTCTCATATTGGAATTGGCCTTGCGCTCATCGGCATTATGTTTTCAGCGGGTTACTCCAACGTAGTGTCGTTGAACAATACCGGTATGCTAATTTCAACTGAATTAAGTACAGAGTTCAACCGCGACAACCTTTTACTCTTTATCAATGAACCTCGCACAATGGCGGGTTATGATATAGAGTTTCTTGGGGAGCGAATCGAGCCTAAAGATAAATGGGGTTACATCAAGAAAAGTGATGTCTTACTTACACCGGACCCCTATACTGTAGTTGCAAAACGGGATATCATTTTTAAGGATAAAAAATTATATGCTGAGAAAGACACTTTTGAAATCTACCCTGAGAACACCTATTACGAAATAGAACTTCGTAAAGGGGATAATGTAGAAGCTGTGTTATTTCCACGCGTACAAATCAATGAAGCCATGGGGGGATTTGTCGCCTCTCCGGACATCAGTCGTGGCCCTGCCAGAGATTTATATACCCACGTTTCAGCACCGATGAATAGGGAAGCCGAAGTGGAGTGGAGTGAGATGGAAGAAGTGAAGGTAAAAATTGGCGAACAATTTTTTGTTAATGATTATGTAGCGGTATTGGAAGAAGTGAACCGCCTGGACGAGATACAAGGAATAACTTTAAGGGCCGAAGACGTGGCTGTTCAAGCAAAAATCAGCGTGATAGGCGAGCGTGATACGTATTATGCTGACCCTATTTTTCTTATAAAAGACAAAGCGCAAGTCGGAAGAATTTCATCTGAAATAAATGATTTGGGCGTAAAGATTACATTACTCAATATTCACCCCGAAACCAATGAGTTTTCATTGGGTTTAAATGGTCGCCAAAAAGACTGGGTGATTATCAAAGCAATGGAAAAGCCGTTTATCAATCTCCTGTGGCTTGGCACCGGAATTCTAATGGTTGGCTTTACAATTGCAGCCGTTAGAAGATTTAAAACAGCTTAAGCTAAGCTTGTATTAACTTCTCAATGATGCCATCAAGCGTTATTCCTTCGGCCTCAGCTTTGAAGTTCCTCACGATTCTATGACGCAACACTGGTTTTGCAATAGCTTGCACATCTTCTATATCGGGTGAGTATTTACCCGCTAACAAGGCGTTGCATTTAGCCCCTAACACTAAGAACTGTGATGCACGAGGGCCAGCACCCCATTCCAAAAATTCGTTGGCAATAGCCGATCCATTTACACTTGGTCTGGTGAGGTGGCTTAATTTCACTGCATACTCAACAACATTATCCGCTATTGGCACACGTCTTACGAGATGCTGAAACTCAATTATTTGATCCGCTGTAAGTACTTTATTTACACTTTGAATATCATCAGCCGTAGTGTTTTTAACTATCATCACTTCCTGATCATAGGTAGGGTAGTCCAACAACACATTAAACATAAAACGATCCAGCTGTGCTTCGGGTAAGGGATAGGTTCCCTCCTGTTCAATTGGGTTTTGTGTTGCTAAAACAAAAAATGGTTTTGGTAGTGCGTATTGCTGACCTGCAATGGTAACTGAATACTCCTGCATGGATTCCAAAAGTGCCGCCTGAGTTTTAGGAGGTGTTCTATTTATCTCATCAGCCAAAACGATATTGGCAAATACAGGCCCTTTTACAAACTGAAAATTCCTTTCCTTGTCCATGGTCTCAGCCCCAACTATATCGGAGGGCATGAGGTCAGGGGTAAATTGTATTCTCTTGAATTGCAAGTCAAGTGCAGTTGCAATTGTATGCACCAAAAGTGTCTTCGCCAATCCAGGGACTCCCACTAACAAAGAGTGTCCCTGACAAAAAATTGATGTAAGGAGTAAACGAACTACCTCATCTTGGCCAACCACTACTTTGGCAATTTCTTTTTTAAGTTTTTTGTGAGCCTCCGAAAGCGCGTCCGCTGCCTCTACATCATTTGAAAATTGTGAAGCCATTCTTTTTTGATGGGATTAAAAGTGAATTGTTATCTATTTTAAAAAATTTACTCTAACAGATGGCAATAGTTATATTCAGGATCTATGTTAATAAACACGTCCTTTTTTGCCATGTTAAACCATTTCTCCAACGCATTATCCTTTTTCTCTGCAAGAGCTGCTGCCTGTATCCTGTGCCAGTCATCTTTCAGGCTAGCCTGATGAGGAGGAAGTTTTGTTTTGAAATATAAAATTCTCACTGCGTCCTTACCATCATCCGTTCTATACCTAATCGCTCTACTCACACCACCTGTTTTCATAGTATCAATTGTAAAGTATACCACCGGATCAATTTCTTTAATGGAGATTTTAGTACCACCATCGGCATCCGTAAAAAAGCCTCCTTGTCCTTTTGTTTCCTGATCATCCGAGAATTCTTTTGCTGCTCTTTGAAAATCAATACTGTCAGTTACGATTTTCAATCTCAAGCTGTCCATAAATTTTTCTGTACGGTTGATGTCCTCCTCAGAAGGTTCGGCAGAGATCAAAATATGTCTCGAATTGTATTCATTTCCTCTTCGATCGATGAGTTGCATAATGTGAAATCCGAAGGGGGATTCGAAGGGTTGAGAGATTTCTCCTTTCCGCAACTTGAAAGCTGTTGCCTCAAATGAAGGTACCATTGCACCTCTTCCCACAAAGCCCATCTCTCCTCCATTTACCTGCGCACTTGGGTCTTCTGAAAATTGTTTGGCCAGTTCGTTGAAGTTTTCTCCCTTCAATATTCTTTCTCTAAGATCTCTTAGTTTTTGCTTCACCTCTTCTTTTTGAGACTCACTCACCTTAGCTATTCTTACAATTTGTGCCACTTCGACATCAGAGGAATAAAATGGAAGACTGTCCTCAGGAATTTTATTGAAAAATCTTCTCACTTCGGAAGGAGTTACTGAAATATCTTTTGTGATTAACTGCGTCATTTCACTACCAAGCATTTGCTCGCGAATTTGATCTCTGAGATCAAGCCTTATCTCATCTAAAGTCTTACCATAAGCACGTTCAAGTTCTTCGGGAGAGTTTCCGGAACTTTGTAAAATCAACTGCATCCTTCTGGCAGTGTTCTGATCTACCTGGTCATCAGTGACCACCACGGAGTCAATCTCAGCTTTCGCCACCATCAGTTTATTAACAATTAGCCGGTTTAACAATCCACACTTTGCTTCTTGAGAGGATGGATTACCTTCTGCCAAATAGTTTTGATAAGTACCCTCCAATTCAGATTTGAGAACGATATAGTTATCTATTTTGGCAATTATTTTATCCACCGTGAAGCCTGAGTTGTCTTGGGCCCCCAAAATGGGTGATATCAATAATAACCCTGCAAGCAGGCAATTACTTAGAGAATACTTCAAAATCTTTGTTTTCTGCAGCCTTTTCATACACTTCTTCTTCCAATTTTCGCGCAAGTTCTACTTTTCTTTTGTTAATAATAATATTTTTTATGTCCTCTTTAACGAATTCAAGTGGGGATACATTATCCGATATTTTATAAGCATCTATTTTGAGATAATACAAGAAACCGGCATCGCTTGTTTCGTAGTAGGGATAGCTTTTCAAAAATTGAATTTTGTTTGGAATCTCAGCGAGTGGTGAGTTCACCACCAATTTATCAAACTCAATCCAGCTGGAATCTGAGAGATGATAGGCTGTAGAAAAACTCAAACAGTATGACTTTAGATCATTCCTGTCCTTCTCCTTATTAGAGAATATTAAATCCTTGATGCGATTGGTTCTGGGAGCGCCTTGCGGCACTTTAATATAGGCGCCTCTTATAATATTTTGCTTCAGAATAAAATTATCAAGATTGGCATTATAATACTCCTCTACCTCTGCCTCTGACACCTCGGTGCTCATATTCTGTTGGATATATAATTTTTGAAACTGATATCCGATAAGACTATATCTGTAATCAAGAATTTTTCTTTCCACTTCTGCCTCATTAATATCTATCCTCTTTAATGCCTCATTAATCAACAGCTGCTTACGCACCCAACTATTAATATAGGCTCCTAATCTGGCAATGCTATCCTCTTTGGGGGTGTTTGCCGTTACAATTCCTTCCAGCTCATCTAAATACAGATAAGTGTCATTCACTCGTGCCACTGGTCTTCTTGCAAGATCCTGTTCCGACTTTTCTTTTTTCATCCTGATCAGTTCACAACCATTTAGACTTAGGATGGCGCATAGTATCAGAATACCCGCAGCAGGCTTCTTTATCGAGTGAACTAATTTTATAATTCGGTTCTTCAAAATCTATCTTTAGATGTTAACTCCATTATGGCTTTCTTCTTACCCTTTGAATTGATCTTGATCTTGTATTTACTTTTTAACTGAACTATCCAATCTTTCTCCAATTTATCTTGATAATCAGAAATCACATTCGCTCTTACCTCTTCAAATTTTTTGTTTCCTGGAGGAATCAGATTCTTCACCTCCACAAGATAATACATTCCATTTGCTTCCGCCTCGTGCGTACCTATCGTCCAACTGATTTTATCAATTGCCTCATGCTCTCCTCTTTCAAAGGCCCTCATGTTAGTAACTGATTTAAATTGTTTCAAGTCTTCCTTTTTTAAGGTATCCCCAGACAAAACCTTGTTCTTTATTGAGGTGATTATCTCCTTAGTCTCGGCAGAAAAAATTCTTGCCTCTACTCTAAGGTCAGCAGCATATTTTTTTACATTATTATCATAATAGGATCGCTGACCTAAAGTATCTTCTGATGCTTTGTTCCAAATCTCTTTCTCCATAATGCTAAAAAGCAATATTCCCTCTCTGTATTCTTTCACCAAATTCCTGTATTCTGAATTTGTTTTTTGCAACCTGAGGTCTTCCACTTCTGAAAGACTTTCTTCTACAAATTGGGTATACAACTGCTTTATATATACACTCGGAGAAACATTGGTAAGTGATTGTTTCTCGATGATATAACTTTCAAATTTCCCTTGAGAATAAGGCACCCCATCTACTGAGAATAAGACAAATCCTCTATCAACTTCTGAATCCTTCTCATTCCACTCACCTTTTATCAAACTAGAATCAGCCAATGCAGAAATATGGCTCATTACTTCGTCACTTTCGCTATACCTCAACTCTCTTTTTCTTTTTTCAACCGCGACAGATTTTGAAATACTCATTCTATCATCTCTCGCTACTTTTCTTTTCAATGGTTCTTCCAGCTCACTAAATGGTGGGAGCGGTATCTTTTTTTCAAACCGGACAATGTGCCATCCAAAAGAAGTTTGAAAAGGAGCTGATACCTCACCGGGCTTGCTCATTGAAAAAGCGACTTCTTCAAATTGGGGTGCTGACGCCAAAGCACCCGGACCAAATGGTCTTAGTCTACCTCCATTATCCTTTGTCCCGGGATCTTGAGAGTACTGCTTGCATAATGCATCCCAGTCTCCATTTTCTTTCAACTTATTATATACTTCTTGGATGCTTCGTTTCGACTCTTCCCCAGCACCTCTCACAAGAATATGAGAAACTTCCACTTCACCACTGGACGGCCTCTTGTCCTCCAACTTTATTATATGGTAACCAAACTTTGTTCGTACAGGTTCTGAAAGTTCACCCACACTTAAACGGTATACAGCTTCTTCAAAAGGATATACCATCTGCAAAGCAGAGAAATACCCAAGCACACCACCATTTGACTTGGCTGATGGGTCTTCCGAAAGTTCTCTTGCTAATTTTTCAAATGATTCACCTCCAAGGGCTCTCTCACGAATAGCCTTTGCTTTATTATATGCGGCCAATGTATCGGATGGTGTTGCATCGTGCTCTATATTAATTAGGATGTGGGAGGCTTTAACTTCCGACTTTAAACGATCATACGCCTCTTTCA
>JAGQYK010000091.1:0-4828 GCA_020436125.1 Cyclobacteriaceae bacterium | reverse complement strand
CACAAGTTTATCCAACACATCAGTCTCTGCTACAAATGGCTTCCTTAATTCTTCCTTATACGTATTTAGCTCATCAATAAATTCAGGCTTTAAGTCCATCCCTCTGGACTCCGCCTCCGCCACCTTCAGTTTAAAATTAATAAAGAGTTCCAGGTACTCTTCTATTTTTTCCTTTGTGAACTCCCCCGCTTTCCCCTGATGATTTTTAGTGTACAAGTAAATAAACTCATTCACATTAACAGGCTTGTCATTAATGGAAAATAATAGAAGGTCATCTTGCTTTTGCCCAAAAGCGAAAGAAACAATAAATGATACTAAAGCAATTGTGAATATTCTAAAGCGCATCATCGCTCACAACGGAATGTTTTTTACCAACATTTAATTTTGATCTACTTTAAATGTGGAAGCATCTTATCTACAGATGTAGTTCCAGAAAATGTTTGCCCAGGCTTAAGATCCTTGTCGTATAAGGCAAGGTGTGGCAAATTATCTATCATCCAAAGATTCAATACGTTGACTGGACTTGCATAGGCAAATCTTACATTTTGAAGTTCTTTAAGTCCGTACTTTTCAGAAAAATCCCTTATCTGTTCCAGAGGAACCGATCCTATCATTATGATGGTTACATCCTTTAATCTATCCTTATTCTTATAGAACTCTTGTGCCTGTGCCTGACAATGATCACAACCTGGGCTAAACACAACCGCCAACAATGACCCGCGTAAGTCCTCTTTTGTAAATTCAAATTGCGTGCTGTCGAGGTTAAGAAGTTGTAATCTATCCAACTCTCCCATACTTACAGGAGCGGAACCTCCCGAGCCACAGCTACTCATCATCACCGAGATCATTGCTATTGCTATACCCAACATGATATTTACAACGCTCTTTCTTTTCATTCTATTCATTTTATTGTTCGTCCTTTTTAAAAACTTTCGTCAATCGACATACATTCTTCCCATCCTTTGACCCATACTCCACTTTATCCATAATTGATTTTACTAACCTTATGCCTAGCCCACCTTTCCTCTTTTCATGAATCAGGTTATCCATTTTTGGTTCATTGAAAGCATTGATGTCAAAAACATTTCCGTCATCTACAATTTCAAATACCAACTCTCCACTAGATGGCTCAAGTATACAAAGTTCAATTTTGTGATCAGGGTTGCAATGATGTGCATGAATCATAAGATTGGAACACATCTCATCGATGGCGAGCACAATAGCACTCATTTCCAATTCAGGAATATCATAATCATCCAACGAAGTTCTAATGAACTCCCGAATGCCTTTTAAATTGCTTAAGCTGCACCCTATGTTATATCGATAATTCATTTACCAATTGCTTCGCTTCTTCTTTTGTGCCACAAATGTGCAGTAGATCTGCAAGTCCCAGAATACTGAAATTGTTAGCTACCTTTTCATTCAAACCAAACATCACCATGCTGATCCCCTTGTCTTTAAACTCTTCAATGTAAGACATGAAAACACCGAGTCCGGCTGAGGAAATGTATTCCAAGGAACTACAATCCACGAGAATTTTTTTGAATCCTTCACCCACACTTTTGGCAATGGAGAGATCCAACTCAATGGACGAACTGGCGTCAATCTCACCGATAACAGCCAAAGTGTCGATTCCGTCTTCTTGTAGTCTTTTGATTTGAACCATCTTTATTAACGATTTTTATTTTTATAAGTTCTGTTCTATTTAAACCTCACAATCATAGTCGTAAAATCATCATTTATATCATCTGTACCCGAATATTCATATAACCGGGATATCAGGTGCTCCTGAATTTCTTTGGCATCTTTATTCTTCACTTCCAGTATGGTTTTCTCAAGGTTTTCATACCCAAACTCCTCTCCTTTGCTATCATTGGCTTCCGTAATTCCATCTGTATACAGCACCATCACATCACCTTTTTCATATTTCAATTGGTAGACATCAATCATATTGCAATACGTCTTGTTCTTTACCATCCCTAATGCTGCGCCCTTGTCCTGCAAATACGCTGATTTATCTGTGGCACAAGTGTAGTAGAGTACAGGGCAATGACCTGCCCTACAATAGGTAATCTCCCTGCTTTTACTGTCTACCACAAAATATATCGCTGAAATGAAAGAGCCTCTTTCTAAACAAAATACCAGAGCCTGATTCGCCCGCACCATAAACTCATGGGGGTCTAATTCCTGCTGAGCCAGACTATGAAATATCCCCTTCATTTGCGACATATGAAAAGCTGCAGTAGTTCCTTTACCGGAAACATCAGCAATTATTAAAGCAACTTTGTGATCATTTATGCGAATGGTGTCATAATAATCGCCCCCTACCTCATCGGCTGATTGTGAGAAGGCTGCAATGTCAAAATCATCATTCGATTCAAGGTTTTCGGGTAAGAGGCTTTTCTGAACGGTTTTGGCAATTTTGAGCTCCTCCTTATATCGCTCGTTTTGAAAAGCTTCTTCCAACAGCCTGAAATTCTCAATAGAAATACCTGCCTGATTCGCAAAAGTAGAGACCACGCGGGTCATTTCTTTATTAAAGCCTTCGGGTAACTCTTTTAAAATCGCCAGTGTACCAATGGCCTCTCCTTTAACTACAATAGGGAATGATAACAGCGAACGGAACCTTGCCCCTTTTAAAGTGCCCAGATGTTTGGATAAGTTTTTGGTCTTATCTACTCCCTGATCGAGCACCCCCTTTATTTTATTATTAAAGACGTGCTCTTGAATCGCTCTCGCCTCTGGCTCGGATATCCCATAAGTAAATAAACGGTCTTCTTCGGATGCACTTTTTATTTCCAGCCAGGCGGCATCTGCAAAAACAGAGCTAACAGAACTCTCCAATAATATATTATACACGCTTTCCTCACTCTGCTCAGTTTGAATGGATTGACTGATTCTTTGAAAATTGACTACCTCCTCTAGCTTTTGCTCGAATACGGATGAGGTGGGCAAATTGAATAATATCACCAAAAAGGAGAAAAGGCTATACACCATCACAAAACCAAAAATGGATAGGCTAAAGGTGTGCTCTCTGAAATCTAAAAATGAAGTTGACTGAATGCCTATAAAATCTGCCAGCCTGGTAGTGGTATAGAAGAAATAACCCAGATAGAAAAAAGCGAGTAATAGCAACAATAAGCTTGTCCACTTTTGCTTAAAGTTGAGATAAGCCACCCACTTCATATTGGCAGTTAACACCAAACCCAGGCCTCCTAGCAGCACGGCAATAATGGTACTCAGGGTGCCATTGGCTCCTGAATTAATACTATCGTACAACAGCGCAAAAAGCAACGTAAACTCAAAAACAGTCCAAACCCTAATCAGCCATTTAGACTTTTGATATAAGATAAGTCGCTTCCATGAAGTGAAAGCGGCCATGAGGAAGCTTAAGAAAAGCGCTAAATTGATATGATAAACCACATCAGTGAATAAGATATTGGTTGCCAATGCCGTATCCCCTAACAAGAATAAGATCAGGCGCAACCCTAGTGAAACAACCGTGGCCACCAAGCCTGTTGCAAATACACGCCAGAGTAAATCAGTAAAATTGAGGCTTTCCTCTTTCTCTATTTTGAATTTATAGTAATAGAATAGGCATAGCACATACAGATCAAACACAAACCTGGGTAGCCAAACCGGAATATCTGGATGAAGACCTCGGATATCACTAAAAAGTATGGTGACATCAGAAAAAATCAATACCAACCAGGCAATAAAGGCGCCTAAAAATGTAATCCGTATAAGGGCTCTGGCTCGCAATTGAGGAATGAATTGATAAAAAATAAGCCAATCGGAAAATCGGCCTTACAATTATAGGAAAAGGAGTTTAGCCCATGAAATCTATATCCTTGGCAGATACAGGTTTATGGGCTAAAAAACTCTTGATAACTCTAAAATACCCCTACCAGAATCTAGTTCCTGCTATAATTAGGAGCCTCTTGAGTAATTGAAACATCATGTGGATGGCTCTCATTGACCCCTGCAGCCGTAATTTTTACAAACTTGGCCCCCTTCAGTTTCTGAACATTCTTGGCCCCACAGTAGCCCATACCGGCTCTAAGTCCGCCAACCATCTGATACAACACCTCTGAAACATGGCCTTTATAAGGTACTCTACCTGATATCCCCTCAGGAACCAGTTTTTTCACATCATCCTCTACATCCTGGAAATATCTGTCCTTGGATCCTTTACCCATAGCCTCCACTGAGCCCATTCCTCTGTAGGATTTGAACTTCCGTCCCTCATACAAAATCATTTCGCCTGGTGCCTCAACCGTTCCGGCTAGCATTGAGCCTACCATCACACTATCTGCACCGGCAGCTATGGCCTTTACCATATCACCAGAAAACCGTATTCCTCCATCTGCAATTATCTTCACTCCAGAGCCTTTCAACGCTTTGGCTGCCTCGTACACGGCTGACAATTGAGGAAGTCCAACACCCGCTACAATTCGAGTAGTACAAATACTTCCGGGGCCTACTCCTACTTTTACCGTATCCGCTCCTGCCTGAGCCAACATTTTAGCTCCAGCCCCCGTAGCCACGTTACCTACCACCAATTCCACTTCTGGAAACTTTCTCTTTACCTTCTTGGCATTGTCGATAACAAATTTGTGATGACCATGAGCCGTGTCAATGCTAATAACATCTACTCCTGCTGCTTTTAATGCTGTAATCCGATCAATAATATCCGGAGTAACCCCAACAGCAGCGCCTACCCTTAAACGCCCAAAGCCATCCTGACAAGCATTGGGTTTGTTCTTCTTTTTCTGAATGTCTTTGAAAGTAATCAGGCCAGTGAGCTTGCCCTTTTTATTAACGATAG
>JAGQYK010000090.1:10751-14461 GCA_020436125.1 Cyclobacteriaceae bacterium | reverse complement strand
AGAGTTTGGGGCGAATGAACGTAAATAGAAAGGTGGCCATTTTAGGGGATATGTACGAACTGGAAGAAGAAAGTGAAGCGGAGCATAAGAAAATTGCAGAATGGTTAAGTTCAAATAATATTGATGAAGCTTTGTTGTGTGGAGAGCTGATTAAGGTAGCAGCTGTGGATGATAATGTTTCAAAGTATTTTCCATCAAAAGAAAAATTGATTGGTTACCTTCAGTCACATCCCATACGCGAGGCTACCATTTTAATAAAAGCGTCAAGAGGGATGGCCCTCGAAAAGGTGATTGATTACTTATAATTTAAAACTAAAGCCGTGGATTTTAATCACATCCTAAAATTCCTTAAAGCCCTGGCTAAGAACAACGACCGGGCCTGGTTTGAAAAGAACAAGTCTAAGTACGTAGAATCGAAAGATAATTTTGATGAATTCCTTTCCAAATTATTAATTGAGTTAACAAAGTTTGACAAACGACTGACAGGACTTAACCCCAAAAAACTATCCTTTCGCATCTACCGCGATGTGCGTTTCAGTAAAGACAAAAGCCCTTATAAAATCAATATGGGTGCCGGTTTTTCTCCTGGAGGTAAAATGATTCAGGAGCCTGGCTATTACCTGCATATTCAGCCGGGCAACAAAAGTTTTGTTGCAGGTGGGCTTTACATGCCCGATTCATCCAACCTTGCTAAGATCCGGCAGGAGATTGATTACAATTTCAAATCGTTTGATAAAGTACTGAAGAATAAAAAGTTCAAAACATGGTTTGGAGAACTTGATGACTTTGATAAGCTGAAAACGGCCCCTAAAGGCTTCCCAAAAGACCATCCTCATCTTGAATTATTAAAACACAAGAGCTTTATCGTGTCACATTACTTTACGGATAAAGAAGTGCAGGATAAAACCTTTCTAAAAAAAGTGGTGGAGGGATGTAAAACGGTGAAGCCTCTGAATGATTTTTTGACTGTGGCTATCTTGTAATTCTTTAGCGGCTTCAATCTTTAATACTTCCGTTGGTAAAGCTATCTTTGCGCCTTATGGCGAATACGGACGATAATATTTTGAAAAAAGTGATAGCTCATGCCAAGGAGTATGGGTTTGTGTTTCCTTCCAGCGAAATCTACGATGGACTTGCTGCTGCCTATGATTATGGGCAAAATGGTGTGGAACTGAAAAACAACATCAAGGAGTATTGGTGGAAATTCATGACACGCTCACATGATAATATCGTTGGAATTGATGCTTCCATCTTTATGCACCCCACCACCTGGAAAGCTTCAGGCCACGTAGACGCCTTTAATGATCCTCTTATTGACAATAAAGATTCTAAGAAAAGATATCGGGCGGATGTGTTGATTGAAGATGCAGTAGCCAAGATTGAAGATAAAATAAAAAAGGAAGTCGATAAGGCAGCCAAACGATTTGGGGAGACTTTCGATGCAGAAATGTATTTGACTACCAATCCAAGAGTAGTTGAGTACCAAAAGAAAATTGATGACATCAACACGCGCATGAAAGATGCCATTGAGAAGCCAGACCTCGAGGCATTGCGTCAGTTGATTATTGATCTGGAAATCGCTGATCCTATTTCAGGGTCTCGCAACTGGACGGATGTCCGTCAGTTTAACTTAATGTTTTCAACGGAGCTGGGTTCTGTAGCAGGTGATGCCAGCAAAATTTATTTGCGCCCGGAAACAGCACAGGGAATATTTGTCAATTTTCTTAACGTGCAGAAAACAGGCAGAATGAAAATACCATTTGGAATTGCTCAAATAGGTAAGGCATTTCGCAATGAGATCATTGCGCGTCAGTTTATCTTCAGAATGCGTGAATTTGAGCAAATGGAGATGCAATTCTTCGTTAAGCCAGGTGAGGAAATGAAATGGTATGAATTCTGGAAAGAGAAGAGAATGAAATGGCACAAAGCTTTGGGCTTAGGAGAAGAGAACTATCGCTTTCATGATCACCTCAATTTGGCTCACTATGCCAATGCAGCCTGCGATATTCAGTTCAACTTCCCAATGGGCTTCAAAGAGTTAGAAGGAATTCATTCTCGTACAGATTTTGATCTTAAGAGTCATGAGGAGTTCTCTGGTAAGAAGCTGCAGTATTTTGACACCGAAGAGAACAAGAGTTATATTCCTTATGTGGTTGAAACCTCTATAGGGCTGGATCGAATGTTTTTAGCGGTACTGTCCAGTGCATACACTGAAGAAAAACTGGAAGATGGTAGCGAGAGAACCGTGTTGAAAATACCTGCTGCTTTGGCGCCCAATAAGGTGGCGATTCTGCCTTTGATTAAAAAAGATGGATTGCCTGAAAAGTCGATGGAGATCATGAACGACTTAAAGTTGGATTTCAATTGTTACTACGAGGATAAAGACACCATCGGTAAAAGATATCGCAGGATGGATGCCATAGGCACTCCTTTTTGTGTAACAGTGGATCATCAAACCATGGAAGATAATACGGTAACATTGCGTGATCGGGATACAATGCAACAAGAACGTGTTTCGATTTCCTCATTAAAAAATCGTTTGGCTGACTCCTGTTCCTTGAGTGCACTCATTAAAAAGATAGAGTAAAACGATGACGGCCCTTTTTCTGATAGCAGGGATAATTGTAATTGCGGCATTCAGATATAAGGGTGAAATTCAAGAGGGATATGGTGCGGTGGTGCGATCCACTGGTCCCATCAGGAGTAAGGTGGTGCCAATGCCTCCAGCGTATCGGGAGATTCTGACCAAATACTTTCCTTATTATAACAGGTTAACTGTCAATGATAAATCAAGGTTTGAACAAAAGCTTTGTTATATCATTTACTCCAAAGTTTTTATTCCTAGAAATTTTGATGGGGTCACCGATGAAATGAAGGTGCTCATTGCGGCAACAGCGGTGCAGCTTACTTTTGGATTGAATGGCGTGTACTTATCTCACTTCAGGAGAATACTGATTTACCCCAATGACTATTATTCTTCCATCACTAAAAATTTTCACAAGGGAGAAGTGAATCCTGCCTTTGGAATGATTGTACTTTCATGGCGCAGCTTTGTTTTGAGCTACCTCAAACCAAACCCGGATGGAGTTAATCTTGGGATTCATGAAATGGCTCACGCCTTACGCCTGGAAAATATAATTCGAAACGATGAGTATCAGTTTTTCAATGAGGGGTTGTTGAATCAGTTGGATGCCTATGGCCACAAGGTTTGTAGCATCCAGGATCATGAGCAAGTCAGATTCTTCAGGCCCTATGCCTGTGCGAATACACATGAATTCTTTGCAGTAGCGATAGAGAATTTTTTCGAACGACCTACGCAGCTTTACCATGAAATGCCAGGGTTATATAATGTATTGTGTGCATTATTAAATCAGAATCCTGCCATTTATTCATCCAACGCTTAGAAAGACAAGGTGCCTTGGCTATCATTGTAAAAAAATACACATGCAGTGGTCTTCGTTATTGTCTTCTCAAAGGATAGGTGCTAAGAAATCAAATACTGGAGTTTTTCGCAGTGCATTTGAGCAAGACTACGACAGGATTATTTTCTCTCATCCATTCCGAAGATTACAGGACAAAACTCAGGTTCATCCTCTTCCCGAGCATGATTTTGTGCATACACGTCTTACGCATAGTTTAGAAGTGTCGAGTGTAGGCAGGTCGTTGGGCAAGAAGGTGGGTGAAACTGTGCTTCAACGTCACGCAACTTT
>JAGQYK010000090.1:0-10654 GCA_020436125.1 Cyclobacteriaceae bacterium | reverse complement strand
TTGTCTGACTACTCTGCTTTTGATTTTGGTGCCATTGTAGCTGCGGCTTCTTTGGCGCATGATTTGGGCAATCCTCCTTTTGGTCATTCCGGTGAAGATGGAATTTCTGATTTCTTTGTTCACCACCAGGTAGGGCAAGCTTTTCAACCCTTAGTGTCGGAAGCGGAGTGGGCGGATCTTATTCAGTTTGAGGGAAATGCACAGGGCTTTCGCATACTTAACAAAAATCAATACCAAGGGCTCCAGCTTACCTACGCTACTCTTGGAGCCTTTACCAAATATCCTTGTCCTTCGAAAATGGAAGGCCGTGATAAAAAGAAAAAAAGCCAGAAGAAATACGGTTTTTTTCAGACCGAAAGAGAACTTTTTGGAGAAGTGGCCTCTCATTTGGAATTACAAAAGAGTGGAGAACAATCCTGGTGCAGGCATCCTTTGGCCTTTTTGGTGGAGGCCGCAGATGATATTTGTTATAACATCATTGACCTCGAGGATGGTTGTCGGTTGGGTTTGGTCAGCTTTGATGATACCGTAGAGCTTCTTGCCGGAATACTGAAAGAAAGTTTTGACAGAAATAAATTGGACCAAATTCCAAGTCAGGATGAAAAAATTGGAGTGCTACGCGCCTTAGCCATTGGAAGATTGATAGACGAATGCACTTCAGTTTTTCTGGATAATGAGGCAGCCATCCTCAACAATACGTTTGATCAGGCCCTGGCAGATCATTGTCAATCGTCTCAGGCCCTTGACGCTATCACTCAGCTTTCTATAGAAAAAATATATCGTGCACGTCATGTAGTAGAAATCGAATCTGCTGGCTATGAAGTGCTCCCGGGCTTGTTAGAGGAATTCACAAAAGCCGGGAAATATAAGGTGGAGGGTAAACTTCCTAAAAAATATGAAAACCTCTACCGATTGCTCCCCCCGGAGATAAGAACAACTATAGAAAGCACGCCCGATTCTCATTACTTGATGTTGAGAAATATCATCGATTTTGTGTCGGGAATGACGGATCGGCATGCAATTTCGCTTTATCGCAAAATCAAGGGAATCTCATTGAACTAGGGTAGCCTAAAAGCCCTGTAATTCAGGACTTTTTGACTTCCATTTATCCACTTCCTAGCCTTAGTTCAGGGCAAAAATCCTTAGCTTTGCCGTTTCATAAAATTTTGCGCTCGACTCAATGTGGACTCGTCTCGCACATTTCATAATTAAGTACCGCCTTCCGCTAGTTATACTCATCGGATTGATCACCCTTTTTATGGGTTATCACGCCAGAAATGCAGAAATGAGCTATGATTTCCGAGGGACTGTGCCTGCCAATGACCCTGAACAAGTATTCTTTACCGAGTTTCGAAAGCAATTCGGGGAAGATGGTAATGTGGTTGCTGTTGGACTGAAGGACAGTGCCATTTACCAATATGAAAACTTTGAGCTATTACGCCAGTTTTGTTTAGAGGTAAAGGATATGACGGGAGTTAATGATGTAATTTCCCTGCCCCGCATTAAACAAATTGAAAAAGATACCGCAGAAACCCGTTTTATACTGACGGATGTTTTTCCCAATAAGATCACCAGCCAGGCTCAACTGGATAGTTTACTAAAAGAAGCTAAAAAGCAAAAATTTTACATTGGTCAGATTGTCAATGAGAAGAATGGGGCCATTGCCATTCTAATTTCTATACAAAAAGAAGTACTCAACTCATCCAAAAGAGTTGGCCTAACTGATCAGATCTTAGCGGCTGGCGAAAAATTCTCTGAAAAAACAGGTATTGCCTTGCACTATGCTGGTTTGCCGTTTGTTCGCTCGGTTATCACAAGTCAGGTCGGTCAAGAATTGAAAATATTCTTACTGCTTTCTGTGATCATCACTGGCATTATCCTTCTGGTATTTTTTAGATCATTCAGAGCAGTCATCTTCCCCCTCATTGTAATAGGCATTATTGTCATATGGGTATTAGGCACTATTGCCCTGTTTGGATTTAAGATTTCATTGCTGAGTGGAATGATTCCTCCCATTATCGTGGTGATTGGCATTCCTAATGCAATTTATTTAATGAATAAATACCATACGGAGTTTGTCGCTCATGGTAATAAGATATTGGCAATTAGCCGTGTGGTGCGCAAAGTTGGGTTAGCTACTTTCTTAACTAACCTTACCACAGCTATCGGATTTCTCGTTTTACTTAGCGCTGACATTACCATTCTGAGAGAGTTTGGTATTGTAGCAGGAATCAATGTGATGGCCACTTTTGTGGTGAGCTTAATTTTAATTCCAGGAGTTTTTTCATGGATGCCGCCACCATCAGCAAAGCATTTAAAACATCTTGATGTAAAAGTTTTTGACAAGGCACTCAGCGCGGTGGATTTGGTGGTGCATCGGCACAGGGTAGTGATTTATGTGGTTGCAGTATCGTCTGTTATTTTTGCTGTTATAGGTATGTCAAAGCTCCACTCTATTTCCTTTATGGTGGATGATCTACCTGAAGAAAGTGTAGTGAAGAAAGACCTTGTTTTTTTTGAGGAAAACTTTAGTGGTGTGATGCCACTTGAAATTGTTTTGAACACCGGAAAAAGGCGTGGCGTCATTGATGTAAAGAACCTTAAAAAGATTGATGAGTTTGAGCAGTTTCTTGCTCAGCAGAAAGATATCTCCAAGCCAGTATCATTGGTCAGTTTTGTAAAAGCGGCAAAACAAGCTTTTTATAACAACAATCCGGATCGCTATACCCTGCCTGACAATCGCGAGCGAGGTTTTATACTGCGGTACATGAAAGGGCAATCCGATAGTTCAGGATTGTTTAAATCGTTTGTAGATGAGGACATGCAGGTGATGCGCATATCGATGCAGGTAGCGGATATTGGGTCAGATAAAATGGACTCTCTAGTAAATCAGGTCATCCAGCCGAAGATTGATAGCATGTTTGCAAATACGGATATGACTGCGACCATTACAGGAACTACTCCTTTATTCATTAAGGGGAATAAATTTTTGATTGAGAACTTGCGTGGAAGCTTGCTATTGGCATTTGGTCTAATTGCGATTACTATGGGACTGTTGTTTGCCAACGTTCGGATGATTGTTATTTCCTTGATACCTAATTTCATCCCAATGATGATCACCGCGGCACTCATGGGGTATTTTGGAATACCTCTGAAGCCAAGTACAGTGCTCATCTTCAGTATTACTTTTGGTATTTCTGTAGATTACTCCATCCACTTTCTGGCGAAGTACAGACAGGAGTTGCATGCCACAAGCTTTTTTGTGCCAGTAGCCATAAGTAATTCTATACTTGAAGTTGGAAAGAGTATGATTTATACCTCTATCGTACTATTTGCTGGGTTCATCATCTTTACGTTCTCTTCCTTTGGAGGAACAATAGCACTTGGTTTGCTTACCTCAACAACTTTACTTATTTCAATGGTGACCAATTTAATTTTGCTGCCTTCTTTGATCATGACCTTTGATCGTGGCAGTTATAAGAAGCATGCTTTAATTGATGAATTTGATCCTGATTCTTTCCCCAAGGCCGAAGACGACCATGTGGATATCAATAAAATCAAAATTCATAACAAGCATAGCGCAGCAGAGTAGTAGGTAAATTTTAATTTGAATTTTTAAGATTTAAAGTAACCATGTCGGTGCGATATAACGAAGACAAAGAACTTGATTTTGCGAAGATAGCTTCAGAGGTACTGGAGTTTTGGGAGACAAATAAAATATTTGATGAGTCGGTAAGCATCCGTGAAGGAAAGCCTACGTTCACTTTTTACGAAGGGCCTCCTTCGGCCAATGGAACACCTGGAATTCACCACGTGATGGCACGTACGGTAAAAGATATTTTTTGTCGTTTTAAAACCTTTGAAGGATATCAGGTAAAACGCAAAGGAGGATGGGATACACATGGTCTTCCTGTTGAGTTGCAGGTAGAGAAGGAGTTGGGAATTACCAAAGACGACATTGGGACTAAAATATCTGTAGAGGAGTACAATAAGAAGTGCCGTGAGACGGTGATGAAGTTTAAGGATCAATGGGATGACCTTACTGTGAAGATGGGGTACTGGGTAGATCTTGATCATCCCTACGTTACCTATGAAAAAAATTATATTGAGTCCTTGTGGTGGTTGTTAAAGCAACTGTACGAAAAGGACTTACTATACAAGGGGTATAGCATTCAACCCTATTCGCCAGCGGCAGGTACAGGTTTAAGTTCGCATGAGTTGAATTTGCCAGGTTGCTACAAAGATGTGAAGGACACTTCCATTGTAGCACAGTTTAAAGTGAAGAAGGATGAGAAGTCTGCATTTTTATGGGACAAAAAAATACAATACGATAATCCCGAGTTAAGCGATGCTGATATATATATACTTGCTTGGACCACCACTCCGTGGACGTTGCCATCTAACACTGCCTTAGCAGTAGGAGAGAAACTTGAATATATATTGATTGGTACTGTGAATCAATACACGGGTCAGCCTATAAGAGTGATTCTTGCAAAGGAAAGAAAAGATAAATATTTCGAACCTCGTTTTCCATTGCCGGATGAGGATGAAAGTGTTGGTCGTAGAAGTGAAAAGTTGATTAAAGATTATAAGCCTGGAGATAAAAATATTCCTTGGGAATCTTTAGATAAATCCTTCTTAGGCAATGATCTGGTTGGCATTCAGTACGAACAGCTCATGCCTTACCTACAACCCTTCTATGATGTAGACAAAGCATTCCAGGTAGTGGCTGGAGATTTTGTGACTACAGAAGACGGAACGGGAGTTGTACACACGTCACCTACTTTCGGAGCAGATGACTTTAAGGTAGCCAAGCAAAACGGAATTCCTGCCCTCACTCTAAAAGATATTGACGGTAGTGAACTGCCCACCGTAGATCGCAAAGGAAAATTTGTGAAGGAGATCGGATCTAAGTTATTGGAAGGTGTGAATAAGTTCAATATCAAAACGCACAAGCCGCTAACTGAAAATGACTTCTACGTAAAGAACTATACCAATGAGGATGAAGCGCATCCTGATTATAAAAGTACAGATGTTATCATCTCTATTGTTTTAAAAGAAGAGAACAAGGCTTTTAAAGTAGAGAAATATGAACACAGCTATCCGCATTGCTGGCGTACAGACAAGCCTGTTTTATACTATCCTTTGGATTCATGGTTTATAAGAACCACTGCACTAAAAGGGCGCATGGTTGAGCTTAACAAGACCATCAACTGGAAGCCAGCTTCAACGGGTACAGGGCGATTTGGAAATTGGCTAGAGAATTTGGTGGATTGGAATTTGTCCCGCTCAAGGTATTGGGGAACACCATTACCTATTTGGAGAACCAAGGATGGAAAAGAAGAGAAGTGCATTGGTTCACTGGAAGAGTTGGGTAATGAAATTACGCATGCTGAAAAGTTTGGTATAAAGAATCCTGCTTTTAAAGACCCGTCATTTGATTTGCACAGGCCTTACGTGGATGAGATTGTATTGGCTAGCGCTTCGGGTGAACCTATGCAGCGCGAAGCCGACTTGATTGACGTGTGGTTTGATTCTGGTGCGATGCCTTATGCGCAGTTGCATTATCCGTTTGAAAACAAGAACGTTTTTAAAAAGAGCTTTCCTGCAGATTTCATTGCCGAAGGTGTAGATCAAACCCGCGGATGGTTCTTCACGCTGCATGCTATTGCTTCAATGCTTTTTGATAGCGTGGCGTTTAAAAACGTAATCTCCAACGGTCTTGTGCTCGATAAGAGTGGTAATAAAATGTCGAAGAGCAAGGGGAATGTGGTAAACCCATTTGATATCATTGATAAGTATGGGCCGGATGTGGTGCGTTGGTATATGATCGAGAACGCTCCCCCGTGGGATAATTTGAAATTTGATGAGGAGGGAATTGTGGAGGTGAAGCGAAGGTTTTTTGGAACTTTGCTTAATACGTATTCTTTCTTTGCCATGTACGCGAATATTGATGGGTTTGTAAAAGAAGAAAAAGATATTGTACCCTACGAGCAATTAACTCCGCTCGATAAGTGGATTGTTTCTAAGCTACAATCGCTGGTAGAAGAAGTTACTGCTGCCTATAATGATTACGAACCTACGAAGGCGGCAAGAGCGATTCAGGAGTTTGTAAATGACCATTTGTCTAACTGGTATGTGAGGTTGAACAGAAAAAGATTTTGGCAACCCACGGTAGGTGATAAGCTGGCCATTACTGAGAATAAAAAAGCTGCTTACGAGACACTACACGAGTGTATCATGGTGGTAGGCCAGTTGATGGCGCCCATTTCACCTTTCTTTTCTGAATGGTTGTACAAGAACCTGACTGATAATATTCGTGAAACAGCCAAGGCTAATAACTCACCGTTGCGCCATCAGTCTATTCATCTCACCGATTTGGTAAAACCGGAAGCAAGCAAAATTGATCGTGAGTTGGAAATATCAATGGATTACGCTCAGCGCATAAGCTCACTGGTTCACTCTATTCGAAAGACAAGCAAAATTAAAGTGCGTACACCACTTCAAAAGGTGATGCTTCCTGTTTTGGATGATCAGTTTGCATCGAGGGTGAAAAATGTGGAGGAAATTATTAAAGCCGAAGTGAATGTAAAATCAATAGAGTACATAGATGATACTTCCGGTATTTTGGTGAAAAAGGTGAAACCCAATTTTGCTAAACTGGGAAAACAATATGGACCAAAGATGAAGGATGTTGCGACCGTGATTGGCACCTTTACTAAAGAGGACATTGCTGCAGTGGAGAAGGGGACATTAGTAAAGGATGGATTTGACTTTGTCTTGGAAGATGTAATTATTAGTTCTGAGGACATACCGGGATGGTCCGTGGCTTCTGAGGGTGGTATAACGGTAGCACTTGATATCACCATTACGGACGAGCTAAAACAAGAAGGTATTGCTCGTGACTTTGTCAACAGAATCCAAAACCTGAGAAAGGAGATGGGGTTGGAGATTTTGGATAAAATTAATATAGAGGTTGAAAAAGAAGTTGCTCAAAATGGGCACGAATCTGTAACCGATGCACTTTCACAGTTTAAAGAATACATCAGCACTGAAACCCAGGCATTGAGTCTGGAGTTAAAGGACAAAGTTGCTGAAGCGAGAGAAGTGGATTTGGATGAATACATGTTGAAAGTGAAGATAAGTGTGAAATGAGTGCACGTAAATATTTTTTAATTGCTTTAGTGGTGATCATAATTGATCAGGCCAGCAAATTGTTGGTCTACAACTACATGTATTTACATGAGGAAATCAATGTGATTGGGGAGTGGTTCAAGTTGCATTATCTGCTCAACCCGGGGATGGCATTTGGTATCCGTTGGGAAAATGAATTCGGAAAGTTGGCGCTAACTATTTTTAGGATCGCTGCAATGATAGGGATTGGCTACTATCTCTATCAAATGACGATAAAAAAGGCACACTCAGGTTTTTTGATAAGCATGGCTTTGATATTGGGTGGGGCTGTTGGCAACGTGATCGACAGTACATTTTATGGAGTGTTTTTAGGTAATCAACCTATTGGATCTTACTCACCCTGGTTTCATGGGCAGGTGATTGATATGTTGTTCTTTCCCATTTTTGATTTTATGTGGCCGGAATGGGTTCCTATGGTAGGAGGGGAGTATTTTTTGTTTTTTAGTCCAGTCTTCAATATTGCCGACTCGTCTATATTTATCGGAGTGGCCACTATTCTCATCTTTCAAAAGCGATTTTTTAAGGAAAGCCTTTCTGAGCAAGATGGAAGTGTGCTAAGTGAAACGAATAACGATGAAAATCGGTTATCAAAAGAGACTGAAGAAGCTTTGGTGAATCCTTCTGAGCCTGTTGAAACAACAGAAGAAGAGAAACCCCAGGATATCAATCCCTCAGCAAGTGCATCTTAATCGAATATGGCCGAACAATTAATAATAACTGGAACAAGTAAAGAGGATAAGTACAAAGAGCTATTGCCTCAACTGGAGGCGCTTGTTAGCAGTGAATCTGATTTAATTGCCAACTTGGCTAATATCTCTGCCGCTCTTCATGAATCCATGAAGTTTTTCTGGGTAGGTTTTTATTTAGTAAAAGGTGATGAGTTGGTGTTGGGTCCATTTCAGGGACCAATTGCGTGCACCCGCATACGGATGGGAAAAGGAGTTTGTGGAACCGTTTGGCAAGAAAAAAAAGTGCTAATCGTTCCAGATGTTAATGAATTTCCGGGGCACATCGCCTGCAGCACAGGTTCCAAATCAGAAATTGTATTGCCTGCATTTAAAAATAATGAAGTTGTGATGGTGTTGGATGTGGACAGTGATCAACTCAATGACTTCGATAAAGTGGACGAACAGTATCTGGGGCAACTTATGCAGATCATTGAACGTTCGTTATAAGAACTTTTAAGCCAAGATTACATGATGGACCTGCATCATTTTTACACTAAACGTAAAAATGAATTTAAAGAGACGTGTGAAGCACTGAAGAAATCAATTCAGAAGATTGCCTGGGTAAGAACTGGTGTTGCTTTATTATTTTTTTATGTCACCTATTTGGCATTTTCGAACACCAATTACTGGTATGCCTTACTTCCTGTTATTGTTCTGTTTATTTTTCTTGTCTCATGGCATGGGAAAATCCAGACTCGTTATAATCTGTATCATAATCTTGAAAAGTTAAACCAGCTGGAATTAGAGGTTCTGGATAATAACTATTCCGCATTTAATGATGGGAAAGCATATGTCAATCCTCATCATGCTTATAGCTATGATTTAGATTTATTTGGAGCCGGTTCCTTATTTCAATTTTTGAACCGATGCGGAACGGCCATCGGTGAGAAAAAACTAGCAGAGGACTTGCTGATGGCTCAACCCACAACTGACTCGATCATAAAAAGACAGGAGGCAGTTAAGGAATTAGCGCAGGATGTGGAATTCCGTCAATGGTTTTGGGCGCAGGGCCATTTGTTGCATGACAGCACGATTGAGAATGAAGGTTTATTCAGTTGGTTGAAAGAGTCAGATGTATTACTCGGAAAAACTTTATACAAGGTATTATTAGTGCTTTTCCCATCTATTTCAGTTGCACTCATTGGCCTTATTATTTACGACACATCTTATTTCCCTTTGCTTTTTTTGTTTGGCGGTGTCCAGTGGATTTTTGTCTCTTTTAAATCAAAAGAGGTAGACAAAGCGGAGAGAGCATTGTCTCATCACAAAGTACTTTTCGATAAATATGCACAGCTGATGCAAAAAATTGCTGAGGCTAAATTTACAGCAACCCAATTGCTAGAAATTCAGGATGAGGCTAGAGACGCATCGGTTCGGATCAAGCAATTTTCACAATTGGTAAATGCATTCGAAGCAAGAAAAAATGGTATTGCGGCTATGTTTGGTAATAGTCTTTATCTCTATGACTTGCAGTGCCTGTATCGTCTTGAAAAATGGCGGTCATTGAACAAGCTGATGGTGAGAGGCTGGTTGGATAAAATCGCAGAGGTAGATGCGCTCAATTCACTAGGCACCTTTCATTTCAATAACCCTGATAATTTTTTCCCGGTACTTCACGATGAACTTAGTATTCAGTCTGAAGACATGGGGCATCCATTGATTGCTTCAAGGGGTCGCGTGAATAACTCTTTCAAAATGGGCCCTGAGAATATCATGTTGATTACTGGGGCCAATATGGCGGGCAAGAGTACTTTCCTAAGAACAGCGGGAGTGAACTTAATTTTAGCACTCGCAGGATCATCTGTATGCGCCAAATATTTTGCTTGCCCTCTTATTTCCTTGCACACCAGTATGCGCGCTACGGATTCGTTGGTGGATCATCAGTCTTACTTCTATGCGGAGTTGAGCAGATTAAAAGGAATCATGGAGGAAGTAAGGAGTAATAAACCAATGCTGGTCTTGCTGGATGAAATTCTACGAGGCACCAATTCAAAAGACAAACAAGAAGGGTCAATTGGGTTGCTCAATCAGTTTGTTGCTCATGATGTACTACTCATGCTGGCATCTCATGATGTGGTATTGGGTGAGTTGGAGAAAAAATATCCTTCTGCCATCCGTAATTATTGCTTCGAAAGTGAGATCGAAAACAATGAACTTACTTTTGATTACACCCTACATCAGGGTGTTGCGAATAAAGCCAATGCTACCTTCCTGATGCAGCAGATGGGAATTTTACCAAAGGCATAAGTCCATTTTTTGGCGCTCAGCACATATTTAACCCTGAGCATCCGTATTGAGATTTTGTCGGGCATTGAATTTTGTTAACTTTAGTTACCACAAAATCAAATCCCCCTCATGAAAGCTCAACTATCACGCAGAGATTGGTTTAAATCTTCCCTCGCTCTAACAGCCGGGCTTACTTTAAGTCCTATGTTCGTTGATAAACTTTTTGCCGGCCCGGTAAGTGCCGCAGAAAGGCATCAATGGGGGATCAATCCTTACTCTCCAAATGGAAATAACATCCGGTTGAATGCTAATGAGAATCCTTATGGTCCTTCAGATAAGGCTAAAGAGGCCATCATTCAGAATCTAGGGGAGAGTAATCGATATCCGTTTGTGCAACAATCGGAGTTAAGGAAAATGATTGCAGACAAGGAGGGTGTAGATGCCGATCACGTTCATTTGGGAGCCGGCTCAGGGGCAATTTTGTGTGAAGCGGGTGTAGCTTTTGG
>JAGQYK010000008.1:87886-95530 GCA_020436125.1 Cyclobacteriaceae bacterium | reverse complement strand
ATGTTCCCTACCGATATATCTAAAATAAAATTAAAATTTAGAAAAATCTATAGTGGGCAGATTTTTCGGATGATGGTAACTGATTTGTTGGTGAAGAACACCAACAAAGGCTCGGTATCTAGTTCTTTACAAATCTCCTGGTAACTATTCCATCTTTATTAATAATCACAATAGTATAAATCCCATAGGCCAGATTAGTCACATCAATATGATCAAAACGGCTGTGAATTTTCATAAGTAATTTACCCCTACTATCCATTATCGAAACTATAGAATTTGGATTAATACCCTGAATAGCTAACGTTGTGCTAGCAGGATTAGGGAAAATTGAAACCTCAAAATTACTTACCCCAGTTACCCCAGTTATTGCAGCGGCTGGTTGTGTAACATTAATTATTCGAGGTGACATTCCGATTGCTGAAACCATTACTATCGCGGTTCTTTCAGAATTATTTGGGTTAGCCTCGGCTGTTAATGTGATGATAGCACCATTTGAACCACTTTCATAGTTCGATGTCAACCAAGATTCATTACTTTCTATAGTCCAATCAATATTAGAGTTGATACTAAAACCTTTTGTACTGCCGGCTAGCGCTTCAAAGACCAGGGAGTTAACTGAAACATCTAAGAAATCTATAATGCTTGCATCGGACAACGATCGTTTCCAAACACCTCCACCCATAGTGCCTGCATAAATATTTTCAGTACCAATCAACATTGATCTAACCATCGTATTTTGCAATCCTTTATTTATTGAATACCATCTATTACCATAATCAGCTGACATATAAATTCCCTCCCTTTGAGTTCCCGCAAATATCTTGCTTTCGCTAAAACCTAGTGACAATATTTCCAAATTGGCCAATCCAATATTCACTTGTGTCCAGCTGTTACCATTGTTAGTGGATAGATGAACTCCACTTCCAAAAGTTCCCGCGAATATTTTATCATCGACAATTATAATTGCATACACACCACTATTGCTACCTAATCCATTACTTACATTCGTCCAACTAGTACCATTATCCACAGACAGATAAATACCTGTCGTTGTCCCAATAAAGATATTAGTTCCACTAAAGGCGATGGTGAATACATACTTATCCGAAATACCACTATTCTTCGCTACCCAACTATTTCCAGCATCTGTTGATAAGAACACACCACTACCTGTTCCCACAAAGATTTTATCTTCATTGACAGCAATAGACCGAACATCTTTGTTAAGTAAACCATCATTTGCCTGCTCCCAGGTAACACCATTGTCTGATGACACGAAAATACCTTCGCTTTGAGTCCCTGCAAATAAATGACTTTCACTGGCAGCTATTGGCACAACGTAGGGAGCTAATAATCCATCGGCAGATTCCACCCAGTTACTTCCACCATCATTTGAGGAATGTATTCTTTCAGAGCTACCAACAAATATTTTGTCTTCTTTCAAAGCAAAAGAATACACAGAGGCACCTGATAACCCATTATTTATTGCAGTCCAAGTGGTGGCATTATTGTCATACATAAACACCCCTCTACCCCCTACAAAAATATTATTATCATGTAGGGCTATGGATTCTACCAGTGTGGTTGTTAATCCATCATTCAATTCGGTCCAACTACTACCAAAATCAGTCGACAAATAAACACCATTAAAATATGTTCCAACATAGATATCATTACCATTTTTTGCTATTGACAAGCAAGAAAACTCATTGGATATTCGTACCCAATTGTTATCACTAAGGGCTCTTTGATATACACCTCCTCCAGTAGCTGCGTAGATATTGCTTTCATCAATCGCGAAGTCGTATACGCTCAAACTGTTATCAGACAACCCATTATTTATGGCAACCCAGCTATCTCCATTGTTACTTGATAAGTAAACACCACCATTAATCCCTCCACCAGCAACTGCCGCATAGATATTGCTACCATTAATAGCTAAAGTTTTGACACGTTGGCTGTTGTCAGGGATACCAATATTCATTGAAACCCAACTGCTTCCACTAACGGTAGATAAGTAAACACCGTCATTTGTTCCCGCATAAACGTTTTCTCCGTTTATTACAATTGAATTGACAAACTTACCATCATTCGATAAGCCAGTGTTCACTTTTGACCAACTACTCCCATTGTTATTTGATCTGTATATACCTTCTCCATAAGTACCAGCATACATGCTGTTTTCGCTTATGGCTATGGTATAAATTGTTTTATTAGATAGACCATTATTTAAACTACTCCAACTACTCCCGTTGTTAGTTGACACATAAATCCCACCATAATCAAGCCCCACATAAATATTGTCACTAATGGGATCAATTGCCAGAGCACGAACTGTTCCCCCAAATGGCCCATTGGTTTGTTCCCATTGCCCATACCCTACACTTGACAGGAGGAGGTTATAAATAATAAGTACAATTATTATCTTCATTAAAAATCAATTTTTATTTGTCCGCGGTAATATTAAGCAGGTATTTCCGATCCAAGATAAAGGTATTTTCATAATAAAGTGTTAAAACCCTATTCTCTTTCTTATCATTGAAAGCTATAATTTACTGTGGTTTTTCGAGCTGCGTAATTATCCGAATGATCCATTTAACTGTTTACCCCCTAAAACCAAAAAAACCAGCAACATGTTGCCAGGGTTTTAATTAAGTGTGTTGGTGAAGAACACCAACAAAGGCTTTGTCAATTCTTAGCATCTAAAGTCCCTCACCCATCCACTTTTGTTAGTTAACCTACAAGTTCCATGCCCTCTCCCTGGCCGTGTCCGCCTACTGGCGGAGAGAGGGAGCAGAATAGGTAGGTAAGGTAAATTTCAGTTGGGTGAGGGAGTTGGTGGTGATCCCACAAGTCTTTGGCTTGTTGATAAGACTGGTAGACCTGACCTCGCTGACTTTACAATGGTTTGATCAATAATGTTCTATAATTTCTAAAATGCCAAAGGAGTAAAAACAGATTCCCCAATACCATGGCAGCCGTTATTATAGGGGTCCCCCTCATATTCAACGCTATCGAAACTAAAAAAATGTTGATTGTAACCGGCATCATCAAAAGACTTGAAAGGACAACAAAACGATTAAAGAATATTAAGACGCCTACTGCAATTTGAAAATAGCCTATAAAATTCCAATAGATTCCTGTTTCGTACATAGTATTAAAATACAAGCCAACTGGGGTTTCAATAGGCAAAGTCGTAAACCTGATTCCAGGAAGTTTTCTTATTCCAGATACAATAAAGGTGAGCCCCATACCTGCTCTTATAAACCAATACAAAATTCTTAAAGCTGCTTTTGCCTTTAAAATTTCTATTTTTTCCATACACCTTCTTGTTTACCTGCAGACGGTGATATGTGAAATTTGTACGCTAAGGTTTTAATTAAAAGGTAGGTTTCAATCAGATTTAGGGTATTGTGAATACTAAACTTTTACCTGGCTAAACTGCTCGCTGCGGGAGTCCAGAAATAACTCAATCAATTACTATGAACTGTATTACTGGAATTAAATTGAAACCGGTGATTTGGTGAAGTTATTAGTCTTTCCAGTTTATACTGATCTACCATCAACTTTTGCTTGATTTCTGAGTATTCCACCTGGAGGAAATTGCTATTTTTACCATTCTTCATTTCCAAAAGCAATATCAATTCGGCCAGCTTTTGCTGGTACCAAAAACTATCAAACTCTTTACTCATTGCAATGTCGAGTTCGTAGCCGTCCAGCATCGCTACCCATTGCTTTAATTCATCCAATAAATTCAGACATTTCACGCACATGAGATCAATCTTTAGAAGGCATAAAGGTCAATAACAGAGAGTTAGAAGCCTATGACTCCAATCATACTGAAGCTTGATGATTGTTAGGGTTTACCGGAATAGCTTAGCCAGATTGGAAATTTTGCCTTCATAAAGACCCTTTGTTGGTGAAGAACACCAATAATGGCTTGGATTTTTATTCGTCAGGTCGGAAGACCTGACTTCTTAATTGGCACGGAACTAAGTTCCGCGCCAGAATGGTGTCCAAAGACTAATGACTAACGACTATGGACTATAAACTATTGACTATTCTCCTACTCATAAATCCTGACAATCTCCCCATTTCCTTTCCCTTTCACGCTGCGCGCGTAGGCGTTTACCACCTTGTTCATGGGTATGGGGTTGTGGCCGGGGAAGTAATCTTTGTACTTGTCGTAGGCATCTTCCACCATCCCCAGTGATACTACATTCAGGCGAATGCCATTTTCCAATTCCAGGGCGGCTGCTCTGGCAAAGCTGTGGATGCCTCCGTTTACCATGGCGGCACTGGCCGTCTTCACCACCGGATCATCGGCCAGTATACCTGTAGACAATGTGATGGATCCATTTGGATTCAGGTAATGCTGCCCAATACGCACCAGGTTGACCTGCCCCATCAGTTTACTCTTCAGTCCGATATAATAATCTTCTTCTGTAAGGTCTTTGAAATCGGCCCACTTCGCCTCTCCTGCTATGCTGATGATCGCATCCAGCTTACCCGTCTTTTCAAACATCTGCTGTATGGATTTGGAGTCTATCAAGTCCACCGTGACATCTCCTTTGGTACGCCCTGCAACAAGTACTTCATCCGTTTCTGAAAAGTGCCTGCTTACTCTTTTACCGATGGTACCGTTACCTCCTACTATTAGTATTTTCATTGTTAGTATTTTAAAATTCCTTTACTTAATAAATGCAACAGACTCCTTAATCACCTTTTCCATTTTATGATAAGACCACTTGCACTACCTCCCTCATCAGTCACAACAACTCTGTCCTAGTTGGATAGGAGGACATTTCACCGTTCCAAAACTGCAATAAACACAGCAGTCTCCCTGTAGTGGTTTCAGTACAACTTTACAGTTGTCGCATTCATAAAAGTATTGGCACGCATTACTTGGCATTTCTTCCTCTTTACTATATCCACAATTTGGGCAAGTAATTAAAGACTTCGTTATTATTTCCATTTAGGTTAAGAATGTGTCTTCTGATTGATACCCATTACCAGGTGTTATCTACTACAAAAAAACACTGTAATTATCCAAATAATTGCTCAGCAGGCATCGTATAATCTCAATTTTGAAGGTAATTGGTACACGAATCTCAGCTATATTCATAATGAGTGCTATTTTCGGCACAATTCATGATATATCAAGGCAGCAGCATATATAAAATTAGTTAAATTCAAGAATCAAATAAACCTTACTCCTATGGTACGCAGATCGCTACTTCTCTCAAGCTTTGTAATTTTTCTGCTCATTCTAGAAAGTTGTTCCTCCGGTAAAGGAGCCTATAAGCAAGGGGATTACTATGAAGCCGTTATTACTTCGGTCAACAGACTAAGAAGAAATGCGGGTCATAAGAAGTCAATTGAAACACTGCGATCAGCCTATCCTATGGCCATTACCTTTTATGAAAATCAGGCCAATACAGGAAAGACTTCTACAACAGTATATAAATGGAGAGGGGTGGTTCAATCGTATACCTATTTGCAAAATATGCACGGTGAGATATTGCGTTCACCGGGAGCATTAAAAATCATACCTAACCCTAAAGACTACAGCTCAGCGTTAGCTGATGCAAGAAGAAATGCAGCCGAAGAAAGTTATGTGGCCGGAATCAATGCGCTAGCCATGGGCAACCGACAGCATGCCAAGGAAGCACATGCCCTTTTTAAAATCACAAATGATTATGTAGCTGGTTACAAAGATGTCAATGCGAAAATTGAAGAAGCGTTATGGGCTGCCACACTCAAGGTAGTGATGGAACCTATTCCAAAGCAAGCAAGGAATCTTGAAGTAAATATTGAGTACCTGGAGAATAAGATTTCTGAATATTTAAGAGCGGAGAATGTAGATGAATACGTTCGGTTCTTCACAGTAGATGAGGCCCGCGCTAAAAACCTTCAGGCTGATCATATCGTGAAGCTTGGTTTTGATGAGTTCACTGTAGGTCAGGTATACCTGAAAGAAACACAAATCCCTGTTGAAAGAGATAGTGTGGTAGTTGCTTATTCTGTCGGGACGGGCAATATTCAACCTGTAACAATTGAAGAAAGGCGGACACTCAAACCCACTGTGATGCCTCCTACACAAAGTACAATACCACGGACAACTCCAGCGCCAACTCCGGCACCTACACCTAGTCCAGCACCGACCCAACCAGCAACTACTCCAACGCCTGCTCCAACGGAACCTTCTCAACCTGCCGCTTCTACACCAGCACCAGTAACCACTCCGGTACCAACTCAACCAACAACACCGGCAACGAAACCAACAACTCCGACACCGACACCGACACCGACACCAACTCCAACTCCAGTAACAGAGCCGACTCAGACGGCAACGCCTACCCCGGCACCAACTCCTGCGCCTTCACCTTCAGTACCTGTGACGAGTACACCTGGCACTGGAACAACACCAGTTGCGGAACCAGCCACTCCAACCAATTCCAATCCAGCGCCTAGTGCAAACCCGATAGATAATCCAACTCCCAACAATGGATCTGGTACAACAACAGGAAGTGGTGGCAATTCAAGTAATACACCTGCAGCAACTCCACCTGCATCTAACAGTGGAAGTGATAATGATAAAGTGACTATTTGCCACATCCCTCCTGGCAATGCTTCCAATAGAAAAGTAATGAGTATACCTCGCAGTGCGTTGGCTGCTCACCTTGGGCATGGTGATACTGAAGGAGCTTGTCCTGATGATAATCCTTCTGTTGACAAAGCCAACGCGGACAAGGTAAAGGCAGACAAAGACAAAGCTGAGAAGGAAAAGGCAGAGAAGGAAAAGAAGAAGAATGAAAAGGGCAATGACAAAGGCAACAATACAGCAAGCACGTTAGCCTTTAATCCAAAATACCTTTTAGCCTCAACCCACTCAAACCATTGGATCATTGACACCCCTGCTGATACTACTGAAATTTTTGGCAAGGTTAAAGCCACCGTTACCCACTTCAAAAAAACAATTACGTCCAATGGGATTATGGATTTGCGGATTATCGATGCAAAGACCAATGCTGTTATTATGCAGGAAAAAATTCCAGCAGAATACGTTTGGGTATCTGAATGGGCAAATTTCAATGGAGATGAAAGGGCCTTATCCAATGAGCAATTAACATGGGTTAATCAGACGGAGCAGCAACCACCATCGTCATCAGAACTTTTTAAGTCATTTGCCAGCCCCATGTTTGAGCAGGTAACCAACAAACTTCGGAGTTTTTATAAAGACTACTAATCGTCTAGCGTTATAAGCATTGGCATCGGTACGACTGAAAATTAATTGATCGCTTAATAATAGCGATCAATCCTTTCGGATCACTTCCACAGGATTTACGCTCACAGCTTTCAGGATAATGTGGGTAATGGTGATGGCAGTGATGGCCACAATAAGTACGACAGGTACCACGACCAAATCTGCACCCAAAGTAATTCGATTGGCAAACACCTGCAGCCATTGCTGTACAAAGTAGAGACCAAAAGGTATTGACAGTACGGTGGCTACTGCAATCAGTCGGATGTATTTTTTGTATTGAGAGAACATCAATATTGCAGTGGGGGCACCCAAAACTTTTCGAACTGCCATCTCCTTTTGATTGCGCAACAAATTAAAAGAAGCCAGACTGTACAACC
>JAGQYK010000008.1:62943-87788 GCA_020436125.1 Cyclobacteriaceae bacterium | reverse complement strand
ATAAGCGAACCAAAGTTGGTTTCTGTTCTGTACTGCTGTTGGTAATGATCTTTCAATTCAAAGTATTCAAATGGGCTTCCCTCAAAAGCTTCACTCCACTTGTTTTGTACCAAAGCAATGGCACTGGCTCTATCTGCAGCAGCAGCCAAAGAGATGGTGTGATGTGTTTTAAAACCTTCGTCCCTGAAGCGGTACACTGAAGGTTCAAAAGCAGACTTCAAAGATTGGTTGTGATAATCTTTCAATACCCCTTTTATGGTCACTGTCCCCCTTGGTATTACAATCTGATCACCAATGGCTTGTTCATAGTTGGTATAGCCTAAAATACGCGCAGCAGTTTCGTTGATAAGTACATTGTCACGGTCAGCAGGAGTCGCTTCACTCAGGTTGCTCCCCGCCAGCAGAGTAAGCCCGAAGAAGTCAACAAAATGTTCATCGATGTAAGACAATCCAAAATGACTGGCGTTGTCTACCGGAGCGGTGAGCCTTCTTACCCCACCTATTTGAAATTCCTGTGGCATACCCGGCACTGTACTGGTGGTCGAGTATCCCGATATCATGGGATAGGAAGTAAGATCCGTCAAAAAGGTTTTAATGCGCTGATCATAAGTACTGTCTCTTTGGATGGGGGCAGTGAATGTTATTTTCTTTTCTATGTTCACCCCAATGTTTTGATTTTTCATATAGATCACCTGTTTGTAAACACCCAGCGTGCTTACGATCAAAAACAGTGTACAGGTGAATTGAAATACCAAAAGGATGTTCCGATAAAGATTGCCTTTAAAGGAAGTGCTGAAGTTGCCCTTCAGTATTTTGATGGGTTCGTGAGAGAGCAGGATGAGTGATGGATAGTATCCTGAAAATAATGCGCCTATCAATAGCACCACACTATACCCTATCAGGAACAAGGGGTTTAAAAAATCATTTACCTGTATGTGCAAGTCGAAACGAGTGATCAGGTACGGCAGTAAAGACCAGGTAAAAGCCAGCGCCACAACGATGGAGATACCATTGGTCAACAATGACTCTACCATAAATTGGCGATGCAATTGCCGTTTTCCTGAACCCAGCATTTTTCTTACCCCCACTTCTTTGGCACGCATAAACGATTGGGCGGTCGACAAGTTGATGAAATTGATCCATGCAACGACCAAAATAAATAGGGCTATTAAACTAAACGTGATCAGGTTGGACTTGCGTGTGGTGCGCACATCATCTACTATTTCTGTTCCTTCACTCAACCCATAATGAATGTTGCTTAAGGGTTGCAACTGCAAATCCATGCGGTAACCCCGCTCCTTCCATGTATCACCCCGGTACTTGATCATAAAATCCGCCAACTTGGTTTCCAGTTGTTCCGGTGTGGCATGGTCAGCCAGCTTGATATAGGAATAATAAGTATCCCACCAACTCCAGTTGTTATCTACGTCCTCAGAGGCTTCGTTGGCAGCATAAGCCTGATAAGACAAGATAAAGTCGAAGTCGAGATGAGTGTTGAAAGGAGGATCTTCAAAAACTCCATAAACCGTATAAGTTTCTGTACCATTTCTGGTTATGGTTTTGTTAATGGGATTATCATCGCCAAAGTATTTTTTACTTGCTGACTCGGAGATGTAAGCTGCATCTGGCTGCGTAAGATTCCCACTATTGTCACCCAATACAATAGGAATGGAAAACAGTTGAAAGAAAGATTCACTGGCAAAGCAAACCTTATCCTCATTAAAGGCCTTAATACCCTGATCTCCGTGGTAACTGATCAGTGATGGGTCGGTGAAAGTACGCACAAAATCAGTGACTTCTGGAAAATCATCGGCCATGCGTTTGGGAACAGGAGAAAATGTAGAAGCATAATACTCCGAACCACCAGCACTTGATACCTGATGCATCAACACCCGGTAAATCCTATCACCGTCAGGGTGATAATTATCAAAA
This sequence comes from Cyclobacteriaceae bacterium, assembly GCA_020436125.1. Classification (GTDB taxonomy): domain Bacteria; phylum Bacteroidota; class Bacteroidia; order Cytophagales; family Cyclobacteriaceae; genus ELB16-189. The sequence continues at coordinate 85,856 of JAGQYK010000008.1, read as the reverse complement.
CCGGATTCGAAGAAAACGAAACCCAATAATATAAAGCCAGCTGATGCACCCAGTGACAACCCAATAATATTGATGAGGCTGAATTGTTTAAATTTTATCAGGTAGCGGAGGGCAAGTTTTAACATTATGCATTTGGGTTAATCCGCTCTGCAATTCCAATAAATGTGCCATCCATAGAATTCCGTGATTACGATGGTGTCACCAGCTCAAGTTGTTCGTGGGCGGTCGGTGATGTAGCGGGAGCGGTCAAATCAATATTCGACTCCTCGTTTCTTATTGCCTGTTGATTACGTACTTTTGCAACTTTTTTTAGCGGCAAAATATGAAGCAATACCTCAACCTCTTCGATCTTCAACAAAAGGTAGACTACAAAAATGAAGTTCTTTCAGGACTTACGGTAGCCCTTGCCCTGGTTCCAGAGGCCATTGCTTTTGCTATGATTGCCGGCTTATCCCCATTAACAGGTCTGTATGCCGCTTTTACCATCGGACTGGTGACCTCGATACTCGGAGGAAGGCCCGGAATGATCTCAGGTGCTACCGGTGCAGTAGCTGTCGTGATCGTAGCCCTGGCCAAATCGCATGGCGTGGAATACATCTTTGCCACGGTAGTCCTGGCAGGAATCATTCAAGTAACGGCTGGTTTGTTGCGATTGGGCAAATTCATTCGATTGGTTCCTCACCCAGTGATGTTTGGGTTTGTCAATGGTCTGGCCATTGTCATCTTCCTCTCTCAACTCGATCAGTTTAAAGTAATGGGCACATCCGGCATTCTGCAATGGATGAATGGCACCTCATTGTGGATGATGCTCGGACTTGTATTTCTCACCATGTTCATCATCTGGGGACTACCCAAATTAACAAAAGTTATACCTTCCTCTTTAACAGCCATTCTTGTAGTATCTGCCATAGTAATTGGCTTCAGCATTGACACAAAAACCGTTGGTGATATTGCCTCTATTCAAGGAGGCTTCCCTCCTTTTCATATTCCCAACATACCATTCTCATTAGAGACATTGTCCATCATCTTTCCCTATGCATTGATTGTTGCTGGAGTAGGTTTGATCGAGAGTTTATTGACCTTAAACCTTATTGATGAGATAACAGAAACCCGTGGTCGCGGTAATAAAGAAGCGGTAGCCCAGGGTATTGCCAACGTAGTGACCGGATTCTTCTCCGGCATGGGAGGATGTGCCATGATCGGCCAGAGTTTGATCAATATATCTTCCGGAGCACGCGCACGGCTATCGGGAATTGTTGCCTCGGTGATGTTACTGGTCTTTATCATGTTTGGCGCCAGCCTTATTGAACAGTTGCCCATGGCCGCATTAACTGGTTTAATGATTATGGTGGCCATCGGCACGTTTGAGTGGGCTAGTCTGAGAACATTTAGGAGAATGCCGAAGTCAGACATTATCGTTATGCTCACCGTAACATTAGTGACTGTTTTCCTTCACAACCTGGCGCTGGCAGTATTGATTGGTGTGATCATCTCTGCTTTGGTATTCGCGTGGGAAAATGCCAAACGCATTCGGGCGCGGAAATACATTGACGATGCAGGTGTAAAACATTATGAAATCTTTGGACCGCTCTTTTTCGGTTCGATTTCTGCCTTCAACGAGAAGTTTGATGTATTGAATGACCCTGATGAAGTGATCATCGACTTCTCCGAAAGCCGTGTAGCGGACATGTCGGGCATTGAAGCCTTGAATAAAATCACCGAGCGCTATAAAAAGGTGGGCAAGAAACTTCACCTGCGTCACCTGAGTACTGATTGCCGGCTATTATTGAAAAATGCTGATGACATTATCGATGTCAATATTTTAGAAGACCCAACTTACAAAGTGGTAGTCGATAAAATTTCGTAAAAAAGTACCAGGCTTCAGTTTTGATTGGCGATGGTGTTGAAGTGTCGCATCCATGATGGATTTTATTTTGTACTGACATATCAATATATTCACAGCACTTAAATCTCTACTATGAAAATACGTATACTGTTTCTGCTTGCGATCAGCACATGCCTGTCCCACTGGCTACATGCTCAGGACATCTCACTGGAAAAACTCAAAGAAATTGCCATTGTCGACCAAAAGGTAATGATGCCTATGCGAGACGGCATACGATTGGCCACTGATATTTATCGCCCTAAAGGAGATAAGAAAGTGCCGATCATTTTTTCAAGGACACCCTACAACTTCAATACCTGGGGAGATGGCGAGGAGCGCACACGTACCTATCAAACTGCCTACGATGCAGTGTCTCGAGGATATGCCTACGTGGTACAAAATGAAAGAGGTAGGTTTTTTTCAGAAGGTGAATGGGATATTCTTGGCACCCCCAAAACTGATGGTTACGATGCCTTCTCATGGATGGCCAAGCAATCATGGTCGAATGGAAAAATCGGAACGTTAGGTTGTTCCTCCACTGCAGAATGGCAAATGGCTGTAGCTGCTCTTGATCATCCCTCCCATGGAGCCCTTGTTGCACAGGGATTTGGTGCAGGAGTAGGTCGCGTGGGTGAGTTTTACGAACAAGGGAATTGGTACCGGGGTGGAGCTACACAAATGTTGTTTATCTCCTGGCTGTACGGGACTCAGAACGACAAATTCAGACCGATGTTTCCCAAAGACATTACACAAACCGATTTACAACGTGTGCAACGGTGGTTTGACCTTGCACCAGAAATGCCTAAAGTAGACTGGTCTTACGGACTCAGTCATCTTCCTGTAAAGGATATTATTGAAAATGTAAATGGTTCAAAAGGTGTATTTGATCAAATGGTGGTCCGCAAACCCAATGATCCGGCATGGTTTGAAGGCGGGCTTTATCATGACGATAAACCCATCAATGTTCCCGGATTCTGGTTTGTTTCGTGGTACGATGTATCTTCAAGTCCTAACCTTGCCTTGTTCAATCATGTTCGCAACAATGCCACCAGTCCTGAAGTGGCGGACAATCAATATTTGGTCATCGCCCCTACTTTACATTGTGCTTACAAACGCGCTACTGAAAATACAATAGTAGGTGAGCGCAGCGTAGGTGATGCCCGACTTAACTATGATGACCAGATTTACAAATGGTTTGATCTTACACTCAAGGGTGAATCCAATGACTTTAAAGCAACTACACCAAGGGTCCAGTATTATACCATGGGAAGTAATAAATGGCAATCGTCAGACACGTGGCCGCCCAAAAGTGCTGTGATGACGGATTATTATCTTACCAGCGCGGGAAAAGCCAATACAAGAAATGGTGATGGGCAGTTGGTTTCAAAGGCACCTGGTAAAGATATGCCTGATTCTTTTACTTACGATCCCGAAAAACCTGTTAACTCTTATGGAGGCAATGTTTGTTGCACCGGCAATGCTGTTCAAGGTGGTGCTTTTGACCAATCTCAAATGGAGCTTAGAGACGACATCCTCGTGTATACCTCTGCACCATTGAAAAGTGGTATTGAAGTCAGCGGTTTCATTGAGAGTACGCTGTACTTATCATCCGATGTAAAAGATACAGATATTACCATCAAAATTATAGACGTATACCCAGATGGAAAAGCCTACAACCTGGATGAAACTATCCAACGTGTTCGCTACCGCGAAGGGTATGATAAAGAAGTGTTCATGGAAAAAGGAAAGGTCTATCCGGTAAAGATGACACCTATGTCAACTAGCAATTACTTTGAAGCAGGACACAGCATACGGATCGAGATCTCCAGCAGCAACTTTCCAAGGTTTGACAGAAACCTAAATACAGGAGGTGATAATTATGATGAAGTCAATGGTGTGGTAGCTCACAACACCATCCACCATTCTAAAAAATATCCTTCGGTAATACGTATACCCATTATAAAGTAATCAGAAATCAAAAATGGGGATTGCACAAATGTGTAATCCCCATTTCTTTAATGAATAGTGACTGTCAACTATCTCTCAGCGAATTGACCGGATTAGAAATAGCTGCTTTAATGGAGTGATAGCTTACTGTACCAAAAGCAACGAGCACACCTACCAATGCAGCATATAAAAATACGATCCACACAAAACCTACATTATAGGCAAAACCTGCCAACCACTTATTCATAGAGAAATAAGAGATAGGTGCCGCAATTAGCATTCCCAACAATACTAACTTCAGGAAGTCTTTTGACATCATTAACACAATACCCGGAACGGTTGCTCCCAATACCTTACGCACCGCCACCGATTTTTTGCTTTGCTCCAAAGTAAAACTCGCTAACCCAAACAATCCCAGGCAGGAAATAAACACTGCCAATCCACTGAACAAACCAAACAGCTGACCCAGGCTTTTCTCTCCATCGTATAATTGGTCAAAGCTTTCATCCAGAAAAACATATTCAAATTCATATTGAGGAAGAAGGGTTTTCCAGGTACGCTCTATACTGCTCACTTGTTGCCTAATATCATCGGATTTAATTTTGATGGCCATAAATCTTGACTCATAATTAGGAGCGAGATACATGACTAAAGGATCAATCTTATCATGGAGATGTTTAAAGTGAAAATCTTCCACCACTCCTATCACTCTACCCGGATCATCCGAACGCTCCCCAAAGTCCATGAGCTTACCTACCACCTCGTCTTCTTTCCAACCAAAGTGTTTCATGGCCGTTTCATTAATCACAAACTCTTTATAATAACGTTGGGTATTGACATCAAAATAGTTTCCTAATTTCATTTTCATATCCAAAGTGGATAACAAATCAGCATCACCACTAAAAATATAAAGATTTTCAGGCGTGTTGTTTTCAACACCTTCATACCAAATAGTTGACGTTTGAACCATCTTACCCGGCATTTCGACAAAACGTGTTACACCCTGTACTCCCGCCAACCGCATCATTTCATTTTTGATCATTGAGTCTCCCACACTATCTCTGGGCATTTGTACCACCATGGTCTGCTCACGATCAAATCCCATGTCTTTGCCCAACATAAAATCCAATTGTGCATACACTATGTAGGTACCTACCATGATCACAAAAGCAATAGCAAACTGAAAAACCACTAATCCCTTTCTTAACAACTGGCCTTTTACATTAGAAATAAAATTACCCTTCAGCACCTGAGTAGGTTGAAATCCAGACATAAAAAATGCCGGGTAGGTACCCGCCAACATTCCTACGAAGAAAGTAATGGAAGCAAAAACCAGAATGATAAACCCATTGTCGAGCGGATTCAAAACAATCATTTTACCGGTTATGTCATTGAAAGCAGGAACAATTGCAGTGAGTAGTACAACTGAAAGAATAAGGGAGATGAAGCTGATTACCACTGACTCGCTCAGGAATTGAAAAATAAGCTGATCTTTTCTACTTCCAACCACTTTACGTATACCTACTTCTCTAGCGCGTTTTAGGGATTGCGCTGTTGTTAGGTTCATAAAATTGATACAAGCGATAAGAAGGATAAAGAAAGCTATTGCCGACAGAATGTAAACGGTGTTGATATTCCCATTAGCCTCTACCTCCAGCCCTTTGTTGGAATATAAATGAATAGAAGTAAGTGGCTGTAATCTGATCACATTACGAGGCTGATCAGGGGTGAGCTGATGATACTCATCCAAAAAAGTCGATATTTTCTTTTCAAAAGTCATATAGTCTACATCCTTTTGAAGCAATAGATAGGTATAATGATTGGTTAGATAGTTCCATCCGTTTTCAAAATCTGCGCGCATAGGGTCAAAACTATCAGAAGAAGCCATCACATTCATGTGCACATGAGAGTTGGATGGCAGGGGATTGAATATCCCGGTGATTTTAAACTCCCGGTTACTACCGAGCATGGTCAGTGTTTTTCCTATTGGATCTTCATCACCAAAGTAGGTACGCGCTCTGTCTGCAGTGAGCACCATGGAATTGACTTCAGCCAAAGCTGTTGCAGGATTCCCTTTTATCAATTCAATATCCAGCATGTCGAAGACAGAGGAATCGGCATAAAACACCTTCTCCTTATTTTTGGTATCGTTCAATGCATTTTGCATGAAGACCTCCACTGGTTTTATTCTTGTGAAATTAAGTACTTCAGGAAAGTTCTCTTTCAGGACTGAGCCAACCGGAAATGCAGAGATGGCCCAATTATTGGCCTCCAAATCCACACCCATTCTATAGATGTCGTCAGCATTTTTATTTTGCCTGTCATAGCTCAATTCAAACTGCACAAACAACATGATTAGGATACAACAGGTCATCCCAATGGCAAGACCAATAATGTTGATGGAGGCATGGAGTTTGTTTCTAATGATGCTCCGAAGCGCTACAAGAAAATAGCTTTTAATCATAAGGGCTTAATATCTAGATAGGTGAACCAGTTACCGAATCACCTAGCGCAATGGCAAGTAAAATGCCAACTCTATATCACTGATAATAAGCCAAATGGATATTCCTCACCTCATTATCGCGTACCATTTTCGGACACTATTGTCCGTAGTTGGAATGATAAGAATTGATTTTCCTGTCTCAGGAATTAGTTATAAGATCCCAGCCTGTCATGAAGGCGGTGCCCATCATCAACACAATAAAGCCAGCAAATAAAACACGCAGTACCAGAATCCAGGCAAGTCGCCAGGTGGTGATGTATAATATAAGGGTAAGCAACAGATAGGCAGCAGCTATCAAATGAAGTACCCCAACTGTATGTGCGTTTTCCGGTGAAGGGACTTTGTCGATAGTCAAAAACTCAACAAAACAAACCACTGCACCTAATGTGATAATCAGGTTTCTGAATTTAAGAAAAAACATTAGCTAAGAGGCTATGAATGATTATTTAAGCGATGCAATTAGCTGTTCATTGAGATTCACATAATCCATATTACCCGCTTCTTTTGCTAATTCACTGGATTTTTTAGCAGTAGTAATGGCCTCTGTTTTTTTATTGTTTTTAGCCAACAATTGGGCTTTCATGTAATACATCCAATACTGAGGTTTTTCACTTGCATCAATGGCTTTGGTGATCCATGTCAATGCCAACTTGGGATCTCTGTCCGTGTCGAAATAATACACAGCTCCATCGTAGTAGCTTCTTGGATTAGCTGATTTACCATCCATCAATTGTGTTTTAATGTCGGCCATCACTCGAGCATCTACATCTGATTCAATTTTGAACATGGCCTTCGTGTGCTCCCATTTTAAATTTAGGTTGGCGCTATTTCTGGTGAAGTCAGAGAAGCTAATGGTAAAGGTTTCATAATGACTGCTAGGATGCTTAACCGGCACATCAAATCGCAAGAAATCATCAGCAGGATCGTATCCAATCGTACCCCACCATGAAAGGTTCTTACTCAGTATAATAGTAGCTTTATCTTCTGTAAAGAGCGTATACAACGCATAGTCCCCAGCAGGTACTTTATGCCCATCCAATTTTACTTCTTCACTAAAACTGATTTTCGTAGAAGCGTTTGCCCCGGTACGCCACACTTCGTTATAAGGAATTAAGTTCCCCGCCACTTTTCTCTCGCGTGCGCTCGGTCTGGAATAAACTACTTTCACGTCAGCAAAGCCTACCGTCCCCTTTAGTTCAAAAGTTGGGCTGGGCGGTGGTGTTTTTATCTGAGCAAAGGCAATACCGCTAACAAGGATTCCCAGAATGAGCGTGAAGATATTTTTCATAGCATGAGTAGATCGTTTCATCTTCAAATATATAAAACGATCTACTCATACTCTAGCCCTTCCTATCACTTTAGTTAAATTTAGAGGCTTTAGAAATGGCGTTGACTTTTGGTATGGTGCTCATCCAGCACTTCATTGACAACAGCTGCCCACTTATTCACCAATTCAAATTCCCGATCTATGGATAGGTTATCTCTTTTGTTATTATAAAATGGCAGCGACAGATCCGGTGTGCTTTTATCGGTAAAGACAAAATATAAATCAAGCCTCTCGATTACCTTAATGCTGTCATTATTATTGGAGATGGTTCTGCTTTTCTTCTCCACTCTACATTGCAGGACCTTTTTAATATCCACTTCCCGCTCTATTTGGGCATCACTGTTGACTTGAACGAAGAATACCTTCATTTTTACTTTGTCCACCCCAATAGCAGTTGCATTCCACACATCATCCTGATCAATTTGGCCATTGTGTTGAGCTGCAAAATTATTGAGCTGATCAAAAAAGCGTTTTATTCTTTTTGATCTGTTTCGATTGCTTATTACTATAGGTAAGGCGCATGCAGAAGCCAGCAGCACCCCGGTAATGGTTGTTCCTAAAAACATAGTATTTTTTTTATTATGAAAAATCAGATCACAAGGCTTGTGTTCAAAACACAAATTCATGAATGATCATTATTTAGATCGCTTAATTATGCGCAATACATGTAGATAGAAATATTACCAAAAGTGGTGGAAAGGAAAAACGATATCCTGTTTGTCAAACCTTGGCACATTATGCCGGGTGTAGGCAATACATTTTTTCAGCAGATGACTCCTGTATGACTCCGTAATACGGGCTGCAGCAAGGTAATCTCCAAAACTTTGTTTAGAAGGAGCTGATAGTAATCGTTGAATATTTTCTTCAAAGTATTGTTCTGCATCAGTGGTAATGCTAAGCAGATCGGTAGCCACTAAGGAAATATGCGGGGACTGGTGTGAATCTGCAATGACAAAGGTGTCATCACCAGCGGCTATACTTCCGTTGAGAATAAGTAGTATACACCCTGACAGTACAATCGATTTCAAAAATTGACCTGTCTGCTTTACTTTTTTCACACTACAAATGTATAGGCAACAGGCTATTATTATCCCTCACTTGATAAAATTTATTTTACTGCCCGGTGAGGATAAATGCCCCCCAATAGTAAGGATTTGGGTATTTTTTTCTCATAGATTGTTGAGCAGCTCGAAATGCAGTCCTCATATCTCCTGTTTTCATCCAGCGCTTATAAAAATCAACCATTAACATTTGGGTGGCTGTGTCGTCCACTTTCCACAAGCTCATAATCATGTGCTGTGCTCCTGCCACGCGAATAGCACGCTGTAGTCCATATACGCCATCCCCATTGTTCGTTACTCCCTTACCCGTTTCACAAGCGGACAAAACAACAAGGCGCGTTGCCTCCAGATTGAGGCTACTCATTTCAAACGCGGTCAGTAACCCATCCTCACCCTCCGATCCTTTATCATTAACACCCGCCAGTGCGATACCCGATTGTATCATCATTTCCGCTAATGAGTTTCCTTCCTCTTCCTGAGGTTTGAAATACCCGTGACTAGCAAGATGCAGGATGGCAGGATTACCCAAATTTTTGACATTGAATTCAGTTGCCTTCTTCTCTGTAAAAACATCGGTTTGCCATTTTGCATTGCGTAGGGTGTTATCCAACAATTCCACTTCCTTCCCTGTACCCGGCAAATCCAAAAAACCACCGGTGGTGTTTGGTAATAATGAAAATTGAGGCCTTCCAAATAGAACGGCTTTTTTTACCATGGCTAATGAAGTGGTTGCCGTTTCCAACAGCTCTTTGGTGTTGGTAACGATGATCACTTCTGTTTGATCGATGACGTACTCCTTATTCTTTTTATCCCACAGGGTATTGAGGTTAATCTGATTATAAACACCATCATTTGAAATATAAACACGCTTGGGCATTATTCCACCAGGCAAATGACGCTTAATGGAGTCTACAATAGGTTGCCAATAGGTGCGATACGAAAGGGTGTCTTCTTGTTGGAGGAGGGTTGAATTATAATAGTTTTTATAGAATTGTTCGTCCAATCGTTTGGATTGGGTGCTCATGATCAAAGAAAGTACAGGCTGCTCAATAGTCTCTGGTGTAACGATCAGTGCTCCATAGACCAATCCATCCACCATACGAACTATCTCTACTGCGGCCTCATCTGGTTGCAACGTTTTTTGGACTTCCTGCCACGTCCTTCTCTTTAGCTGAAAGCCTTCTGTGAAATTTCGTGAATTGGCCAACAACCATTTTTCATTTTCTTCAATTTTAATTTTCAACCATTTCAATTCCTCCGCACTCATTTTCCCGTCCACCAAAGCCTGTGCTAATCTATTTTTACGCTCCTCCCATCTTGAATAAACACCAATAAGCGTGGAATCATTGCTGCTTAAAATATTCTTCTTCATTCGCGTGCTGGCATTAAGAATGATGGCCTTGGTAGTGAGCTGCAAGTCGTATAGGGCTCCGGGAATTTGAGGATTAACATAGGGTTTATCGGAATCCTGCAAGGGTACCGCCCCTGATATCGTTAAAGCAAAAGACAAATAGTGATCAATAAAAGACAACTGGTTTTTGTAAAAAGCCATCTTTTCACTATCACTTAGATAAGTAAAATTATGGGTAATATTTTCTAATAATTGATCCATCAGATGAGCATACAGCGAATCTGCCAAGGCGTATTGCGCGCTCCAATGATAACTCTCCGCCAGGTTGAATACTGTTGTCTGGTATAAATCAGGCTGCACAGCCTCATTGTGCTCCTGAATGCTTAATGATTGCTGAAGGAAATGAATGGCTTCCGGGTAGGCTTCTCTATTGAGTTTCAGGGTTCCCAGGTTGTTTAAAATTGCAGTATGAATATAGGACCCTTGATAAGAGCTTGATTCAACAACCTCTAATGCCCTTATCCAGTTAAGACTCGCTGAATCGAGCTCATTCAAATTATTGTATACATTCCCTAAATTTTGAAAAGCGTGAATACGATCGAGGTCATTGCCATGCACATCAACTAAATCATAATATTCAACAGCGTAGTCTCTCGCCTTTTCGAGGTTTGGCGTATCATTATAGTAGGCTGAAAGGTTATTAACAGTCGTCTGGTAATCTTTTACCTTTTTGTACTCTTCCCCATAGAGCGCTTTGATCATCACCAACTGATCCTCCAAAAGGTGAATGGCCTGCTCCACCTGTCCCTTCCTTTTCTTCATGGATGCCTCCAAACTGTTCATACTGTTATAGGCCTCCAGTATGGTTAATGCAGCCGTATCAAGGTGTGCTTTGTTGCTCTTCGGAATCAAATTGAATATGGTTCGAGCGTTATTCAGGTAATGTTCAGCACTGTCATAATTACCCAAGGTCACAAAGGTTTTAGACAACTCGCTCAGCGATTCAATTTGAGTAGCATGAGGGAGAGGATAAATAATAAAACTTAACTCAGCTGCTAATCGGAAATTAGTCAATGCCTTGAGGTACTCTCCCATGCCCGTTTGCGCATAAGCCTTGTTGGACAAACTGATAAGCCGTTCATTACTTTGGAATCCATATTGGGCTACTGCTAATTCAATGGCCTCATCTGCTGCCTTAGTCGATGCTTCATAAGCACCATCCCGATACAACTGAGTACTAGTAGCATTAACAGCACTCCAATCCTGTCCATAGCCCATCCCAATGGATAACAACAGAAAAACTACACCGGGCACTTTCGCCAAAAACGAGTACATGGAATAAAACTAAGTAGCATTCAGCCAAAAGCAAAGCTTTGCATACCATAGCCATTCAGTACAAGCCTACATGCATTAAGTTTACTCCATGGAAGATAAAAGCAACTTGCTGTTTTCTACTCAAAGAACAAACGCAGCCCTTGCTTCTCTCTGTAAATAATGGGCTTCAATCGGAATGCTTTTTCTATATGCGCTTCCGTAAGCACTTCTTCCTTTGATCCACTGGCCACCAGTCGGCCATCTTGTATGAGGTGGATCACATCACCAAACCGCGCTGCCAGATTCAGGTCATGCACTACGCCCACCACCACCAAATCCTTTTGTTGCAATAGCTCAATCACTTTACGCATAAATTGAAATTGATAGTGTATATCCAGAAAGGTCAACGGCTCATCTAATAAAAGATACCGACCCTGTTCTGGCATTGGATACCAGAGTTGAGTCAGTACTCTTGCAAAATGCACACGTTGCCGTTCGCCACCGCTCAAAGTCAGGTAATTCCTCTCCGCCATGTCTTCCACTTCAAAAAACTTGAGCGCAGCCACACACGCCTCTTCATCCAGCTGCCGAGGGGCTCCAGAAAAGTGAGGGTACCTACCCATCATTACCACCTCCCACACTTTCAGAGGAAATGCCAGATCTATATTCTGAGAGAGCACGGCACGCATCCTGGCCAATGCTTTATCAGGTATAGCTTTACTATCGACAGACTGATACGTTACCACGCCCTCATAATCATCCATTTGTCTGCTCAGCACCTTCATCAAGGTGGATTTTCCAGCTCCATTCGGCCCAATGATCAGGTTCAGTTTACCCGGTTGGAATTGCGTATCCACGTTATCCAGCAGCACTTTGTTGCCAATACGGACTGTTATATTTTCTGCTTTTAGCATAGCTTAAAAATAATATTGCTTTTTGCGGAGTAAGGTGATAAACACAGGCACACCCACCAATGAGGTTACTATTCCAATCGGTAGTTCTGCAGGTGCCAGCAACAGCCTAGAAACTAAGTCTGCCATACTGAGCAAAATTCCTCCTACAATGGCACTGCCTATTAGGAGAAAACGATTATCAGAACCATTCATCAATCGCAGTAAGTGCGGCACGACCAATCCAACAAAACTGATCACACCCATGAAAGCCGTAGAGACGGCCACAAGAAGTACATTCAGTGTTATTACTATTATTTGCAACCACTTTAAATTGACGCCTAATAAAACCGCCTCGTCCTCTCCCATCATCAATGCATTCAATTGCTTCGCATAGCGCAATGAAATGATAAGGCAAACAACCGTCACTACACCAATGATTGAAATGGAAATCCAATTCGCTCCAGATAGCGTACCCAGGTTCCAGAAAGTAATGGATCGGGCTTGTGGATCCCTTGCCAGATAGGAAAGAAAACCAACACCACTTAAAAAGAGTGCATTGATGGCCAAGCCCGTTAGTAGCAAGGCCACCACAGAACTTTTTCCCGTTGTACGGTTTTTTGACAAAAGAAAAACACAAACCGTAGAAACAGCACCTCCAATACAAGCCGCCAGTGGTAAGGTCCACTCCCCTGCATGAAACTTAATAACTGAACCCAAAACAAAATAAAGGGATGCTCCAAAGGCTGCTCCACTGGAAGTGCCAATCAGCCCAGGCTCTACAATAGGATTGCGAAACAAGGCCTGCATCAACACACCTCCTACAGCAAGGCTTGCACCTACCAATACACCTGCAATCGCCCGAGGCAACCTGATCTGCAAGAATATCCTCTCATTCAAATTGAGGTCATTGTTACTGATCCATTTAGCAATGGAAGACTGTATCTCTGCCCACGAAATGGTGATAGCACCAAATCGTAAAGACAGAAAAAAAGTAACAACAAGAACAATAGTCAGGATTGGAAATAAGGCTTTATTCTTATTATTGAACTTGCCCATCCCGATGTATTAATTCCTGTAGCATAAGAATCACCTCCCCTGTTCTTGGACCGAGATAAACCATATCATGTTCCTCCACACGATAAATCCTGTTATTGGCAGCAGCGCGTGTTCCAGCAATACCAGGTAAAGATTTTATTTCCTCGGGCGACCCCAAACGATCGTACCCATAGTCAGTTAGCAAAATTACATCCGGGTCCGACTTGGCCACCACTTCAGAAGACAACTGCATCATACCTCTTTCACCATCAATGGGAACCGTTCCCCCAGCCATTCGAATTAAGTCTGCAGTCGTACTATTCTCCGTCATGGTAAGGTATACATTGTTGGCCCTGCCATAATGAATGACCACTACTTTTGGGTTTTCGGTATATTTTTTTACTTCCTCCTCTACCTTCTTCATATCACGATCGAGTTTTGCATTCAATGAATCGGCTACCTTCTCTTTACCAAAGTATTCACCCATTTCAGTTACCAGTGCCTTTGCTCCACTGATATCATCCCCTTTCGCATTAAATACCATCATAGGGATTTTAAGCTGCTCCATTTGTTCCATCACATGCTCTGGCCCCACATTGTTATCATGAATAATCATGGTGGGTTTCATCGATAGAATTCCTTCGGTACTTAATGCCCGATGGTATCCCACTGTAGGCAACTCCTTTATTTCAGAAGGGTAAGTACTTGAGAGGTCAACTGCCACCAGGTTTTTCTGAGCACCTAGTTCGTAGATAATTTCATTGTATTGCTTGGAAAGGCACACGATACGCTCTTCATTCTCTTGCTTTTGGTCTTTGTTGGAAAATCTCCCACAACCCAATAAGAGTAAGAGTAGTCCATATGCCCAATTGGATAATCTCATAGTATTGTTATTTAGTAAAGGGGACAGGTTTATAAATCTGTCCCCTTAAAAATTAAAATATGTATTTCAAGTTTAATCCACCAAAGTAATTGGCTTTGTCAGGCGCAGGAATATAAGCGTCTGCTAACTGGTTGATGAAAACCATATAATAGTATCGCTGACCGGTGATGTTGTTTGCTCCGAAGTAAGCATCGAAATCAAAATGATCAGAGATCACTTTATGGTAGCCTATCTTTGCATTGACCAGTCGATAGATTTGAGATTCGAATGCACCGTCCGAAGTAATAGGCATTGCATCTTTGAATGAATAATTCAGATTGGCATAAAAACCACTGTTAGCAGCAACATCCACCCCCACATTGGCTACTATAGGAGATACTCCTGCCACGGCATTGCCGGAATAATCCGCCAGTGCAGGCTGACCTGATACAATAGTCTCATAAGTGAAATTTTTGTATTTAAAATCAGAGTAAGTAAGATTAGCAAACGGACGCACATAGTTCATGAAACCCGTTGCGGATTGATACGCATTATATGTAGCGGCAATTTCTACTCCTCTGTTCTGTTGCTTACCCCCATTGGCGATATACGTATAGGCTGTGGTTGTACTATTAAGAGGTACAGCTACTGACGTCATTTTATCAGAGAATTCAGCATCGAACAAGGCAACCTGATAGTTCAGTTTGTTATCCAACAAAGAACCTTTCGTTCCAATCTCGAATTGGTTGCCCACCTCTGGTTTCAATCCGGTGTTCAACTCTCCAGTTGTGGAAATCACAATATTCGAACCTACAGGTGCTTTGTATCCTTTACTGTAAGAAACATAAGCTGACAAGGAACTATTGAACACCTTGTTGACGGCAAAATGAGGTGATACCAAATTATCATAACTGATTTCATAGTGCGTTGGTCTTCCTCCTGATGGAATGTTGTTGGCCGCAGCGTAATTGCGGTCGTCCAAAGCTATGCTCATGGTACTTACGCCAATACCTGCAGTAATAGAAACATCATGTGGTAATGACAATGTCCATTCCGTAAAAGAAGATGTCGTACCACTAACCGCAGCTTGATTACTTCGCAAACCACCAATGATATTATATCCAGCTAAATTGGTACTATCCGCTGTCATTCCATAACCAATAATCTGAGCAAATTGACGCTGCGACTCCACTCCCACAATTCCACTTAAACTCGCTCCAGCACCCAGTGAAAATTTCATATCCAATGTGGAACGTAATCCGTAATTAATTGGATTCTTATCGGTCCACCCACCGGCTGAACTAGAGTTATTACTTATTCCAGAACCAAAGAAAGTAGTGGTGTTAGTGATTTTGTCATTGAAACTATAAATATGACTTAGCCCTGCCCTAAAGCTGGTAATTTCCGAGTGCGCATTGTTCTTGATATACCTGGGATTCCCTGTGTAGTCACCCGTATCAAACTGATCAATGGTCAATTCACCCCCACGCTCATCATAACTATGGCTATACCCAAAGTAAGTATTGATTCTCTGTTTTGCGTTAGGGTAAAATTCAGCAGACATATTCACAAAATCCTTCTTTGATTCGTTGTGACTCATAAATCCATCAGAATGTTGTTTCCCATAATTCAACAACAGTGATGACCTATCTGATCCTATTTGTAACTGAGTAGTGTAGCGTTGCAATCCATAACTACCCGCCATTACTTGTTGACTTACCGATGTTTTTCCACGTTCTGGTTTTCTGGTTTCGAGATTAATAACCCCTGCTATTGCTAATCCATACAACGAACCTGCCGGGCCTTTGATCACTTCTACATTGCCAATAGAACCAAAGTCAATATCATCCATCAGGGTAACTCCTTCAGCATCAGTGATTGGAATTCCATTTAAGTAGACCTTATAACCCTGGCCATCAAAATTATTACTGGCACCTCGGAATCCTACTCCATTACCATACCCTCTTATATTAAACTGTTGTCCAGAAGAAACAGCACGTCTCGACATGTAGACACCAGGTACGTTGGTATTGATGGCATCATCCAAAAACAATCCATTTCCTCTTTGAATCTCTACTTCACTCATTTTAGAAATGGACACCGGCTGGTAAAGTATTGAGCGATTGGTATTAGAGGTAGCCGTAATTTCAACATCGTCTAATATCTGATTGGCCATAGCCATACCGATATTTAACTCTTCATCACAATTATCCACTTTACGTTTCACCTCTCGATATCCAACAAAGGAAACGATAACATCAACGGCACCATTACAGGGTAGTGAAAACGCTCCATCACTATCGGTGGTAGTGCCACCACTGCCAACTACTTGCACGTGCGCATTGGCCAATGGTTTATTGTCAAGCGCATCAAACACTTTTCCTCTAAGCTGACCCGATTGCGCCATCACAGAAAGGCTAATTAATAATCCCAAAAAGGATATGTATATCTTTTTCATCAAAATATTTTTTTAAGTACACAACCATTCATGCCCACATGAAATTGACTCCATGAGGAATGATCATTGCTTTTAATAAATTCTAAATTTTAGTTTCCAGTACCTACCTGTAGTTGCAACCAAATAATGATTTCGGAGCATCTATTACCGAAGAGTGAATCATCATCAAAACGGAAACACAGAACATGAGCTAAAGCCCACACTTATTCTGTTCCACCGACTCTTCGTGGACTACAAGGGACGTCTCTATTAACTGGAATTAGGAAAATTGGAGCTGCTCGGGTGGCGGAGATTCCACCTCATCGAAAAATACAAGAAGTTTTTGTGAGGAAGTAATCCGTTCAACTCCCTGCGTGACCTTAACTGGAGGTGGTGTCAGTATATCTTGAGCAAAATGCTTGGTGGAGAAACTCTTACGGCTTCTCTTTTTAATGGGCAGGTCCTTAGCTGTTCCTTTCTTCAGATAACTCAAGGCATTGACCACATAGCTTTCTACCACATCATGTTTGCATGTTATTATGTAGTCATCATTAATTTTCTCTATTGATGCTACATCAAACATTTTTTCATCCCATCTGAACTCGCGACCTTTTTCCGTCCAGTTCAATCCTTCAAATTCCGCTTCAGAAAGCTTAAAAACGGTCAGATCAGTCCCATCTCCTGATCGGACACGAGATTGGAAGGAGGCCCGATGAAGTAATGTCAAATTAGAGTTAAACAACCCCAAAGACGCCATTACGTAAAGTGGCAAAACCAGAATAAGCGTTAAGCTCCGAAACAAAACAGCATTGTCTAAATTAAGTACGCATGATCAAACTAAATTTACAAACTGTCAAACATAAGTGCACATTAAGCAAAAATTAGTGAAAGGCGGTTGAATTGGGTGTTGGGGTTTTAAAAATAAGAGGAAGTAAGGGTTCTATACCTGATAATTGCCAATTCTCCTCGGAGTCATTATCTTACTTACTATGAAGGAAAAAATACTTGACACATTAAAAAAACCAGATAAAATTATACTCCAGGGTATTAAGTCCCTCACCCATATTACAGGAAGTATTACGGGAATCGATTTCAACTTCTATTCTAAAATCAAGAGTGAAGCCAAAGGAAAAAGTGAACTCACATTCATTGGCGAGAAGAAAATGGAGGAAGTTAAGCTCCAGCTCTTTAAATACAATCAGGATCAATGTGATGAATCAGAGGCTATCAGTGATTTCGAAAAAATAGAAAAGGCAGATACATCCAACAATTACTGGCTCAATCTTCATGGCATCCATGATGTGGATTTGATGGAGAAAATTGGTAAAGCTTTGGAACTGGAAAGATTGACCATCAGACATCTCATAGACACGACACAGCGCCCAAAGGTGGATGATTATGAGGATTATATTTTTTTTAGTGTGAAATCCATATTGAAAAATGACGAGCATCAACTTAAAATAGAACAGCTTTCGTTTGTATTGGGTAAAAATTATGTGCTTTCCTTCCAAGAGGAAGTGGGCGATCATTTTGATCACATTCGGAATAAATTAAGAGAGGATCTTGGTCTCATACGAAAAAGAGAATGCGACTTTCTTCTCTTTCAATTGCTTGACGCTATCCTTGATAACTACTTTGAAACGCTTGACTTAATTAATCATGAAGTAACACTTGTTGAAAAAGAGACTCTCTTAAATCCAAAACAATCCACCCTCCTACTTATTGAAAAGAATAAAAAGGATGTGGACAAGATCAAGAAATCATTGTCGCCATTCAAAGAAGCGCTGACCAACATCATGAAAGACCGAACTCATTTCATTGATAAGAAAAACAGAAAGTACTTTAGGGATTTAAAAAACAGCTGCACCAACGCCATTGAGGAGGCCAATGCCACCTATGCTGCTCTTGAAAGTTTGACCAACATCTATTTCTCATCCCTAAGTCAAAAGATGAACGAAACGATGAAGGTGCTTACTACGGTGGCCACCATATTCATTCCCCTCACATTCATAGCTGGTATTTATGGAATGAATTTCGAGAATATGCCAGAACTGAAATGGAAGTATGGCTACTATTTTATCTGGGGAATTATGCTCACCGTACTAGGGGCCATGATTGTGTACTTCAGAAGAAAAAAATGGCTTTAAGCCTCCTATGGCCGGTACTAGTGGCAACTGCAAAGAGCCGTTTATGTATAATTAGGTTCGATTATTAATCGAATTGTACAACCTTGGTTTAACTAACATCTAATCTCGAACAAAACTATGACCCTTAAAAGACGTGATTTTATAAAACTTTCGGCAGGCAGCACAGCAGGTGCAGCATTTCTGGCATCATGTACCAGCTCTGCAGAAACTACTACTCGATCAGATTCCCCTCTTGATAAATTAAAGCCGATGACTGGTGATGTGAAGCCTATCACAGTGGCCGAACGTGAATCCAGAATTGAAAAAGCACAGCGACTCATGGTCGACAATAAAGTGCAAGCATTGTACCTGGATGGTGGAACCGCTATGCATTACTTTACTGGCATCAGGTGGGGACGCAGTGAGCGCATGATGGCAGCTATCATTCCAGCCCGAGGAGAAGTAAAGTATGTGAGCCCTGCATTTGAAGCTGAGCGGGTAAAAGAACTGATGACCATTGGTAATGATATACGCGTATGGGAAGAACATGAAAGTCCTTATAAGCAAGTAGCGCTTACTTTCAAGGACATGGGTATCAATAGCGGTAATATTGGTATGGAAGAAGAAGTACGCTTCTTCTTATTTGATGGCATTCGCAAAGAAGCTTCTAACCTTAACTATGTAAGTGGTACACCTGTCACTGCGGAGTGTAGAAAATATAAATCACCAGCAGAAATTGCTTTACTTCAAAAAGCCAACAACATTGCCATTGAAGCCTATAAAGCAAGTGTGCAGATGTTGGAAGAAGGAATGACTCCTCAAGAGTTTTCTGCCATTACAGCAGAAGCCCACAAACGCCTTGGCGTAAGTGGTGGCATTGGTGCCAATTTTGGTGAAGCTTCGGCTTACCCACATGGAAGCATTCAGCAGCAGTATCTAAAAAAAGGAGATACGGTATTAATGGATGGAGTTTGTAAAGTAGAGGGCTACAGCTCAGATATCAGCCGTACCATTGTCTTTGGTGCTGAACCAACAGCGCGCCAAAGAGAAATATTTAACCTGCAAAGAGCGTCTCAAGATGCTGGTTTCGCTGCTGCGAAACTCGGAGACCCTGCTGAAAATGTAGACATCGCAGCACGTAAAGTATTAACGGATGCTGGTTTTGGCCCCGGATACAAAGTGCCCGGATGCCCGCATCGTACAGGCCACGGAATTGGAATGGATACACACGAATGGGGTAATATGGTATTGGGTAATAAAGAGCCCTTACGACCAGGAATGTGCTTTAGTATAGAACCAACGATTTCCATTTATGGAGAATTTGGGATGCGCGTTGAAGACTGTGCCTACATGACAGAAGAAGGTATCAAATGGTTTACACAACCAAGTCCAGCGATTGATCAACCATTTGCTTAACCACAACATTTTATAACCTAACCAGAACTATTTTAATTTCTAAACCTCAAACCATCATGACGCTTAAAAGACGAGACTTTATAAAGCTTTCAGCAGGAACGACTGCCGGAGTTGCCCTATTGGCAGGCTGTACCACACCTGATTCCGCTCCAGCTGCTGGCAACAGCCCCATGGACAAACTAAAGCCCATGACAGATGGAATTGTACCCATCTCTAAAGCAGAAAGAGAGTCAAGGATTGAAAAGGCACAGCGCCTGATGGTGGATAATAAGATTGAAGCTTTATACCTCGATGGAGGAACAAGCATGCAATATTTCACCGGCATTAGCTGGGGTACCAGTGAAAGAATGATGGCTGCCATTATTCCTGCCAAAGGAGAAGTAAAATATGTGAGCCCTGCATTCGAAGCGGAACGTGTAAAAGAATTGATGACTATTGGCAGTGATATTCGTGTTTGGGAAGAACATGAAAGTCCTTACCAACAAGTAGCGCTTACCTTTAAAGACATGGGCATTCGTACTGGAAATATTGCCATGGAAGAACGCGTAAGGTTTTTCTTGTTTGATGGCATCAGGAAGGAAGCTTCTAATCTTAACTATGTAAGTGGAGATCCGGTAACTATTCCGTGTCGTATGTTTAAAACACCTGCTGAGATTGCATTGATGCAACGTGCCAATGATATCACAATAGAAGCATATAAAGTAGGTGTGGCCATGTTGGAAGAAGGAATGACTCCACAGGACTTTAGGGCTATTACTGCAGAAGCACATAAACGACTTGGGGTAAGTGGTGGTATCGGTGCTAATTTTGGTGAGCCTTCGGCTTATCCTCATGGCAGCATTCAACAACAGTATTTGAAAAAAGGAGACATCGTTCTCATGGATGGAGGATGTGGTGTAGGTGGATATCGCTCAGATATCAGCCGTACGGTAGTATTTGGAGCTGAGCCTACCGACAGACAGCGTGAAGTATGGGATTTACAGAAGAAATCACAGGCAGCTGGATTTGAAGCCGCCAAATTGGGGGACCCATGTGAGAATGTTGATATCGCAGCGCGTAAAGTATTAACTGATGCGGGATACGGACCGGGCTACAAAGTGCCTGGATGTCCTCATCGTGTTGGTCATGGCATCGGTATGGATGGGCACGAATGGGGTAACATGGTATTGGGCAACAAACAACCACTTACACCTGGCATGTGCTTTAGTATTGAACCTACTATTTCTATTTATGGTGAATTTGGCGTGCGTCTTGAAGACTGTGCTTATATGACTGAGGAAGGTGTAAAATGGTTTACTGTTCCTAGCCCAGCTATTGATAAACCCTTTCATGATGTAGCATAATCTTCTAAGCAACAGACCTAATCTATTTTAACAACTATGACCATAAAGAGAAGAGATTTTATCAAACTCTCGGCAGGAACAACTGCCGGAGCTGCATTTCTTGGCGCATGTTCTACGCCTGAAACAACAAGTGCAAAGTCAAGTAGCCCATTGGATGATCTGAAATCCATGACCAAAGACATTGTTCCAATTTCAGTGGAAGAGCGTCAGGCAAGAATTGAGAAAGCACAGCGGTTGATGACAGAAAACAAAATCAATGCTTTGTTTTTGGATGGTGGCACCACCATGGAATACTTTACAGGCATACGATGGGGCACCAGCGAAAGAATGATGTCTGCCATCATTCCAGCAAAGGGCGAAGTGAAGTATGTAAGTCCTGCCTTTGAAGCTGAACGCGTTAAAGAATTGATGACCATTGGCAACGACATCCGCGTATGGGAAGAGCATGAAAGCCCCTACAAACAAGTGGCCATGACTTTCAAGGATATGGGAATCTCTACAGGCACCATTGCCATGGAAGAAAGAGTTCGCTTTTTCTTGTACGATGGCGTGAGAAAGGAGGCCAGTAATCTCAATTATGTAAGTGGAGACCCCGTGACTATACCCTGCCGGATGTTTAAGACTGCATCTGAATTAGCACTGATACAACGGGCTAATGACGTCACCATCAGAGCACACAAAATATGTGCAAGCCTGCTTGAAGAAGGCATGACCCCTCAGGATTTTCAAGCTTTATTTAGTGATGTACATCAACGACTCGGTGCGAGAGGTGGATGTATTGTTAACTTTGGTGAAGCATCAGCCTATCCACATGGAAGTATTCAACAACAGTACCTCAAGAAAGGAGATATTGTATTAATGGATGGAGGATGCAGCGTAGGTGGTTACGGATCAGATATCAGTAGAACAATTGTATTCGGTGCTGAACCTACCGATCGGCAACGTGAAGTTTGGAATTTGGAAAAGGAATCTCAAGCTGCCGGATTCGCTGCAGCCAAATTGGGCGATCCTTGTGAAAACGTGGACATCGCTGCAAGAAAGGTACTCGTAGACGCAGGTTATGGCCCAGGCTACAAAGTGCCAGGATTACCTCACAGAACTGGTCATGGTATAGGAATGGATGGACATGAGTGGGGTAACATGGTATTGGGCAATAAACAACCGTTTATGCCTGGCATGTGCTTTAGCATTGAACCTAACATTTCAATCTACGGTGAATTTGGTGTTAGACTGGAAGATTGCGCTTACATGACAGAAGAAGGCGTTAAATGGTTTACTCCTCAAAGTCATTCTCTTGATGACCCCTTCAAAGGAGTAGCATAAGAGAATGTCCTGTATATAATTTGGTGGTCAATTTGACTTAACCTTAACAAACCCTTTGAGTTATGCCAAAGGGTTTGTTATTTTTAATTG
>JAGQYK010000008.1:0-62846 GCA_020436125.1 Cyclobacteriaceae bacterium | reverse complement strand
TCCAGAACAAAAAGAAAAATCAGATTCCTACTTTGAAGGAGGCTATTGGCTTACCCTTTGGGGACTTCTTTACGGCCTAGTAGTGGCATGGCTCTTTTTATCTAAAGGCATATCAAATAAAATAAATGACATTGCTTCAAAAGTTAAAAACACAAACCTAAGAAACGCAGTCTACCTACTCCTCTATTTTGCAGTTGCGTACGTTCTCTCCTTTCCTCTCAACTATTACGAGAATTTTTACCGTGAACACCAATACGATCTTTCCAACCTCACTTTTAGCGCATGGATGGGTGAAGAACTAATGGGGTTGGTACTCATGATGATTTTTGGAAGCCTTCTTATGGTTGTACTATATATGGCTATGCGCAAAGTCAAAGAGAAGTGGTGGCTATGGGGTGGATTTATTACTTTCTGTTTCCTCGTCTTGATGTTATTTATTGCTCCTGTTTTTATTAGCCCACTCTTCAATGAGTATAAGCCATTGCAAGAAGGATCGATAAGAAATGAAATCTTATCGATGGCCAGAGCCAATAGCGTGCCTGCAGATAATGTCTATCAATTTGATGCTTCTAAACAAAGTGATCGAATAAGCGCCAACGTGAGTGGTATTGGTAGCACCATACGCATTTCACTCAATGACAACTTACTCAATCGATGTACACCAGAAGAAGTGAAGGCTGTAATGGGGCATGAACTCGGTCACTATGTATTGAACCATGGCCCTGAAGACCTCATCTATTTCAGTCTGATCCTCATCATTGGGTTTGCTTTTGTGAATTGGTCCTTCCAAAAAGCAATAGACAAGTGGGGTGACAAATGGAATATTAAGGACATCTCCGATGTAGCCGGGTTTCCTTTGTTTGTTGCCTTATTTTCGATTTACCTGTTCCTTGCCACGCCATTTTTAAATAGTGTAATCAGAAGTGCAGAGATGGAAGCAGACGTGTTTGGATTGAATGCAGCTCGCGAACCCGATGGATTTGCCTCTGTCGCTATGAAGCTTTCTGAGTACCGTAAAATCAGCCCAGGCTACTGGGAAGAGATTATCTTTTTTGACCATCCCAGTGGACGTACTCGCGTGCATACTGCCATGAAATGGAAAGCTGAAAACTTAAATAAGTAATACATTATTCACTCCGCAATGAGTTAACGGGATTGGCTGAAGCGGCTTTGTGTGCGTTGTAGAAAATAGTAAAGCCTACGATAGTTAGTACGATTCCTAAACTCATCAGATAGGTGAATACATCCACTGAAGTATGGTATACAAAATTCTCAAACCACTGAGAAATGAGGTAATAGGAAAACGGAACTGCAATTATAAAAGCTATCAATATCAACCAGGTAAACTCCATAAAAATCAGTTTCAGTATACCCTGTACTGTTGACCCCAATACCTTGCGAACGCCTATCTCTTTCACCTTGCGCTGTACAACGAACAGAATCAACCCATATACGCCCAAGCAAGAGATAAGCACCGCTACAAAAGTGAAATAAGTGATGATCGTACCAAAGTTTTGATAGTTCTGGTATTGGTTATTCAATTGATCATCCAGGAAAAAAAACTCAAATGTCTTCTCGGGAAATAACTCGTTCCATTTACTCTTCAGCACACTGATGTTGTCCTGGGTATTTTCATTGAGCATTTTAATAGAAAGCAACCCATACCTGACACGCATATCAATGACCAATGCAGAAATCGAGGTAGTGAGGGCTGCAAAGTTAAAATCACGCACCACTCCTATTACCTTACCCACTTTGCCCTCCAGATTAATTGTTCTGCCCAGCGCTTCTTCAGGAGTCCCCCAATTGTATTCTTTGACAGCAGCTTCATTCACAACAAACCCTTCCAACGGATCGGAGCCGACCTCCTCACTGAAAATTCTCCCCGCGAGAAGCTCTACATTATACGTATCAAAAAAATCATAGTCGGCACCCAGGCTGGCAACAAACATATTGTCATCCTGCGTGTAGCCATCCGGTACTACCCCTCTGAACACAATTCCAGAACCGATGGTGCTGGTGGTCAGGGCTGTTGATTTTATAAAAGATTGAGCGCCAATCTCTTTTCGATAAGATTCCAGTCTCTCAACAAAGTTCCCTTCGGTCCCCGAAAATATTGAATTCAGGTTTTGACTTTGTAGTTGCACTACCAGCACATTCTCTTTATTGAAACCCAATGGACGATTTTGCAGGTAGTTCAATTGTTTCAAGATCATAAGTGAGCCTGAAATCAACGCTGATGTAATAATCAATTGAAACACAACGAGGCCCTTCCTTAAAAAATTACCCGAACCCAACGATAAGCCACTCCCCCCCTTGAGTGAATTGACAGAATCAAAACGAGTGGCAAACAATGACGGGTATCCTCCAGCCAACACCGTGATTACAAGCAAAAGTGAAATCGCCATTACAATCGTTTGCACATCCAATACTCCAGCAAACGTTAGTTCACTTCCTGTGAGTTGATTAAGAAGAGGCAGCGTGGAATACAATCCCCCTAATGAAAGTGCAAAGGCCACCAGACAGAAAAGAAAACTCTCCAACAAAAACTGGACAATCAATTGACTTCTTGCAGAACCCAATATTTTCCTAATTCCTATCTCCTTCATTCTGGCAAAAGATTGTGCGGTAGCCAAATTGATGTAGTTGATACAGGCAATCAACAATGTCAGCAACCCTACACCACCAAAGATATACAGTGTTGTATAAGAGTTTACCGTTCCAGGTTCTGCCAACATATCCGATTGAAGATGGATATCTGCAACAGGAAATAATTCAAACACCTGGCCCCTTTGTAATTGAGGCAAAGCATACTTTTTTAAAAAGTCGTCAAACCTGGCATCTACCGTTTTGGAATCTGTGCCTTCTTTCAACAAAACATAAGTATACGAGTGGCTAATGATAAAATTAACATCCAGATTGTTTCTTAGCCGCTGAGAAGCTTCCGGTGATTCCAAATCAAACATGTTATCATATGGAACCAGCATGTTGAATTGTATATGAGAACTTGTCGGAAACTTTTTAACAACGCCACTTACTTTAAATAATTTATCCCCACTAAAAATCAACGTTTCTCCTAACGCATTACTATCCCCAAAGTATTTCTTTGCCGACTCATCGGTTAATATTACTGTAAAAGGTTCTTTAAGTGCGCGCTCCGCATCCCCAGCGATAAAGTCAAGAGACCAAATGTCGGTAATGGAAGAATCAGCAAAAAAAACATTTCGTTCTTCAAACGAGTCAATCACATCGTTACCCTTAGGTAATGAGATACTAATATTGCGTCCATATACCCTGGCGGTCTCCTCTACCTCAGGAAAAAACTCTTTCATACGAGGGGCTATCGGAGGTGGACTACTGGCCAGCAATAGGTCATTGGGAGCTGTGTACTTGATACGGTACATACGATCCAACTTCTCATGAAAAGTATCGTAACGCATCTCCTCCCTTGTATAGGTAAAAATTAGAAGCGATAGGGTAAGACCACAGGTAAGACCAATAAAATTGATCAGGGCATACGTCTTATGTTTGAGGATATTGCGCCAGGCGGTGCGGAAGAAATTGAAAATCATAGTGCAACGTTAACCAGGGTTTAGGATAACGCTTAATACGATGCTTGACCCGCTAATGTTTTACAAATACTTATAAATAGCCCTTAAAGGGCTATTATTTAATGCTATTTACTGATCTTTTGTCTCTTTGGGAGGAAAGTTTTTAAGCGTAATGGCGATGCCCTTCCTTATGTTCTTCGGGGATAGATCAGGATTCACATCCATATAACCTATGGCTTCTGATCTCCACACCATCTTGGCATGTGATTTATCCACCATATCAATAACTATAGTTCCTTTCAGGTAGTTGATGATTTCCCTATCTGGAAAGGGTTTAAACTCATAGGCATTATCATCTGTATGATGATATACAACCGAGGTTTCGTTTTCCATCGTAATGTGGAAGTCAATAAGAAGATCAGGGTTATTGTCATCCTGAGTCAATCCCTTTGATATCAGCTCAGCCACTATGGCATCTTTGATACCCTCTCTTAACAAACTGTCATTGAGGTAAGTAGGTCCGGTAAAAGCAAACTCACATCCATTGAGCCAGCAAAATGTTTTGTATTCCGAGAAGTCCTGCGACTTGTCATAAACGGAATTGACCTTAACGTTACAGCTTGAAAGAATAAAAACCAGAGAAAGGATACCAAGAAACTGTTTCATATTTATAAATTATTTGTGCAAACTTAATCAAAACGGAGACGAGAAAGGCTGATAATTATCAGGTGAACTCCTGATAATTATTTGATCAGTTTGCCACCATCAACCCATACCTCCTCACCTACTTTTACAGTAGCATCGGTGAAGAAATTCCATCGCACATACCCTCCCCCTACATTGCCACCCAATTCTGAATTATCCCCTAAAGAAAGACGAACCACTCCTCCACCATAACCATAGTATGGAATCCATGACTTATCATCCGGAATAGCTAACATTGGATTAAAACCCAACGCAAATTCCCTGAAGGATTTGCCGGCCTCTCCCGCATTTTTCATTTCCTCTTGCACAGCCTCAATGTTTTCAGTTGCTTGCACCTCTACCACCTTCCCATCTTCAAATTTCATCACCAACCCTTTCACCAACTGACCACCCCATTCTGAATCGGGGAAAGCGATAGTCCCACTAACGGTTTCTTCCATAGGCGCGACACGAATAGCTCCTGCTGGCAATTCTACTTCACGATCAATCAACGTGGTAGCGGTAGCCATATGATTTAATGATGCATTTCCGTCCTGCTTGGTTACTTTTCTATCACCAATTTGGAATTGGATATCCGTTCCTGTTGGTGTTGTCACCGTAATCCAGTTATCACGCATCGCATTATCAAATTCAATTTGCTTGGCTGCCAATGCATCATAGTTGGTATGAAGCAACACATTTTCATAAAATAAATCAATGGTACTATCAGGCTCCATCAATCTTCCATTCAAATCATACGCACCTTGCCAGTGAAAGTGGATGGTTCTGCCTTTACCTTGGTTTAGCACCGCTTGTAAACCGCCATAGACCTTATCAGCAGGTGTAGCGCCTGGAAGCATTATTCCCAAATCCACAGAACTAAGAAACAAAACAAGTTCTTCTCCATTAAGCTCACCTAGTGAAGTGGTGAAATCCGTTCTCCATGCTTCAGGCTGATTGTTATCAATACTCATTGTCCCTAAGTACTTTGCCCCTGCACTTTCAATCCCCTCTTTCAACAATGGTACAAGCGGTTCAAATTGCCCCACTTGCCCCACCAACAAAACCTGTTCGCCAGATTGCAATTGAGATTGCTTGATCAGTTGATCCGCTATGGCTTGCCAATTCAAGTAAGAAGTAGCAACTTCATCCGTTTTGTTTTTTTGTGTGTTGCAACTAAAACATATAACCAACAACAGAGATAGTAATAAGGCAGCTTTATTCATTAGATTAATTTTTTTCAAGTTAAATGTTTTCATTAGAAAACTAAAGAGCTCATAGTATCGCTCATTGTTAAGTTTTATCAATGATTCGTTTAATGATCTCAGCATAGTATTTACCAAAATAAGGACCTACCCAATTAAGCGCCATTACCTCCTCGTCATCGCTGGTACAATAGTGACTGTCTTCCGTGATATAGCCGGTATAGTCTCCATTAAAGCTTGTAATGATTAACTTTAATTCCTTCTGATTCGCCAGTTTCTCCAATTGTTCTACTACGGCCAGTTCACCAGAAAAATCACATGAAGTTCCGACCATCAAAACATTACCTAACTGAAGAATTGTCAACTCTGCATCCAATGGTCTGCTTACTGCCTTAAAGACCCAATCTCTAAGTTTTACATCTTGTAATAATCGTAACTGAGATGGGCCTTGTTCGAGGTGAATTTTTCCAGTTTTGATTTCAATATTTTGAGGCAGCGGAACTTGAGGTGCATTTAGAATATATGAAGAGAAAAGACCACCCACCTTACCCGTCAATTCATAATTACTGGAAGTAAGGAAACCTTCAAACCGTTGGCTACCTACCGTCCCAGCTAAATATTGTGAAAATTCATATTCATGAGATACACTTTTTGCAATTTCTCCCGGGTAGTCTGCAGAGACAGCAGTGAACGCTTTGGAAATTAATGTTGGATGCGCTCCTAGCGCATACAGTAAAGCTTTCGAACTATCATTTCTTACCACTCTTAGGCCTCTCATTTTACCATCAACGGGTGAATCTGAATCGATTCGGTTTCCCACATATTCACTTACATCCACATCCCAGTAACTTATTTCTGCGGGTTGACTTAGTTCCTTTGCCTTCCCCATATGCACAACTGTTTTGTTGGCAATGGCTTCGACCCAATCTTTATCATATTCACCCATCAGTAGGTCTCCAAGCACGGAAGGATCCCAACTTCCAATACTTGAATGAGTATGAGTAGCGGAAAAATAAATAAACGAAGCACTTTCAGGTGAGAATTTCGAAATGATTAAGTCTTTGAGTACTGGCGGAAATATTAAAAGATCAGCAGAAATGAGATAAGCAGTGATCCCACCATTATTGATCGTCATAATCTTCATAAAAACTGAGTCATGAACATTAGTAAAATGTTCACGCGGCTTATACCCTGCTAATGGTAATGAATAATCTGGGACAATAGAAAACTGACTCCAACCCACCTCAATATCCTTAGATGCAGGGTATGATTCCAATTGAAAAGTATCCAGCTTTTCAAGCATGCGAGAATAGAAAGGTTGGTTTTTGAGCGGGGTATAATCTATAGGAGCAACCAACGATAGAAGGAGAATAAACAAAATTAATAATGTGACCGACAGCCACTTCAAACCTTTTCTCACTCTATGGTATTCACTTAAACAACATTATTCATGCAGATTAGCACGAAGGGCAAATATATTTCAATTCACCACCAATCGAAACACCTGACGACCTGATTTGCTTAAGACCTCCACTAAATAGACTCCACTGGATTGAAATTCCGTCAATAACGGAATGAAGTTCTCCCCGCCTATCACTGCAACAGGTTTCCTATGAAGAATTTTTCCTGATACATCAGTTACATTAATCACAATCTCCTCTGATTCATTACCCACATAAACTACAGTGAGTGTATTAGTATTGTTGATTGGATTTGGGTACAAGGCCACCACACCAGTGTTTCTCTCTAGCACGTCCACCAAAATGATATTTGAAATTGAAGTTTTACCATCATAGTCAGTTTGCCGCAACCGGTAATACGATTTACCTATAAACGGTGATCGATCTTTGGCATTATAGGCATTACTCTCAGTAGACGTACCAGCACCAGGAATAACCTCTATTACTTCGAACTTCTCTCCATCTTGTGATCTCTCTACAGTAAAGAAATCATTATTAAGTTCAGAGGCTGTTGTCCATTTCAAATACACTATGCCGTTCAAAACACTACCTTCAAATGAAACCAACTCGATCGGTAATGGAATATTGAAAGCCAGCGTGAATGCAAACCCATCACTATTACCACCTGCATAGAAAATACAACTTGTAGGGCTAACCGCTAAAGAAACGGGTACAGTCTCACAGTCGTTACTGATATTAACACTTACATTGCCTGCGGTGTTACCAAAAGTGACCAAAATCGTATTGGTACCCTGTCCACTAGTAATCATTGCCCCAGGTGGTACACTCCAGCTATATACTGTTGACGCGTTAGCCCCCGCCACTATAATGGTATAAGATTCTGTTGCGAAATCGCAGAATGATGTTGAGCCAACAATTGGACCAGGTATAAAGGCGGAGGTGCCATTCAAACTGGAAATACATGTTTCATCCTGGGCAAACCCATCATTGATTCCTCCTGCATAAAAAATACAAGCCGTAGAACTTACAGCAAGTAGAATATTGATGGTTTCACAAGGATTGGAAACATCAACGCTTACATTACCTGCGGTATTACCAAAAGTAATCAAAACAGAAGTTGTCCCCTGTCCACTGGTGATGGTAGCACCAGGCGGTGCGCTCCACAAATAAGTAGTTTCAGAAGTCGCTCCCGCTACCGAGATGGAGTAAGTTTCTGAAGCAAAATCACAAAATGAAATTGATCCCACAATTGGGCCAGGAACAAATGTAGACCCTCCATTAAGGTTAGACGCGCAATCCGTGGTAGTACTAAAGCCATCGTTGTCCCCTCCAGCATAGAATATACATGCAGTTGTACTAACTGGCAATGCCACATTGATGGTTTCGCATGGGTTGGAAACATCTACACTTATATTTCCTGCTGTATTTCCAAAAGCGATCAAAATTTCCGGAGTGCCCTGTCCACTGGTAATTACGGCACCAGGTGGCACACTCCAGTTGTAAGTGGTTTCAATAGTTGCACCAGCCACACTGATGGAATACGTTTCACTGGCAAAATCACAAAATGAAACAGATCCTACGATAGGTCCAGGGATAAATGTAGAGCCTCCATTCAAATTAGAGGCGCAATCCGTGGTATTACTAAAACCATCATTATCTCCACCCGCATAGAATAAACAACTGGTAGCCGTTACTGGCAAAGCCACATTAATGGTTTCACAAGGATTGGAAACGTCTACACTGACATTACCTGCTGTATTTCCGAAGGTTACCAGAATACTATTGGTGCCTTGCCCGCTGGTGATAGTCGCTCCAAGTGGAACACTCCATAAATAGGTTGTTTCAATTGTAGTACCGGCAACAGCAATAGAATAGGTCTCTGTCGCAAAATCGCAAAAAGTGGTGGACCCAACAATTGGATCTGGAATAAACACTGAACCGCCATTCAAGTTGGATGCACAATCTTCAGTGCGGCTGAATCCATCATTGCTACCTCCTTGGAAAAAAACACAGCTCCCTGATGTAACGGGTAGGGAACTGAAAATTGAATTACAATCGTTAGTTACATCAACCCTTACATTACCCGCTGTGTTTCCAAACTGAACAAGAACCGAGGCCGTTCCCTGTCCACTGATTACAGATGCTCCCGCAGGAACTGTCCATAAAAAAGTTTGATTCTGAGTACCGCCATTAACAACTACGCTATATGCCTGAGTGCTAAAATTGCAGAATTCGGAAGATCCAGAAATCGAGCTAAGAGAAAAAGCCGCGGCACCATTTAATGAAGTCGCGCAAGACAAAGCAATAGTAGCTCCATCATTACTCCCACCAATAAACTGCGCCCTAGCGCTTATGGAGAGAACAATGAGGAGTGTTGAGAAAAATATCGAGGTGAGTTTTCTCAACAATTGATATTTAAGGAGCCGTTCTTACTCCACGACCGCCCATTCGTGCGTCTCGATTTCCCATCCCAGTCCAACCCGGATATCCTCTGTCAGATAAGCGAAGCCAATTTCCATCTTGCCATGACCCCATTCGAAACATTATACCTGCAAAAGAGGTTGACCCAGGATTGGATGAAATATTAGCTACAGCAATATTATTATTTCCATTTGAGCCAGGCCAAAAGTCTTCATTGGCAAAACCTGCAGCTGACACAGTTCCATTTCCATGAATACCCGTAAAAGATCTTCCAGAAAGCCCACCAACTCCTACCACTAATTCCCAAACGTTGCCTGTTATCTCCATAGCGCCATAGTAGCTAGCACCAGATACTACTCTGGAAGAAGTAGCAGTTGCAAAAATCCCAACCCTCAATGGTCCTTGAATACCTCCTACATTGGCGGTGGTGTTATAGGCAGCGTTTCCCACCGTTGTACTTGGGGAATTGGGTAATTCATTACCTGCTCCTCCATTAGTAAGCGCTGCATATGAAGTACTATGAATAGTTGTAGACCCCCAAGCATACTCATTAAGTACCGCAGGGTTAGTACCTCTTCCTATTTTTTCCAATTCAAATTCTGTCATTGGTCTTAATGCTGCCCAATCTAAATACGCAAGAAAATCCATCGTGCTAAGGCTAGCAAAGGCTATGTTTTGACCATCGTTTGCTTCATTAGCCACACCGTTATTATTAAGATCACAACCATAAGTACCGGGTGTGCTGCCAGAGGGCAATACCATACATTTCACGCCATTACGCGTTGGAGGTGTGCCTCCATTATTAAAGTATCGATTAACTACAGTCGCACCATGCCTGGCCAATTGTTGAGTAGCCGTCAATACATTTAAGAATTCAGCATATTGCTCCTGGCTAATTTCATACTTCATGGTGTAGAAGCTATTGAAACCCTTTGGAAAAGCAGCTGGTAAACTAACTGATGTAGCATCAGTAAAATCATCTTGCGGTGCTGCCTCACCTGCGCGATTGTTATTTCCTACAGAACCGGCTCCTCCACCTCCTAGCGTAAGTGCACCCTCTCCAGTTACTTGAAACGGGGCTCCAGAAATTGCGCTTTCAAACTGCCCTGCATTTGATGCTCCATCACCAATGTAAAAATTTCCTTGAGGTACATAGACCATTTCAACAGCAAACACTTTTATAGAAACATTACAGGCATCCAACAGTCCATCTGCTCCATAGTCCCAACGCAACATTACCTGATCCCAATTAATTGCTCCCGATCCATTACCAGAACGGTACATAAAAACACCCCTACCATCAGCTGAAGGTGAGATAGTTCCGACTACACCATTTGACGTGGTAATAGAGTGATTAACTCCAACATTACTCAGTGTGGCATGCTGCCAGTCACCAGGGGTACATCCTGTGCCGCCTTCTATTCTATACTTAATAAAGACCCATGCCGCATCCCAATTATTCGGGCCGGATCCTACTCTCCATGAGTTACTCCAGTTGATGTCAAATTGCGCAAAAGTAAAATTACCTACGTTATTCGCTCCAGCGGATACATCCTGACCGACCAACGTAGCGCTGCTCACCTGAATATCGTTGCCCTGAGCACCAATGAAGGAAATGATTAGAATGACGGATAAGAATATTCTCTTTAAAGATTTCATTAGGGTTAACGGTTTGTTCAATGTATTTGGCTCAAATAGGGTATTGTTCAAATATCCTTATAATCATACATAAGAACAAAACTGGGTAACCGTTAAAAATGTGATATTTGCGATGAATTAGGAAACCATTTTATAATTAAGAAGCCAATTCCTTACATGTATGTCCTAAATCAATGGTTAAACACATAAAATTGAAGCTTACTCTCTTAATCTACCATATCTGTAGATTTTGAAAATGAATTACTGCTCATCACTTGGCCGCAAGTGGTAATTATTACCGCTTTATGGTTCTTATTCCAAATACTGGCCCAGTGCGGTGCCCTACATGTCCCATAAATTTTACGGTAATAATATTAGTGCTAAGGGTTAACGCTTCCGGAATGTTGTACTGGATATCAATAAACTCACCATCCTTCTTTCCTGATATATTTTCTGTTGCAATCTTTTGATCATCTACATAAATGTCAAATGTCTTGCCCCCTGTATATCCCCCCCAGTACTCCACCACTAATGCCATCGGTTGGCCTGTCATTACTTTCATATCAAACGAAAACCATCCTCCCCTATTGGCTACCCTTGCTTTTCTGTCTTTCATAGTTTCAATGTACACGCTGTCGCCTGTAAAGTTGTGATCTCGCTCGGGTTGCATTTCGCCAGGTTGAACAAAATCAAAAGTTCGCTCTTCTAACTTTTTCTTTCGCTCCAACTCAGCTGTAAAAGATTCCTTATGTTCTTTCCAACTTGCCTCATTAAATACATCCCAATACACAGAATAGGTACTACCATAAACTTCATAAAACGGCTTCAAAACAAAATCACGAGGCTGACTAACATCTACTACTTTAAATTCATTAGGCTCACCGGTAGGATTAACCCAATTTTTAGCGTCTCTATTTTCAGTAAGAAAAATTGGAACATAATCGATCTCCGTTGCTTTCGGATCGTCCTTTGGCCCCAGTATACCGGCCATCACCAACGGTCCGTATAGAATAGCTAGCCTGTTCTCATCATCAGGCATTGATTCCGTTCTGATAGTAAAGGGAAATTCTACTTCCACCTTATCACCTGTTCTCCATTCACGATGAATGGACACAAAACTACTTGGTTGTTGATCCACTCTTATTTGATCTCCATTAACCTTTACACGCATTCCGTTTTCCGCCCAATAAGGATACCTAATCTTCAAATCAAATGTCTGTGGGTTTTCTGCTTCAAATGATATGGTAGTTCCTTGTTCCTTTGGAAAATCAGTGGTTTGACGAAAGACCAACCCTTTCTCATTCCAATTTACCTCTGATGCTATAAACTGATTAATGTATAACTCATCATCATTATGAAAATATATTGACCCTCCATATTTAGCATGCGTCTCCATCCCTGAATCAACACAGCATGTGAAAGCATAATAATCCTGAAAGTATTTATTGCCTCCCATTTCCAAAGAAAGATTATAGATCACTTTACCATTTTCAGGATTTTGAGTAGAAAGAATATGATTGAAAAGCGCTCTCTCATAAAAGTCTGCCACTTCAGCAGTTGGTTCCCACTCAAACACGTGATTAGTGAGTTTAAGCATATTGTATACGTTACAGGTTTCTGTGGTTCCATCGCTTAATCTATTTCTCAATTGATCTGGAGGGCCAAAGTACTCATGGTTTCCATTGCCACCGGTAACATAAGAATGATGATTGACAACCCGATTCCAAAAAAATGTTGCGGATTGTTTTGCTTTCTCATTTTGAGTGAGTTCATAATCTCTGGCCAATCCAATAAACTTTGGTATCTGAGTGTTGGCATGCAGGCCTGACAATACATCTTTTCCCAATGCGATTGAATCCAATACCACTTTCTGGTAGAAGGCACGCGATAAATCCATATACTTATCTTCTTTTGTATCTGCATATAAATCTGCGAGCACCTCATTCATCCCACCGTATTCGCAAGCAAGCATTTTCTGCAACTGATCGTCATTAAGTGGTGATATGATCGAGGCCACCCAATCAGCAAATCCTTTTTCCACAGACAATGCTTTTTCAATTCCCAAAAGATGATATGCATCCCTTAATCCTGCCATCATTTTATGATAATTATAAAATGGAGACCATAAACCATTGAGGTCAAAACCTTGAGAACGGATATCTCCTTT
The DNA here is from genome assembly GCA_020436125.1 of Cyclobacteriaceae bacterium. GTDB lineage: Bacteria > Bacteroidota > Bacteroidia > Cytophagales > Cyclobacteriaceae > ELB16-189. Next base: position 49,759 of record JAGQYK010000008.1, on the reverse strand, counting down.
AGCCACCTGCTCTTCAAATATTTTTCTGCCGCCAGGAATTGCCCCAATGTATCCTCCCCCGTTTGCTGACTGACATTCTGCTAACTCATCTACTATATACGCTGCGCGTTTTTTAAATTCATCATCTCCTGTGGTTTGATACATCATGCTGATGGCAGATAAATAATGTCCTACACTCTGGCCAGCGATGGTGTTATCTTCCCAACCATGGTAGTGCTCCGCTTTGGGTTTAAGGCCAGCTTCTATACGGTATTTTGCTAAAAATCTATCCGGATCATAGTTTAACAACACTTCTTTATTGAGCGCTGTTGCATGCTTAAAAGGACCATCCAATAGCTTCACTTGATTGAGTTCAAATGGAGTCACCTTAAGGGCATCACCCTTTTCTTTTGATTGGCATGAAGCCAGCAAAAGCATAATCAAACCAATAATTACATCTGCTCTGCGAAATAAAACCATGTTCATAATTTTTAAGCAAACAAATATAACCCTCCCTTTTGATGGATTAATGAGTGATATTGATCAATCATAGTCCAATTTTGATTCAGGCGACTTACATCAAATACCCTCTATCTCAATATTAAACCGCTACCCATATAATTCCCATTGGATTATTTTGGATTTAACAATACTTTGTCATCACTAGACTAAACCTAAAATTTTATGAGATTCTCACCGGTTCGTGTGCTTTCTGCTATATTCCTGGTATGGATGGCAAGCGAAAGCACCTACGCACAAAGTCAACCTAAACCAGTTGTCGACCCTTCATTTTATAACAGTCTCACCTGGAGAAATATTGGTCCCAATCGTGGTGGACGATCCCTAAGCTCCATGGGAAGCCCAGGAAGGCCCAATGAATATTACTTTGGAGCTACAGGAGGTGGTCTTTGGAAGACTGTGGATGGAGGAAACGAATGGTTTCCTGTAACAGACGGACAAATCAACTCCTCGTCTATTGGAGCGGTTGCCGTTGCTGAAACCAATCCGGATATCGTTTACATCGGAGGTGGTGAAACCCAGCTTAGAGGAAGTATTACACAAGGAGAAGGCGTTTACAAAACCACCGATGGTGGAAAAACATGGCGATCTCTTGGTTTGAAAGATACTCAGGCAATCTCTCGGATTAGAATTCATCCTACCAATCCGGATATTGTATATGTAGCCGCGCTAGGTCATCCTTATGGTGACAATGAAGAGCGTGGAGTATTTAAATCTACTGATGGCGGAAACACCTGGAAGAAAGTATTGTATGTAAGTCCAAAAGCTGGTGCGGCTGACTTAATCATTGATCGCACTAACCCCAATGTATTGTATGCTTCCACCTGGCAAGTATATCGCAAGGCTTGGAAAATGTGGGGAGGCGGACCAGATTGTAAACTTTGGAAATCCCAAAACGGTGGAGAGACGTGGACTGAACTGACTAAAAATCCCGGGATGCCTGAAGGTCCTCTTGGAAAAATCGGAGTTACCGTTTCACCAGCTGACCCCAATCGCGTATGGGCCGTTGTAGAAGCTAATGAAGGTGGAGTATTCCGCTCAGATGATGGCGGATGGACTTGGAAAATGGTAAACAATGAGCGCAAGTTACGTCAGCGTGCATTTTACTATTCTCGACTCGTTGCTGATCCTTTAAACAAGGACATAGTGTATGGTCTCAATGTAGACTTCTGGAAATCTACTGATGGTGGAGTGACTTTTGATACTGAAATTCAACCGCCTCATGGTGATAATCATGATCTATGGATAGACCCTAACAATCCACAACGAATGGTTACCTCCAACGATGGTGGCGGAGCAGTTAGCCTAAACGGAGGTAAAACCTGGACAGAACAAGACTATACCACTACTCAATTTTATCATGTAATGGCCACCAGCGATGTGCCTTATCACGTTGCCGGAGCTCAGCAAGACAATAGCACGTTGGCCATGCCAAGTGATGGCTGGGAGCATATGCAAGCAAGAGGGCCCAATCATGGCTGGTACTATTCCGTTGGTGGTGGAGAAAGTGGATGGATTACACAAAGCCCCACTGACCCCGATGTGTTTTATGCAGGTAGTCAAGGGGCATTGTTAACCCGCCTTAATAGAAAGACAGGCCAAATTAGAGATATTCAAGTATACCCAAGGTTCTTTTCAGGTGAACCAGCAAGTGCATTGCCTGAACGCTGGCAGTGGACATTCCCAATCATGTTTGCGCCAAAAGATCCTAACGTCATGTACACTTGTTCGCAGCACGTGTGGAAAACAACCAATGACGGACAGACTTGGGAGAAAATTAGTCCAGACTTGACCTATGCCGATCCTGAAACTCTTGGTGAAACAGGAGGAATAATAACCAATGATATGAATGGGCCGGAGATTTACGCTACGGTATTTGCGTTGGCTCCCTCCTTTCATGATGTCAACACCATCTGGGCAGGATCGGATGATGGAAAGGTGCACATCACACGTAATGGTGGAAAAAAATGGACAGACATCACCCCTAAAGACCTCCCTAAATTTTCAAGGGTAAGTATTATTGATGAGTCGCAGCATAATCCAGGAACGTTATACTTGGCAGCCAACAGGTATCAGGTGGATGATCGTCAGCCTTATGTATTCAGAACCACTGACTATGGAAAAACGTGGACAAAGATCATTACAGGAATAAAAGATGGTCACTTTGCAAGATCAGTGCGTGAAGACCCTGAAAGGCCCGGGTTACTATTCCTTGGAACAGAGCATGGTGCCTACGTATCATTTAATGCTGGTGATCTATGGCAACCGCTTCAACTGAATTTACCTGACACACCTATTCGTGACTTAGTGATAAAAGACAGCGATGTGGTATTGGGAACACACGGCCGTGGGTTTTGGATCTTAGATGATATTAACCCGATGCGTCAAATCACTGCAGATCTTGCTAAGCAAAACACTATACTTTTCAAACCAACCGATCCTATACGCGACATTTATGATCTTAAAGTTCAATACTATTTGAAGAATAGTTTGGACTCGGTTAAGATCGAAATACTGGATGCTAAAGACAATGTAATTTCAACTCATATTGGAAAAGAAAAGGTCAACAAAAAAGATCCTAATGTTCCGTGGTGGATGAGTGGAGGAAGTTCAAAGCCAACAACGGCCACTGGACTTAATTCCTTCACATGGGATCTTCACTACCCTGGCGCAACCGTATTTGATGGCATCATTATTTGGAGCGGAAGACCTCAGCGTGGACCAACAGCACCTCCTGGAGACTACAAAGTGAGATTAACGGCTGGTAGCTTCACTGAAACACACCCATTCAAAATAAAGATGGATCCGAATGTGAAGGGAGTTACTGAGGCCGACCTCAAAGAAACTTTTGATTTGGCCATTCAAATTCGAGATAAGGAAAGCGAAGCCAATGAGGCAGTTATAAAAATACGCGAAGCCAAGGGCAAGATTGCAGAAAGTCTAAAATCTATCAGCGATCCATCCGCAAAGGCTGCGGCAAAAAGTTTCATGGATAAAATCACGGTCATTGAACAAGACCTCTATCAAACGAAAAATCAAAGTGGTCAGGATCCGTTGAACTTCCCTATTAAACTCAATAATAGATTATCTTCTCTTCGAAGAAGTGTAGAGACTGGAGTCGGAAAACCAACAGATGGTGCTTACGTAGTGTTTAAAGAATTGTCGGCTGAATTGGTTGGACATCTTACGAAACTAAATAACATCTTCAATGGCGAGGTCCCTAGCCTCAATCAAAAATTGAATTTGGAAATAAAATAATCCAGAGCAACCTCTAAACAAAAGCCCTATCGTTCATAACGGTAGGGCTTTTTGCTTTTCATTGTATAAACCAGTGTGGCTATATTTGATAAGATATCTAAACTGATTGAGAAAAATTATTCATATCGACATGGATGCCTTCTATGCATCTGTTGAGCAGCGCGACAATCCTTTCTATGTTGGCAAACCGCTTGTAGTGGGAGGATCTCCTAACGGACGTGGTGGAGTGGTTGCTGCAGCCAGCTATGAAGCTCGAAAATATGGGATACGTTCCGCTATGCCTTCAAAGCAAGCAGCGGAGTTATGTAAAGACCTAATATTCATTAAACCCAGGTTTGACGTTTACAAAGAAGTTTCTCAGGAAATCAGAAAGATTTTTAAACGCTATACCGATATTATAGAACCACTATCGCTCGATGAAGCTTATCTGGATGTAACAATTGATAAACTTAATATAGGCTCTGCTATTGAAATTGCAGAACGCATTAGAAAAGAAATCAAAGACGAACTTCGACTTACTGCATCAGCTGGAATTTCCATCAATAAGTTCGTAGCAAAGATCGCTTCTGATATTAATAAACCAGATGGCATTACATTCATTGGCCCCTCCAGGATCGAAAAATTTATGGAAGATTTACCAGTGGAAAAGTTCTATGGAGTAGGCAAAGTGACTGCTTCCAAAATGAAAACATTAGGGCTTCATAACGGTGCTGACTTAAAGAAGTTGACTGAGACTGAGATGACCTGTCATTTTGGTAAAGCAGGTAAGTTCTTTTACAAAATTGTACGAGGTGAAGACAATCGACCCGTTCAGCCCCATCGCAAAGCCAAATCGATTGGAGCTGAAGATACATTTTCACAGGATCTGACTCGATTGGAAGAGATGTATGATGAACTGGATAAAATAGGAGAATCGGTCTTCAAAAGATTGTCACGCAACCAACTCAAGGGAAGAACCGTTACACTAAAAATAAAGTACCACGATTTCAAGCAGATTACACGTAGTCAGTCATTTACTGAGCGTACTAATGATATCAACAAAATACTTAAGGTTGTTAAATCATTGCTTGTGAGTACCGATCCAGAATCTAAAAAGATAAGGCTACTTGGTATCTCCATGAGCAATTTTGAAGAACCACATTCTATCAACAAAATGGATGAAGAGTCCGACCAGTTAAAACTATTCTAATCCATCAGTATGATGTTCAAACTCTAATCGCCAACAAATGAAGCTAAAACTAATTATCACGTCAATAGGAATAATAGTGTCCCTTTATTGCAGCGGACAAACTGAACTGCCTTATTACCAAATCCCAGACTATCCTAAAGAATACACTCCGGAAACCGTTGCCGCCAGGATGATTGATGGACTTGGCTTCAGGTATTACTGGGCAACTGAAGGCTTGAGAGACGAGGATCTTGATTATCAACCAAGCGATGAAGCGAGAACTTCTAAAGAAACCCTTGAACACATCTATGAACTGACAAAGATTCTGATCAACACTACCCAACAAAAAGCTACTGTATTCCCAAATACAGATAAAAACCTCTCTTACACTCAACTCAGAGAAAGAACACTTGTTAACATCCAGAGCGCCAGTCAACAGCTGAAATCAACTACTAAAAATAATCTAAGCGAATTCAATATGGTGTTTCAAAGTGGAGACAATCAAACCGAATTTCCATTTTGGAACCTACTCAACGGCCCCATCGCAGATGCCCTATGGCATGTAGGCCAGGTTGTTTCCTTCAGAAGAAGTTCTGGAAATCCAATTAACAGCAAAGCGGAAGTGTTGCTCGGCCGTTTACTAGAATGATCTTTCTATCAAATAAGATCATACTTTTGTAAACATGTCATTATCCCTCATTAAAAAACGCACTCTGGGGCTCGTAGGCGTAGGCGCTCTGGGAGTTTATATTCTTACACTAATTCTCTTTTATGTTTTTCATAACAGAATAATCTTTCAGTACACTCAACTCCCACCTAATTATCAATTTCAATTCTCAGGACCCTATCAGGAATACTATATTAAAACAAAAAAGGGTATCCAACTCAATGGCCTTCTCTTTCAATCCCCTACTCCATCCAAAGGGCTAATTTTTTACACCCATGGCAATGCAGATAATTTACAAAGATGGGGCAACTATTCAGTTGACTTCACTGAATTAGGGTATGATGTATTCATGTACGACTATCGGGGCTACGGCAAAAGCGAAGGGCAACCCAACCCCAAGAATTTGTATAACGATAGTGATGATGTTTACAATTGGATGATTGATGAATTAAATCCTTCTAAAGTAATTTTATATGGCAGATCATTAGGCTCAACCGTAGCATCCCACCTCGCTACAAAAGTGAATGCCAATACCCTAATACTAGAAACTCCCTTTGCAGAATTTGAGGACGTTGTCTATTGGCCTATCCGCCCCCTATTGCATTTATTTCCAATTAATATCTCACTCTCCAACACAAAATCACTCGCTAAAGTCAATTACCCTAAATTTATTTTTCATGGCACGGACGACTGGGTAGTCCCACTTTCTTCTGCCGAGAAGCTAAAGCCTCTGTTGGATCAACCTGATCATTTCATAACCATTGAGGGTGCAGGTCATAAAAACATAAGTGATTTTGAATTATACCACACCCGACTAAAAGAAATTTTAAAATAATCCCCATCGCATATTCAACTCATTCTTCATAAATTGAAGAATATATGCTCGACATACTACTCATCGTTGCCATTATCTATGTCGCCATTTGTGTGTCATTTTATTTCTTTCAACACTTTGCCTTCTTCAGACCCGAACGACTCGCTCATACTTTTACATTCAAGTACCCTTTTCCATTTGAGGAATTGAATTTTGATATGGAAGACGGTGGCCGAATTAACGCCATCTACTTCAAAGTACCCAACACCAGAGGTGTGGTCTTTTACCTTAAAGGCAATTCTAAAAGCATCAAAGGCTGGGGCAAATTTGCCAAAGACTTCTTAAGTAATGGATATGATTTTATTATGATCGATTACAGGGGTTTTGGAAAAAGTAGCGGAAAAAGAAGCCAAAAAAAGGTGTTTAAAGATGCGCAACATATTTATAAGTGGCTGACACAATCCTATCCTGAAGAAAAAATTGTTCTCTATGGTCGATCTTTGGGCAGTGGTATTGCAGCACGGATAGCGTCATGGAACAACCCAAGGATGCTTATCTTGGACTCTCCCTATTACAGTTTCTATTATAATGTCAACAGGTACTTATTCTTCACCCCCTTAAAATGGTTACTTAAATATGATATGAGGACTGATCAATACCTTAAAGAGGGCACCTTCCCCATTCATATCATCCACGGAACAAAAGATCAATTAATTACCTTCAAGCAAAGTGAAAAACTCAAAGCGTTATATCCTGAAAAAATAACATTACATCCCATTCAAAACGGTAAACACAACAATCTTCCTGAATTTCCTGAATTTTTTGAAATTCTTTATGACGTGCTCTATTTAAAACCTACCAAAGAATAGCCATGGAGATCAGTTCAAAAAAAGGCAGTGACTTTACCCGGTTGTTTGATCTTATAGCCTATCAACAAAAGAAATACCCGAACCCACGAGCTTTCAATTATTTTTTAAATAACAGATGGCAACCCTTATCTATTGAAGCCTTTCAATTGAAGGTCAATAATGTCTCCTGTTGGTTACTGAACAATGATTTCAAAAAAGGAGATAAAGCCATACTGGTACCTTATATAGGGCGACCTGAATGGATGATCGTTGATTTTGCGTGCCAGCAAATTGGCATGGTAGTCGTACCTATTCATCCCTACCAAAGCGATGAAGAAACGAAAACTATACTCGAGGAAACTGAAGCTAAGTTGTGCATATCAACAAGTCACAGTTTAGATCAGCTTAAGAAAGTAGCCGCATTAGCCTACCATTCGCCACTTGTGTTTCAGATTGAGTCTGGCTCAAGCAATTATTTCGAAGCATTGGATTACAAGCCTTTCCAAGAAAAGCTAGATGAACTGGAGATAATCAAAGAGACAATAGCGCCTACTGATACCGCTTGCATTATGTATACATCAGGGAGTTCAGGAGCACCAAAGGGAGTTATACTATCCCATTATAATATCGTTTGCAACATCAAATCAGCGCTTACCTTCATCCCACTAGAGCCCGAAGATGTTGTCTTGAGTTTTTTGCCTTTTAGCCATATCCTAGAACGTACCACTAATTACGCCTATATCGCGTTTGGCGTTTCCATCTACTTCAGTGGTTCTCGGGAAAGCTTTACTCACGACTTTAAATCAGTTCGCCCCATATTCTGCACATCAGTTCCTCGGGTATTGGAAAAAATGTACGATTATTTACAACAGCAATTATTATCTAAGAATGCAATCAAACGCAAAACAATCCAATGGGCGATTGATATTGGAAGAACCTATAAGCAACGGGAAAGAATTGGATTCAGTTATGCGTTAAAACTATTTTTTGCCAGACTATTGGTTCTTCATCACTGGCGCAGGATGTTGGGAGGAAGAATAAAATACATGGTGGTGGGTGCTGCTACTCTCAGGCCAGAGATAGGACGGCTATTAACTGCTGCGGGCATTCAAGTTGCCGAAGGTTATGGACTTACCGAGACCTCACCGATGATCAGCATTAATCGGTTTGACCGCGGGTTAAACAAATTTGGGACTGTAGGATTGGTTATACCTGGTGTTGAAATAAGAATAGAAACATCAGATAATAATGAAGACGAAGGTGAGATTTGGGTGAAAGGACCCAATGTTACTCAGGGATATTTTAAAAAGCCTGATCTCACCAGCGAAGCCTTCACTTCAGACGGCTGGTTTAAAACTGGCGATATCGGTAAGATAGTACACCAAAGGTTTTTACAAATAACGGATCGCAAAAAAGAAATATTTAAAACTTCAACTGGAAAGTACATTGCACCACAGCCCCTTCAAAACCACCTTGGTCAATCACCCTTTATTCAACGTTGTTTAATCATTGGATTTCAAAAACCATTTGTGGCTGCATTGATCGTTCCTCATTTTGAGATATTGGAAGCCTGGTGCAAAAGTGAGCACATTCATTGGACGTCACCCGAGTTTATGATTCACAATATCAAGGTAATCAACAAATTCAAGTCGGAGATAGACTTACTCAATACCGAACTCCCCAATTTTAAGCAGGTTAAAGAGTTTATATTGTGTCCAAAGGAATGGTCGGCAGAAGAAGGAGAAATCACGCATACCTTAAAACCAGTAAGAACTGTGCTGGAAAAAAAGTACTCAAGTGAAATTGATAAAATTTACGGCAAGCCTATTTAATCTTTCAACTTCAAAACCACATCAGCAAAATACTCCTTCTGATCATAAATCACGTCAACAATTTCTAATCCTGACTGAGCAGAAAGCAAATTGATCATTTTTAGATCATATTTCTGAGACACCTCTGTATGGATAATCTCGGCCTTATCAAAGTGAATACTTTTTTCTATCGCATCAATCCACACCTCTTGTTCCTGATTGCTCACTAAAAAACTTTTGGTGACTCCTGTTTCAGGGTCATAGAAAGGATAATGTGAAAATAATTCCAAATCGAACTGCCCTCCGAACTCCCTATTGATTCTCCCCAGCAGATTAAGGTTAAACTCGCGTGTAATCCCTTCCGGATCATCATAAGCCGCCTGAATAAGACGTGGATCTTTCTTTAGGTCAAAACCTATCAATAGCCTGTCAGGCGCATTCATATTAACAGCAAGTTTCTTAATGAATGTGATAGCCTCATCCTTGCTGAAGTTTCCAATATTAGCACCAAGAAACAAAATCAGCTTCTTTTCGCTGGTATCATTCTTCATGATTTCCAGCGCTTCATTATAAAGTTTACACTCAGGGTGGATTTTTAAGTCAGGTAATGACTTGCTCAATCTTGTTGCTAATTGTGCGAGTACGGCTTCTGACACATCAACAGGTACATACGTGAAAGGAGTCTGTTTTTTCAAAAAATGATCCAGTAATACTTCTGTTTTTGTTCCGTCTCCTGCCCCTAACTCTACGAGCTTGAAAGAACCTTCATCAGACATAATGTGATTCAAAATTCTATCCTTCTGATTTCGGAAAATATCAAATTCACATGCTGTAAGGTAATAGGTGGGCATTCGCATAATAGCCTGAAATATCTTGTCACCAATTTCATCATAGAATAGCCAACTAGGCAGTCGCTTTGGCTGTTGCTCTAATCCAGCTGTAATTGTTTTCAGTATCTCCTTATTATAAGTTTTCGTTTGAATCATTTCTTACAAAGTCTTATTCCTGAAAATTGCCATTGCAGATGTGGATGAAAGAAATTTCTGTATGTCCTTCGACCATGTCCGGTGGGTGTTGCAATAGAACTACCCCTCAGCACCATTTGATTCACCATAAACTTACCATTGTATTCACCAATGGCTCCTTCTGGTTTCAAAAAACCAGGGTATGGCAAATAGGCGCTATTGGTATGCTCCCACCGTAGCCCCCAATCAAATTGATCGCTGGCCACCTCCCACTCAAATTCTGTTGGTAGGCGCATTCCCGTCCACTCAGCAAATGCGTATGCTTCATAAAAGCTAACATGGGTCACTGGTTCATTCCCATCAATCACTTCCAATCCTGATAAGGCATAACGATACCATTTATTATCTATCCTATGCCAGTGCAACGGTTGGGTAATTTTATTCTCATTGATCCAGGTCCAGGCATCACTGTGCCAATACCTTGGGTCTTGATAACCCCCTGCTTCAATAAATTCCTTGTATTCAGCATTACTTACGAGGGACTTACTGATTTCAAAGTGATTTAAATACACCTTATGTCGCTCCCTCTCATTATCAAAATGGAATCCTTCCCCCTCAAACCCCACTTCATATACTCCCTCATCAATACCCACAAAGCCTGACTCTGTTTTGCGATTCGGAGTTTCTTCAAAATGTTCATCATAAACAGGAAACAATGGATTATGTCCAAACACATATTTGATATCCGTCAACATCAGTTCCTGATGTTGCTGTTCATGGTTCAACCCTAATTCCAACAATTGAAGTGACTCATTGTTCAATCGAGGAATTAACTCCCTCATGTGTTCATCTACATATTGGCGGTATTTCTTTATTTCATTCACGGTGGGGCGCGACATGTTGCCCCGGTTAGGGCGCAGCACACGCTCACCTACACTTTCATAATAACTATTGAAAAGGAAAGCATATCGAGGATGAAAACGCTTGTAACCATCAGAAAGCTTAGCAAGAAAAAATTCTTCAAAGAACCAGGTAGTATGCGCCATATGCCATTTGGTAGGACTTACATCCACAACGGGTTGAACGACAAAATCCTCCGCTTGCAAAGGAAGAACAATATGCATAGTTAAGGCTCGCACATCGTTGAATTTATTCAACAGTGTTTTTGCTTTAACTGGTGTATCAGACGGTGGTACTTGAATATCTATAGGTTCACTCATTAATCAAAATCATGGATGGCATAGACATACCCATCCTGTTGAAAATTTAATTTCAACTAAACCTACATACTTATATGCTTAATAGTTCAAAAAAATGGGAGAAAATATGCCCTAATGTGGTAAGTGTCTTATTGTCAAACAGATTTATCTGTTTTGATCAATTATCAATTTGATTTTGTTTAAGCATCTGAGCCTCGAATGTTTCTTTCAACTTTTCGTAATCGTAATCAATTCCTTTTATATTTTTCAATCGACTGTGATAGGCACTCACTAATTCTTGTGCAGAAAGCTCAATTGCTACATAGGTTTTATATTTCCCCTCCGGTGTACGAAAATACCTCTCGCATATCTTCCTGATTCCTTTGAGTTCCTGACTCACTACTTCTCGATTCAAACTTTCAAAGCGCTCCTCTAAATTCTCATCATTATTATTCTCACTTGACCTCACATAATTATCCGTTACTGCTTTTACTGTTGTCTGGATGCTGGCTGCTAATTGAGCACGCGCATCAGTCATGGCCTTACGCTTAGAAACCGATAAATCTATACTTTCACCAATGGAGTTAGCTCTAAGCACCTCCGCATCCGTAAAAAATTCAGGACCAGAGCAGGGAACAATGATTTCAACCTCTCCTTCAGGTAAAGAAGGTTGAGGTGGTTGTGTTGGAGTACGTGTACTCCTGCATGAAGAAATCATAAAGATCAAGAGTATCACTATGAAAGGTTTAATATTCATTGGCCGAAAATAATTGTCAATTATATATACTCACCTTGCAATAAACGGACCGAAATTACAATCCTAATACGTCCTTTAATTTAGAATAACCAGCTTTACTCATGGGAATAACCACGCCATCCTTCATCTTGGCCACATGACTGTCCTTCTCTTTCATTTCAATTTTGGTCAATTGACTTAATGAGATAATGTAAGAACGGTGCACCCTAACAAATTGTTTTGAATCTAAAGCCTTCTCAAAGAAACCCATTGTTTTCTTCTTCAAATGAAATCCGTCTTTGGTATGAATCTTTACATAGTCATCATATGCTTCAATGTAAAGTATCTCTTGAATAGGTAGTATCTTGATGGCATTACCCACCTTCACCACTACCCTTGTGCTTTCCTCTGGCTGCTTTACATGATCCTCCAGCAAAGGCTTAATGGATTCATTTTTCGAATGTTGATTCTTCCATTTATCGATGGCCTTTTCAAAACGATCCTGACTGAACGGTTTTAGCAAATAATCAATCGCATTGGTTTCAAATGCCTGCATAGCAAACTCATCGAATGCCGTTGTAAAAATTACTCCTGGTGGATTATCAATAAGCTCCAACATTTCAAACCCACTGATTTTTGGCATTTGAATGTCAAGGAAAATTAAATCAGGTTGCAATGAGGTGATGGCCTTTACCCCTTCAAAGCCATCTCCACACTCCTGTAATACTTCCATCTCAGGGTATCGCAATAGATATTCTTTCACAATACTCCTGGCCAGTGGCTCATCATCAATTATTATAACCTTACTCATTGTGTTTGAGGTATTAATAGGCATGTCCTAAATTTTGAATTCTTTTTTTCCGTTGTGAGCAAGTCATTGCGCCCATACAATAAATACAATCTCCTTTCAATAGAGCTCAACCCGAACCCTAAACCCTTGCTCGATGAAATAGTCTCCGGATCATACGGATTTTCGATACAAACCTGCAAGTCATTACCAACAGCTTCAGCCTGAATGCTGATTAACACATCCCCTGTTACATCATACAACCCAAACTTGATAGCATTTTCCACCACTGGCTGCAACAACAGGGAAGGAATCATATAATCTATAGTTTTTTCATCCATGAATACTTCGGTCTTAAGGCGATGACCAAACCGAACCTTTTCAATTTCCAGATACAACCGTAATTGTTCCAATTCCTCGGAGAGTGTCACCTTATGGGATTCTTGCCTCCCTAAAGTACCTCTAAAGAAATCAGAAAGCTGCTGTACCATATTGCGCGCCTTTCCAGGCTCTACCATTATCAATGCATTGATAGAGTTCAGGCTATTGAATAGAAAATGAGGCTGTAGTTGCTGACGAAGGCTATACAACTCCGCTTCTTTTGAAAGCTTGTCTACATCGGCTTTACGAATTTCATCTTTCTGTTGGGTTTGCAAATAAAACCAAATCCAACCCAACACAGCTATAAAAGCCAGCATAAGAAATGAAAATCCGAATCGCAACAACGCAGTGTTATCGAGAAAAACTAAATAAGATGTATTACTTTCAAAAATCAAACCCAAAGTAAACTCAATCACCAAAACGCAAATCCCTGACAATGCCGCACTCCATAATAACAGGTAGTATATCTTGGACTTATCTGGTTGATAAAACTTCAACATCAAAACAATTGAGTATCCCTCCCAGCCCAATATGAAATTGGAAACAACCGCATCTGTTACACTGATATTCCAGCTAAATCCCGCAAAATTTAAAGCGAAAGCTTGTAACCAAGTCCAGGTGAGCCACCAGGTAATTTCCAACAGCGCTATTTTGCGGTTCTGATTCTTCATGCGCTTTCATTCACTTCAAACTTACTCTGCACATAGGCAGACTTCATTTTTAGCATTTCAATATAAGAGGACCGATCATCTATCTCATGTACACTTGAAAATAACTCCATACCATCTCTTAGTTCGTTGATGGGGTACAACTCAGAAACTCCAACGAAATCCCACTTTACAATTTCATGTTTTTCATTCAGTAAAATTTCCTCCTCGTCCATTCCAATATGTTCCGCTTTTTGAAATGCCTCTTCCATGGATTCTGCTTTTATCAATCTGTATTGTTCATCAAATTGAGGAGTGTGATCACCAGCTCCACTCACTATGTTAAATGCTACTTTTGCAATATACCAATTCATAAAACTTGCTTTTACCTGCTTTTCAATAACTCTTAATCTCAATACCTCCGAATATGGAAGTGCCTTTTAGCACAAGCGTCTTACCAGGTTCATTTTCCTGATCCTTGTTATAAGACCTCTTGTCTTCAATACCACCAAAAACGGATACCACTTCTGAACTCAGTTTCCAATTGGATGGGATAATCAACTGGGCTCCACCAAATACCTGTGTTAGCTCTAAGACCGCTCTGTCTTTTATATCAGCCTGGGTCATGTTGATGGAAGATCCTCCAAAAAATGTCGTTACCTCTCCTCCTTTAAAATTCTTACTAACAATATTCTTCTCCACCCCACCAAAAATTGAAACAGAATCCAGATAGTCTTCCCCATCCTCTTGTCGTTTTCTTCTGTCCTCAGACATTCCCATTCCTGAACGCCAATCACTATTCTTCCAACTCCTTCCTCCACAGTTTTTAGGATTTACAATGATGTATAACCCAGCTGCAATGATAGCGACTGGCCATAAATAAGGCCTGAATTCTAAATCAGGCACAATCCTGTCTACCAGGAATACTGAACCTATCAAAACCGGTATAACCCATCCCCAATTTCTAAAAGAGTGTTTAGCACCAACATAAAATCCAATGGCGATCAGCAGCATTTCCCAGCTAATAATCCAGCGTGGAATTTCTGCTCCCATTTTGTTGGCCAGCAGCACACAACCCACTATCACTACGATTACCCCAGAAAAAATTTTACCTGAATTACCGGATGATCCAAAATTCTCACCTGTTCTGTTATTTGTTGTTTCCATGATTTCTAAATATTTGATTCAAAAGTAGGTTGCCACTCTACTCGCTACAATGGTAAATAGGCCATTTCCGGCCAATAGTAGGTGAATGACCGCATTCCGTAGGTAAACAAAGCGCTTGGACCCTCCATGGTTGAAATCCATAAAGAATTACTTTAACTTGATAATTGAATCAGTAGTCGCTAAATCGGATCAACTATGAAAACACTTACATTCCTTTTTGTCTGTTTAATCACCTCCCCTGTATTATTCGCTCAAACCAAAGTACCTTCTAAGGCCGCTCAAATGAAAGCTGCCGTAATGGCTGCTCCAGAAGAGAAGCGTGATGGTGTGATGATTTATGGCTTCGCTGAAGATGGTGAATTTATCGTGTTGCGAAAAGGAACTAATGACCTGATTTGTCTGGCGGATAACCCTGAACAAAAAGGATTTAATGTCGCCTGCTACTACAAAGATCTTGATGCATTTATGGCACGCGGTCGTGAATTGAAAAAAGAAGGCAAAAGCTTTAAGGAGATATTTGACACACGCGAAGAAGAAGTAAAATCCGGGAAACTAAAAATTCCTCAAAATTCCAGTTTGTACGTGCTCTCTGGAGGTGATGAGGTATTCAATCCAGAGACCGGTGAGGTGACAGGTGCTAATTTAAGATCCGTAGTTTATATTCCGTTCGCCACCTCAGAAAGCACAGGGCTTCCGTTAAAACCTGCTGCTCCTGGCATGCCCTGGATTATGGATCCGGGCACTCATCGCGCTCATATCATGATTACTCCACCTGCTAAAAATTAAGAAGCAATAGACATCAACCATATCTCAGGATGATTATCCTGATCTTAAGCTGCGAGAATTAGTAAGGCTACTTTCTAAACACGGGTTTTTCTGGAAGGCTAGCAATATCAATCACTTTGCCATCTTTAAACACCGTGTTTACTTTTCTGATGTTAGCAATGTCCTTTAATGGATCGGCATCCAATAGCACCATATCAGCCAACTTGCCTTTCTCAATTGTTCCGAAATCATCCAAACCCTTGGCTGCCATTGCTCCTGTTTTTGTCACGCTTACAATTGCCTGCGCTGGAGTCATACCCAATTCCACCAAACCCTCGATGGCCATAATACTTCCCGAACCCGGCTCCTGATTGGGCGGTTTCGGTGCCTTTAAAAATTCGGGAGCCGATCCCTGATAATTATCTGTACCAATAGTAACCAGGCAGCCAGCCTCGATTAACTTTTTAGCATTAGTCCGCGCAATCTCCATATACTCTCCAGCCTCCTGAGCCTCTCTACTCTTTTGAGTGGAAGATTTGATATGCCCTTGACCAAAAGCTTCATCTCTTTTTTTGATACTTTCAAGTACTGCCTTTCTCGTTTGCACATGCTGTTGCCATACGTCACCTGTGATGGTATTGCTGAGCATCGCACAAATAATTTTCCTGTCTTTTATCATTTGTATTAACTCATCAGGCAGCACCCTTGTAGAATGCTCAGGATGCTGAATGAGATCAATCCCAGCTTCAACAGACATACGTAAACCTTCCAGGTTAGTAGAGTGGGTTTCCGCGACTTTACCCCGTTTGTGCGCTTCGTCTACAATTACCTTTTGAGCCCGTGGCGAAAAGCCTATCATCACCGGATTATCAAAATGAGAAGTGCCTCCGTATTTGATAAAATCCGGTCCTTTATCAAGGTAATTATTGATTGCTACATTGAGTTCATCCGGCAACATATCCATTAACTCCTCTCCCGACCCCTGAGTAATGAAATCATTCCAATGTTCTTGAAACACATTGATATCAGATGGTTTTGCTAATGCCCAGCTTACAGAAAACGGACCTCCCCATCCCACAATATTGCCAGCCACCAGCATGCGAGGCCCTACAACTTCACCTCTGTTGATACGGTCTCTTACCGCCATCAAAGGAAGCAACGTTCCGAAACTATCTCTAATGGTAGTTACACCATATTTCAATTGTATTTGTACAAACTCTGTTACCAGTGCCTCACTCTGTGCTTCATACTTAATGATCGTTTCGGGGCGATTCATACCACCATAGATAGATGCATGCACGTTGGAATCCACAAATCCTGGCGTTAGAAACTTACCTCTACCCTCAATCACCTTTGCGTTTTTAGGTATTTTAATTGCGGATGCTTTACCTATTTCTTCTATCCTTCCATTCCTCACTAAAACTGTTTGATCAGAAACGGGATCACCTCCGTTGCCATCTATTATTGTAACATTCGTAATGGCCAACGTTGTTTGATGCTGTGAATAACTCGTGTTGTAGACAGAAAGTATTAAACAAATACCAATAAGGCCTATCTTTGAAAGCAAGTGTTGCATAAGTACAAGTTTGTTGGCCATAAAGTTACACTTTTCGACTATTTAAGGTTGTTGATTTTATTTAAGAAATGAATTGGGTACTCCTTGTCATCGCAGGATTGTTTGAAGTTGGCTTTGCTTCTTGTTTAGGTAAAGCAAAAGAAAGCACAGGTTCAGTTGCATTGTATTGGTATGCAGGTTTTCTTCTTTGTTTGGCGATAAGCATGTACCTGCTGGTGAAGGCAACACAAGAACTACCCATAGGTACAGCGTATGCAGTATGGACAGGAATAGGTGCTGTCGGGACTGTGCTGGTGGGTATCATCGTTTTCAAGGAGCCCGCAGAATTTTGGAGACTGTTCTTCATCACTACCCTTATCGCATCCATTATTGGCCTCAAAGTGGTTACCGCCAGCTAAGGCTCCTCAATTTGTCCGGTTTCGGGCATATTAAGTGGAAATGCCCAATTATTTCATCTTTAGTGTTTTTCTACTATAAATATCCATTTAACCGCACATCCATATATTCTACAAACTCCTCCCTCGAATTATTTCATACCTTAAAATTTAACACCAACTTAGTCCAGTTTTATAAATAATTATTATCACATGAAGAAGTTCAAATTTATGCTAACCCTCATTCTGCTGGTCACAGGATGGGGAGCCTGGGCACAGGAGACATTCCCTCGAAACGATGTCAAAGATAATCGGGCGGGTCAATATGCATTTACCAATGCCACTATTGTGGTCGACCCTCAAACCACTTTGCAAAACGCCACATTACTGATCAAAGGCGGTAAAATAGAACAAGTGGGAGCAAACCTTTCTGTACCAAAAGGCTATTCCACTATCGACCTAAAAGGGAAATTCATCTACCCTTCTCTTATTGATATGTTTACCAATTATGGCTTGCCTGATGTAGAAAGGCAACGCGGTAACCGGTTTAGTGGCCCGGAACAGACGCAATCCAAAACCACAGGTGCATACAATGCTAATCAAGCTGTTCGTGCACACTATAATGCGGCTGACGAGTTTACCATTGACGCTAAAACAGCAGAGGAATTAAGAAAGTCAGGATTTGGATCTGTACTTACAACTAAGTTCGATGGACTGGCACGCGGCACAAGCGCATTTGTAACGCTCAATGAAAAAAATGACAACACGGCTTTAATCAAACCAAAGGCAGCTGCCCAATACTCCTTTTCAAAAGGATCGTCAACTCAAACCTATCCGGTGTCTTTGATGGGCTTTATCGCTGTGCTTCGTCAAACACAACTTGATGCAGACTGGTTTGGCAGTCAAAACCCCAGACCCTTTGCGGATAATTCTCTGGAGGCATGGATACAAAACCAAAAATTACCGCAAGTTTTTGATGCCGATAGTTGGGTAAACATTTTAAGAGCAGATAAACTGGGTGATGAATTCGGTGTTCAATACATTATCAAAGGAGGTGGAGATGAATATCAGAGAATTAATGAAGTAAAGGCATCTAACGCCACCCTTATTGTTCCTGTCAATTTTCCAGATGCCTATGATGTAGAAGATCCATTTGATGCTCAAAAAGTATCCTTGGAAGAAATGAAACACTGGGAACTAGCACCTGCCAATCTTGCTACGCTGGAAAAGAATGGTATAAACTTTTCTATCACAGCTTCAGGTCTTAAAAAGGCAAGCGACTTTTTGCCTAATATGAGAAAGGCTATCGCCAATGGACTGACAGAAACCACTGCCTTAAAAGCACTAACTATAACCCCCGCTCAATTACTTAAAATTGACGATCAGGTAGGCAGCTTAAAAAAAGGAATGCTTGCCAACTTTATTATTACTTCCGGTAAATTGTTCGATGATAAAACTGTCATTCATCAAAACTGGATTCAAGGTGAGCATTATGATGTTAAACCTTTAAACGCAAAAGACTTTAGTGGCAACTATAATTTATCCATCAATGGCCAAACCTATAACCTGGAAGTAACAGGAGAAGCTGGAAGTCATAAAGCCAAAATAAAAACAGGTGACGCTTCGTTGGATGCCAATGCCACATTTGATAATGATCTGGTTACCCTAACCTTTAAGCCTGAGAAAGATAGCAAAGGTAGTATTCGTCTATCGGGATGGAGCGAAGGAAATGGATGGAAAGGAAAAGGACAACTGATTGATGGCACATGGGTATCGTGGACGGGTAACCGTACGGGTGATGCTGCTGCATCGGCCGCCAACGCAACAGGTGATTCTACCAAGGAAGAATTGGGCAAAGTCATTTTCCCATTCAATGGACACGGCTACCCAAGTTTACCCGCTACAGAAACCATTCTAATTAAAAATGCTACCGTTTGGACCAATGAAAGCGATGGCATTCTACAAAACACAGACGTGCTGCTGAAAGATGGTAAAATTTCAAAAATCGGAAAGAACCTATCAGATGGCAGTGCTAAAATCGTTGACGGAACAGGTAAGCACCTAACAGCGGGAATTATCGATGAGCACTCACATATCGGTGCAGCCAGCATCAATGATGTAGCCACTAATTCAGGTATGGTACGCATTGGTGATGTAATTGACTCTGAAGCCATCAATATTTACAGAGCCCTTGCAGGGGGCGTTGTAGCTGTGCAGGTATTACATGGAAGTGCTAATCCCATCGGAGGGCAATCCGCATTAATCAAATTGCGTTGGGGAGAATCTCCTGAAAATTTAAAAATTAATGGAGCAGACGGGTTTATTAAATTTGCGTTGGGCGAAAACGTAAAAAGATCAAGTAATGCGAGCTCCATCCGCTACCCTCAAACTCGTATGGGTGTAGAGCAAGTTTACGTTGATGCCTTCACCAATGCATTGGAATATGAGAAAAAATGGAATGCATATAATAACCTTTCAGCCAAAGTAAAACCAACTGCTCTAAAGCCAAGAAGAGATTTGGCCGATGAGACTATGTTGGAAATTCTGAGAAAGAAAAGATTTATTTCTTGCCACTCCTACGTGCAATCAGAGATCAACATGCTGATGAAAGTAGCAGAACAATTTGATTTCCGTGTAAATACATTCACGCACATTTTGGAAGGCTATAAAGTGGCTGATAAGATGGCTGAACATGGTGTTGCCGCATCAACTTTTGCCGACTGGTGGAACTACAAGTGGGAAGTTCGTTATGCTATCCCTTACAATGCAGCCATTATGCATCGCGCTGGTGTGGTCACTGCCATCAATTCAGATGATGCAGAAATGGGCCGCAGGCTCAATCAGGAAGCAGCTAAGTCCGTAAAGTACGCGGGCATGTCTGAAGAAGATGCTTTAAAAATGGTGACACTGAACCCTGCCAAGATGCTACACCTTGACAATCAGATGGGAAGTATTAAACCGGGAAAATCCGCTGATGTAGTTTTGTGGAACGATCATCCGTTATCAGTATATGCCAAACCATTAAAAACCATTATTGATGGAAAAGTATACTTTGATGTGGAAAAAGATGAAGCCAATAACAAAGCGCTGGATGCCGAACGTGCAAGATTAATTCAGAAAATGAAAGGCGCCAAAAAATCAGGTAATCCAACACAGCGCGGAGAAGGAAGAATTCAGCTTCAGTTTCATTGTGATGACATCATGGGTTTAGAAACAGAAGAATAAATTATTAACGGAGACATTATGAAAAAGTTAAATTATATACTCGCACTGGCTCTACTCTCTAGCACCTTCGCTATGGCTCAAAAGCCAGTACCGGCACCTCCCCAATCGAAGCCGATTGCACTCACAGGTGGCACGGCACATATTGGAAATGGACAAGTAATTGAGAATGCACTCATTACCTTTGACAAAGGTAAATTGACCAATGTGGTGGATGGAAGCGTTGCCAAAGTAGACCTTTCAGGCTATGAAGTTATCAATGCTGCAGGCAAACATATTTACCCAGGCTTCATACTTCCCAACTCACAAGTTGGATTGGAAGAAGTAAGTGCGGTAAGGGCGATGAGTGATTCCAACGAAGAGGGAGACATAAATCCCAACGTAAGATCGGTCATCTCATACAATGCAGATTCAGAGTTTCCTCCCTCCTTCAGGTTCAATGGAGTACTGCTCGCAGAAACCACTCCAGTAGGCGGAACAATCTCTGGAACTTCTTCCCTCATGGAGATGGAAGGATGGAACTGGGAAGATGCATTACATTCGGAAGACATTGGCGTTCACATGAACTGGCCTCCTATAGTAAGTCGCCAGTTTAGCTTTGCTACATTTTCTTTTACCGAATCACCCAATAAAGAATATGACAGTCAGGTAGCCAACCTTGAGCATTTCTTTATGGATGCAGTTGCTTATGGAAATCAGACCAATAAAGAAGCGAACCTGAAACTGGCCGCTATGCAAGGTTTGTTTGATGGAAGCAAAACTCTTTTTATCCATACTAACAATCCAAAAGAAATAGTGACTGCCGTGCGCACAGCACAACGTAATGGTGTGAAACGAATTACATTAATCGCAGCAGATGCCGCGCTGATGGTAGCTGATTTTTTAAAGGAGAATAAAATTCCTGTAATTCTACCAGCCACGCATAATCTGCCACCTCGTGTGGACGATGATGTGGATTTGCCTTATAAGTTACCTCATTTGCTAACACAGGCAGGGCTGATGGTTTCTCTATCAGAAGACGGATCCTTACATGGCTCACGCAACCTTGGCTTTTTTGCAGGTACAGCTGTAGCTTATGGTATGGACAAGGAAGAGGCATTAAAAACCATTACCTCCAACACTGCCAAAGCATTAGGTGTTGATAAGAGGGTGGGTACACTTGAAACTGGAAAGGACGCTACACTGTTTGTGTCCGAAGGCGATGCATTGGATTACAGAACCAATATATTACTGCATGCCTTTATTAGTGGAAAGAAAGTAACGCTACCCGGCAATCAGCAAGAGCTTTATGAGCGCTATTCAAAGAAGTACGGTCAAAAGTAAATTTTCATAAATCATTATATAAAAAAAGCAATCCATTTTTTGGGTTGCTTTTTTATATATGCGTTAGTCTTTCTAATTACTAAATGCTTATTCAAAAATAGCTCCACATCCCGCTAAATTCATTATCATCGTATATTCAATAACGCGAGGATCACAGTAAAAAGACGAATGAATAGAAAAGCCATTCCATCCATAACAGCACTTATTTTGTTGGTAAGCATTGTTAATGCTTATGCTCAAGATAAACCCAACGTAATTCTGATCTTTCCTGATAACTTGGGAGTGGGTGAAGTAGCCTCCTATGGAGGTGCACGAGGTGTGCCCACACCCAACATCGACAAAATTGGAGAAGAAGGAATACGGCTCACCAATTTCAATGTAGAGTTCTCTTGTACACCCTCACGCATTGCGATATTGACAGGGCGATATGCTACCCGAGCAGGTGACGATTACTATGCTGGCACCACCCTATGGGAAGAGACCATGGCGGAAGGATTGAGGTCTGTCGGATATGCCACTGCGCTCTATGGTAAGTGGGATATCGGTGGACCACAATGGGAAGGAAAGCGTGAACCCACCCACCAGGGTTTCGATGAGTGGTATGGCATTCCAGGCACCAGTCACGTTTCTCAATTTACTTCTATGGAGGGTTTTCCAAAGGACATACCTATACCCTATGTATGGGAAGGAATATCAGGATCACCTTCTAAAAAGGTTAAACCATTTGATCTCAACGCCAGGCGCACCATAGACAGGGAGGCAGCAGAACGCGGTGTAGTCTTCATCAAGAAGAATGCTAATAAGAAACCGTTCTTTTTATTCTATCCCATGACTCAGCTTCACTTACCTGCTCTTCCCCATCCCGACAAGGAAGGAACTACTGGTGCAGGAGACATGGGTGACTCCATGGCAGATATAGACTACAACGTAGGTTTGATTTTAAAAGAACTGAAGCGATCTGGTATTGAGAAAAATACAATCGTGATTTGGTGTACCGACAATGGTGCAGAAATGAGACGCCCTTGGAGGGGATCACCCGGTCCGTGGCGAGGCTATTACAACACAGCCATGGAAGGAGGCATCCGTACACCGTTCGTTATGCGCTGGCCAGCACGTATCAAGGCAGGCCAGGTTTCTGATGAAGTGGTACACGAAGTTGATTTATTTTCAACCATTGCCGATGCCGCAGGTGCGCCAGATATCGTTCCCAAAGACAGAATCATTGATGGTGTGAATCAACTCCCCTTTCTCGAAGGAAAACAAAATCAGTCCAATCGGGAGAGTGCTATCTTCATGGAGCGATATGGTAGTGTGATGGCAGTCAAGTGGCGTCACTGGAAATTCTGGTATCACTTTCAAACTGAAATGCCAGATCCCGAACCTGACAATCTTACCCGACTCTTTGATTTGAAAGTTGATCCCAGAGAAGAAGTAGACGTAAAAGATTATTACCCCTGGGTAATTGGCATTATGGACTCCATTGTCAATGCTTATGAAACGTCACTTGTTAAACACCCTCGCGTTGCCGCCAGCGCTAATGTTGCAGATCCTTACCTACCACCTCCTTCAGGGTCCGGAGAACTCATTCCCACTTACACACGAACGGATAGGACCCAATTGGTTGAACGTTCTGCCGCACTACCTGATCCAGACTTTTCAGGAAGTTGGTCTACTGCAGTACTCAATACCGTATCTGCGATTGGCAATACACCAAAACCACTGATTGCCTCACTGGGTAGCGGATGGGGTGATAAAATATCAATCATACAAAGTGCCAACCACTTAGAAATTGAAAAAGTGGTATTCACACCTCGGGAAATTCAACCATTGGTTCGGTATCGGTATACATTAGATGGAGCACCTTCTGAAAATACCATAAGCATGGGACGAACAGGAAAGCCGCTTGTTTCCACCACCCAGTGGAAAGAAAACAGATTAGTGATCACCACTTTGTATCCGTACCAAAATCCAATAACCAAAAAGGGGGATCATGCCACAGTAACACAAACACTTTGGCTACAACCACCCACTGGAACCCCATGGGAACCCACACTAGTTGTTGAAACAACGAGAGAGGGGGTGCTTGGGGGTAAGTCAATCACTAATCGCACAGTATACACGAAAGGATACAGATAGACTTGGTGCGATACGCCCCACTCATCAATAAAATATTATTTTATTGCCCCTATTTTATCTGTTATTGATTATTGTATTCTAAAATTATATTTAGGTTTTACTAACCTATGATGAGAGTTATAAATAATTCCTATTTTTGCAGCACACCCAACAATAATTATGAAACGTCTTTTTAATTCTAGTCTATGGTTGATAATAATTGCTTTAATCATTACATCTTGTAGTAAAGACGAAGATGTACAACCTGATTTGGATGATGTTGAATTTACATTTGACGCTGAAAATCCACCCGTAACTATTCCGGAAGGTCTTCAATCCTCAAGTGATAGCAGAGCGCTGTTGGCCAACGCTTTTCTCAACCAGGCCAATGGCATTATTGCGATTGTCTCTTCTATTCAACCTCCCCCTGGGGCTGATAAATCTAGTACACCTATCAACGGAAGAAGTAACGGAAGAGTGGCCAATACAAAAGAAAATGTATCAGTTTATACCTGGGTAGCTAGTGATGGCAACAATTCAGTTAGCTATGCCTATCAGGTATCAGAAACGAGCACACATTACGTTTTTGAATTATTCCTAAAAGTCAATAATGATGATTATATCAGGTATTGGCATTCAGAACAATCAAAAACAGGAAAGCAAGGGTTTCTTGAGCTCTTCGGTGATTATGATGAAGGTAATTATACCTTAAAATATGAATGGGCTGAAGTAGCCGGTGTTTTTCATTTTGATATGATTACTGCGGACACAGAAATTAATATTATTTCCAATCCAGATCATTCAGGAAGCTTGAAAGTCTACGAAAACGGACAGTTGGAAACTGAACTCACCTGGAATGCAGGAGGTACAGCTGGTACTTATGCGGAATACGATTCTGAGGGCAACCTTGAAGAGTCTGGTGTATGGCCGGGGTAATATAAGCCCTATCCTACTTGAAAAGGCGTATCCATTGGGTACGCTTTTTTTATAAGTCCTTATTTCAATACTTTAACATTCCTCACTCATGGTACTTTGAACATTACTACTGCCAGCTTGTTAGCTAGATACAGCAATGAAAATACTACTCACTGGAGCCACCGGTTACATTGGCAAACGACTGCTTCCTGTCTTACTCGAGGCTGGCCATGAAGTGATTTGTGCTGTTAGAGACGTCAATCGCTTTCACCCTCCTGAAAGCAACTCGAATAAGGTTCAAGTTATTGAAGCAGACCTACTGGACAAAAGCTCACTGGATAAAATACCCAAAGACATTGATGGTGCCTATTACCTTGTGCACTCGATGGCTTCTTCTTCTGATTATGAAAGTCAGGAACGGGAGTCTGCCATTAATTTTAGGAATGCCATCGACAACACCCAGGCAAAACATGTCGTCTATCTGGGAGGTATCGTCAACGAATCCAATCTGTCGGATCACCTCTCCTCCCGAAAAAATGTGGAGACCGAGCTCAGTCAAGGTAAGTATCATTTCACCGCATTAAGGGCCGCTATCATCATCGGCTCAGGGAGCGCTTCTTTTGAAATCATCAGAGACCTGGTTGAAAAACTCCCAATCATGATAACGCCCAAATGGCTTAACACGAAATGTCAACCAATAGGTGTTACAGATGTGATCTCCATTTTATCAAAAACCCTATTCAACAGTAAAACTTACGATAAGAACTATGACATAGGAGGCCCTGATATCTTAACTTACAAGGAAATGCTTTTGGAGTTTGCTTCAGTCAGGAGCTTAAAACGAAAAATCTTCATCGTTCCTGTGATGACACCACGACTCTCCTCCTACTGGCTGTATTTTGTCACCTCTACTTCTTATAAGTTGGCTGTCGCTTTGGTCGATAGCATGAAAATTGAGGTAATCTGCAGGAATAATGACCTCAATGAAATCTTAAGCATTAAGCCGTTGAGTTATCGCCAATCGCTGGAAAAAGCCTTTAGCAAAATAGAAAACAATGCCATCATTTCCAGTTGGAAAGACGCTTACGCAAGCAGCGGTATTGACATTACCATCTCCGACTTTATTCAAGTGCCTTCCCACGGTTGTTTTATCGATAAGAGAACTCAAACCTTTCTTTATCGCGAAAAATGTATCGACAGGATCTGGAGTATTGGTGGAAAGAAAGGATGGTACTACGGCAATTGGCTATGGAAACTAAGAGGCTTTATGGATAAGATGGTGGGAGGCGTAGGACTAAGAAGAGGCCGAACCAATAAAAATTCACTGTATGCAGGAGATGCCCTTGACTTTTGGAGGGTGCTTTATGCCAATAGGCAGGAAGGACGATTAATCCTTTTTGCAGAAATGAAGTTGCCCGGTGAAGCATGGCTGGAATTTAAGATAGAAGGGAACACCCTGATTCAAACTGCCACCTTCCGCCCGCGTGGTTTGGCCGGACGTCTTTATTGGTATAGCGTCTATCCTTTCCATGGACTTATCTTTAATGGATTAATCAATAAATTGGTGTAAGCCTTTTAACAAAAAAAACATCCGGTTATGCAGACTAACCTATTATTCGATTGAATGATTTCAAAAAAATAATACATTGCATGAATAGCGGAATTGACCAGTTAAAAAGTGAAGGCCATCCATAAAATTGCTTTCTGGACAAGTGTATTTGGTGTAATACTATCCATCATCGATTTTGGGTTTACGCAATCCGAGTTCTCGAAACAATTAATCTATTATTTCTATTTTCTAGTCCTTACCATTGGGGTAATTTCAACGAGTTTTCGGTACATCAATAAAGTAAGTATAATAAGGATAAAAAAAGCGTTTGCTTTTGATCTGTTGTCTATCCTATTTACTCTATTGATATTTTATATTCATCTGTTCAATAGACAAACGTATTCAGAAGACCCCATTCTCACTCAAACCATCTGGATTAAACTAACGGTTCTTCTTTCGTTTATACGCGAGTTCTCGTCCCTTAAAATCAATTATAAGAGAACAGTGCTTAACCCTGCTCAATTATTTATTGCCAGCTTTCTCATCATCATTCTTACTGGCGCTCTTTTACTGATGTTACCCAACGCCACAAACACCGGCATCTCATTTACAAACGCCTTATTCACCTCCACTAGCGCTGTCTGCGTTACAGGACTTATCGTGGTAGACACGAGTTCCTACTTTACTGAGTTCGGACAGGTCATCATCCTGGTACTGATACAAATTGGAGGTCTTGGAATTCTCACCTTCGCAAGTTACTTCGGTTATTTTTTCAAAGGAGGTTCGAGTTATGAAAATCAACTCGTGTTCAGCGATATGATCAATTCAAAAAAGATAGGAGAAGTTTTTTCAATTCTAAAGTATATTCTTCTGATTACCTTTGGTATAGAATTTTTCGCTGCCCTATTGATTTTCTTAAGTCTTGACAGTCAATACTTCACCTCTTTATACGATCAATTATTTTTCTCAATATTTCATTCCATTTCAGCATTTTGCAATGCTGGCTTCTCTACTATGAAAAATGGATTATATGAAGATGGTCTAAGGTTCAACTATTTCCTTCAAATAATCATTATTCTAACGTTCGTGTTAGGTGGGTTGGGCTTTCCTATTACTGTGAATATTCTTAAATACATTAAATACAGAATCAGGAAATTACTGTCATTTGGGAAGAATAAAATTGGGTACCGCCCCTGGGCCCTTAATTTAAATAGTCGTATCACACTGATCACCACTATCTCACTGTCGGTGGTAGCCTTTCTTGCCTTCTATACCATGGAATATAACAATACACTATCGGATCATCAGGGTATAGGCAAAGTTGTGACAGCCTTATTTGGAGCCACCACCCCACGCACGGCAGGATTTAATACTATTGACTTTTCCACCATGTTATTTCCCACTACCATATTAATAATTTTCTTAATGTGGATTGGAGCATCTCCCTCATCCACTGGAGGAGGCATCAAAACAAGCACACTGGCCATTGCCACTTTGAATATTTTAAGCTTGGCCAAGGGAAAGTCTCGCATTGAAGTATTCAAAAGAGAAATCGCTGAAATATCAGTAAGACGCGCCTTTGCCATCATTTTCCTTTCTCTACTTGTCATTGGTTTTGGCGTAGTTTTACTTTCTACTTTTGACAGTGAAAAAGATTTGACGAGCATCGCTTTTGAATGTGTTTCCGCCTACAGTACGGTTGGACTAAGCTTAGGTATTACGGGTAGCCTTAGTCATGCCAGTAAATTTGTATTAATTGGAATTATGTTTATTGGCCGTGTAAGTATGCTCACCATTGTCATCGCTATATTCAAAAAAATCAAACATCAAAATTATCGCTACCCAACTGAAGAAATTACTATCAACTAAAAATTAAAGTATGAAATACATTATAGTAGGGCTTGGTAATTTTGGCGCTTCCCTTTCTCAAAAGCTTACTGCCTATGGCAATGAAGTCATAGGGATAGATGAAAGGATGGATAAGGTAGATCTTTATAAGGAAAAAATATCACACACCATATGTATGGATTCCACTGACGAAACAGCTGTTTCAGGTCTTCCTCTTGAAGATACTGATATTGTTATTGTCGCCATCGGTGAGGATCAGGGCGCCAATATCATGACTACAGCCTTGTTTAAAAATCTTAAAGTAAAAAGATTGATAAGTCGCGCCATTAATTCACTTCATGAAAAAGTGTTAAAGGCCATTGGTGTGGATGAAATTGTTCATCCTGAAGAAGAAACTGCCGAACGATGGGGAAAAAAACTAAGTTTAAATAATGTGGTTGACTCCTTTGAGTTAAATGATGACTTTAGCATTATTGAAGCCACTGTACCTAAAGAATTTATTAACAAAACCATCAAAGAGGTTGATTTCCGAAGAAGCTATAATCTATTAGTGCTTACGCTAATCAAAAAGTCAGAAGTTGAAAGTGAAATTGGCAAGGGAATCACAAAGAAAAAGATACAAGACGTGCCAACGCCCAATCTTGTGCTTGAAGAAGGTGACATCATCGTACTTTACGGATCCAATGTCAACCTTAAAAAATTTCTAAAGGTGTGTGGGGCAGATAACGAATAGTGTTCTTGCTTATCTTTACTATGGAGTAAGTATCAACCTCGAAAAAAAATGCGTATTGCTTTTACAATACTTATAGGAATACACGGAGTTATTCACCTCTTTGGGTTTTTAAAAGGATTCGGACTTTCAGAATTCAAAGCGATATCCGAACCAATAACCAAATCATTAGGCATACTATGGCTATTAACTGCACTCCTTTTCCTGTTCACGCTCATTTTGTTATGGAGCAACAAAACCTGGTGGATAATGGGTATCATCGCCACTATACTCTCGCAGTGGTTAATTGTAATGTACTGGAAGGATGCCAAGTATGGAACGATCGTTAACGCAATCATGCTGATCGCCATTGTTTTTGCCTACGCTTCTTTTCACTTCAAACAAAAAGTCAACAAGGAAATCACTCAATTACTTACGGCTGCATCCGTGCCCAATAACCAGACCCTTCAACAGGTTAGTGATCTGCCAATACCTGTTCAACGATGGATTAAAAAGAGCGGCATCCTTGATAAAGGTCCAGTTAAAACGATTGACCTGGAACAAGAACTTCAAATGTTGATGAGTCCTGA
Organism: Cyclobacteriaceae bacterium; assembly: GCA_020436125.1. GTDB lineage: Bacteria > Bacteroidota > Bacteroidia > Cytophagales > Cyclobacteriaceae > ELB16-189. The sequence goes on along the minus strand of JAGQYK010000008.1, from coordinate 19,827 downwards.
GCAAGAGACATGGCAGCATGGTAAGGCCACACAACACTTCTCCATCAGTCCACCCGCTTTCCATTGGAAGGTAAATCTCCACATGAATCCTGTTTTAGAAGTAGTAGGAAGAGACCAATTTGAAAATGGAAAAGGTGAAATGACCATCAAAATACTTTCCCTCCTACCTGTGGTCAATGCAAAGAGCAATGAAAAACTCAATCAAGCCACCCTGCAGCGGTACCTGGCAGAAATCGTCTGGTTCCCATCCGCAGCGCTGAGTCCTTACATCACATGGGAAGGTGTAAATGAGAACTCAGCAAAAGCCATAATGTCAATCAATGGCACAACCGGATCGGGCACATTCCATTTTGATCAAGAAGGAACCTTTGAAAAGTTCGTTGCACAACGCTACAAAGATGTGGAAGAGCATGCCAAACCTATTGAGTGGTCCGTCACTTCCAATAAAACAGAAGTAAGAGATGGTGTGTGGATTCCTGTGGAACTGGAGGCCACCTGGAAATTAGAGGAACAAGATTGGACCTGGCTAAAACTTAAAATAGGTGCCGTTAATTACAAAACGAATTAAGCAAAGAACAAGCATGGAATACGAATACATTGAAGAAACCATAATCAACAAGGACTTCTCCAATCAGTCCCTCTCCAGACACATCTATGAATACTGTACCTTCAAGAATTGCGATTTCTCTAATGCCGACTTGTCAGAGTGTAAGTTTATCGAAACGGAGTTTATTGGTTGTAATTTCAGCAATGCCAATATTGCTCAGGCTTCCTTTCAAGATGTAAAGTGTACCCAATGCAAAATGCTGGGATTACTTTTTGATAAGTGTAATGCCTTTAGTTTTACCATACACTTTGATCAATGTCAACTCAATCACTCCTCCTTCTATCAGATGAAACTCAACCGGTCTTCATTTCTAAACTCACAACTGGAAAGTGTAGATTTTACTGAAGCTGATTTGAAGAAGGTCGTGCTAAGGCAATGCAACTTACTCAACGCCACTTTTGACAATACGAATTTGGAAAATGCTGATTTCACACAGTCCACTCACTATGCAATAGATCCGGAAACAAATAAAGTAAAGGGAGCAAGGTTCTCCTTACCCGAAGTGGTAGGACTGCTGAACAAATACAATATCAAGATCAAATAAAACAGTCCTGAGTGAGATCACCCAGGACTGTCATTAAAATTATCCTTCAGCCTGAAGCTTCTTAGCAACAGCCTGCACTTCATCCAACACACGAAGCAGGTTACCACTCCATAGCATTGCAATTTGTTCTTCTGTATATCCTCTTCTTACCAACTCAAGAGTAACGTTGAAAGTTTCTGATGCATCGTTCCAGCCTTCTACGCCCCCACCACCGTCAAAGTCTGAACTGATACCTACATGCTCCAATCCTATTTTCTCTACGAGGTAATCGATATGATTTACAAAGTCAGCGACATCTACCGGGGGAGCAACGGGGTTTACCTCCGCCTCAATTCTTGGCTTGGCCTTCTCTCTAATCGCTGTATAGGCATTGAAGTAAGCTTCGCGTGCAGCATCATCCATACCTCTGATCGCAGAGCGTTCTACGATTTCAAAACCTTCAGCCGCAGCTATTTCTTTGATGATGGCCTCTGCCATATCGTTATACTTATTGTTCTTCTCTGTATTCACATAGCTTTTAAAAGCTACCGTTTGCACTACCCCTCCATTCTCCTTCAACATCATCAACTGCTCATCGTCAAGGTTTCTGCTTACATCATTCAAAGCACGAGCCGATGAGTGCGAAGCAATCACAGGAGCCTGAGACAAACGCATTACTTCCATGTTTGAAGCTTTAGACGGATGAGAGATATCAATCATTATCCCCCATTTGTTCATTTCCTTTACGGCTTCTCTACCCAAATCACTCAAGCCATTGTGCAACCACACACTGTCTCTTTCTCCAGTATTGGAATCACTCAACTGACTGTGTCCGTTATGTGACAATGACATATAGCGAGCACCTCTGTCAGCAAATTCTTTTACTTTACTAATGTCCATTCCTATAGGATAGGCATTCTCCACACCGATCATAGCAATCTTCTTTCCGGCAGCATTGATTCTTCTTACATCATCGGATGTCAAGGCTAATTCGATTTTATCCGGAGCAATCTCTTCGGTCAATCTATGGATGGCGTTAAACTTATCATCCGCATTAGCATACGCGGCAGCATATCCCTCAGGGGTAAGGTCACCCTGCCCCGTGTAGACGATAAACCAGGCTACATCAAGGCCGCCCTCTTCCATTTTGGGGAGGTTCACCTGCGTAGAAAGCCGCTCTGTGTAATTGTTCTCCGCTGTAAAATTGTCGGTATTGATGTCATTGTGGGTATCCAGCGTAATCACCCGCTCGTGGATGCCCTTGGCCTTTTCAATCAGCTCTGCTTCGGACAACGTTGTATCCTCACTTTTTTGCTGACTACAGGCCGCCAGCAGTAAACAAGCCGCCAGCGCATAAGTAAATTGTTTCATGGTATGGATTTAATAGTCTAAGCCGCCAAATTGGGCAATAATTCAACATCAGTCACGGGGAATTATACAGATGGTGGTAATAATCGGTGATTGTACGGCTGGTGATTTACCCACCTACTTCAACCACTTTGGCACTTATTTGATAATACCTAGTGAATTTCTAATTCAACCACTTGATCAACTGAGGGCTTTCCTATCAAAGACCCAATGATGTCCGTTATCGACTACTCCTGCCCGATACCGAGACTATTTAACCTAAAATTTTGCCAAATACTGTCCTTTTTAAATTGGCCGAATTGTTGAATACTCTAATTGAAATACTTAACTGATGATGGGTCTTCACTCTAAATTGTTTACCAGAATCATGTCAAGGAATCGGGAGATTTACCTTCTCAAGATCACCACCCTGACCATTGCGTTCGCATCCTCCATTCTAATTACACTTTTCTCATTGAATGAGTTTGGCTTTGACAGGTTTCATAAATCTGCTGGAGAAATTTTTCGGGTATTGCAAAAAAATACTGACGAAAAATATAGTGGTAATAGGTTGTCAGTTAAAATTCCATCTGAGGTCTTCAACAAGTTAAAGGGAACATTTTACAACGATTCCCTGATTGTTTCGCGCGTCAAGATTATGAATAAAGTTAACGCTCTAGTTAACAATAAATCTTTCTATGACCAAAAGGTTCATGCTGCCGATCCAGAAATCACAAACATATTCTCCTTTGAGACCTTAGATGGCAATATGAACGACTTTATTACTTCAGACAGGGCCGCAGCCATGATCTCATCCCGAGTCGCACAAAGTTATTTTGGCAAACACCATGCAGTGGGTAAAAAAATAAAACTCTACACTTTCAATGACACTGTTGAGGTGCGTATTGCCGCTGTTTATAAAGATTTTCCAATCAACAGTCACGAGGACTTTGATGTGTTCATCTCTTTCAACGAAGATGCGATTAAGAATTTAAACTTTGACCCTAAAGAATCTGGAATTTATGGAAGAACAATCAAAGGCATACCTAAAGATTATACAATTGGTAAGGATCATCCTAACTCACCTACAATAATGAAGTATAGCTTTCAGCCTTTACCCGAGCTATACTTTGGCTCAAGGGTACTTGGCGAAGAGGCGCGCCATGGAGATAAATACAGTGTGATCATTCTTATATGCATAGCTGGTCTAATCTTGTTTTTATCTTTTAGCACATTTATTAACCTTACTACCATCACCTTACCTTATCGCTCGAAAGAACTTGCAATAAAAAAGCTTTCTGGGACAAGTCAAGCGAATCTTCTATATGGCTTTTACAAAGAGTCATTCGCTTTCGTAGGCACTTCACTTTTGATAGGCTTGCTAATGATAGTGGCTGCCAATGATCTTATTGCATCCACCTTGAATCTTCAAGTTTTACCTTTATTTTTTACGCTTGATGTAAGATTGGTACTGATCATATCCATATTGCTTTTCATTTTCACAGTATCACCGGTCTTCATGACAATGAGATTTGTAAAAGCTACTCCGAACCGGCTGCTAAGTACTGACACCATTACCTTTCCACGACTTAAGCGGATGATTACTTTCTTTCAATTAGGAATCAGTATTTTCCTGATCATTGCTTCTATTGTCGTTAAAAGGCAAATAAATTATTCTCTAGTAAAAGAACCGGGGCAGAACCATGATCAAATCGTATATCTAAATCCACCATCAGGATTAACCAATGAAGGAATTATGGGACTGCGTAATGGCTGGAAGAAATACAATCCAAATATCCTGGATGTGATGGCGGTATCACAACTCCCTGATCGTATTGTAAGTGGCGAGATTGGTTCAGATTTCTATTTACTTCAGGTGGATCCTGGATTCAAAGATTTCTTTAACCTAAGGATGAAGGAAGGATACTGGTTAGGTCCAAATTCAGGAGACTCTGTTATGGTGATCAATAAGGCAGGCAAAGAGCTCATTGGAGAAAATCAAGCCAACGTTATTGGCGTGGTAGATGACCTTAGTGGCCTTTTTAACCAACCTGAAAAGCCACTTAAGATATCCGTTGCTCAAAACGCTAATTATAACTGGCTGTGCGTTCGTGTACTCGAAGTTGACATAAGAAGAACCGTCACCCGGCTTTCGGAGCAATTCTCTTCGGAAGGGAAAATTTCACACGTAAAATATCTCAATAGTCATTTTAAACAATGGATAGAATATCAAGACAGGTTAAACAAGTTATCGGGGATACTTGCTATCGTATCCGGTTTGCTTTCTTGTTTTGCAATTTATGGGTTAAGCGTAAGCTTGGTTCGAGACAAGCTTAAAGAGATAGCTATTCACAAACTATTGGGTGCGCGCACCATCCATGTCACATACCTACTGGTACGAGAACTTGTAATACAAATGATATTTGCCTTGGCGGTTTTCGGACCGATAGCATACATATTGTTGAATGAACTACTTAGAACATTTGTATTCTCAACGAAATTCATGTGGCTTGACCCCGTCTACCCAATAGCGTATTGTGTATTTGTTATTGTTATCATAAGCGGCTTTCAAGCCATGAGCCTAAACAGGGCTAATTTTGCCTCAGCACTAAAAAGTTAAAGGCACACATTCTTATAGCTCCATTACTTTTATTCCAACAAATCAACTAACCCCATCTCAATCCACTTTAATCTCCTTCAAAAAGTCAATCGCTTTTTTGAGTTTTTCATTAGGAAACTTGCGCAGCAAAAAAGCGATCACGAACCCGACCACAACACTTCCAATAATATACTGCGGCATCCAATTGCCCAATTGATACAAATCGAAATCAAAAAATGCTTTGGCAGGTACAATCAGAATGGGTGCAGAAAACAAAGGAATGATCACCATCATACTATTGGCTTCTAATGCTTCCAGGTATTGAAGTTGGGCTACCTTCTGTTGTGTTTCTGTTACTGGTGAATCGACACGAAGGGAATAAAACAAATAGAGCTTATAGCATTCCAACACTGTGCTGGCCAGTGTTACCGCTATCAGAATCAGTGCCGGAATTAAAAATCTTATTTCATAGAAGTGATCCAAAATAAAACCCTGCAGAAAGAATATGAAAAGAATGTTCAGCATCAGTTCAAAGTAGGTACTCCATTTGAGGGAATACAGCAACGCCTTAACCTTGTACAAGGTCACCTCTTTTAACAACTGCCGGTTGATGGATAGGTTGCCTGGGGCATTCCAAAGGTTTGAGAGTTCAGGGAGTTCCATTGCTAATGAGTTTAGGGTTTAACTTTTGATTTCAGTAAAGTTTTGATTCGATGGATTTTGGTTGATACATTGGATGCTGTCATTCCTAGTATTTCGGCTATCTCTGTGTGTTGACGGCTATCCAAATAGAGAATCAACATTGCCTTCTCCATCGGCTTGAGTTCCTCCATATGTTGATACAGCAGCTGAAGTCGCTCTTCCATATGAGGGTCCTGATAATATAGCAAGTCACCTTGCTGGTGCAGTCCTTCATAGGTTTTCTTGCGGGTAGACTCCTTCCTCAATGAAGAAATAGAGACATTGAGCGCGATCCGATACATCCAGGTAGAGAGCGCATACGCTTGGTTATAGGAAGGAAACGACTTCCACAACTGGAGGATAATATCCTGAATAAGGTCTTTGCGCAGTTCTGGATCACCACAGTAAGTGCCAGCCACCTTTAGGATGAGTTGCTTGTGGGTTTCGAGAAACTGTTCAAATGCCTGCTGTTGATCCATGTACTGCTAAGGTATTTAAAAACCAATCACCCTATTATTCGCATCAAGTCTCAAAATATCACAGAATAAGATCTGTTTTTTTTATCTTTTGACATCCGGTGACCCTTATCACGCTCCATCCTGATACAAATCATCCAAAAATTAGAATAAAATGGCGCTCTTGCGTGTTGTATTTGCAGTTGTAAGCAAAGCAAAAGTTAACAACTCTCTACATGGACTATATCGACTATTACAAAATACTAGGCCTCAGTAAAAGCGCTACCGAAAAGGACATCAAAAACGCTTATCGCAAGCTTGCTCGAAAGTATCATCCGGATCTCAACCCCAACGATAAGGAGGCAGAACGCAAATTCAAGGAAGTGAACGAAGCTAATGAAGTGTTGAGCCACGCAGAGAACAGGAAGAAATACGACCAGTATGGCAAAGACTGGAAACATGCAGAGCAGTTTGAGAAAGCCAAACAACAGCAACAGCAACGTACCTATCAGGGAGGTGGACAGTCTTTTAATGAAGGTGACTTCTCTGATTTCTTTAGTTCTATGTTTGGTGGTGCCGGACCGCGTCAAGGTGGTCAAAGCGTTCGTTTCCGAGGCCAGGATTTTCATGCCGAACTACACCTTAATCTGAAGGATGTATATACTACCCACAAGCGTACCCTTACGGTCAATGATAAGAATATCCGTATCACCATTCCGGCAGGTGTAGCCAACGGACAGGAGATTAAAATCAAAGGCCATGGTGGCCCCGGCATCAATGGTGGTCCCAGTGGAGACCTCTACATCAAATTTTTAATTGACAACCACACTACTTTTAAGCGGGTAAAGGGCGACCTCTACACGACTATTGATTTGGATTTGTATACTGCACTACTGGGAGGTGATATCACCATTGAGACCTTTGATGGTAAGGTAAAAATTAAGGTGAAGCCGGAAACCCAAAACAATACCAAAGTGAAATTAAAGGGTAAAGGATTTCCACTATACAAAAAAGAAGGTGAGTTTGGTGATCTTTACGTTACCTATCAACTCAAACTGCCCACTGCCCTTACAGATAAAGAAAAAGAACTGTTTGCCGAGTTAGCTAAATTAAGATAGCCATGGAAGAACCCACCATTATATCCATTACTACTTTCTGTACACAATACAACGTGCCGGAAACGTTCATTCAATCGTTACAGGAATATGACCTGCTGGAAACAGTGCGAGAAGGAGATGTAGAATACATACAGGTTACACACCTACAACGTGTGGAGAAAATGATCCGACTGCACTATGAGCTCAACATCAATATGGAAGGCCTTGATGTAGTGAATAATCTATTACAGCAAGTGTGGCAACTTCAGGAGGAAAATCAGGAGCTAAAAGATCGTCTCAAATTGTATGAGTGACGACTCGCGCGAACTGGGTGCATTACATTTCAATAAATCCACTTTACCATAAGAAAATTGAGATTATTTCCCTTTCCTGCGTTAAGTATCCAACCAACTGATTCAATAATCCCCAACCGTTCATAGTAATTTCAGCTGTACAAGGGCCTTAAAAGTTGTCTTTCTCCGGCTTCAGGACTATCTTATTCACCTACTTGAATAGCGGATAAGCTCCTGGAAGTTTATCATTTATTAGTTGAATCACATAACTAAGAATAAATGAACACCATCATTAAAGGTTGCAACCACGCCTGGCCAGCACTAGACTATAACAGTTGGAAAGACACCATCAAAACGGTTCATCAATGGACCCAAATTGTGGGTAAAATAAGGCTAAGAGCTATGCCATGGCAAAACCATTCCTGGCACGCTACTTTGTATGTAACCACCCGTGGTCTTACAACCGGCAGCATGCCCTACAAAAATGGAATGTTCGAGATTGAATTTGATTTTGAAAGCCATATCGTAGTCATCTCCACCACATTCAATAAAAATGTAGTTATTGATTTATATCCCAGAACCGTTGCTGATTTCTATGATGACCTTTTCTCCAAGCTAGAAGGTTTAGGAATTGATATCAGTATCCATGGCAGTCCTAATGAAATGGAACCAAGCATTCCATTTGCGGAAAATACCGAGAACAAGTCTTACGACCAGCAAAGTGTTGTGGACTTTTGGCAGGCAGCCGTCAGCACGCATAATGTGTTTCTCAAATTCAGAAGCGACTTCATAGGGAAGTGTAGCCCCGTGCACTTTTTCTGGGGTGCATTCGATATTGCAGTCACCCGCTTCTCAGGAAGAAAGGCTCCACTTCATCAGGGAGCCATGCCTAACATGCCTAAAGCAGTAATGCAGGAAGCCTACTCACAGGAAGTAAGCAGTTGCGGGTTTTGGCCTGGCAGCGATGCTTCACCCCTACCTATGTTTTATGCCTATTGTTATCCTTCCCCTCCGGAATATGGCAAAGAGAAGGTCCTTCCACAGCAAGCCTTTTGGAGTGAAGAAATGGGAGAATTCTTCCTTAAATATGATGATGTACGCATGGCCAATGACCCAGAAAAAATGCTGATGGATTTTTTACAATCGACATATGTAGCCGCTGCTAAGATAGGAAAATGGGATAGGAAAAATTTAGAGAAGTAGTATACGAGGCGCTTTCTAATTGGTTACATAACATTCCCTTAATTCTTTCAGCTATTGGATAACAATAAAATAAACAACCAATTGCTAAGAATTTCGTAGCGTTTGATTTACACTGGAAAAGACACACTTCAGGTTACTATTTCAACAGTTCATAAAAAAATACCGAAAAATACGTCACCTTAATTCAACTTCTCCGTTGACAGCCATAACAACGATTAACTGTTATGGAACTAAAGAAAAATCCAAAGGCTGACGTACACCAATTGCGTGGAATGTTATTTTCACTTTCATTGGCCGTAACACTTGGTATGGTAATCACTGTATTCGAATGGAAATCGGAAGGTGACGGCAATACAGTAAGCTTAGCCAACTACGATACCTTCAATGATGAGTTATTGGATATTCCCCCAACAGAGCAGGCACCTCCTCCTCCACCAAAAACTATCGTTCCCAAAATAATTGAAGTACCTGATGAGGAAGAGATTGTAGAAGATCTTGATATAATGATTGATGTAGAGATGAAGGAAACTACAGAAACCATCAAAATGGCGCCTGTAGAAGAAATCAGTAAGGAAGATACAGATGAAATCTTTGTGATCGTTGAAGACCAACCCGAGTTTCCTGGAGGCAACACAGAGTTTCTGAAGTTTTTAAGGGACCATATGCGCTACCCAAGACAAGCAAGATCGATGGCAATTGAAGGGCGGGTATATATACAAGCTATTGTGGGAAAGGATGGTTCATTAGATGAAGTTCAGGTAGTAAAAGGAATTGGCGGTGGATGTGATGAAGAAGCGTTAAGAGTGGTGAAACAATCGCCTAAATGGAAGCCAGGACGCCAGCGTGGCAATGCAGTGAGAACCAAAATTGTTATCCCTATCGTATTCAAACTGGGATAGGATATTATTTCAAAAGCGTTTACCAATGCCAAAATTATATATGAATTCTGTCATGTGGTCTGATCGATAAAAGGAGTATCCGGTGTTCACAAAGAAATAAGTACTAGAGGCGTTTAATGTCATTTTTAGCTGCTCTGTAAACCCTGCTACATTGCGTACATCACGTACATGTGAGTACAGTATCCTGAATTCATTCCTTAGTTCAATCTTCGTAAAAGGAAGTTTATAAACATAGCCAACATATCCGGTTGCTCCATTCAGAGGTTGTGCGGTTTCCTTTCGGGTATCTAAAAACATCCAGCCCACTATTGATATAGTTTGTCGCTCAGATTCATTCCAATTAAAAGTCAGGATCGGCCGCAGAAAGCTACCGTTACTAGCTACTCTATTAAACGCAAATCCGTTTCCTATTGATAATGATTTATCTTCATCCTCATCTAAGGCAAATTGATAACCTGCAGTAAAAAAAGTTTGAATAGTCCTGCCAGGCTCCAGCCAGGAGAAGCTGTGAAACCCTTCTACAAATAACAATTTCTTTTGGTATCTCAATGAGGTAACCTGTGCAGGTTCATCCAAACCAAACAGGCCGGATATGTCAATAAATGAAGTTTGGAACTCCGTAGCCCAGTTTGTTTGTTGAGCGAGAAGTAAATGAGGTAAAAAGATTACCGAAAGTAGCAGGCATTTAATCATACATTTAGTTGACTTTGTCAACTAAATGTAGTTGCTTTGGTATGCACTTCCAAATGAAAGAAAAAGAGATTCAACAAGTCAGGGATTTCAATCGATACTATACAAGTATTATAGGCGTATTGGATCAGCATTATCTAAACAGTCCATTTTCATTGCCTGAAGGCAGGGTATTATTTGAACTGCACCATCACCAACCTTGTAGCGCTAGCGACCTGATTGAAGCCGCAAGAATGGATAAAGGATATTTAAGCAGAGTATTGAAGTCCTTTCAGAAAAAAGGAATCGTGACGCGTAAACAAAGTAAAGTTGATGGAAGAGCCTTTCAATTAATGTTGACTTTAAAAGGTGAAAAAGAGTTTGATAAGTTGAATATTGCATCAAGAGATCTAGTCAACTCGTTACTTGGACCACTCTCTGCCCGTGACATTTCAGCGTTGATCAGCCATATGAACGGAATCAAAAGTATTCTAAATAAAACAAAGGGAGTAAAAAACAATAGTGATGAGTGAAAGAACCAAAATCATTAACACTACGCATGATGACTTAGAGACCATTTATGGTCTCTTCGAAAGTGCAATCGCCTACCAGCAGAAAAATACATATCCTGTATGGAAGGGCTATGACAAAGGTGCCCTGATCAAAGATATTGAGGAAGGTAATCAATACAAGATCATAATGGGCAAACGCATCGCTATGTTATTTAGCGTCTGTTATAGCGATCCACTGATCTGGGGTGAACGCGAAAATGGTGACGCCCTTTACTTACACCGAATTGTAGTAAACCCGAACTTCAAAGGGAATAAACTATTCGCCATGGTACTTGCCTGGAGCATTTTTCATGGTCGATTAAATAATCTTTCACTTATTCGCATGGATACCTGGGCCGACAACCCTATTATGATCAATTATTACAAAAGCTTTGGGTTTAGATATGTAGATCAATGTACTACACCAGATAGCGAAGACCTGGCATTGCAAAATAGAAATCTTAAAGTGGCATTATTAGAATACCCCATACCCAATGAGTAAACCTCAGCTTAAAGATATTCACATTCGCACAACGATTGAGCCAGGAGATTTGGGCTATGTAACGTATATGCACGGGTATCTTTATCACAAAGAACATAATTTCGGGCACGTATTTGAAGCGTACGTTGCCGAAGGCTTACTTGAATTTTATAACCAATACGATCCAGCTAGTAACCGAGCATGGGTGTGCGAACATAACAACAAGATTATTGGCTTTCTTGTGTTGATGAACAGAGGTGAAGCCGCCCAACTAAGGTACTTTATTATTGATCCGGAATATCGGGGCATTGGATTAGGTAAAAAACTGATGGGACTGTATATGGAATTCATGAAAACATGTGGATATAAGAAATCTTACCTATGGACCACCAAAGGCCTTGACCCCGCTATCTCCCTATACACCCGCCATGGATTTGTGCTTAATGAAGAAAGAGACACCGACATATTTGGAAAACCTTCAATTGAACATCGTTATAACCTGCTGGTCAATTAGTCAATTTAAAAATGGTTACTTTTGAGTAAACAGAAAGTAACTACCAGGTGTGTCTCAACCCTCCATTACAGTATTTGATATAAGAATAGACGAACCGGTGAACATGCTCACCGATCTCATCGTTTCCGCTGTCTGTTTAGTGGCTTATTATAAGCTTTCCAAGAAACAACTAACAGGTAAAACTCAACTTTACTTTCGTTGGTATTTTCTGCTGATGGGGCTCGCCACTCTTTTTGGTGGAGTAATAGGCCACGGATTTTTATATGCCTTTTCGTTTGCCTGGAAACTTCCCGGTTGGATCATCAGTATGTTTTCCATTGCACTGATAGAGCGGTCGTCTATTGAGCACGCCAGGCCACTGATTAGTCCAAAGGTGGGTAAAGGGTTTCTTATTCTTAATATAATAGAATTACTTACTGTAATGACCATCACTATCTATACACTCAATTTTCAATGGGTAGAATTTCATTCCGGATATGGTTTACTGGCTGTAGTATTGACCTTTCATGGATTTACTTATTTAAAAACACGGGACAAAGGAAGTGGCACTATCATCTTGGGTGTAGGCATCGCCAGTATTGCTGCCCTGATTTTTATGAATGAAATATCACCCAACATCTGGTTCAATCACATTGATTTGAGTCATGTGATCATGGCGATAGCCGCACAATTATTCTATAAAGGAGCGCTTACACTGAACAAAAGAACTATAAGCCAATCATGACAAAAGCTCCCCAATAGTAGGGCTCTTTGTATTTTGCCATGAGTTGTACTTGAGCTTGCTTAAAGGCTTTCTGTTTATTGCCCCCCTTAATCCAATTGGAATAAAAATTAGACATCAATAGCTGGGTGGCCTCATCATCTACTTTCCATAAACTCATGATCAGTGCATCAGCACCAGCCACGAGAAAAGATCTTTGCAATCCATATACCCCCTCTCCTGACTTCACATCTCCAAGTCCTGTTTCACAAGCACTCATAATCACCAAGTCCGTTCCTTCCAAATCCAGGTTCATCGCTTCATAGGCGGTGAGTATTCCATTTTCATTTCCTGAAATATCAGAAGGGCTTTTATTAATTGCGCCTTTAGCATCAGCAAGTATCAAACCACTACGCAGCAATGGGTTGTTGGACGCATTCTCCGCATCTACTCCATAGACCGACCCCTGCGAGCTCTTCACATCCTGAAGAAAATACCCATGTGTGGCAATATGTACTATCATCGGAGCTTTAATGGATTTTATACTTTTTTCTGTAGCCTCCTTCTGCATCCGCTGCGTTATCGTATAGTTAGCTGACTTTAATACTTTGGTAATATTTTCCAATTCCACTTTAGTGCCTGGCAAGGGTGGCACCGCATCGGTAGCATAATCAGGAAAACCAAGTAGAAACGCACTCTTCGCACCCGTCTGAGATTTACGAGCTTTTATGTCGATTAAGTCTTTTGCATTTCCCACAATGGCTATATCATACTTATTGACATTGTATTCTCCCTTATCATTCTTAAGGGTATTCAAATTCAATTGGCTGTAGACTCCATCTGGAGAAACATACAATACTTTCTTTCCGGCAACAGCAGGTTCAATACGGCTCCAGAATTGATTGTAAGAATATTCATCTGGCAAACGCTGTTGAATAGCTGTTCGATAATACTTCACATACCGTGTTTCTAGTTGAGTACCATTATCCAATTCAATTACTTGAACACCGCTCCCTTTTTTTAATACAAAGGCGACATATTTTACTTCGTCTTTAAAATCCTGATCAAACACTCTCACACGGACAATGTCCACAATAGCTTCATTATCACCCAAAAGATTCAGTAACTCCGAATAATCCGTTTGTTTAGCAGAATATCCTGCGGTAAAAAGTGAAGATTTCTCCGACAGCGACCTTTCCATTGCATTTACCTGACGTTCCAGTTCTGGAAGGTTAATATTCTGCTCATTTAATTTCTCCTTTGAGAATCCATACATCTGCGCCAATTGTTCTTTCTGATCCAGCCAATTGATGTAATCGCGTTTTAGTGTTGCATCACTACTGTTAAGAATAGCCTGCTTTACCTTGTTGGTACTATTGATCAGCAATGCCTTAGTGGTGATGTGGTAATTGTAGAAATCAGTTTCCAATGCTTTGATAGCGCCCTTATTCTCTAAAGAGAAATTGTAAAATCGTTGAAAACGTGGCGCAGTGACATCCCAAAACTTGGTTTTCTCAGCCTCACTCATGGGTGGAAAGTAACGGTTGGTAAAGTCCACCGTCTTATCCATTACTTCTTTGTACAGTTTATAAGCTTCTTCAGGTCGGTTGGTCTTCCAATAAAGTATAGCCAGGTCTTCTTGTGTACGAATGTAGTCCGGATGAAGAGGCTCCAATATGGCACCCCTTACTTCATAAGCCCGTGTCAACTGCTTTTCTGCGCCTTCATAATTACCAGTTTGACGGTAAAAATTACCCAAGTCATTTAACACTTTGGCGAAGTACACATTCTGATCACCAAATCTTTTTCTATAGGTTTCGCCAGATTGTACCAATAAATCCCGAACCAATTCATTTTTACCCATTTGAATATAAAGGATACCCAACTGATTGAGTAGGCCAGCATATTCGATGTTTTTGGATTGTCCTCTGTTTTCAAATACTTTCTTAATGGCTAGAAAGTTTTGCTCCGCTTCTTCATAACGACCCGACAGTTGGTACATGGTTGCCAGATTGGCCCTGAACTTTCTGTTATCAAATGAGTTCTCTCCTGACTTTAAAAACTTCTTGGGTGCTACCTCAGATGATTTCATGGCCAAATGCATTTGTTCAAATGCTTCCTCATAGCGCCCCATCACATGCAACAGCATGGCTTTATTATTGAGTATGATAGCCTTTTGCATACCATCTCCAAAAAATGCCTCGCATAGTTGCAAGGCTTCATTAAACTCTTTTTCTGCTTCGTTATATTTACCGAGTGATTGATGAAGTTTCGCGTAGTTGTTAAGATTGGCTACATAAGCTGCACTGTTCTTACCCAAGGCCTTCTCACTATCAGAAAGAGATTCAGTTATTAGCGATTCGGCTGCCAGCACCTTCCCTTGTACCAGGTAAATCAAACCAAGGTTAGAGATGGTACGCAGGTATACCAACTCATTGGTCAGTCCGTCTTGCTCTAGCATTGCTTTTGTCTCCAGCACGTACAACTCGGCCATCTTGTACCGGTTATATTCAAATAAACCAATACCGGTTTCCAGGTTTTCTCTCGCCAGTTCCAGCTTCGTCTTGTCTGACTCCTCTTTTAATTGGTAGAGCAACGTGGCGCCCGTTTCTCCTTTTTGCTCTACATCAAAAAAACCAGCAGTCTGGTTGAGTGATATGGCAAATTGAAAATCCACAGAATCGAGACTAGCAACTTGATTACTTCCCTTTTCTGTTAGTTTTTTGGTCAGTTTTTTTCCAAACCTACCTAGTAAATCTTCCTGACCATAAGAATAGGTCAATGAGAGCAGTAGAATAAAAGTACAGATACGAGTTATCACAAAGAGGTAAATTTATAAAGAGTAAATAAGAGTTATGATAAGCTTATTCTATAGGCTCACCACGTGATTTTAGCTCATCACCCAACAGCTTCATATCATCCTGAAGCATTTGAGTAATGGACTTCATATTATTTTTGGAAACATCCAATCCTTCAACAGCTTTTTTAGTATTGGTGGTAGCTTTAATGGATTTCATTTTTGGTGTCACTTTACTGGCATTGGCTACCATATCCTTTCCTTTATCGTCTAGCTCAGCAATGTTGGAGTTGATTATTTCAACCTCTCCTCGTACTCCAGTAAGTGCCTTGTAATGCCCCTTTATCTTATCGGTACTGACAGTTGACATTACACCAGAATATTCTTTAATCTCCTTGTCAATATGCTTCAGATTGGCATCAAGCTTGGTTGACTCTTCCAATACATTGAAGGAACTATTCTTAAAATTATCAAACTCGCTTTCACCAATATCCGCAGGGCGGGTTGGTGCTTTATCTTGTGCAAATGTTGAAATACTCAGAACGCTTATTGAGAGTATTAGAAATAGTATTTTTTTCATTGTAAATGTATTTTTATAAGGTCAAATTTTAGAAAAATTACCCGACATAAAAAGGATAAACAAACAATAAACTACTTGATATTCATTCCCAGGTAGCGCTGCCATACCTATGCATAAATAATGCCGTATCGTGTTTTTTTGAAGCCAAATATCCAATTCCACGAATTGATAACTTTAAAGGTCATAGCTTTGTATCATGCAAAACGACTCAGGGCCTGCTATTACAGCATATTTAAAAAATCTATCCATTGCCGCATTGAATAAAATGCAGGAGGCCACCCTCGAAAAAGCCACTTCTGATAAAAACCTTATGCTTTTGGCTCCCACAGGGTCTGGAAAGACATTGGCTTTTCTATTGCCCCTACTCCGACAACTTCGCGCTGAAGACATGGGAGTACAAGCACTGATTGTGGCTCCTTCCAGGGAATTGTCCTTACAAATTGAACAAGTATTCCGGACCATGAAAACCACCTATAAGGTAAGTTGCTGCTACGGTGGTCATTCTGTGAAAGTGGAGCAAAACAGTTTGAGTGAAGCTCCGGCAGTTATCATCGGCACACCCGGAAGACTGGCAGATCATATTTTTAGAAAATCCTTTAATGCCCGTACCATCAAAATAGTAGTTCTTGATGAGTTTGATAAGTCACTGCAAATGGGCTTCCACGATCAGCTGGAAATTCTATTCAAGGCCATGAGTGGAAAGCAACATCACATACTGACCTCAGCAACACGCCTTAATGATTGGCCTGATTTTCTTCCTTTTAAAGACCCTGAAACATTAAGTTATCTACACGAGGAATTGGAGTCAAAGCTCGCCTTGAATGTAGTGCATTGCAAAAGTACCGATAAAGTAGAGGCCTTAATGCGCTTGGTGGCCGGATTCAACCAGGAAGCGTGTTTGGTATTTTGCAACCACAGAGAGGCAGTGGACCGAATAAGTACGCTTTTCAATCGACACCAATTTGAACACGGTGTTTTACATGGTGCATTGGAACAAATAGATCGCGAAAAGAATTTAATCAAATTTAGAGGGGGCGCACACAATGTGCTTATCGCTACCGATCTGGCCTCACGCGGATTAGATATTCCCGAAATCAAACATGTGGTACATTACCAGCTCCCTCCCCATGAAGAAGCTTTCATTCACCGAAACGGACGTACTGCCAGAATGCATGCCGAAGGCAAGGCCTATTTGGTAGTAGCGGATGATGAAACACTTCCTGATTATATTGACTCCAACATTCCTGAGCATCTCGTTAATCCAAAACTCAAGCTTCCAGCTTCTCCGCATTACGTTTGCCTCTATATTAGTGCAGGAAAGAAAAACAAAGTAAGCAAGGGTGATATTGTTGGACTACTTACCAAGAAAGGCGGGCTATCAGGTAATGACATAGGCCTCATCACTACCCTTGACTTTACTTCTTATGTTTGTGTGAAACGCTCTACCGTAAACAACCTACTCAAGAACATTAAAGGAGAAAAGCTTAAAAATATTAAGGTGAAGATTGAAGAGGCGAGTTAACCAATTGATTAGGATCTATTCCAACATTGTAATTCAATTAAATTACCTTCAGGATCCCTGGCATAAACAAAGGTTATTTCACCAACTCCTCTACTCTTCTTTTGGTAACTTCTCCAAACGCTTCTCCTCCATTTTGCTTTAATGTCTCCAAAGTCAACTCTACATTTTCAACTTCAAAAGCAATATGTCCAAATCCTCTTTTGTTGGGTAATACGAAATCTTGATCTTCAATAGAAGCGTATTGATAGATTTCCAATGTTGGTCCATCGGCACCATGCCCGGGAAGTAAAAGGTGAGCACCTTCTAAATTCGCGTTTTTCAAACCCGTTCCCTTTTCAAGCCACTCTCCAGATTGTTTTCTAATTGGAGGAACGATTTTACAGTGAAAAGTATTTACATAAAAATCCGCCAGCAATTTCCAGTTTTTACTTACTATGTTAGTGTGGGCAAATCTCATTTCTTGGTTATGTATTCCATTTTATTGATTGTGTACTAGAACTCATATACTGTTATATTCGAAGATACTTGTATTGTTATTAAGAATCCATTCTACCATGTCAAAAGTATCACTCCACTCTCTGCTAATTATAAATCTGCTCTCCCATTCAACATGGGCACAGCAGCCCTCATCTCCACTAACCGCTTCCTACCAGCAGCACCTACAAAAAAAAGAGAGTACGCCCTATAACCTCGATTGGATTCAATTAGGCCCCACCATCAACAGCGCCAGAGCGGATGCTATACAAGTGGATCCAAGTAAACCAGGTACCATGTATGTCGCATTTGGTTCGGGCAACTTATGGAAAACCATCAATAACGGACTGACTTGGAAACCCATCTTCGAAAATCAAGCGGTACTAGGTATAGGTGATATAGCGCTCGCTCCCTCCAACAGTGATATTATTTATGTGGGCACCGGTGAAAGTCTGAAGAAGCCCCGCAATTTTACCATGCCCGGCAATGGTGTTTACCGATCGGATGATGCTGGCGAAACATGGAAGCACCTAGGACTTGACGACTCCTGGCACATTGGAGAGATTGCAGTCCACCCCACCAACCCTGATATTGTTTATGTAGCGGTGCTCGGCCATTTCTGGTCCACCAATACAAATCGTGGAGTTTACAGATCAATGAACGGAGGCCAATCGTGGGAACATGTGCTGTATGTAGATTATCACACCGGAGCCAATGACATTGTGATCTCACCGTCAAATCCTGAAGTATTGTATGCGTCCATGTGGGAAAACAATCCAGGCATCAACGGAAAAAAGAGTGCAGTCTACACCAGTAAAGATGCTGGAAAAACATGGGTCAAATCTGACAATGGATTTCCTTCCGATGATGGCAAAGGAAGAATAGGGCTGGCCGTTTCGCATACCAACCCTGACAAAGTATACGCCTTTATGGACCACCGAAACAAAGGAGAAGGCAAGGGAGCCGCGGAGATATACAGAACCCTTGATGGAGGAAAAAGCTGGACAAAAACACATGACAATGAACTGATGTTCCTTTCGGTGGTCGGGTGGTATTTCGTTGACATCTATGTTGCCCCTGATAATGACGATGAGATTTTTGCTTTGGGTGTGCGACTGGCTCATAGTATGGATGGAGGAAAAAACTTCAGTTACATCGGAGGGGATGTTTATCATTTGTTTCCCAGTGCAGCTGATCCTATTCATCTCGATCATTGCGAAATGTGGATCAATCCAGAAAAGCCCAATCACTTAGCTTTAGCTAACGATGGAGGATTATATGTGAGCTACGACAAAGGAGCGACATGGACACACTTTAACAATATTCCTTCAGGTGAGTTTTATGATATTACATTGGATCAAAAAGATCCGTATACTATTTATGGAGGAACACAGGACGATGCCACCGTATACGGTTATGCCAATGAATGGAATCCAAAATTCTTCGATGAATGGAAATACCTTTGGATTGACCCCTGGAGTGGTGGAGATGGCTGTATCACCTTGGTAGATCCAGAAGATGCCAATACAATTTATTTCAGTTCACAAGAAGGAGGCGTAAGAAGAATGGACGTATCGTCTGGGCTTTCAACGGATATTCGTCCTAGATTAGGCGAAGGCCACCCAGCACTTAAATACAATTTTATCTCCCCTTATATCCTCTCTCCTCACGATCATAATACATTATACCTCGCTGGTAACTATGTTCTAAAAAGTAACAATCGTGGAGATACATGGACAGCAATTAGTAAGGATCTATCAGTATCTAAAGACAAAAACAAAAAAGCATTGGCAGCCGGAGCGCTAGCGGAGTCAACACTTCAGAAAGATTTGATC
>JAGQYK010000089.1 GCA_020436125.1 Cyclobacteriaceae bacterium | reverse complement strand
GCTAATTTCTAACTTGAATGACCAATTGGAAATTCCTAATTTTGATGATGAGTATAGAGGACCTGTTTTATTTTTGGGGCCTTCAGTCGCCAATTTATTTTCAAATGCCCTATCAACCGGCCGCGAACGCATCACGGCTAATGATAACATTAATAAACTATCAGGGTATCAATACAACAATGAGTTGGGATCAATGACTAATAAAATTGGTAATAAGGTTATGGATAGATCCATTACCATAAAGGCAAGACCAAGGCTTGATACCTTTCAAGGTATTGAGTTACTAGGCAGTTTTCAAATCGATGATGAAGGTATGATACCTCCTGATGAACTAACTATTATCGAAAAAGGAATTCTAAAGGAACTACTTAATAATCGAACCCTAACCGATAGCTTACAAAAGGCTAACGGATTTAGCTCAGGGCCTGGTGTATTGGAAATAAGACTTAATCAAAGTGATTCTGAAGAGGTACTTAAAAAGAAATTAATGGATGCTGCGAGGGAGGAAGGGTTGGAGTATGCGTTAATAGTGCGTGATTCACCAGGGATAGGTTTCCGCCCAGTCAATGCCTATAAAGTATCTCTTAAAGATGGTTCTGAAGAACTTGTTAAGAATGTTATTCTCAACCAAAGTGGATTCAGACCAATTAATGATATTTTAGGAGCTTCGGATGCCTATCAGGCTGTTAATCTATCAGTCGGAAGCGGTGGAGGGCCCAATCCATTCTCTGGTGGAGGGGTAGTTTCTTTTATAACCCCAAACGCTATTTTAGTAGAGGAAATTGAATGTCAACCTTTTAGAATGCCATCACTTTTAGAAGACACGTATGTCTCTAACCCCTTAGTTAAGGATTAACTTAAACTTCCATTACAAGAAAAGACACTGGTCAGCTAATTTGATGTTGGGTTTTCATGGTTGGAATTAAAGAAATTTTTAATTTCACCCACCTAAACTTATACCATGAATGCATTTACTAGAAGTTGGAAGATTACCCAATTGACATTTCGTGTCATCAATCAGGATCGGGAACTGATTTGGTTTGCCTTATTGTCCTTCCTTTTCTCTACCTTATTTGCCATTGCGATGATCGTTCCTTCGGTAGTCCCCACCATCATGGCGGAAGGCATTTCGCAGGATTCACTTCAAATCTTTCAGTATATCATCATCTTCCTTACCTACTTTGGATTGGCCTTTATTGCCACTTTCTTTAACGTTTGTGTGGTATATACGACCAAGATCAGGTTTGAGGGTGGGAATGCTACTTTTGGCGAAAGCATGCGTTTTGCATTTACCAAGCTAGGCTTAATTTTTCAATGGAGTCTTTTGTCAGCTACGGTAGGACTTCTTTTAAAAATACTAGACAACCTTGCTTCCAGATTGGGAAAGGGAGGACAAATAATCGCAAGTATTCTTATCGGATTGTTGGGTATGGCTTGGAGTGTCATTAGCATTTTTGTTGTTCCTGTTTTGGTGTATGAAGGGCTTGGACCAATTGATGCTGTAAAAAAGTCAACTCAGGTGATAAAAAAGACCTGGGGAGAAAGTTTAATAAGACATTTTGGATTGGGTTTAATTCAGTTCCTGGTATTCGTAATAATCATTGCATTAAGTTTTGGGCTTACCTATGTGTTGACTAATACCTTTGATGTCATTGGGCTTGCGATTGGGATAGGGGTTGGTATTTTACTGATGTTACTTACTGGTTTAATCTTTAGTGTAGCCAACACCATTTTCAACACAGCATTATATGTTTATGCTAATAAGAGTTTGGTGGCTGAAGGGTTTGATGAGGAAACCGTTAAAGGAGCATTTATAAACAAACGTTGATTAGTATTCTTCATAATGTGTGAGATACGAGACGGATTTATTCTGTGCAGTTGCGGGCAACCACTGAGGAGACCTTCTTTATCAATTTGGCTGAATAGTTTTAGGGTTTTTAAAAATTGGATTACTCCTTGGAAAGGTGAAGTCAATAAAAAGTTTCACTGGCACCTACTTCAAAGAACCAACCAACAATGGATTGATGGGGAATTGGTAATGGATCCTGAGTTTTTGAAAAAGCAAAAGGAGAAGGGTGAGGGGTACAAGTTTATTGTAGAGGCACTCAACGCCCGAACTGATTGTTTTGATTTTAAATACTCCCCAAAAGAAGATGATGTATTGCAAATTCATCTTGAGAAAGGTGAAGAAATCGAATTTGTATATGGTGACGGCTCGTGGTACCTCAACAATTTGACAGATCCATTAGAATCATGGGATCTTTGGCTTTTGAATAAAGGGATCCTTAAGAATAATTAAAGTTGAGTTAACTCATAGAATGCTCCTGATCGAAGTTGATACTCAAGTGACGAAATTATGGAATCGATAGTGCCAAGGGTATTTTTTATTTCGGTATACCTATTGCCTAATTCTTTAAAGTAGCTCAGCCAATGGATATGGCTGGCGTTTAAACCATATTGGTTGCACCACACTAGGAAATCACTTGACTCTTCGTAATCTTCAAGCGTTCTTAGAACAAGAAAAATACACATTAATTGGTTTTCTGGATGGAAGTCTTTGTATTCATCACTAAGGTATAAATACCAACTCTTGTTGCCTGAAATGAAATCCACAGGAATCAAATTGTCTTTGATATCTCCCCTCGGGATAACTTTGAGGTTATACTTTTGCTGTAAGGTAGCTAGTTGTTTAATCTCGTTCATTTATTTTATTTGTCCAGCCAACCAATCGTCTTCCATTTCCGGAGGACCACTCATACAAAGAGTCAGGAACATCTGCTAGTGCTTCAGTAATTACTAAATACCAGGTGATCCCTTCTGACTTCTTGTGGTCGAGTATATTTACCTTGGTATTTTTTAGTTTTATCAAGCTGATAAAATAACCGTTTCTAAGCGAGTCCCTTATGGCTTGCGTGCGTGATTGGAACCAGGGTGAAGTTCCTTGAAAGTCTTCCAGTGATGCAAACAATTCAAGGTTTTTTATGGTACTACTTTTACTATCCAATTCAGGGAAACCTGTAAGTTGTGTTTTACCGATATAAGAGATAGACTGACTCATTTTGCCCACATCAGTTTTATTAAAAATATATTTCTCAATTCTTGAAGTGTAAGAATCACAGCAGGGTGTCCAATGAGTAAATACTTCATATTCATTTGGTTTTTGGTCAATAGCGATTACATCTCCATTAAGAATTCCGAAAAATTTCAATTGCCCGTTTTGATTGAGATATACCTTGGTGTCAGTCAGATTGTTCCAGCCTGATTGCCCGGAATACAAGAGATCAGGCTGGCCGTCAAAATTGAGGTCTATAAAACGAATGCCCTTTTCATTGAGTGGGTAGTATTCTTTGTTCTCTGCATCTCCGTATTCAAACTGCACGGAATCACCACTTGGTAATAGATTTGATAATTGATGGAGTTTTTCCTTTATCGTAGTTTGATCCAGAGGGGCTTGTGAATTTACGTTGGGAAGTCCGCTTATGATGGAGGCCATTTGTGCTTGAACATTCATAGTTGCCAGGCTGAGTAGCAGCCAAATCGTTAATCCTCGTAACTTTATTACTATTTCCATGCTATTAGCATCGTAGCCTAACGAATCATATTTCAATTTAATTTATTAAGTTTAATTGACACTTTAAAATGGAAATGTCATACAGAATAGGTAGATCAGCCCTATTGAAGGCGAATTGGATTGCGTTGGGTTTCTTCTTTATATCCTCCCTCCAAGTGAAGGCTGGTCAACCACTTTATTATGAGGTGTTGGAGGCAAGAGGAGCGAAATCCGGAGAGGTTGAATTGAAACGATATGATCAGCTTTCTCCTGGACAAGAAATAGTTGTGACATCCGGTGGATACCTTGCTGTAGTGAGTAATTATTATCATTCCTTTGAATTCAAAGAAAATTCTACCCATGTATTGCCACAGTGGGATATGAGTTCCTATGACAGAAAGGAATTTGAATTGTGTGATTTGAAAAGGCTGCAGGAATCAAAGAGAAGAATGTCACCCTTTGGAACTGTGGCACATCACATGCCAAAATATGAAATGACATTTCCCTATCCTATGCGGATGCCCATACATGCAGACGAAACAATTTGTTTGCAATGGGAAGCCGAGGAAGATCCAGAAAGTGATACGTTGTACATTACAGCTAAGAATCTTTTTGGTGAAGATTTGTGGAACGGTAAAATAATTTGCAAAGAGACAAAGGTGGAGTTGGATTTGTCTTTTCTTGCACCGTCTGAAGATAAGGTGAAGATAAGTGAGCGTGTGGTTATCCTGGAGTTAATGTGGAGAGGCGATTGGATAGAAGGGAGTCCGGCTATTACTTTTGTGGACAATACAATGGTAACTTTTCCTGTTAATCCATGCCAGATAAGCAATGCGGTGGAAGCAACAGCGGCAGCGGTATACTCAGAGTTTAATTACAGACCCAGGTTGGCTGGTGTCTATTTTGCCAAGGCTGTAGAGCTTTCTGATGAAGCCATATTCAAGGAGTTACTCGAAAGGTATGAGCAAAGAAAAGCTCATTAACAATTATTTGTTAGTGCCTAAATTGTATATCTCCTGAATCCCTTTTAGTTTCTTATCAAAATCAATTTTAAGATCCAGCAACTCACCAGTTTTCACATTGAATACCCATCCATGAACGAGCGGATAGCCTGTTTCTAAATAAGCCTTTTGCACGGCTGCTGTTTTGATAGCATTAATACATTGCTCCTCTACATTTAATTCCACCAGTCGCATGTATCGTTGTTCTTCGTCTTTGATGCTATTCAGCTCTTCCTTATGAAGCCGATAGACATCTCTTATATTTCTTAACCAGGGATTAAGTATTCCTAAATCTTGCGATTGCATCGCGGCCTTTACACCTCCGCAAAAGTAATGGCCACACACAACTATATGCTTTACTTTTAAATGAGTTACGGCATACTCGATTACACTCATTACATTGAGATCAACGTTGCTGATCACATTGGCAATATTACGATGCACAAAGACTTCACCAGGCGCTGCGCCCATAAGCTCTTCAGCAGTAGCTCTGCTATCACTACATCCAATGTAGAGGTAGTTGGGATTTTGACCTTTGGCCAGATTGATAAAAAAATCTTTGTTGGTAGCTTTCTTGCTGGCAATCCAGTTCTTGTTATTTTCGAAAACTTGTTCGTAGCTTGGCATAGGAAGATTTGTTAATGGCGTAAGATAGAACATTTAATATTTATGCGAAATAATGTTGTTAAGCAAATTCAATTAAATTATAGATTGGTAATAATTCTATGTCATTTAAGTAGTGACTTGTAAAATAATCTTATCTTTTTCCTACATTTCGATTAATCAGTTTTAATTTTTAGCGTTACTATCCAATCCTCCCAGGCTTTAGTTACTTAGTATGGATTCAGGTTATAAAACTTTAAGTCAAAGGCGCAGTGCTTTGATGAAACATCTTAACATTTTGGTTGTAGTTGCCACTGTTGCCTATGCATTTCTAGATAAGTACCTGGGTATTGTTGTGGAGCCTTATGTATACATTAGTTTTCTCTTGTTTGCGGCAATTAATGGTACACTGCTTCGGTACGGATATGTAGAGATGGCTAAGGTCTTTGGACTGGTATTATTTAATGTAATGATATTCATTGTTGCCACCAGCGAACCTTTTTCCACAGGTATGTATTTGCAGTATGTTACAGCAGGATCAGTGGCATTGGCGCTCTATGGTTATGAACAATGGAAAGGTGCACTACTTTTTGTTTTGCTTTCTCTGATCCTGAATGTAATTGTATTTACCTCGGAGGTATCTTTTATACCATGGAGAGCAGTGGAATCTGACCAGGCCAATGTATTTTTTGTGATTAACACATTAATTGCTGCCGTGGTAAGCGTTTATGCTTTCATGTTTTATTCCAAAATAAATTATGAATCTGAATTGGCGCTAAAGGCCAATGAAAATATAATAAGGAACCAAAATGCAGAGTTGCTAAAGGCCAATGAAGAGTTAGACCGCTTTGTGTATAGTGCCTCACACGATTTGCGCTCTCCACTGGCAACGCTCACAGGGTTAATCAATTTGTCTAAGCTTGAAAAGGATGATGCTGAAAAGTTAAAATACCTTGATTTAATGAAAGAAAGAATTAGAGCTATGGACTCTTTTATAAGTGAGATTATCGATTACTCCAGGAATAGCAGGGTAGAGGTGAAAAAGGAAGATGTAAATGCAAAAATGTTTTTGGAGTCAATTGCAGACGACCTGCGTTACTATGCCGGTAAGGAAAGCATAGAAATACATTGGGAAATACCGGAAGACTTAGTCATTGTAACTGATTTATCTCGTCTTAAAATCATCTTTAGTAATTTAATTTCTAACGCCATAAAATACCATGATCCTGCCAAGAAAATCTCCTGGATTAAATTAAAGACGGAATC
Organism: Cyclobacteriaceae bacterium; assembly: GCA_020436125.1. Lineage (GTDB taxonomy): Bacteria > Bacteroidota > Bacteroidia > Cytophagales > Cyclobacteriaceae > ELB16-189. Next base: position 8,160 of record JAGQYK010000089.1, on the reverse strand, counting down.
GGACATTCAGGAAATCAAGATCATCGTAGAAGATAATGGGATAGGAATTAACAAGGAATTAAAGGATAGTATTTTTGATATGTTTTATCGTGCTCATGAACACTCTACCGGATCAGGGTTAGGATTATATATTGTAAAAGAAACACTGGCAAAACTTAACGGCAAGATAGTCGTTGAGTCTTCTGAAGGTGAAGGGTCCAGGTTTTTGGTGACGCTGCCAGCCACCCTGAAATAATACTCCCTTGTAGGCTAAACTTCGATGTCCCCTTTTCTGAAAGTAAGTAATGGTAATCGGGTTTTATAAGCCAGCTCTTCTGTCTTTCCGATTCCAAATAATCGATCAAAGTAACTCCTGTTTTCAGGAAACATAACCAGTACGTCCGGATCGGTTGATTGGATGTGCCTCTCAATTTGCTCCAGGATGGTTAATCCTTTCACTTCTTTCTCTATAATCACATTGATTTTATCGTAACCGACCTTACTTTCCAATTCATCAAGCATGGTCTTATCCATGTGATTATCCCCTCCAAAATCTAAATGTAGAATTTCAATTTGTGCATTGGATTTTTTGGCCACCGCAACAACATGATTGAGTTCATTCACCAGATTCCTGAAATCAGAAGCATAGGATAAAGTTTCAATTTTTTTGTAGACATACCCCTGAGGAATAGCTAGAACAGGAATTTTAGATCGAAGAATTAGTGTCGAGGACGTGGTACCAAATAATTGCAATGCAGTTTTTCCATGCGTACCAATGACAATTAAATCTGCTTCATATTTTTTAGCTTCTGCCAGGATAGTGTCGGAGCTAATCACTCCTGTTTTTGCTATCGCCTTTATTTTGTTTTTATCGATACCGAAATTTTCCTTGTCTTCAATTTCATTGATCAACTTATTAATCATATCAACATTGCGTTGCTCCTCAGTTTGCTCAATCATATGAAAAGCCTCTTCGCTGATAGTCGGATTGAATTTGGGTAAGGATCCGGTATGGAACACAAGTAATGTTGCCTTTAATGAGTTGGCGTAAGCCATAGCATAACGAACTGCATTGTTTCCTATTTCGGAGTAATCGGTGGCAGCAAAAATGGTTTTCATGGAGGTAATGTTATTAGTATTGTCTATTCTGTTGCAAGATGGGATGAATCATTCACCTGGAGCAATGACCTTTACCATGGAAGTGCATGATAAAAGTCACTTTTGCTGAGGGTCAGCTTTCATTCACCGACTCTTTCTAAGGAATACTATCATCAAGAGTGTGAAGAGGAATCCCAGGGATCCAATGATTGTAAGGATCATCCATCTTTCCAGGAAATTGTCAATCAGTACATCGTTGGGGTTCTCATTATTGACAAATAATGGGACGGGATCATTAACATAATACTGTGGAACGCTGGAGGAGACAGTCGATTGGGTAGAATAGGTTTTACCATTTATGGGATAGGAGATGACCGATCGGTATTGAGTACTTGCGTCATTAGGCTCTTCCGACACCACAACGGTGCCTATTACCTGGGTGCTGTTGGAAATAAAGTAAAGCTGATAAATGAAAATACCCGATGCGGCCAGTAGCAAGGGAATACCAAAGAACCCAAAGCCATAAGCAATCATACCATAAATGGTCTGTTTACAACCTTTCTCTTTACTGAGGTGGGAAGTGCTGGCTTTGGTAGCACGTTTAAAAAAGTCGATGGGAGAGAATGACTCCTTAACGGCCAGCTTTAATAGCTGCTCAGCTTCCTCTCTGGTGGCACCATGCAGTTGCTGCAGGCGCTGTAGGGCTTCTTCCTTACGGCCAGCATACACCAGATTAATGAGCTCTTCCTTTATGTCCTTGGGATCGTTCAAAGAATTTCTTTGAACTCAATTTAAGAAAACTGACAGAATTCCGACCCTGAAACTACGCCTTCACAGTGCGCTCAATCTCCTTCAGGTTCTCCATCTTCTTGTTGCGCAAGAATCCGTTGATGTCCTCAAAGTGCTCTTTCACCCGCTTGCTACCAAATTCAAAAACCTTGTTGGCCAGGCCATCAAGAAAATCGCGGTCGTGGGAAACAAGAATAAGGGTGCCATCAAATGCACGCAATGCATCCTTTAATATCTCTTTGGTCTTAATGTCAAGGTGGTTGGTGGGCTCATCCAGGATCAAAAGGTTAACGGGTTGCAATAGCAATTTGATCATGGCCAGCCTTGTTCTTTCTCCACCTGAAAGTACTTTCACTTTTTTATCGATGGAGTCGCCTCCAAACATGAAAGCTCCCAGAATGTCTTTGATCTTACTGCGAACATCACCTTGGGCAATCTGGTCGATGGTATCAAACACAGTCATGTCCTCATCCAGCATGGCAGCCTGATTTTGGGCGAAATAGCCAATCATGGAATTATGCCCTAATTGCATCGTGCCTTCATGGTCAATCTCACCCATAATCGCCTTCACGAGTGTGGATTTACCTTCACCATTTTTCCCCACAAAGGCTACCTTTTCACCACGCGAAATGGTTATAGATACGTCCTTGAATACATTGAGGTCCCCATAACTTTTGGCCAAATCTGTGATGATTACAGGGTAATTACCCGACCTGGGTGCTGGAGGAAACTTGAGGTTGAGGGCTGAAGTGTCCACTTCATCCACTTCCACAATTTCAATCTTCTCCAGCATCTTTACGCGGGACTGCACTTGAAGTGTCTTCGAGTAGGTGCCCTTAAAACGATCGATAAACTGCTGAATATCTGCGATTTGCTTGGCTTGATCGTCAAACTGCTTTTGCTGCTGCTCGCGTCTTTCCCTGCGCAGTTCCAGGTAATGGGAGTAGTTGGTCTTATAATCATAAATGCGGCCACGGGTAATCTCTATCGTTCTGTTGGTAAGGTTATCCACGAACATCTTATCGTGACTGATTACTATAACCGCCTTGGCGTTGGTCTTCAAAAACTCCTCCAGCCATTGTACGGACTCAATGTCGAGGTGGTTGGTAGGCTCATCCAACAGGATAAGATCGGGCTTTTGAAGCAGGATCTTGGCCAGTTCTATACGCATGCGCCATCCTCCGCTGAACTCACTGGTAGACCGGGTAAAGTCACTGCGTACAAACCCCAGACCCATCAATGTTTTCTCCACTTCAGCATCATAATTGACTTCTTCTATGCTGTAGTATTTTTCACTTAATTCCGAGACTTGCTCAATGATCTTGGAATAAGCATCTGATTCGTAATCAGTACGGGTTTCCAATTGCACATTAAGTTCTTCCATCTGCCTTTTCATGTCCAGAACCTTAGAAAACGCTTTGGAAGCTTCTTCAAACACTGTGCATTTGTCTTCAGTAAGCAGATGCTGAGGTAGATAGGCAATAATGGCATCTTTTGGTGCGGATACCTTGCCGCTGGTAGGCTTATTGAGGCCAGCCATTATTTTCATTAGGGTGGATTTCCCTGCACCGTTCTTACCCATGAGGGCAATCCGGTCGTTTTCGTTGATATTGAATGTGATGTTGCTAAATAGGGTGGTACCACTAAATTCAACTCCTACTGCGTCTACTGAAATCATGCTCCTTATTTTAAGGCCGCAAAGATATTATTTATTTGGCTTCATAGTGATCATTAGGGGTGTGGTGTATTCATTTTTCCGCGATTTTCTTTCAATAACATGGCAACAGTATAGTATGACTTTACCAATTTAACTCAATTGGATTGGCCTGTATAAATGCCCATAAATAACACGGTCTCAAGAATATTATAGGATCGTTTGTATGTTTGTATCGATTTTTATTTTTCTGGTATGAAGAGTAGTGGCAGTTGCATGAATGTTAAGTTGATTTTCTTCTCATTCATATTTTTGTTTTTTTTTACTACCTCCAAGGCTCAGCATAAACAAGACAGCCTTCTTCATTTACTTATTTCAACTCACAGTAAACCAGATTCAAACAGAGTCATCACTTTATGTGAACTTGCCTTCACCTACAGCAACATGGACTCTGTTATTTTTTATGGCCAAAAAGCAAAATTGCTTTCGGAAAAGCTAGATTTTGATAAAGGCAAGGGGCGTGCCTTTTGGCTTTTGGGTATGGCCAACTACTACATTGAAAACATAGATTCAGCGGAATATTATTTGGCACAAGCTCTTATTTATTCGCAAAGAGCCAATGACGCTTTGGCCTTGGGAAGAATTTACAATTCATCCGCTAACATTGCTAATTACTTAGGAAATCCAGGTTATGCCATTGAACTGTATTTTAGAAGCCTTGAGTTCAAAGAGCGACTAAACGATTCGTTTGAAGAAGCGATTACGCTCAATAATATTGCAAATCTTTTTTACCAGCAGCAAGATTATGGAAAAGCAAAAGAATACTACACAAGAAGTTATAGTAAAAGAAAAGATGCTAACGGATTATCGAGTGGACTAATGCTTCACGCTGATATGGCTGATAACTTTGTAAAGCTAAAAATGCTGGATTCTGCAAGGCACTATTTATTAGCCGGCAGAAGATTATCCAGTACCTCAGAAGATTTTTTGGGAATTACTGATATATATGGTGCTGAAGTGAATTATCAGCATGCGTTGGGTAATTCCGACAGCGCCATTTATTACGCTAAACTTGGTTTGGGTATCGCCATTCAATCTGAGAGTGAAGATCGGGAGACGCTTTTTCGAATTACCCTTGCTAAGCATTATAATGAAAAAAAGGAATTTGAAATCGGCTACACTTTTGCTGATGATGCATGTAAATTGTCTCGTAAACTTGGAAGGATAAACTATTTAAAAGAGGCCACTTTGCAACGAAGTATTGGCCTTGAGGGACTGGGTAAGATAGATCAATCTTTTCAATTGTTTAAGTTCTATAAAGTGCTGAGTGACTGTACGATGAATAACCAAATCAGAAATACAGTTCTGGCAAAAGATTATGAGTATCAGTTGGAAAAGGCAAGTCTTATAGAGGAGAACAAAAGAATCGAACTTCAAAGCAAACTCTCACAAGAGAAAGAATTCACTGCATTTGCTTTTATCTCTTTGATTGTGGTTTCTATTTTCTCATTTTTTCTTTATCGAAATTTTAAACTTAAAAAGAAAAGCAACGAGGAACTTTTGAAAAAACAGTCTGATATCATAAAAATGAATCAAGAAAATTGCCAGTCAAAATAAAAGACTGAGTGCTCAAAAATTAGAAATACAGTCAATTAATGAATCTCTTGAGGAAACCATTGTTGAAAGAACGCTCGAAATACAAGAGTCAGTAAAAACATTGACCTTACAAAATCAAAACCTTGAGCAGTTTTCATTTATAGTTTCGCATAATCTGCGTGCACCTGTTGCTCGTTTGAAAGGTCTTGCCTCTCTTATTCCCTATGATTTAGATAAGGAGGAGTTAAAGAAAATTACTCAGATGATCAAATCAGCTTCTTTGGATTTGGATGTTGTGTTATCAGATCTTACTCATATCATTGACATCAAATCTAGACCTATAGAAAATAGAGAATATATAGATATGACCGATCTATTCAATTCTATAATTGATTTGATGCGCGAAGATATTGAAACCATAAATGCCAAAGTTGAAATTGAGATTCAGGATGCGAACCAAATACTGTCGATTAAACCCTATATCAGAAGCGTGTTTACTAACTTGCTCTCCAATGCAATTAAATATCGCTCCCATAATCGAGCTTTAGTGATCCAAATACAGGGGCATGCTGTTGACGGTTTTCATGTGTTTAAAGTAATCGATAACGGTCTTGGAATTGATTTACACGATGGGAATAAATCTAAAATATTTGGACTCTACCAAAGATTTCACAATGACATTGAAGGCCGGGGGTTGGGGCTCTACTTAGTTAAAACTCAATTGGAATCGCTGGGGGGCGATATTTCGGTGGAAAGCAATCCTCAGGGGGGAACTTCTTTTACCATTTGTTTACCTATCAATTAATTTTTTGCTCACCATAATACGTGCTCTACCGTACTGATCTGATATGAAATCAAGATGGGGGATATTTAATAGTTAAGTTTTGCAGCTTGATTGACGATGGGTGTCTGTCTGTTGAAGCTGCTTGTTTGACTTCAGGGTTATGAATCACTTTACATCATAATTGTGAACAATAACCCAAACTATGAAGAAGAACTACCTATTTATTGCTATCATTCTTGTGCTTCTAAGCAACACCTTTGGATGCAAGGAGGACGATGCAACAGATTCACCAACTCCAACTGACCCACAAGCGATCAACTTTGGTACACATGATTTTGGCACCATGGAAGATAATGAGGGGAATACTTATAAGACCATTACAATTGGGTCGGCTACATGGATGGCGCAAAATCTTCGTGTAACCAAAACAACTGACGGACAAGCATTAGAGGCATGGACGGATAGTGATACATGGAAATCCACATCAAACGCTGCCTATTTTTCTTATCAGGGTTCTGAGGACAATATTTCCTTATATGGTCATCTTTATAATGCTGCAGCAAGGAATAACGTTTGTCCTACAGGATGGCACACTCCCACCAGTCAAGAGTGGGAAAGTCTGGCCAATGAGGTTGGAGGAAAAACAACCGCAGGCGGAAAAATCAAAGAGGAGGGTACTGCCCATTGGTTATCACCAAATTTGGGAGCAGACAACAGCAGTGGCTTTACAGGACTACCCGGAGGATCAATACACCTTGGCTTATTACTAGATGTGGGACGAGATGGGTATTGGTGGGCCTCCGAGCCTGGTTCGTTTTATTATGCCTCTAGCTCTAGATTTGAAATGAGAAACAAAAATACAGCACTGCCAGATGAGGGGCTTGCCATTCGATGTGTAAAGGACTAATCCTTGGCTATCAAAAGTATTGATTGAATCGTTGGGCAACTAAATTTTTGTAGTTACCACCAATTGGAATGATTTTACCCGGCAGGTGGACTTCGTTAAGATTGAATGCCTTGATGTGTCTTAAACCCACGATGAAAGAACGATGTATCCTGAGAAATCGGGATACATCCAGTTCATTTTCTACTTTGGTCAATGAGTATTTGGTATGGTACACATCACTTATCGTCTGAATTTGAATATACTCCTTTTGGCTTTCTATGAATAAAATGTCTGATAAGGGTATGATTACTTTTTTCTTGTCAGTTTGGATGGTGAGGGTATCACTGACAGTCATGGATGAAGGCCTTTGAACTTTATTGACTGCCTGAAGGAATCGCTTAAACTCAATAGGTTTTAACAAATAGTCAATCACATTCATTTCATAACCTTGCAGCGCATATTCGTTATAGGCAGTTGTAATAATTACCTGAGGGGGCGAGGCCAATGTTCGCAACAAGTCAATTCCTTTCAATCCCGGAAGATGGATGTCGAGAAAAAGCAAGTCAATTTTTTCTCTTGTAAGTACTTCAATCGCAAATATGGCGTCACTGCAAACTCCTTTTAATTCTAAGTAGGGTACCTGCTGTACGTAATCTTTCAGCACTTCGGCTGCCAGTGGTTCATCTTCTACAATTAAGCACCTAATCATTGGGGTAGGGGAATAGTAAGTTCAACGATAAATTGATCTGCTTGGTTGTTAATTTCTAATCGATGTGTAGGATAAAGCAATTCAAGCTGCCTTCTCAAATTATGGAGCCCAATATTACTATCCTGATCCTGCTTGGGTATTTCTCCTTTGGTATTATAAAACCTGGCGGTCAATACGGATTGTGTCAACTTAATTTCGATTTGAATTTTTATATCGAACCTGGATTCTCCGGCACCATGTTTAAATGCATTTTCCACAAAATGAATTAATAATAAGGGAGCAATTCGTTGTGAAGGATTATCTATCTCTCTAATAAATGTGACCTTTAGCCGATCGTTGTATCGAAGTTTTTCTAACTCAATATAATCTTCAATGAGTTTGAGTTCATCCGTTAGTAAAATGTGTTGGTTGGCGGCATCATACAGCATAAAGCGAAGTAACTTAGAAAGCTTCATTATCGACTCTGCTGTTAAACTTGATTTTTTTCTGGCCAGTGAGTAAATATTATTCAGCGTATTAAAAAGAAAATGGGGACTCACTTGCGCCTTTAAGAATTTAAGCTCGGCATCAGCCTTTTCCTTTTGCAGGGTTTGTTCTATGATTTTAGATTGCCATTGCTTTCGAGCAAGTTTTACAGAGACAGCTATGCCAACAACCGAGCCAAG
>JAGQYK010000088.1 GCA_020436125.1 Cyclobacteriaceae bacterium | reverse complement strand
GAAATGGAGTTACATCACTATCTTTTGGGCGTTATTGGCTTCGCTATTGCCTTTTGGTCCTTTTGTGGCTGATAAAAAAATATTTAAAGCACAAGCGTACAACAACGATTATAGGCATTGATGCATCTACGACAAGATGTTCGATTCTTAAGTCATACTAGTAATGTTGCTATTACTGCTATCTTTAATCATTAAAGTATGACTGAAATCAATTACAAACGTCTGGACGTTGTCTTCAAATTGTCCATCATCTTCGCATTGCTATTGGTGAGCTTGTATTACCTCAAGTCACTTTTGATGCCATTGGTCTTTTCTTTTTTGATTGTATTGGTTTTGATCCCTCTATGTCAAAAACTAGAATCATGGAAGATAGGACGCATATTGTCAATATTGATTGTGCTTTTTATGGTTTTTATTGTTGTGGTTGTGTTGGCACTATTAATGTCAACACAATTCAACAGATTCATCACTGATTTTCCAGATCTTGAAGTGCGACTTCAAAACTTATTTATAGAATTGATTACCAAAATCGAAAATGCATTCAACATTTCTCAGCAAGATCAATTAGGTTTTTTGAAAGATAACTCATCCGAATTTTTCAAAACTGGTGGAAAATACTTCAGTTCGGCAATAGGGGCAACAACAGAAGCAATTTCCTTTATGGGGCTTGTACCGGTCTATTGTTTTCTCATTTTATTTTATCGGGAAAAATTTAAAGGTGTGGCATTGAAGTTTATTTCTTCAGAAAGTGAACAACGGGTGCTTGATATCTATGCTAAGATGAGAAAAGCAGTACAGCAGTATGTGGTCGGACTTGCATTGGTGGTATTGATTATAGCGGTGCTTAATACGTTAGGACTTTTGTTGTTGGGAATAAAATATGCTGTCTTTTTAGGCGTCTTTTCTGCGCTGCTTACAGTCATTCCTTATGTAGGTGTTTTTATTGGTGGCCTGTTACCAGTGATGATTGCCATGATTACAAAGGAATCAATGTGGTATACGATTGGCGTAATCGGGCTTTATTGGGTGGTGCAAATATTAGAAGGTAATTTTATTACCCCTCGCATTGTAGGTTCTCAGGTTAATATCAATGCACTTGCAGTTATTTTCGGATTATTGGCAGGAGGTCAGCTATGGGGCGTGGCAGGTATGGTCATTGCCGTACCTATTATTGCAGTTATAAAAGTTATATTTTCTCACATTGCTAGTTTAAGACCGCTGGCTGATATGCTCGAACAATAGTTTGGAGGTAATAATTTTGAACAAGACGCATTATTTGAACGATTATTTTGTTGTTCAATGACAAGTATTAAAGTGTAATTTTCATAAAACAACCATGATATGACACGAATTGTATACTACGCAACTGTCTCAGAGGCTTTAAGACAACTGAAAGAAAAAGGTTTTGATGCAGATTTCAATCTGGGTAATAACTGTATCGTATGTGATGGTGGTTCATTCTCACCCAAAGATTTTGAAATACTTGAAGTTTACAGATATGAGGGACAAACAGATCCTGCAGATGAAGCAACAGTCTACGGGATTGAGTCGTCAACAGGGATTAAAGGTGTGCTTGTAACCGGTTATGGTGCTGCAGCTGACCTGTCTGGTGAAATACTGACAAAACTTTCCATTTTGAGATAAGCATACTGCTCATCGAGATAAGTATACTTACCTTTATTTACATTCTTACCTACCGATTTCATGGAATCAAAAACTGATCCTCGACTTGCTGTATTGATTGATGCTGATAACATTCCTTATGCTAACGTAAAGGAGATGTTGGAGGAAATAGCTAAGTATGGCACACCTACTTTCAAAAGAATATATGGTGATTGGACGAAACCAACTGCATCAGGGTGGAAGACGGTTTTGTTGGAGCATGCCATTACTCCGGTACAACAGTATGCCTATACTACAGGAAAGAATGCAACGGATAGCGCGATGATTATTGACGCCATGGATATTCTTTACTCAGGTAGGGTAGATGGGTTTTGTATTGTGTCAAGTGACAGTGACTTTACCAGATTGGCTACGAGATTGCGCGAAGCGGGGATGAAAGTAATCGGTATAGGAGAAAAGAAAACACCAAAACCTTTCATCTCAGCTTGTGAAAAATTTATCTATCTCGAGATTCTGAAGCCAAATACTGAATCTAAAGAGGATAAGAAGGCCAAGGGAAAAAAATCATCAGAAAAAACAGTTGAGGAGATTGATGAGAAATTGATCCGATTGATTCGGAGCTCTATTAATGATCTGGCTGATGAAAATGGTTGGGCTTTTTTGGGTGAGTTGGGAAGTTTGCTATTGAAGAAACACCCCAATTTTGATCCCAGAAATTATGGCTTTAATAAAATGCTTCCTTTAATAAAGAGCATTAATAAGTTTGAGGTGGATGAACGGGATACCGGAAATAAGAATATTAAGCTAGTGTACGTTAGGATCAAGTAAAAAATATGCCATGACTGATCATGGCATATTTAGTTTTAGATAGTTTGGAATAGTTTGCTTACTGGTTTCCTTATTTTTTTTCTATACTGCGTAGAGTCCTCTGCAGAACGATATCCAACAGGGGCAATCACTGCAGCATTTAATCCCAATTCATCTAGGCCAAGTATTTGATTGTAAGACTGATTGTCAAATCCTTCCATGGGGCAGGCATCAATCTTTAACTCTGCACAAGCAGCCAGCAAGTTGCTGAGTGCAAGATAGGTTTGTTTCTCTGCCCAGCTTTTCTTCCCTATTTGGTCTTTCTTTTCAATCGATGACTTGATGGTTTCACTATAATTTCTCAACGCATCGGTTCCGATTCCTTGTGCTTCGGCAATCAGCTGAATGTAATTATCAATGTGATAATCGAAATTCATTGTGTAATTGCAAAATACGAATAAATGGGATGCGTCAGTAATTTGAGATTGATCCCAGGAAGCTTTTTTAAGTTCTCTTTTAATCTCTGTATTTTTAATGATCAGTACTTTGTATAGTTGTAGTCCATACGATGATACTGAGAGCCTGACTGCCTCCTTTAACGTTTCAATATCTTTGTCTGACACTTTTTTTGATGGGTCAAATTTTTTGGTGGCATAACGCCATTTTAAATTATCGATTAAGTTCATTTTTGTCTTTGTTAGATTGGATAAAACTTTTGATTATAAACTGTTCTTGAAATCCTGCTTTGAGGTAAAGCCCTTTTCCCATTTCCGAAGATTGTAAAGTGGCATATTTTGAGCCTTTGTGTTTAGCAATGTTTAATACTTGAATGAGTAGAGCTTCTGCAAAGCCACGCCTTCTCATGCAGGGAAGTATCCCCATCGAATGTATTCCTGCTACTGTTGAATTATGATTGAATACAGCGATTGTTCCTATGGTTTCTCCTTCATAAAAACCAAGGTAGTAGTCGACTGAATCTTTTGTTTTCATAACTGTTTCAGCACTTAGTGTATACCCAAAGCTGTCTTCAAAGGCTGCCGACCATTTTACTGAGGAGTCGTAATCCCTTACTTGTTGAATGGTGATTTTGTCTTTGTATTCTGGTGTTTGAGTTAATTCTACGAACATCGCATATTGTTCGAGTTTCAATTCAAACCCCAATGACGCTAGTATCTCCTGATTATAGCTCAAATGATCACCCCACGTAGTAATCGCGAGCGGGGATGGGCTTTGCTTAATGATTTCCGTGAATAAGGGTATGTCTACACGACTTGAAAACCACAATCTGTTTGGCCATTCTGATTGGGCGATTAAACCGATTTCATAGCCTTTTATATATTTGTATTCCCCCACTTTTTTGCTGGCATATCGCCATAGGCTCGTAAGGTTTTCAATATTCTCAATTTGTAAATCCATCGATTTAATATTTAATTAGCATCACACCCGAAAGCATTACGATTAGCCCGATTATCTTTTTGACCGAGATGGGTTCTAAGGGTAAGTTGAACCACCCGAAGTGACCGGCAATGGCTGCGAACAATAGTTGACCAGCCAGTCCAAAAGTAACAGCGGTAGAAATACCCAGGCGTGGAATGATGTAATAGAAAAGTGATACCGCAATAAAGCTTAATACACCCCCGGTAAACCACAAGTGACTCGGGATTAACTTGATTTGTTGAATGGTTGGTAATTGTCTTACTGTTGTAATGGCTGTCATCACGGTTATACTTGCACTCATGGTCAATGCCACTGCTGTAGCAAGAAGTGAATTGTTCAGCATAATACCCAGTCGTGAATTAAGCCCGCCTTGTATCACCACCATGATGCCTACTGCAAATGCACTAAGTGTTAAATATAGATTACCCATGTCTTTAGTGGATAGGTAAAGCGATAGGCCTCATGGGTGCTCCACTGGCTCCTTTAAATTTGAGAGAAGCAGTAATGAGTGCAAATTCATATACATGATCCTTGGAAAGATCTTCGAGGTACAACTGTTCAATAAACATCATTCCCCTTTCAGCCAATAAGTAGGTGTGAACAGGTACCCAGTTGTCTTTACGCTCCGGTGGAAACGCTTCAAAGCTCAAATTGTCAGCCCCTAACAACATTATTTCCTGTTCTTCCACTAGCCATTTCGCAGCATCCAGACTAATACCGGGATAGTTATCGAGATATTGATTTGCATGTTCATAAAATCGGGCTTGACCAGTACGAATAAAGACTACATCTCCCTTTTGAAGTTTCACCTTTTGCTGCTGGAGTGTGAGTTGTAAATCTTTTGCTGTTATTCTGTAGTTGGGTGGTAACGATCCCTTATAGCTCAATACATCAATCAGAACACCTCTTGCTATGATGGGAGGGATCATTTCGGCTCCTGTTTTTTTCCAACCTTTATTACCAAGATGTTCTTCAGGGGTAAACCCATTCCAGATTTTGCCATTTAACCCAAAATGATTTAATGCATCAATGTGAGTTCCCATATGGGTGTACATGGAAATTGCATCTCCCGTATAACTCACCTTCTTATTCATGGCTTCACCTAAACCGTTGGGGTTATCTACCACCGTACCATGCGGTGTATGTGTTAACCAATACTGATAACCAGGATCTCCAAGGGAATGGAAACTCGGCATCCCAACAAAATAATCAACACTTAAGTCATATGACTTACCTGATTTAACTTTTGATAATATGTTGATTTTTGATGTTTCGGTCATCATGTTTAGGGTGCCGATTTCATCAGTAGAGCCCCATGGACTTTTTCCAACTTCTTCATTATGCTGTGCCTCGACCGCATGAAAGAGAAGTGCTAGTGCTAAAATTTGAATTGTTTTTTTCATGACATTAATTTTTTTTAGCAAAGATTAATGCCACGATGGGCGATTGCCTTAAGGTATCTTAAGAACGAAGATGTGTACTGATTTTTTTTCTGATAGCACTTAGGTGTTCTGGGGTGACACCTAAATATGAGGCAATCATATATTGTGGAATTTGCTGCTCCATTAGCCTGTATTGAGAAATAAAACGCAAATACCGTTCTTCAGCTGTTTCACTCATTACCATAATCGTTCTTTCTTGCAAGGCAACATATCCATTTTGAGTCTTGATGCGAAAGAACCTGTCCATCATTGGAACCTGATCGTAAAGTGCATTAAGTTGGTCACGATGGATTTGAAGGACTGTGCTTTTTGTTATGGCCTGGATGAAGAAGGAGGAAGGGGATTTCGTAAGAAACGCGTAAAGATCATTTATCCACCATCCGGAAATACCAAATTGCAGGATATGTTCTCCTGCCTCCTTGTCGATGGAATAAACCTTAACACAACCTTCTGCCACAAACCGCATGTGATTAGAGGGGTCGCCCTTACTCAACAAAAGTTCCTTTTTATCCAGTTCTACGGGTTTGAATGCCTGCTGTACAAGAATGACTTCCTCATCAGTCAGCGGAACTAACTCACGGATGTGTTCAATCAATATGGAGTTGACGGAATCTATGCTCTATCTCTATGATGAATTGAAAAATATAAATTAACTAAAGGGTATGCAAGGAAAACTGACAAGCTTTATGTTTCCAGGGCACTCAAAATAAAGAAGGCTGGACCAAAATCATTTTTTTAGTCATTAGTTTTATTTATTCTTGTTTTTCATCCATATAACCTGTTTTCAATGGCATCTGAACAGCCGCTTTTTTTAAAAAACCTCTGGTATTTCGCATTTCATGGTTCTCAAATCAAGAGGGGTAAGTTGGTGCAAAAAGAAATTCTAGGAGAACGTATTGTTTTTGGAAGAGACAAGGAAGGCCATCCGTTTGCTTTGAAAGATAACTGCCCCCACCGAGGGGTGCCTTTATCTGCCGGTTGGTTTGATGGTGATACCATTCAATGTTGCTATCATGGATGGAAGTTCAATTGCTCTGGCACCTGCACTGGAATTCCGGCATTGGCGGATGATAAATTTGATGTCAGCAAGATTAAGGTATATGAATATCCCTGTAAGGAAATCAGTAATACCATCTGGGTTTATATTCCGCAGAATAAACTGAAATTGGAGGGTGCGGAGGAAAGATTACCCAATTTGTTGATTGATGCAGATAAAAAATTCCTTCATGTGGAGACGGTGACTATGCCCACCAATATCGATCATTCGGTAATTGGTCTGATCGATCCTGCTCATGTTACCTTTGTTCATCAATCCTGGTTTTGGCGGTCAAGTAAAAACCTGAAATTAAAAGAGAAGAACTTTGTGCCAGATGACCTTGGTTTTAAAATGGCCAGGCACAAACCTTCATCTAATTCAAAAGGCTACTCCGTGTTGAAAGGAGGGACAAGCACAGAGATTAATTTCCAGTTACCTGGCAATCGATTTGAGCACATTCAGGTGGGCAAAAATGAAATTGTTTCTATTACTACATTGACGCCTATTAATGAAAATGAAACAGAACTTAACCATATCTTTTACACCACGATAGGGCTAGCTAAATTACTTTGGACACCTTTAAAGAGTTTGGGAAAAACTTTTATTGGCCAGGATCTTGGTGTGTTTCATAAGTTGCGTGAGGGATTGGATACTAATCCTACTTTGATGTTACTTGGCGATCCGGATACGCAGGCCAAATGGTATTATGAATTAAAGAAAAGTTGGCACCAATCGATTGAAGAGAAGAATGAGTTTGTTAATCCGTTACAACCACAAACGCTGCATTGGATTACTTAAGTTTGGGGTTTAATTGATTGAGTTCTTCGTCTAGCTGTTTTAAGTCAGTAAATTCCAGTCGGTCTACATCCTCTGGTTCGCTACCTTTCCAGATCATTCCTACAGTCATAATTACTCCCGTTATAAGTATTGTGTAAAGCAATATGCCACTGCTAAAACTATCTTGAATAAAAATGGGTGGGATGCCGAAAAACAAAAGTACGGTTATCAATCCCCTGGGGGCAATGAATAGTTCGGGAAGAATACTTTTGAAAAATGGTTTTAGACAAATAAAGCGGATCGCGTAAAGTGCTGCCGTTATGCTGAGGCTGATAATGGCAGTGTTAATATCGAGCAGGGATTGTAGGTCTAGCGTAAGTCCAAAGACCACAAAAAAGAAAGTTCTCACTACAAATGCTGATTCCAGGGTAACAAGATGAAACTCTTTGTTAATTCGGATCAGTATCCCTTCATCAATAAAGCGTTTTAGCTTTCCTGAGAAGAAAATCTTATAGTTACTTAGGGTAAGCCCAAAGACAAGGATCACAATTAAAGATGAGAGGTGAAATACCTTGCCTATGCTGTACAACAATATGAGTGCAGAAATGAGAAGGAAGAGACGAGCGTTTTCTGTGATCCGCTGAAAAAGTAATACCAGTAAATAGCTTGCAATAATGGACAAGCCAATGGTAAGACCTACATTGATGGCCACTTCCTTTACCAAATCTATCGGGGCTGTTGAGGCACTATTACCTATGGCAAAGTAAAATACCATGATACCTAAAATGTCTGAGAAGGTACTCTCATAGATCATAAACTCTTTTTTCTTACCGCTGAGCTGATTTACACTCGGTATTATAATAGCACTACTCATTATAGAGAGTGGTATTGCATAAATGAAAGCGGTATAGTAGCTGAGGGAAAGAAAGTAATGGAGTAGCCAGGCGATGGCAATGGATGACCCTAGCAAAGCAAATAGTGCAATGAAAAATGCCTTTAAGATGAGTGCACTTTTGTCTTTGGTCAGCCGCAGGTCAAGGGCAGCTTCTAGCACAATCATGATAAGCCCAACAATGCCCAACAATTGCAGTAGACTAAATACATTATCACCAAGGGAGATATTTAATTCTTTGAGTAAAAACTGAATACCCACTCCAAGGACAATCAGAAGCAACACACTTGGTATTTTAGTGTATTTTGCAATCATGCTAAAAGAGTACGAAATGATGACTATGCTGCAGATTGCGATTATATCGTAATAGGTATCACCTGAAATCATAAGGAGTCAAATAACTTTATAGTTTGGCTTTTTGTTTACTTCCTGTACTTAATTTCTTAATTAGTACTGAGAAAGGCTATATAAGCAAAGAAAAGATAAACAGATTGAATATTAGGCATTAACGATTTATAAAGTCTCAATGAATTAATAATGTGACTTTAATGAGTAAGTTAAGGACTTAAGTCAAATTGATTTTAACCTGATCCATGTCGAAGGTAAGTAAGTTTGGAACGTTCGGTGGTGTTTTTGTGCCATCTATTTTAACGATTCTGGGTGTAATCATGTACCTGAGGCTTCCTATGATAATAGGAGAGGCCGGATTGTTCATGACATTAGGCATCATTATAGTTGCTCACGTGATCTCTGTGACGACAGGTTTAAGTGTGTCTTCCATTGCCACAGATAAGAAGGTTGAAGCGGGTGGTACGTATTACATGATTTCAAGAAGTCTGGGCTTACCTATCGGGGGTACGCTAGGCTTGGCACTTTTTGTAGGCTTGTCATTCAGTGTAAGTCTTTATCTGATTGGTTTTGCAGAGAGTTTTTTGGGGTATTGGGGATATGATGTCACCATTAACACCATACGAATTGCAGGAACCATTATTCTCATGTTGGTCACCACAATTACTTTTATCAGTACTTCACTCGCCATTAAAACGCAGTACTTCATTATGGCTGCGATTTTTTTGTCACTTCTTTCTATTGTTTTTGGTAACCATGATTTTATTCCTGATGCCCCCACATTAGATCCACCTTCTGCCGGGTTCTCATTTATGCTTCTGTTTGGAATATTTTTTCCTGCTGTAACAGGCTTTGAGGCTGGGGTCTCCATGTCGGGAGACCTAAAAGATCCCAAAAAGTCTATTCCCAATGGAACGATAACCGCCATTTTAGTGGGTTTGGTGGTTTATATTTTACTTGCTTTCTTTTTTGCCTTTACGGTCGATAGCCAAGTTTTGTCCAGTGATCCACAGGTATTACTTAAGATTTCCAGAGTACCTGAGTTAGTCATTGCAGGAATTTGGGGAGCAACACTTTCATCAGCTTTGGGGAGTATTCTGGGAGCGCCTCGGATACTTCAGGCTACTGCGGTGGATAGGATTACTCCACGGTTGCTTTCAAAAGGTGTTGGTAAATCGAATGAGCCTCGTAATGCACTCATACTCACTTTTATTATTGCTGAATGCGGAATACTCATTGGACAACTTGATGTAATCGCTAGAATCGTTTCTATTTTCTTCATTACTACCTATGGGTTCTTAAATCTAAGTTGCGCCTTTGAAAGATGGACTAGTGCTGATTTTCGTCCCAGTTTTAAGACGCCCGTGTGGGTAAGTTTGCTGGGTGCTACTGCCTGTTTCCTGGTAATGATACAGCTTGATTTTGTGGCTGCTTTGGCTGCCTCATTATTACTTGGCTTACTCTATTTCTATTTGAAGCGAAAAGAATTGTCTTTGTCATCCGGAGATGCATGGAGTGGCGTGTGGGCTTCTTTAGTAAAATCAGGATTGAAAAAACTTACGCAGGAAAGAGTGCAGTCACGAAACTGGAGACCCAATCTACTTTTATTTGCCGGGTCAGAAGAAAGGAGACCACATCTGACCAGATTGGGACTGGCTATTTCCGGTAAGTTAGGTCTGTTATCATCATTTGAATTGATTGAGGCAGAAAACACCTTGCTGGAAAAGGTAAAGAAAGAAGAGAAAAATAATGGTGAAGCCCCCACTTATTTTAAACATCAGTATAAATGCGAGAATATTTACCATGCTATAGGTGAGATCACCACTCTATATGGTTTTTCGGGTATTGAGCCGAACACTATTTTGATGGGATGGAGCGAGCGTAAAGAAAAAAAGGAAGAGTTTATTGAACTTATTAAAGGGTTTGAAAGGAAGAATTTAAATTCTCTCTTTTTGCATTATGACCCCATTAAAAAATTAGGGCAAACGAAAACCATTGATATATGGTGGAGCGGATGGGGACGCAATCTCGCCTTGGCACTCAATCTGCTTAGGCACTTTACCAGCGAACCACCATGGCATAAGCCTATATTAAGATTACATATTATACAGGATCAGGCTGGTGAAGTGGATAGAATATATCAGCAAGTGCAACGTATTCTTTCCAATTATAGAATTGATATCTCATTGAAGGTACACAATAACTATTCTGATCAGAACAGCAAGGTTCAAATTATTACAAAGGAATCAGGGCAGGCTGATTTGACAATTATCGGAATTCCTGATAACAGCTACGATGAATTGGATAGTACTTATGATTATGTAACTGAATTAGGACAACATTTAGGGACATGTTTATTTATCAACGCTTCCTCTGATTTTGAAGCTTATACGATCGTTTCAGAAGAGAGTGTAGCGATAACTAAAGAGGATGGGCAACGCAGCTGGGTGCTTCCCGATCTTGAGGAGTCGCGCTACGCTATAATTGCAGAGGACATTCGTAAAATCGATCATTACGGTCGAACAACCTTGAATCTCTTTTTTGAAAAGGCCATCAGGGCTTTCTTTTCGATAGATCAAAAGTTCTACTCCAGAATTTCTGAACTGATTTTACAAACTTCAAGAAGCATCAATAAAGCATCAGAAATTGAACAACCTTATAAAAGGAGTGAAGCAATTCTAAGAAGCAGAAGGCACTTCATTGAAAAGATCAAGGAATTGCTACTTGGATACCAGAAAGTAGATATTAAGGCTAAGGGTGAGGTCTTGCAATTGGGTTTGGAATGGTACTTAGAAAGGTTAACTACAGATATTAATAAATTCCCAAAACATCTTACCATCGAATATGACAAAGATCAATTTCTGGTAGCATCCAACGATGATTTTGGCGATCGGTTATTTAAGCTAGGAAAGAGGACCATCCATCCTTTTTCTAAAAAGACACTGCCTGTCACTATTAATTACCGTGAAGTGGCAAATTACTTCTTACGAGACAACCGTTTTCACTTCCTTTCAATTCTGATAAAGGATTTTAAAAATACATCCAGAGAAAGCCTGACGCTGATCTCTGACTTCATTTCTTATTGTGAAGTTAATTTTCAACGACTGGCCAGAAGTGCTGAGGATGGCAACTCAAGTGAAGATGTATCTGCTTTTGCTACTTCTATTGTTGAGAAGATGGAGAAGTTGGTAATAAGAAATAATGAATTGGTGCATTTGTATGAGGGAAGAATGCAGTTGGAGTATAGAAAGAATGTGTCGCAGATGGCACATTACATGGAGCGCATTCGCGTGAACAAAGAGTTAGAGAAGAAAAGAAGAAAGAAGGCTTTTTATTTGGACAAGAAAGAAGAGGTTCAGGGATTTCCACCACTTTGGGGAGCACGTCATGTTCTCAATCTCAACACGGCACTCTCCAATGTGTACATGCTTGATTTTTTGGGATACCTGGAAGGAGCTTTGAAGCAGTTCAAGGTAAAACTTAATCAGTGGATAGTCAGGGAAAGCAATGAGCCAGTTGAGTTGATAAAAGCTTCACTGTTAAGATTAAAAGAGACACCCATTGAGAAGCGTCAACCTATTATCCCAACCTGGAATGTAGATGGCGCTAAATTATTGGATGACTTTGAAGTGATGAGTGATAAGCTGGTGACTTATGCCAAAACACTACCGGATGAAATTAAGGTAGCATCCGAAGGGGAAGAAGGTGAATTATCACTCCCTTTAAGTTCTCTCCTCATATATCTTGTTGAAATCCGATTGGCTGGACCCTTCTATGACTATCTGGAAACACTACAGGATAAACTGATGCAATCCAGTTTGTTGATACAGGATCAAGCGAACCTCTCCATATTTAATGTTTACAATGCGGAGGAGGATGAACGACAGACACTGGTTGGTGATTTGATTGGACCAGTGCTCACCACCATTGAGTTTGAGCAAAAGAAGATGAGTGCGCTTGGGGAGGAGTCTTTTGATCAGTTGGATCACTTGCTATCGGAGTTGAGAGATTCTTTACACGTTTCTACGCTCACTACTAATGTGAGCGAATTTGCCCAACTAATCCGTCAACATAAAAGCAATAAGATAACATCCCGTTTTGGTTCTGTATTGTCTCAATGGAGTGAAAAGGCGTATGCCATATTTGTAAGCTTGCTTTACTCGCAAAGTAAAGGAGTTTTACTTGCAGAGCGCTTTGCAGCATCCGATCAAAAACCATTTGCTGAACGATTATTAAAAACAATTGATAGTGTTACACCGGATCAGAAACTTCTGCAGAAGCTACCGCACTATTACACTATGCTGTTTAGCGGCCGCTCTAGTATCAGTGATAATTTTTGGGTGAAACGTTCCGAAGAGGAAAGTCAATTGCAATTGGCATTGAACAGGTATAGAGCAGGAGTTCCGGGAATGATAACCGTATTGGGCGAGCGAAATGCAGGCAAGACAGCTTTATGTAAATATTTTTGCGAACAAAACTTTAAGGACGAAAAGGTATATCACGTGTTCAGCCGCGATGCGGGTTCATCCGATCCATCAGAATTTGGTGCGGCTTTGCAAAAGGCTACTCGTATGGAAGGCGATGTGAATGAGATTTTCAACGCACTGACCCATGGAACTGTTTTGGTAATTCATGATTTGGAATTGTGGTGGGAGCGTGCTGGGGATGAGGGACTACGCACTATCCGATTGGTAAAAGATTTAATAGATACCTATTCGCACAAGTGTCTCATTATAGCAAACATGAATCCATTTGCATATGAGGTGCTTAAGAAAGTAGAGGCTCTGGATACTTATAGTCTTAGCACAATTCGTTGTCAGCACTTCAATGCTTATGATCTCCGCCAGTTGATTCTAGCAAGGCACAAGTCCAGTGGAATCCTCTTCAAATTGGGAGATAAACTGGAATCAGATGTGAATGAAGTGAGACTTGCGAGATTGTTCAATCAAGTATTCGAATATTCGCACGGTAATCCTGGCATGGCCATGAATGCCTGGCTAAAAGGAATTACAGCGTTTAAAGACAAGACAATTGTTATTAACCAGCCTTGTAATATAGATATTAGTGTACTACATAATTTAAGTACAGAATGGAATATGATTGCCCTTCAATTGTTGATGCATAAGCGGGTGACCTTTGAGAAGTTGTGCAGGGTATTATCAGAAAAGCCGGAGAATATTACGCATAACGTTCGCGCGATGGTGAGGATGGGAGTGATAAAGAAAAGTAGCATGGATGTATATGGACTCAATCCATATATCGAGTTTTTGCTGATCAAGGTGTTTCATGAAAAGGAGTGGTTATGATTAATTATTTGTTTTTCATCATTACAGCATTCCTGATATTTTCAGTCTTTCGTGTCATGCGATTGATAGGATATCGTTCTAAAGGACTAAAGAAATATTATCCGGTGTTTGTAGCCATAGAGTTGGGTTTGTGGATATTTTATATTTTTTGGGTAGTAAGCCACTTCTTGTATTCGAAATCATATTACAATGAATTGGTATTGGTATTGGTGATTGCGGTAGTTGGGCTTTTGGTTTGGTACTATATCAAAGACATCGTTTCAGGTTTTATTTTTAAGATCAAACATAATCCAAATGTAGGGCAGGAGTTAAACTCACCTGAGGGTAAAGGTATAATTAAGAAATTATCTGTGTCTCAGGTTTTTGTTGAAGCGGAGGGTAGAGATATAATTAGGATTCCGTATTCACAGCTATTGAATAAAAGCATAAATTTAAATCATGTAGATATCCATTCTGCCAGTGAAGTGATTCTTCACTTTGAGGAAGTGAAGATGGATGATCCTATCAACTTGGAGAAAAAGATTAAGAAAACACTTTTGCAATCTCCATGGTGCGTGCCTAATAAACCCATTCGCGTTGAATTTATTGCCGGCAAGAAATCTGAAATTGAAGTATCGTTACATCTTGTAGACAGAAGTTTTGGGGAACTGGCCCGTACTAAATTGAAGGCTTTACTTGAATTATAACGTTGGGGTACCTGCTTTGATGTGCCTGATCACAACTTCGTTGTGTAACAAATAGACGAAAATTTTGTTTTGTTACTATGGCATTAAAGTCATAGGAACTGCTTTACATTTGCCGAATTTCCTCCAACTGAATTATGAGTCGATTGATCAAAGTTTTACTTTTTGTTTCTGGCCTCATGCCGTCCTTTGTCAGTTATGGCCAGTACAATGAAACGATTCGCTCTGGACGCCCAGGTCAGTCTATTGGCCCTTTTACAGTAGGAAAAGGTATTTTCCAGATTCAAACTGGAATGGATGTTTTTGGTTACGAGAATAAATCAGCTCCTTTTAAAGGCGATGGTTTTCTTAATAACACCGTACTTCGGTATGGTGTTGCTGAAAGATGGGAGGTTAGCGCTTTAGCTGATTATAAGGTAGAGTCGTGGAAAAGTGGCAAT
>JAGQYK010000087.1 GCA_020436125.1 Cyclobacteriaceae bacterium | reverse complement strand
TACTTTGCTCCACCAGTACCTCGTGTATTGGGGAAGCGTGTAATCCACGGTTTAATACGGCATCAAAGTCTTCTGCTCTTTTCACAAAGCCCCCGCCATAGCCGCCTAGCGTAAAAGAGGGGCGAATAACCAATGGGAATCCAATTTCCTGGGCAATTTCTTTTCCTTCCAGGAATGAGGTCGCAGTAGCACCTTCACAAACTCCTACGCCTAACTCTTTCATCTTCAAGCGAAACTTCTCCCTGTCCTCAGTGGTCTCAATGGCGTTAATATCAACACCTATGATCCTAACACCATAATGTTCCCATATCCCAGCATTCTCACAATCGATGCATAGATTGAGGGCTGTCTGGCCGCCCATGGTAGGAAGCACCGCATCTACGTGATGTTTTTCGAGTATCTCTTTTATATACTTCTTCTCCAGTGGCTTTAGATAGACGTGGTCCGCAGTTACCTTATCCGTCATGATAGTGGCCGGATTGGAGTTAATCAGAATTACTTCTATGCCTTCTTCCCTTAATGATCTGGAGGCTTGGGAACCAGCATAATCAAATTCACATGCTTGACCGATAATAATGGGTCCACTTCCTATTATGAGCACGGACCGAATACTTCTATCTCTTGGCATTGAGGGGGAGGATTAGGTAAATCGGGTGCAAAAATAATGATGATTTGCAGGATATTGGGATCAATCCGAATAAAATCTCTTAATTTTTGAAAACTAATTGGTGCTTGCTCGATTTTGATCAGATGAGGTTTCGGGCTTTCAATTCGAGGTACTTGTTGATGGTATTGACAGTGAGATTTTCAGGAGGGGTAAGCAGCGCCTGGATGCCATGCTTCAGCAACTCTTTTACAATGAGTTTTTTTTCCATGTAGAGTCTCTCCGCAATGGTTTTATGATAAATCTCCTTTAGTCCATTTGCACTTCGCGATGTGATTTCGCTTAATTCGGTATTCTCGAAAAAGATAACAACAACCAAATGCTGCCTGGATAGGCTGAGGAGGTACGGTAGCTGGCGCTGCAGCGCAAATACTGTCTCAAAATTCGTAAAAAGCAAAAGAAGGCTTCGCTGAGAAATTTTTCTCTTGATAATGGTGTGCAGATTAGAGTAGTCAGATTCAACGTAGGCCGTTTTCTGATTGTATAAACTTTCAAGAATGTTGTTCATCTGATTGCTAAGGCGATTAGCTGGTAGGATGGTGTTTACCTTGTCTTGAAACGTAATAAGACCTGCCTTATCGCTTTTTCTAATTGCAATATTAGAAATCACCAGACTGGCATTGATGGCATAGTCGAGGAGGCTCAGTCCATTGAATGGCATCTGCATCACTCTTCCTTTGTCAATCAGAGAATATATCTGTTGAGATCGTTCATCCTGAAAATGATTGACCATTAGTCGTGATCTTCTGCTGGTAGCTTTCCAGTTGATGGTTCTGAAATCGTCACCTGATACATATTCCTTGATAAGTTCAAACTCTTGATTGTGCCCGATCCTCCTTATTTTTTTGATGCCAGTTTCAGTAAGTCGATTACTTATAGCCAATAGTTCGTATTTTCTCATTTGCATAAATGAGGGGTATACCGGCACCAATTTGTCTTGAGAAAATGAAAATCTTCTGGAAAGGAACCCAAGGGGTGAACTTACCAATGTATTTACGGCTCCGAAAGAATAAGACCCTCGCTTTACTGGTCTGAGAAAATAAGGGATCGTTCTTTTTTCGCCAGGTATTAACGTGATTTGAAATTCAAGATCTCTGCGCTGAAACTGGTGAGGTATTTCATCAAAAATTGTAAGCTTGACTTTGAAGACATAATAGTTTTCTAAATAGATCCTTATTTCATTATCATCCCCATTGGAAAGTTTGTCTGGTGTAAAACGAATGCCATAGATTCCCTTTTTTACTCTGTAGAGTAAAATGAAATCTGTAACAACGATTACCAACAAACAGAAGAATAGCACCTTGGGCAACCATAATGTATAGGGCAGCACAAAGCTGATAATAAAAAGAATAACCAGACCGATGGCTGCCTGGAAGAAACGATGAGTCAGAAAGAGACTTCTAACGAGTTTCATCTGGGTACTTCAATCTTATCAATAATCTGCTGTACGATCACATCAGGCGATATTCCTTCCATTTCTTTTTCAGGACTTAGGGCAATACGATGTCGTAGAACAGGAAGAGCAATTTTTTTAATGTCTTCAGGGCTTATGAAATCGCGACCTTGAATGAGTGCAAAAGCTTTTGCTCCATTTAGTATGGCAACAGATGCTCTTGGGGATGCCCCTAGGAATAACATGGGGTTGTTTCTTGTTTCTTGTACAATCTGGGCAATGTATCGGATAAGATGTTCTTCTACATGAACCTTTTGGGTGAAAGCTTTCATGCTTGTAATATCTTCCGCGGAAATAATTGGAGCTACTTCCTCCGTAGCAAGGGAGCCTTCTCTTTTATGTTGCTTAGTTATGATGCTTACTTCTTCGTCCAGGTTTGGGTAATTCACAACAATCTTGAATAAAAATCGATCCAGTTGTGCCTCAGGAAGTCTGTAGGTTCCTTCATGTTCGATGGGATTTTGGGTCGCCAAAACCATATATGGCTTTTTCATAGGATGCGTAGCCCCATCAACAGTTACTTGCCTTTCTTCCATTACCTCAAAAAGCGCGGCTTGTGTTTTAGCTGGCGCGCGATTGATTTCATCTATCAAAACGATATTGGAGAAGATGGGGCCTGGATGAAACTCAAAGTCTGAATTTTTCATGTTGAATACAGAGGTCCCCACTACGTCTGATGGCATAAGGTCCGGAGTAAACTGGATGCGAGAAAATTCAACGGAAATTATTTTAGAAAATAATTTAGCTGTCAGTGTCTTGGCTACACCGGGCACTCCTTCTATGAGCACATGACCATCAGCAAGTAGTGCAGTTACTAACAAGTCAATCATGCCCTCTTGGCCAACAATTACCTTTCCTATCTCCTCCTTTATTTTGCCTACTTGCTCACTTAGCTTTGTTAAGTCGACACGGCTTTCAAAAACTGGTCCTTCCATATTATTATTTTATAAAATCTTCAATTTGTTTATTTAGTAGGATAAGCTCTTCAGAGGTAATTTCCTGCTTCCTTTGAATGCTTTGAATATTATTAAAAAGAGATGATGTGGATTTTTCATCATTTCCTGTTTTTCGTGCTACATGGTTAATGTCATTTACCGCGCTTGAATCCAGATGATAGCGACTTCTTAGGGTGTTAAAGAAAAACATAATTTTTTTCTCTGCCATATTTTTGTGATCTCCTCTTTGATAGTATAAGTTTCCAATGGTAGATGCAAACTCCAAAGTGGTATTTTCAATTGGCGGTATGATCGGGATTACGCGTTGTTTTCTTTTTGATTCAAATAAGATTAAGAGAAGAATGGAGATTATGCTAATATAGTAAGCCCAGGTTAGCGGTTCTTGGGTGAGTATAAACCGCAGAGGAGTTCCAGCTTCCATTCGTCCAAGGTGATAGAATTCAGTCCAGACTAGCTTTTGTTCCTTCAGGTAGGATATTGAGTGAGAGGCGAAGTTATGATTTTCTTCATGAAGCATATTAATGTTGGTGAATGCAAGCGGAGTGCTGTTGACAATCAATGACCCTTTACCGATAGCCATGTGAAGTGTTACAGGTTGCCCTGAATCATTTCTTCCAATAATCGTAGTGATAAGCGAGTCATACTTACTGAAGTAGTTGTGCGCATTATCCCTTCTGTATTTATACGTAGCTAATGTATCGAAGGTCGGATTGGATAAATGTAACGCGACAGAATCGCGTTGATCAACGATTTCACTATTGTTAAACAGGTAGTCTTCGGTGTCAAGGTTTAAGGTATCTGCTAGTTTCCCACTAAAATAATGAGATGAAAGAAAAACTGTGTTTCCATCGGCCACAAATTGAAGCAATGACTCTGTGTCCTCTTTTGCCATACTCAAAGATGTAGAAAGGCTTAGCAATGCGGCATTTTCAATTTTAGCCTCAAGGAGCTCATACATTGTCTTGTTAGTAATAGTTACGGAGTCAAAAAAATCAGGGAGTAATTCATTGAGCACAAAAGTTCCATATGGATCTTTGTCGATATGCGATAATGAAATAGACCAATTATGATTTTTGGGACTAAGCAGCTGAACAACTACATAGATGCCTATAAAAGCTGATAAGTAGAATATATACTTCCAGTCCTTTTTCATTGATTGGAAGTTTTTTGTTTTAAGGAATGAAAAAGTTGCTGAGTCTTTTTGAAGGCTTCTTTATTGATATGAAAATTTCCATACCAGGCATAATCAAAGTAAAAACTAAGTTCATTAAAATTGATCTTCAGCTCACTTGTATTCAATTCATTTATGTAATCATGATTGGTCTTTCCGGCTTGCCAGTGAATGAATTGTTTGTCGGTTAAAAGTTTTAACGACTGCAGGAAGACCAATCGAATGCCTTCTCTGTATTTTTGTTGAGCAATGGCATCTTGTATGAGTTGATCAAAATCCATTTCATGAATATTTTCATGAAACACGTTGGTGGTGATCGTACCTCTATCGGCCCCTGAATACAAAATACGAAAGGCATTAACTCTTAAGATCATTAAAAGGATAACCATAAAGCCTACAAAAGCAGCTACATATACAAACACGCGACCCCAATTGGTGCTAGTTGCTCCTTCAAATAATGCGCTGATGAATCTGCCTATCCATTTCCAAAACCGATCCCAGATGCTTTCGGCCATAGTAGGAGGTTCTTTATAATTAAAATCCTGGTCTGACTTAAGTGTTGTAATTTTCTCCTGTGCAAATTCCTTAACTTCTACTTTGGTTGTGTCGTTGGATGCATTATAAATAATGTCATCTTCATTTCCGTAGTCATAATATTCCGTAGAATCATAATCGATATATATATCCTGGCCCAGAACACTAAGTGGTAGTGATAAAGACAACAACCAAATGCTTATTGACAGGATAGTCCTCATTAATAGTCTTCTTCTCGTTGTGATGTATAGTCTGAGGTATTGCCCAGCGTTTGAATTTCATCCATAAGACCCTTTGCTTCTTTTAATTCTACAAGATTAAAGTATTGTAAAGCGATACCTACATTGGGTATGGAATAGAGCACCATTTGGGCGAGATAATAAAGTGTAAACGAGATAATAGTGAGTAATCTCCAGTTGAATGATGGTTCTTGAAAAGTATCTGTAGATACACTGTGCAGGCTGGAGACTATGGTAGCAATATACCACGGCATTATGAATAGGTAGGACATCATGGATACTATCATGCCAAGAATAAAGATCAGTCCGAAAGTGCTCCACCATTTTCCACGTACTAAGTAAAAAGAACGCCTTAATGCATCAATGAAACCGATCTTTTCATACCCTCTTATAAAAAAAGTGAGTGAGGCTCCAAAAAGAAGATAAAATAGGCCTATAATCAGACCCATGACACCAAAGAACACAAGAATCGGAGATATAGAACTGAGAATGACTATAGGAACAAGCATAATAATATAGGCTCCCATCAATAGTAACCCAAAGAAAAACATGGTGCCCAGATACATCCAGAAAGTTTCTTTTACGCGTGTCCAAACTTCCCCGACTTCAATCTGATTTGATTTTTTCTCTCCGTATAATATAATGTAGTTGTTAATGGAGGATATTGAAGCTACGCCACTCACTATTAAAAAAGTCATAGCCAGTATAATCTGAAGCCAGAAATTGATAGATAAAAAATATTTTTCGGCCATCTCACTGCTTCCAGGGTTGGTGTAAGAGTCTTGAGACAGATTAAGAAAGTCCCCAACAAATGATCCCATCATCAAACTACCCATAAGAACCGGAGGGCCAGCGATAAAAAGCACGCTCTTTGTAAGGGGTACAAAGTTTTGCCTGAGAAACTCGAAGGTATCATTAATCTTCTTACTGAAATCCCGTGCTTTATGAAACTCTATCGGTGTGAAAACTTTCATTGCGTTTTAGTTGGATGGGATAAATGATGAAATAATAGATCATGAGAATGGCCGATGCTCCTATGATCATTGTTTTAAGACTCCAGTGCATAAAGGCATAGCGCGTAATAAAGGACTCAATGAATCCTGCCAGGATAAAGAACGGAACAAGCCCAACTACAATTTTAAGCCCTTTAAGGGCACCCATTTTAAATGAAGCAAGGCGGGAGTATGTTCCTGGAAATAATAAACTGTTTCCCATTGTAAACCCTGCTGCAGCTGCAATTACAATAGAAGTTAATTCAATGGTGCCATGTAGCATGATAACCGGTAGTGCTTGAGCCAGCTCACTTTCCTGAAAAAAGAACATTAAAAAGGTGCCCACCATGAGCCCATTATAGAACAAATAAAAGCCAGTGCCAATGGATGCGAAAAAACCATACACAAAGACTTTAAAAGAAACCAATATATTATTGAGCGTGATTTGGAAGAACATCTCCATGGCCCCCGATCCCGAATAAACCTGAGTTGGGTTTCCGTTTTTAATATTCTCTAAAGTCATATTCACATACCCGTCACCAAGAATCAGCCTCACGAAAGTGTCATCGTAGGCGGTAGAAACAGCCCCGATAACCCCTGCGATCATAAAAATCAAGAAAGCATAAAAAAAAGGTTTTTGCGCCTCGTACATAATATGAGGCAACTCTATCTTCCAGAAGGTAATGAACCTGTTTTTGTCTTCCCTTTTATTTTTATAAATCTCCAAATGGATTTTACTAGCCAGCGCATTAAGGTACTGAGTGGTCCTGCTTTTTGGGTATTGAGTATGTGAAAAGGAGAGGTCGTCCGTAATCTGGATAAAAAGCTCAGCTAATTGATCAGGAGGAGCCTGCTTTTGTTGGGAAACAATTTTCTCAAACTCCTCCCATCTGGGTTTGTTTTGCTTTATAAAATTTGCTTCTCGCATGTTCAGAAACAATTAAGGCTGGAAGTTAGAGGTAAAGATCTTTACCTCCAACTTCCAGCCTTTTGTAAAGTAATAATTAGATATTACTTACCCATTAGTTTGTAATTGCTGTGCAACTTCAGCAACCTTATTCCAAACCCTAAACACATTCTTGTAACATATTTTTTCGATATCTTCTTCGGAATATCCTCTTTTCAGTAATTCGAAAATAAGATTGGGGTAGGAAGAAACATCTTTAAGCCCCGTAGGCAAACTATCACCCACGCCATCATAATCAGTTCCAATTCCAACATGGTCGATTCCCGCTAGCGCTACTACGTGATCAATGTGATCAACTACTTTTTCTAAAGTGGCATAATGCTTGGGATTATCTTTTCCAAATTGTTCAATGATGGGCTTTGCATCTGCATCATCTTTAGTTAATCCTGCATCGGCCAGCATTGCATCTAATTTTTCATCATTTGCTTTGTTGGCCTGCACTACAGCAGAGTCTAAAAATGATGAGCCATAGTTTATTTGGATGACGCCACCTTTAGCGCCAAGCTCTTTAAGCATCTCATCGTTCATATTTCTTTCAAAACCTGGTGTGAAAAAGCGACAAGACGAGTGAGATGCAATAACTGGTGCTTTGGATAATTCCATTACCTGAAAGAAAGTGTCATCATCTACGTGAGAGATGTCTACCATAATTCCTACTCGATTCATTTCGGCAACCACCTCGCGACCATATTCGCTTAAGCCGCCATGTGTACCAGTAGGGTCATAAGAAGAATCGCAAATCTGATTGTCTTTGCCATGTGTTAAAGTGGCATAGCGGATTCCACGATCATAGAAATATTTTATGTTGGCCAAATCATTTCCGAATGGAGCAGCGTTTTCCATACCCATAGGCAAAGAAATTTTACCTGCCTTAAAATTAGCCTCAACTTCTTGTGGGGAATTGGCCAAGGCGAACTTATCCGGAAGGTTGCTGGCAATGGCCATCACATTATTGATGAGCGAGTCAGCCAATGCTTTTCCCATGTCAGGTTGCTGCTGATATTCAGAAGGGATATAAATAGACATAAAAGGGGCGTCTAATCCACCTTCCTTGGCTCTCTCAAAATCAAAATCACCTTCGGTAGTGCTTACCAAAACATCGGCATTTTCTGCTGTGATATTGATGTGCGCTTCCTTAAGTCGGTAGGGTACATCAATATGGCCATCTGTGATGATAAAGCGATGAGCTAGCTCATTAGCGTAAGCACGCATTTCTTCATCCGTCATTTTTTCTTCAGTTTTTTTTTGCTCACATCCAATGAGGGTGATGGCAAAAATGCATAATAGCGAATAGATTAATTTCATTTATTTATGGTTGTTTTAGTGATCAATTAACTGTCCACAAGGTGGCGGACAGATTTTGGAATGCCTAATCTACTTTATTGTATTGAAAAAATCATTAGAAAGCTGGCATTTCATCGATTGAATTAACTTTACGGACAGTTCAGGATTGAAATTCTCCATTGATTGTGGTTGATAAGGAGATTGGTGACCGGAGACTATCAAGCATAAGAGACATAGATGCAGACGATAAAGGTAAGAACTACTCAAAATGTATTTATAGCATATCCTATTGGAAGTGTAGGAGACAGAATACTTGCATTTTTGCTGGATAGACTTATCCTTATAGCCTACACCATTTTTATAGTGGCTCTTTTCTTAAATGCAAATATGGAAGTGGCTTGGATATGGATGATGATGCTCGGGCTGCCATGGCTTTTCTACCATCTGCTTTTTGAAATTTTTATGAATGGCCAAAGCCCGGGGAAAAGAGTGATGAAAATACAAGTTGTTCGATTAGATGGCACTCCCCCGACCATTGGAAATTATATTATGCGATGGATTTTTAGCTTTATCGATTTTTATTTTTTGTCAGGTGTAATTGCTGTGGTAATGATTGCTATGGGAGGAAAGGGACAAAGATTGGGAGATGTGGTAGCGGGTACTTCAGTAGTTAAATTGATTGAGCAAAAAGAAATAACGTCAAGCGATATTTTTGTTTCACCTGAAGAGACATATGTGCCTACCTTTGAGCAGGTGATCCAGTTGACAGAGAATGATATTGAACTCATCCAAAGGGCTCTTGAGGTAAATAGGGATCAAGGGAATGCGCAACCACTGTTGGTAGTAACGGAAAGAATAAAATCCTTGTTAGGCATTCAGACTGACCTCCCTCCGATTAAGTTTCTTTATACTATTATTAAAGACTTTAATCATATTACCGCAAAGTGAATTCGAGCCTCCCAACAGTTACTATACGGCAATTGGCTTTAAGAAATGGTCAGGATAAACCTGAGGTTTGGATTGCCTATAAAGGATTGGTTTACAACGTCACCAATTCAAGGTTGTGGAAAACAGGTACCCACTATGAGCATTGGGCGGGGCAGGATTTAACGGACGAACTTGCTGAAGCTCCTCACACCGATGAGGTTTTTAGTAAATTTAGACCCATTGCTAATCTTTTAAAGGAATGATATTAATAGCCGATAGTGGGGGGTCAAAATTGGATTGGAGAATTCTTCACAGTGATGGTAGAATAGATCAGGTCAATGGACCGGGGTTTAATCCTTACTATCAGCCTGCTTCTGATCTACAAAAGTCATTAGAAGAGAATCTTCTTCCGCAAATACTAGAACCAGTAACTAAAGTATTCTTTTACGGAGCGGGAGTATCATCACCAGATAATCAAAAAATAGTTGAACAGGTTCTCGTGAAATATTTCAAGCAAGCGAGTGTTGAAATTAATCTGGACTTACTTGGAGCAGCACGATCGCTTTGTGGAGACGAAGAAGGAATTGCTTGTATTCTTGGTACCGGATCTAATTCATGCAGCTATGATGGCCGCACAATTACCAAAAATGTTGCAAGTCTTGGATGGATACTTGGAGACGAGGGGTCAGGAGCCTACATGGGTAAGCGATTTATTAAGGACTACATCCGTAAGGAGATGCCTGAAAGATTGGCAGAGCAATTTAAAGCCAGGTTTCCGCTTAATCGCGAAGAGATACTAAGTAAAGTGTATCAACACGATAAGCCGGCAGCTTTCCTGGGAAGTTTCACAAAGTTTATTTTTCAGCATTTGAAAGATCCTTATTGTTATCAGTTGGTCTATTCTGGGTTCAAGGAATTTTTTGAGAAGAACATAATGCAATACGATAATCACAAAAATGTTAAAGTTCACTTTACTGGAGGAGTTGCGTTTTACTTTAGCAACGTTTTGCGACAGGTAGCAAATGATATGGGGATTAGTGTAAAAAATATTGCGGAGACACCCATTGCAGGACTTGCCTTGTTTCATAAAAAAGATTTAAACAATTAAGCCTGTGTCTACAACAGAATCTTCATCCCATTACAATGATCTGGAACGAATGAGTATCCACGATTTACTCATGAACATGAATAACGAAGATCAGTCAGTTCCGTTAACGGTCCAGAAAGTTATTCCCTCGATTGAAGTTCTTGTAAAGGCTATTGTGGAGAAAATGAAAAATGGAGGTAGGCTTTTTTATATTGGCGCTGGCACCAGTGGTCGACTAGGGATACTTGATGCATCTGAGATACCACCTACCTATGGCATGCCACAAGGTAAGGTGATAGGACTAATTGCTGGTGGCGATCAGGCCATTCGTAAATCGATAGAACATGCAGAAGATGATACTGAACAGGCCTGGAAAGATTTGCTGGGCTATAACATTTCTAGTAACGATGTGTTAGTTGGAATTGCAGCATCTGGAAGAACACCATATGTAATTGGGGGTGTTCGAGAGGCAAAAGCTAATGGTGTTTTGACAGGATGTATTACTTGTAATAATGGAAGTCAATTAGCGGAATTGGTGGACTATCCAATTGAAGTAATTGTAGGCCCAGAATTTGTAACGGGTAGCACAAGAATGAAAGCAGGGACAGCTCAAAAATTGGTGCTCAACATGATTTCAACATCCGCCATGATTCAACTGGGCAGAATTAAAGGCAATAAAATGGTGGACATGCAGCTAAGTAACAATAAGCTGGTTGATCGGGGAACAAAAATGATCATGAATGAGTTGGGAGTGAGTGAAGAGCAAGCGACAGCACTGTTAAAAAAATTTGGGAGTGTACGTGCTGCCATTGAAAGCGGAAAATAGATGCATGAAATTGAGCCCCATTATAACTGGTTGCAGTATTACGATGCCTCCCAGGATGAACGATCTCCTTTTTACGAGAAGGAGTATAACTATGATCAATATAGTGAAGCCATCTATGGCTACTACATCGACCCTGCCTGGGATTCCTTTGGGTCAGAAACATTATATGTAAAAATCCTTTTTGCGGATTACGATCTCGGATTTGTAATACTTGAATTCATTGGTGAGTGGAATGATACATTGTACAATGATATCATGTTGCTAAAGCGGAACCTTATTGAACTGTTGTCGGCAGAAGGAATTAATAAATTCATTTTGATAGGTGAAAACATTTTCAATTTTCATGGATCTGATGATTTGTATTATGAAGAATGGTTTGAGGAGGTGGAAGATGGCTGGATAGCTGCCGTCAATTTCCCGGACTTTATTCAGCGTGAATTCGAACGGTACAAGTTAGATGTTTACATCAACATGGGAGGCACATTGCAGATTCCGCAATGGAGAACTTTAGCTCCAATCCGTTTTTTTGAATTGGTGAAAGCCCTGATTCAGAGAAGGCTTAATTGACCTAGATGAATAGGGACATCAGCAGGCACCAAATAGCTTAGTTTGGTTTTTATTTCCTTACACTCCACCCTTGTTCTTCTAAGTTTTCCTTTTTTAAACCATTTCCCCTGAAATCCAAAGACTGTACCCTCAGGTACCTGCGAGAGCAGTACCACATGCTTTTGACGTTCGTCATAGGTACGCAAAAGCTGAGTGAATTTACTGTCTGAAAAAGTAGAGGCTTTTGGCTTTTTCATGTGCTTCTGCAATCCGCTAAGCAGTTTTGGAGGAAATATCTCCTCGTTCATAACTGGTATCATCATTTGCTGAAATGATCTTTTCCATTCTATACCGTGGGACTCTACCCGGTTGCCGTAGTTGATATGCACTTCAAGGTGCGCAACTTCATGGATGTAGGTAATTAAAAAAAGATAAGGGTCAAGATCATGATTGACAGTGATGCGTGCCACCCTGCCCGGATAGCAGGTGAAATCACCTACTTTGGTGAGCCGACTTTTTCTTAGTTTAAAATCGAATTGAAACTTTTTCCAAAGTTGAAAGCAATAGGCGTAGGAGGCCTGAGGAACGTGGTCGGAGAGTATGCGAGAAACTGAAGTGGCGTTCATAGAAAAAATAAAAGGCTTTAGTTTTACCTAAAGCCTTTTTCCAATCTTTTAGATTGAATGATACATTTTACTGCATGCTGGTTGTGTCAGATGCAACACTGTCCATAGCTGGTTCTTCCATTGCTGGCTCTTCAGTCATTTGAGTGTCCTCAGTCATTTCGGTTTCAGTAGATTCAGTTTTACCACCACCACAAGCGACAAAGGCAAATGCGAAACCGCACACCATTAATAATGCGATTAATTTTTTCATAGTTTACAGGTTTTAAATTCGGGTGCAAATATACCATGATCGGTATAGTATTTTGAAGAGAGGTAAGAAAAATTTATTTTTTCCGGAAAAACAGCCTTATAGGCGTCCCCTCGAAGTCAAAATTAGCCCTTAGCTTATTTTCCAGAAAACGCATGTAAGGTGTCTGGATATACTGAGGTAGATTACAAAAGAAGGCAAAAGAAGGTGTTTTAGCCTTTACCTGAGTAATATATTTGATTTGAATCATCTTTCCTTTCAGTGCAGGCGGTGGATATCTGGCTATTTCTGGCAGCAGCGCATCGTTCAATTTTGAGGTGCTGATTTTTTTAGTTTTGTTTTCGTACACCTTAACCGCTTTTTCAATTACCTGAAAAATCCGCTGTTTGGTCAAAACTGATGCAAATATGATAGGTATATAAGTAGATGGAGCTAACTTTTCCATCATGGCCTTCGTTATTTCATCGGAAGTTTTGGTATTCTTTTCTATGAGATCCCACTTATTGACCATGATTACAATACCCTTGCCTTGCTTCTGTGCGAGGCTAATAATGGTAATATCCTGATGTTCCAATCCTCTTTCAGCATCTACAAGGATGATACAAACATCACTTTCCTCCAAAGCTTTTAATGATCGGAGAACTGAGTAGAACTCAATATCTTCTGTTACTTTAGATTTCTTTCTGATTCCCGCAGTGTCAATCAGAATAAAATCATTGCCATACATTTTATACCGCGAGTGTACTGCATCGCGTGTGGTGCCTGCCTCATCCGTCACTATGCTTCTTTCTTCTCCCAGCAGCACATTCAAAAATGAAGATTTTCCTACATTGGGCCGTCCCACAATAGCTATTTTAGGAATACCTTCATCAGGATCTTCTATTCCTTCAGTTTCAAAAGTTTTTATTACTTCGTCTAGTAATTCGCCTGTGCCACTTCCGTTTTCTGATGAAATCGGATAGACTTCCCCCAAGCCCAATTCGTAGAATTCTGTAGCCAAAGTGGCCTTATCAGGAGTGTCGGCTTTATTTACAGCTACAAAAATTGGTCGCTTTGACCTGCGTATAAGGTTTGCAAATTCGGTGTCATAGCCGGTAAGGCCTGCTCTACCATCCACCATAAAGATGATGGCGGTACAATCCTCAATAGCTACTTCTACTTGTTTTCTTATTTGCGATTCGAATTTATCATCAGATCCGGTGACATAGCCACCAGTATCGATTACCGTAAAGAATTTGCCTGACCAATCCGCATAGCCATAATGACGATCACGAGTTACTCCGGACACGTCATCCATGATTGCCTCTCTTTTTTCTACAAGTCGATTGAAAAAAGTTGATTTGCCTACGTTAGGCCTTCCTACTATTGCTACGATGTTAGTCATTACTTAATCTGTGTAACCAAATTGTTTTAAGCTTTGTTTTTGCTTTCGCCAGTTATCGGCCACTTTCACGTGTGTTTCAAGAAAAACCTTTTTGCTGAAGAAATCTTCCAAATCTTTTCTCGCCTCTATTCCTACCTTCTTAAGTGAAGCACCAGCCTTGCCTATGATTATCCCTTTTTGTGAATCCCTTTCTACATAAATAATGGCCCTTATCTTTATGATATTCTCCGCTTCCTTAAACTCTTCGATGCTCACTTCTGTGCTGTAAGGGATTTCTTGTTCATAATTAAGAAATATCTTTTCTCTGATGATCTCCGAAGCAAAGAACCTCTCATTCTTGTCAGTGATATCATCCTTAGGATAGAAGGCGGGATGTTCAGGGAGTTGTTTTATAATTTCCTGTAACAGTTGATCTACGTTTTCTCCAGAAATGGCAGATACAGGAATGATGGCTTTTGGATCAAGCTGCCTCTTCCAATAGGTGATTTTGTCGTCTAGTTGAGAACCCTTTGCCAAGTCAATTTTATTAATGACCAGGAAAATAGGAGACTTGATATGTTTCAATCGTTCAAACAAAGTGGGGTCGTATTTTTCGCCCAGTTCTACCACCAAAAGAACCAAATCTGCATCTTCTAGAGAAACCTGTACATAGGTCATCATTTTCTTTTGAAGCTCATATTTTGGTTCAAGCAAGCCGGGGGTGTCCGAGTAAACAATTTGAAAGTCATCACCAGATAAAATTCCCATGATCCGATGCCGGGTAGTTTGCGCCTTAAAGGTGATAATAGACAGGTTTTCACCCACCAGTTTATTCATAAGGGTAGACTTGCCGACATTCGGCTTACCCACTATGCTTACGAATCCGGCTTTGTGTGTTTCGGACATGATGCTGTCTCTTCTTAAGGTGATCTTCTGGTATAAGATTGCAAAAGTAACTCAAAATTGACTAAGTGTAGGTATGCTTAGGTGTGTTGGCTTTTTGATTTAAAATTAGCCATCATAACTATCCATCCTTGGATTGAAAAGATGGTTTTCAAAGGCAGTTGAGAATAAATAAAAAAGGTGATCATATGATCACCTTTTAACTAGTAGCGGGGGCAAGACTCGAACTTTCGTCCGCCAGCTGGCGGATAAGAGGCCAACGATAGTTTGTGTTTGGATTGAAAAGATGGTTTT
>JAGQYK010000086.1 GCA_020436125.1 Cyclobacteriaceae bacterium | reverse complement strand
ATCCTGCGCCCTCACTACTCTGGCACCTAAAAAACTGGATCTTATGATCTTCATATGCTGTTCGTTTTAAAGTATACCTAAAGATAATACTAAAAAATATAGTAATACTAAATATTACTAAAAAAATTAGTAAATATGCTTTTAGAGACGTTTAAAGTTGTTTTGGAGTACAGAAAGCAGCAGCTTTCTTTCAACTTTTTAGAATAAGGCCATTATTTTCAGACCTAATTTTACTCTATTTTAGCTTTATAAACTTTTAGGATTATGGCAAAAGCACAAGACGCAAGAAAAGAAGGTAAAAAGGAAGCCACCAAAACGTTGAAGGAAAAGAGGGCTGAGAAGAAGGCTAAGAAGGAAGCCAAGAAAAGAGGAGGCTAATGCTTAAAGTAAAAGGAGTTCGTAGAACTCCTTTTATCGTTACAACCTAATTTCTTGAATAGCACTAGAAGAGAGCTTTATGTGTTGTATTCTATTGTATCATCAAACGATCGGTAGTTGATTAGATTGCACTTACTTTTACTCCTCCCTCAGATAATTTACAGGGTTTGTCAATGAAGCCCTCACAGATTGAAACCCAGTAGTGATCAACAGTATGATTGTCATGAGCAAAGGAGGGAGCACAAAATAGATCAACTTCAATTCTATTCGATAACTGAAGTTATTTAACCAACTTTCCAGAAAGTAATACCCTGCAATACCTGCCAGGGCAGTGGAGATCAAAATAATTGGAATGTATCCTGAGTAAACCCATTTCACAATCTGAGTAATGCTGCTCCCGAAAATTTTACGAATGCTGATTTCTTTTAATTTGCGATTTAGCAAATATGTCGTAAGCCCAATCAACCCCACACCAGCAATAATGATGGCAATAAGTGAAAACGCAGTGTAGGCTTCTGTCAATTGTAGTTCAGCTCCATATAATTGTTGCATCTGATCATTGAGGAAACTGTATTCCAGTGGATAGCCATCGTACAACTCAGGCCACTTTTTCTCTAAAGCTGCAATTCCGATTTGAGGGTCACTTAATTTTACTGACACCAATCTAAAAGTAGGCTTGAAGGCGTACATAATTACAGGTTGTAATTCATTGTGTAAGGAAGTGTGATTGAAATTCTCAATTACTCCCACAACCCTACCTTTTACTTTGCCAGTCACCAGACTGCCAATTGGTTGGCTAAGGTTAAACATCTTAACTGCAGCTTCATTGAGAACTACATCTACTAAAGTATCTACGGAAAGAGGGTTCAATGCTCTCCCTTCTTTAATTTTGATTTGATACAATTCGAAAAAATTATCATCAGTGAGGAAAGTGGCCAGCGGTTGTTCCCCCAGTTCTGTATCTGAAATTGTGTAGGTATAGGTCAGCGAATTGTTAGCGCCAGGTGTACTGGACGAAAAACTCACTTTTGAAATGCCTGGTAGATTTTCTATTTCGTTGCTTAGTGTTTTAAATCGATCGTTTTTAGATCTGTCTTTGACAGGTACTACAATCACATTGTCACTCTGAAACCCAAATCTTGTCGACTCCAGAAATCGCAATTGGGAGAATACTACCCAAGTTGACATAATGAGAAAAATGGAAACGCTAAACTGAAAAACTACAAGTCCTGTTCGGAAATTAGATTTTCCAGTACCCGACCCTTTCGTTTTCCTGATGTTAGCAATATGTCTGTGCGTTTGTGCAGCTGGGAAAAAACCTGTAATCAGGGTGATCAATAAAGTGATGCCAATGGCAGGAGGTATCAACCATTCACTACTCAGTAAATTCACCTGCTTTCCCGTGCTAAGGTTGAAATAGGGAAGCGTTAGGTAGGCCAATACAATTGAAAATACCAGAGCAGCTCCACAGACTATTCCTGATTCAATAAAAAAATAAGTAGATAATGTGTTGCTGTTAGCACCCAAGGCTTTTTGAATGGCTGTTTCTTTTGTTCGCGCCAATTGTGTGGCGGTGGACAAGTTGATGAAATTGGCACAAGCCATCAGTAGAATAAACAAAGCTATTGTACCAAGGATGTAACTGTATTTTTCATTGCTGTTGGGCGACACCTCATCTTTCCTTTCTGAATGCAAATGAATGGAGGTGAGCGGCTGCAGGAATAAGGCTTCCTTTTCTGCTACCCACTCTGGTGCATTTCTCTTTATCAAGTCAGGAAGTTTACTTTCAAGCTGATCCGCTGATGCTCCTTGTGCAAGTTTTACATAAGTGTAGTGATCAAACTGGCCCCAGTGATTGAGGCGTTGCTCTGAA
The DNA here is from genome assembly GCA_020436125.1 of Cyclobacteriaceae bacterium. Lineage (GTDB taxonomy): Bacteria > Bacteroidota > Bacteroidia > Cytophagales > Cyclobacteriaceae > ELB16-189. The sequence continues at coordinate 12,844 of JAGQYK010000086.1, read as the reverse complement.
AAGATATCATTCAAGGTAGAGAACGTTACAAATGCATCGGCAGTAAAGTGAGAGTTGGCATGCATCGGTTCCATGACACCCGTCACCTTAAAATCGATCTGATGATCGTAACGAATAGTTTTTCCAACTACATCAGTGGTGCCAAAAAACTTCATAGCAAGGGCTTCCGTCACCACGATGCTATGTTTGTTGGAAAGTGCCAGATCTCTATTGCCTTGGATAAACGGGATATCGAAAATCTTAAAAAATGTACTATCTGCAAAAAATAGCTTTTCTTCATAGAATTGCTTTTCGTTTACAGATAGTAAATCAGTTCCCGGGTTTTTTCTAACGCGCGCCACCTGTTCTATTTCAGGGTAAGCCCCTTGCATGTATTTGCCAATCGGAGCGCTTGTTTTAGCCCAGGAGGTTACATTGCCATCACTGGTGAAGTCCAATACTACTCTGTAAATACGATCAGTGGCGTTGTAGTGTCGATCAAAATTATATTCATCGTAAATGAAGAGAGAGACCAGCCATACAGCAGCCAGCCCCACTGCCAACCCGATGATATTAACAAGGGTATACAATCTGTTTTTACGAAACAGGTTGCGGAACCCCAGCTTAAGAAATGATCTCAACATTTGACCGCGTTGGCTTTAATTGGCTATTGTTACAGGAATTGACACCTCCAATTTCTCCCAATACATAACAATTTCTCCTGCACCCGCACCCTCATCTTTTATCACATAACGAAGACGCTCCTGTTGTTGCTCTTCGGTTTCAGGTACCACATTTAAACGTACAACGTCTTCTGCTTCACTATAATCATCTGCAAGGTGTTGGTTCCAGTTTTTGTTGAAGATGACGGTCCATTGATCTTTGCCAGGAATAGTAAAGAAGGCATACTTACCTGCTGTTACTATAGTTTCACCAACTTTAATATCGTGATCAAATTCAATGCTCGTGGCTTTATGTGCACCCGTCACCCACACATTATCATAAGCAACCAACCCACCCCAGATCATTCTGCCGCGAGTGGCAGGGGAGTAATAGTTAATGGTGAAGTTGGCGCCACCAATTTTACCAACTGCATAGGCTTTAGGACTTCCTTTTAAAGTGTCGGTTTCGGTTTGTGGTTGAATGATAACACCTTCTGGAGTGGTAAGATCACTAGGTTTTACTTCCTCCGTTGTTGTGGTATTTTTTTTATTGGGACTGGTACATGCAGTTACAACTGCCAGGCTTATAATTAATAGTAGTATTCTCATCTAATTTATATTTTAATGTTGTATTTCTAATTCGCCCTTAACCTCAAACTATTTGCGATTACTGAGACTGAACTTAAACTCATAGCCGCTGCTGCAATCATTGGACTGAGTAAGATGCCAAAGAAAGGGAATAGCAAGCCAGCTGCAATAGGTATTCCAGCCGTGTTATAGATCAGGGCAAAGAATAGATTTTGTTTAATGTTGCCCATTACCTTTTTACTCAGCTTGAATGCTTTAAGAATACCTTTTAAGTCTCCCTTGACCAACGTTACGCCAGCACTCTCAATAGCAACATCAGTACCGGTACCCATCGCAATACCTACATCACTTTGAGCAAGGGCAGGGGAGTCGTTAATGCCATCTCCAGCCATGGCTACTTTTTTGCCTTCTTCCTGTAAGCGCTTTACTTCCTCCAGTTTATTTTCAGGGAGCATGCCAGCTTTGAAATGGGCAAGGTTTAATTCGGTGGCAACGGCTTTGGCAGTGTTGGTATTATCACCCGTAAGCATTATTACCTCGATGCCATTCTCTTGGAGCTCACCTATGGCTTCTTTACTATTTTTCTTGATTGCATCTCCGATGGCAATGAAACCTACTACTTCGGCATCAATAGCCAGATACGAAACGGTTTTGCCTTTCTTTTGAAATTCTTCTCCCTGGTGAAGTGCTTCCTCCGGTAATGATGCATTTATTTGCTCCATCATTTTTTCATTCCCCAGGGCCACTTTCTTATTATCAACTGTACCTGATACTCCTTTTCCAGTAGTTGAATTGAAATTTTCTGCTTTTAGAAAATCTATCCCCTGCTCTTTTCCAAACCTGACAGTGGCTTCTGCCAATGGATGTTCGCTCAGCTGATTCAGTGAAGCGATGTATTGTAGTATTTCCTTGTCAGAAAATTTTTCAGAAATGGAATTGACTTTTTCTACTGAAGGTCTACCTTCAGTAAGTGTACCTGTTTTGTCTACGATCAGTACATCTATCTTATTGAGTGTTTCTAATGCCTCTGCATTTTTTATGAGCACACCCATACCTGCACCTTTTCCTACACCTACCATAACCGACATGGGAGTGGCCAAGCCCAATGCACAAGGACATGCAATTATTAAAACGGCAATGGCATTGACAAAAGCGTAGACATACTTTGGCTCAGGGCCAAAAACGACCCAAATGATAAAAGTGATGACAGCAGTAATCACTACTATGGGCACAAAGTAACTTGAAATTTGGTCGGCTAATTTTTGAATAGGCGCGCGACTTCTGCTCGCTTTGTTTACCATTTCAATGATTTGAGAGAGTAGTGTGTCGGCTCCTACTTTTTCTGCTCGCATGGTAAAGGATTGGTTTCCATTAATGGTGCCCGAGCTCACCTTGTCACCCTGGGCTTTACTCACCGGAATGGGTTCGCCCGTGATCATGGATTCATCTACATTGCTCTCACCTTCTTCTACTATACCATCCACAGGAATTTTATCACCTGGCTTCACGCGCAACAGATCACCTATGGTAATATCATCAATAGATATCTCTTCCTCTTTACCATTTGTTATCCTTATGGCTTTATTGGGAGCTAGTTTTAATAATTCTTTTACTGCAGAATTGGTCTTACTGTGCGCACGAGCTTCCAGCAGTTGTCCTAGTAATACAAGTGTGAGAATAACAGTAGCTGCTTCAAAGTACACATGCACTGTCCCCGACTCTGTTTTGAATTGATCGGGGAAAATATCAGGAAAGAGCATTCCGAAAAAACTAAACAGCCACGCTGCGCCAGCACCTATTCCTATTAAGGTAAACATGTTGAGATTCCATGTTATAATGGATTTGTAGGCTCGCTCGAAGAACATCCAGGTGGCATAAAAAACCACAGGGATGGATAAACCCAATTGTATCCAGTTCCAGTATTTTAAATCCAAAATGGTATACAATGGATTGTTATGAATCATTTCTGACATCGCAATCAGAAATATGGGCAATGTGAACCCAGCAGCTATCCAGAATTTTTTCAGTAGTGCCGTATACGTTTTACTCTCAGCCGATTCATCGGCTTTCATGGGCACTAATTCCATTCCACAAATAGGGCAACTCCCTGGCTCATCCCTGACTACTTCCGGATGCATCGGGCAGGTATATTGTGTACTGCTTTTGCTGTTTAAATTAATTTCTTCAACGAGGTCCATTCCACACACCGGGCAATCCCCAGGTTGATCATAGGTTTTTTCACCCTCGCAATGCATGGGACAGTAGTAAGTGCCTGTACCTTTTCCTTTAGTGCTTTGAGTTGTTTTCTTTTGGTGATGAATGTGATTGGAGTGATCGCCTTTCATTGAAATGCCATAGCGATCACCATCGTCCTTTAACGCTTTTTGTAATTTTTCTAAAGGAATATGGTTTTGCATTTTTAACGTGGCTTCGCCAGTTTTCAAATCCACCGAAGCTTCTTCTATGCCCTCCACATGGCTAAGTGTTTTTTCGACATGGCTTCGGCAACCATTGCAGGTCATTCCGGATACTTGATAGGTGTGTTGCATCATTTTTGATGTTAATTATGAATAGCCAAAATTCCCCTCTTTCCAGCCCATTCCTGTTATACAATTAATGGAATAGTTTATATGTTTTACACGAAGGGATTACATATGCTCAACCTACAATTGTATGCTGGCCACCTTCACTTTTTTTTCTGCATCATCAGTCCAGGCAAAAAACAATTCATTGCCAGACTTGGTCATTTGCGGAAATCCGCTGGAACGGGAGTCCGATGTAGAGGCTATCAGTACTGATGTTCCCTTCGAACCGTCACGATTTACTTTTACAGCTTTGATGTCGGTACCCTCCATCCAACTCACCATGGCATTGTCTTTATCCACCATAACTAAGTCAACCCGCCCGATGGCCTTGCCTTCATCGATGCGGATAGGCTTTTCAAAATTGGCACCACCATCTGTTGAAAAAATGGCATTGACCTGAGCTATTTCATTGCTGACCGTAAACCACGCGATGGCTAACGTATTTCCGATCGCTTCTACGCGAGGCCCATTTACGGGGCATCCAGCGATTTTCCAGCTGTCAGGAAATATGGTTTTTGGCGCAGTCCATTCTCCATTTACTAATCGTACAATTGAGATGTCGCGAATTTCCTCATCAGATCGATCGCGATAAATAACAATGGGACCGTTGTTAGTAATAGTCGCTCCTGTTTGACAGCAGTCACAGGTTTTGTTGTCCAATTCCCATTCATCGATTTTGTTTCCTTCATAATCTATAATAGCCCCACGCAAGCTCATCGAACCATGATGGCCGCCATGGGCATCTGACTCCATATTTTCCATTCCTTCCATTACCGTGTTGCGTCCGTCTAACCAGGAGACAAATAGATTTTCTTTGTAAGGCACCATGTTTACGAAGCCATGCTCAGCCTGCTTGCCATCATCATGGATTACGAATGAATTACTCCAATCTTTTCCGCCATCGTTGGAGGCAAACATTTTTACATCATAGGAAAAAGTTCCAGGCCCACTTTTACTGAGCACATGTGAGATAATGTTTTGTTCTCCGTCCGATGCGATCATAGGATAGTCCGCCCAATTCACAAACCAATTATTACTTTCAGCAATGACAGATGGTTGAGACCATGTGCCATCCTTCATTGTTGCGTATTTAAACTGGTGAACAGAGTCCTTCTTTTCTACCCATGATAAATAAGTAGTTCCATTTTTATCAGTGAATAAGAAGGGCTCAGCGCTTTGCATTCCAGCGGGCGACTCCTGTACGTTTATCGCTAACGTTGACTCAGCCTTTTCATTGGAACAAGAAAATAGAATGAGTGAATATGCAGCGAGAATAATAATTCGATTCATGGTTGTTTGGTTATTGGGTAATTAAGGCAAGGTTTTCTTCAGTACTCCAATCTCGGAAGCCTGCCTCAGAAAATATTAATTCTCCTTTCGGATTGAAAATGTAAGTAGTGGGAAGCGCCATGATGTTTAACGCTTCCATGTTTTGAATTTGCACATAGTTGAAATCAAAACTTTTTCTTTCTTTAAAACCTTCAATTAAATCCACAGATTCGTTGGAAGGAAAAAGAAACACTACGTTTTTATCTTTAAGTAGCTCTTGCGCTTTCGCGATAGTGGGCATCTCTTGTATACATGGTTTGCACCAGGTAGCCCAGAAGTTGATAAAGATGGTTTTGTTTTTGAAATCATCCATATTAATGGGCATACCGTCCAGTGTTTGCAATTCAATTTTGTCCAACTCTGACTGATTTCCAGTACAATTCAGTAGTGGAACACAGAAGATGACCAGTAGAGAAATTTGTTTTAATGTGCTTATCATTGATTAATGTTGTTCGTGGTCCATCTCTGTTTCTGCCTCTAATTTCTCAAGCGCCATTCCACATTTTGAACAGGTGTCACCTTCTTTGCCAGTTATATCTGGATGCATAGGGCAAGCATATACGACCTCCGCCACCTCTTCAGTTTTTTGCCCTCCACAGGAAACCAAAGCAAATGAGAAAGTGGTTGCTAATGCGAATGCAATAAAAATTGAGAATAATGAATTTTTCATGTTGTTAAAATTTAGTTTATGGTTAATTGATTTATTTAAGTTCTGATTTGGTTTCTCCGCAGCGCATCATTTTACTGCCAAAATATGGATTTTGAATTTCTTTCACCTGGCTTATCCAATAAGCTCCTTTGTTTTCGTTGGCCATCGGACAATATTGATAGTAGGCATGCAAACCTGTTATCGCAAATTCGTCTATGGCTGCGTAATAGCTGTTGCTTAGATCCGAAAAAGACTTGCGCTGGTTTTCAATATTTTCGGTGGATTGAATTAAGGTAGCGGCAATTTTCATATTCTGCAACAACTTCATCCAACTGTCGTGTGCCTCCCCCTTGACCAACTTCCTGTCTACTTCTGAAAGCTTATTAATAAAAGCATTGGATATTTTTGAAGCTTCAGCAGCATTCGTTTTTACAAGCGCATCTTTCATCGCCAGATAAGGGTTGAGTAGTTCACGCAACTGATTTTTGAATGTGTTATCCACATCAAACTTTACTCCCAGTTGATTTTCATTAGGAGCTTCTATTATTTCAGTACCTCCGCCAGCTGGCGAACTCATCATACTGGGTTTTCCTGCCAGTTGAGCAGCCGCATCAATAGTAAATGTTCCGTTGGTCACCACTTCCTGTCCTGCGGTAAGTCCCTCTTTGATAACATAGGCGTCACCCAAAGCAGGGCCAAGGGTTACTTCGGTCATTCTGAAACTCACGCCAGCATCACTTGTCTTTTTCACATACACTACTGAACGCTCTCCAGTCCACATCACCGCTGACTTGGGAAGTATAATTTCCTTTCCTCCTTTCATTTCACTTTTCACTACAGCGGAGGCAAACATTTCTGGTTTCAATCGCAAATCGGGATTGGGCATTTCTACTCTTGCTGAGGCTACACGTGTCTGTGGATTGATGATGGGATCAATGAATGAAATCTTTTTCCTGAATGTTTCTCCAGGCAATGATTTTATGGTGAATTCTATTTCATTGTTGGTTTTAATCCATTGAATATCGCTTTCATATACATCAAAAAGTATCCACACACGAGACAGGTCCACCACTTCATAAATGGATTGCCCTTGCATCACATGATCACCTACACTAATGTTCTTACTTAAAACAATACCAGAGAAATTGGAATGGATGGGAAACTCAGTCATGGGTTTTCCGTCTTGTAGAATCTTCTCTATTTGACTGTCCATCAATTTCCAGTTCTTCAGCTTAGCTTTGGCAGCTTCAAATAAATCAGGCTGTGTGTCTTTGATCTTATTGGCTTCAAGCAATTCCTGTTGAGCCGTGACTAGTTCAGGTGAATAAATTTTCCCAATGGTCTCCCCTTTACGAACATAATCGCCCGTAAAGTTGATTAGCAGGCTTTCAACCCTTCCGGGCAGGTGAGAAGTTTGTGAAGTTACTAATCGCTCATCAGCTTGTACCTTGCCATTGAGTCTTACTTCTTTGACGGAATTACCCATTCCTACAACTGTAGTTTGAACGTTGGCCAACTTCATAGCCGTTTCACTCATCTTCACTTCCATCGGATCGCCACCATCATCTTCGTTTCCAAGAGGAATTAAATCCATTCCGCAAATCGGGCATTGACCTGCTTCCGATTGACGAATTTGTGGATGCATAGAACAAGTCCACACTTCTGATTGGCTGATGTGTTGATGTGATGGTGAGTTGATTTGTTGCTGTGATGATGGGCTTACCAGCCATCCGATTGTAATTCCTATTATCAAGGTGATTGCGATAATGAAATACTTGCTTTGAAATATATTTTTCATGATTAATTATTTTCTTGCTGTAATTGTATTAGTTAATGCCCTCATCGCGATCCGCCAGCGGGCGGAGTGGCGATCTCCCATTCGGTGCTCTGAATTGGAGATTGCTGTCCGCGCCATTCTGAGCGTGAGCGAAGAATCTTTTCTAAATTTCCTGCTGGCACAAAACACCTGAACGTCATTGCGAAGGAGCGCAGCGACTGCGGCAATCTCCTTTATAATGCCCGAAATTCGGGATTCATCGCTTACGCTCTGAATGACGAAGTGTGTTTTGTGCAAATCCGTATTTAAAATCCCCATCATTAATTTGCAGTTAAGTACTCAAGTTTCGCAATTGCCACTGCATATTCCTTCTTAGCTGTCACTTCCAACAGCTCATACTTCAAAAGCATTTGCTGCATCGTCAGTATCTCTTCAAAGTTGGCTTCATCATTTCCATAAGCTGTCAATAACAACGTGATGATCTGTTTGGTCTGTGCCACTTGTTTACTGTATAAATCCACTTGCTGTTTTACACGCGACAACTCAAAGCTGGCCATTTCATATTGGGCAATCAGGTTGTTCTCTGTTTCTGCTTGCATGGTGGTGAATGACGTTTGCATCAGTTGCGACTCTTTGATACTTGCCTTATACTTTTTTCTATAAATAGGCAGTGAAACCGAAAACATCGCCATGTAGGCATCTTTGCCATTGTCAGCGAAAGTCATCTCGGGACGCTTTTGCGTCACGATGTACTCCACACCCAGACCCAACTTGGGCATTGCTTGTTTTTCTGCCAGCCGCTCCTGTGCCTGAGCTGCCAATACTTTTTTTCGCAATACTTCCAGTTGTGGATTATTGGCGAGACTGTCTCTGGATGTTGTGGTTGAATTGATTGCACGGTAGGGCTCAACAGTCAATTCTTCATTTTCATCCCGGTTGAGCAATTTGTTGAAGGCAATAGCTAATGACTTTCTCTTTTCTTTAAGAACAGCAATTTCCGTGTTGATCTCGTTGGTCATCAGATCTACTCTTAGCGCATCACTCAGCTTGCCATTGCCATTTCTGAATTTTGAAATGGCTACTGTTTTAAAAGAGGAAAGAATTTTCAGGTTCTCTTCACTCAGTCTTATGGACTCTTCCAATTCGTACAAAGGGTAGTAAGCCTCTTTTACATTGAGTGCCAATTCGTTTTTGTCATTTTTAAAAGATTCAAAAACCGCTTCTGCATTCAAGGCAGCTGCATTCCTTTGTTCTTTGAGTGTGCCAAACCACGGAAACATTTGCTCCAGTGAAAACCGAGCCATCTGCTGACCAGTACGTGTCTCCACCATTTGTCCAAAGGAAGACACCCGAAAATTCGGATCTTCCAATGTGCCCATCTGCGGAATGCGTTGCATGGCTGCTTCAAACTGCGCATAACTCGCCTTTAAGCCTGGATTATTTTGCAAGGCAAGCTCCACGTATTCATCCAAAGCCGCTTGTCCAAATCCCATGGAGATGGAAGCGATGAATAGGATTATATTAATTGCATATCGATTCATATCAGTTCGTTTCTTTTTTCACAACAGTTTCTCTCCAGTACGCTTGCAACACAGGCACTACAAAAATGGTCATGAGCTGTATGGCCATGCCACCAAAAGTGGGTATCGCCATGGGCCCCATGATGTCGCTTCCTTTTCCCGTGGAGGCCAGTACAGGAATTAATGCGATAATAGCTGTAGCGGCCGTCATCATGGCGGGCCTCACTCTTTTCTTACCAGCGATCATTACCGACTCTCTTACTTCTACTACCGTAGTTGGTTTTCGTTCCTCAAAAACCTGATGGATGTACGTTCCCATGATTACGCCATCATCAGTGGCGATGCCAAACAGGGCGATGAATCCTACCCACACTGCCACACTTAAGTTAATAGTGTGCATTTGAAACAGGTCGCGCATATTCACGCCTGCTATATCAAAATTCATAAACCAACCCTGACCGTATAACCAGATCATGATAAAGCCTCCGGCAAAAGCCACGAACACGCCAGAGAAGTGAATGGAAGAAGCGATCACCGTCTTGAATTGAAAGAACAACAACAAGAAAATGATCATAAGACTCAAGGGAATCACCACGGCCAGTCTCTTTACTGCCCGTACCTGGTTTTCATAGCTACCAGAAAACTTGTAGTTGATGCCAGCTGGCACCACCAGTTCTTTACTGTCTATTTTTTGTTGGATAAATCGTTGTGCTTCATCCACCACATCTACCTCTGCGTATCCATCTCGTTTGTCAAACAAAACATAGCCTACCAAAAAAGTGTCTTCACTCTTGATCATTTGTGGACCGCGCAAGTATTCCAACTTCACTAAATCGCCTAGCGGCACTTGCACACCCGTAGGGGTAGGTATTAAAATATTTTTGATCTTATCCGGATCATCACGCAACTCCCGTGGGTAGCGCACCCGCACCGGATAACGCTCACGTCCTTCTAATGTGGTCGTGATCTTCATACCACCGATGGACGTCTCAATAGATTGTTGCACTTGTTCTACACTTAAACCATATCGGGCAATGGCATCGCGATCAATATTGAGATGCAGATAAGGCTTGCCTACAATACGATCCGCAAAGGCGGCTTCTGATTTTACGGAAGGCACTTGTTTCAGAATGGCTTCCAGCTCCATTCCAAATTGTTCGATCACATTCAGATCATGACCATACACTTTGATGCCCATGGGCGCACGCATACCTGTTTGCAGCATCACCAATCGCGTTTCGATGGGCTGTAGTTTAGGTGCAGAAGTAACACCCGGCATTTTGGTAACGCGCACGATCTCGTTCCAGATGTCGTCCGGACTTTTGATGTGGGCTCTCCAGTTTCTAAAATACTGACCGTCTTCATCGGGGATCAATAGTTGGGTGTTGATGTTCAATGCCAGTGCTTCTTCATTGGTCAGTTTTTGTTGGTTGCGCAACAGGAAGCGGTCTTTGTTGTCTACTTTAAAAGTGATCGGATGACCTTTTTCATCTGCTACAAATTCTGACTTGTAGTTGATCACGTTTTCATACATGGAAATTGGAGCGGGATCCAGCGCAGATTCGGCACGACCCATTTTTCCTACTGCCAGTTTTACCTCAGGGATGCTGGCCAACCGCATATCGAGTTGTTGCACCACCCGTGTGTTCTCTTCCACTCCTGCGTGGGGCATCGAAGTAGGCATCAATAAAAAACTGCCCTCACTTAAGCTGGGCATAAATTCTTTGCCCACGCCTGGAAACCTATGAGAGATGGAAGACCACACGCTGGTGGTGCGAACATTCCAACCAACGAGATCAAACCCTTTGGCAATAAAACCAAATGTGGTGTTGAATCCCAGCCAAGTAGTGATACCCAATAAGATGGTGAGAACAGGTACCAATAAAAACTTTCCCTTGTGTATCAAACACCAGTTGAGGATGGGCTCGTAGAAATGAACAATGGCCATTAGCACACCCAATACGCCACCCAAAATGCCCAACACAAAAAGGTAGTTGACAATGATCCAGTTCTGGTGACCCAATGGCATCCAGGTAGTAGTGAGATAGAAAGAAGCAATCAACACCATGATGGCGATGTTGATGTAGTTAGGAAATGATTTATACTTTTCAGACCAGCGCCATTCAAAAATGTTGTTGATGCCGATGACTACCAACGCCAATGGCAACCACATCTTCGCGTAAAGCGATAAGAGGATACCGGCAGCAATAAAGATGATGTTCCAAAACCTGCGTATGCGTTTCTTGTCGTAGTCGATGGAGAAGATCAAATGAGCAAGTGTGGGCAATACCGCAATGCCTAAGATGAAAGTGGCCAGCAGTGCAAATGTTTTGGTGAAGGCCAATGGCTTGAATAATTTTCCCTCGGCTGCTTCCATGAAAAAGACCGGAAGAAAGCTGACCACGGTGGTGGCCAGGGCGGTGGTGATGGCACCCGACACTTCTGCTGTAGCGCGGTAAATTACTTCCAGTAAATCTTTGCCTTTCGCTTTTGCGTTTTCCGGAAACTCGAGGTGACGAATAATATTTTCTACGAACACAATGCCCACGTCCACCATCACGCCAATGGCAATGGCAATACCAGAGAGGGCTACGATGTTGGCATCCACTCCTGTATAACGCATGATGATAAAGGTCATCAACACGGCTACCGGCAATAAACTGGAAATCAATAATGAAGCACGCAGGTTCAACACCAGCATGATCACCACAATAATGGTAATCAATACTTCGTGCGACAAGGCTTCTTCCAGGGTACCAATGGTTTCGTGGATCAATTGGGTGCGATCATAAAACGGTACGATGGTGAGCTGACTGGTGGTGCCATCGGCCAATACTTTGGAAGGAAGACCCGGAGCAATTTCTTTTATCTTGGCTTTTACTCCATTGATGACTGCTAAAGGATTGGAACCATAACGTGCTACTACTACACCACCGGCTACTTCTGCTCCATCTTTGTCTAACAAACCCCTGCGGGTGGCTGGCCCTAGTTTCACGATGGCAATGTCTTTTAGGGTGATGGGCACATTGTTGTTTACTGCAACCACTGCCTTTTCCAGGTCTTCTACATTTTTAATGTAGCCGAGCCCACGCACGAGGTATTCTGCTTTGTTGATCTCAATGGTTTGCGCTCCCACATCGCGGTTAGAATTTTTTACCGCCATCATCACCTGGTCCAGCCCGATGTTGAAGGCCTTCAGAGCATTGGGGTTTACATCCACCTGATACTCTCTTACCAATCCACCAATAGAGGCCACCTCGGAAACTCCCTCTACGGCATTGAGTCCGTACTTCACATAAAAGTCTTGCACACTTCTGATCTCGTGCAAGTCCCAACCGCCCGTGACGTTGCCTTGCGGGTCGCGACCCTCCAGCGTATACCAATACACCTGACCCAGTGCCGTGGCATCCGGACCAAGGGCAGGTTGCACGCCTTCCGGCAAAAGCCCTGAGGGTAGTGAATTCAATTTTTCCAATATGCGCGAGCGCGACCAGTAGAACTCCGTCTGCTCATCGAAGATGATATAGATGCTGGCGAAGCCAAACATAGAGGTGGACCTCACCGACTTTACTCCGGGAATGCCCAACAACGAAGTAGTAAGCGGATAGGTGATCTGATCTTCGATGTCTTGTGGCGAGCGACCTGGCCAATCGGCAAAGACGATCCGCTGGTTTTCACCCAGATCAGGAATGGCATCCACCGGCACAGGATCGGAGGGAAGGAAAGGAACATTCCATGCGAAGGGTGCCGTGGCC
>JAGQYK010000085.1 GCA_020436125.1 Cyclobacteriaceae bacterium | reverse complement strand
CAGGATTGATGTCAAAAGCATATGCCAAGGAGAGAATGAAATTGATCAACCCTGATAAAAACGATCCTAATATTGGCCCCGGTGATCCCTACCCCTTTGAAGGAAAGAAAAATCCTTATCTGGACATTCTCAATGAATGGGGAAAGAGCCATACTTCTTTGAATGATGTACGCACCACAGTACCGGTACTGGATCAACAATACTTAGAAGACTTTACAGCTGGAACCACTTCAGTAGAAGCTGCCGATGCCGAAGGTTGGGTGGTATCTATCACACCCAGTGGTGGCTGGGTACCTGCAGTAATTGCTGGAAATACCGGAGTAGGAATGAGTCAGCGCATGCAGTCGTTTGTTACCGATCCCAAAGAAAATCCTTTTAATGTCGTAGAGCCAGGTAAGCGGCCCCGCGTTACACTTACGCCCAGCATGGCATTAAAAGATGGAAAGCCTTTTCTTTCTTTTGCCAAACAAGCGGGTGATGAACAAGATCAAAACCTAATTCAATTCTTCTTGAATGTAGTTGAGTTTGGAATGAATGTGCAGGAGTCTGCCGAGGCAGCCATGTTCAAAACCTATCAGATGTATTCCAGTTTTGGAGAACATGAACGCAAGGATGGCATGTTAGTTTTAAATTCAGAAACACCCTACTGGACAAGAAGGGATTTGAGTAAAATGGGATACCACCTCTCCTATCAGGACAGAACTTCCGGTCCTATTAATGCTATCTTCTTTGATTGGAAGCATGGCAGCTTCTGGGGTGGTTCCAGTAATCATGGAGAGGATTATGGAATCGGGTGGTAAAAGTAGTATTGAGTATTGAGTCCCTAGTATTAAGTTGTATATCTTAGATTATGGACTCAATACCTCATAACTTGAATAAAATTCTTTAAACCTTATTTATCATATGCTCGACCAGCCTTCTCATACTGCTTGATCTTTAAATTATTTATTAAGAAGGGGGCAAAAATCAAACCTGCACTCACAAAAAAACCTATTGGCGGGCCTGAGGTCTCACCGGGTGGGCTTTTTTCTTCACCAAATTCTTTAGTCGCTGTCTTTACCAACACAATTGCTCCAGCAACATATAACGCATACTGTGTATAGCGCAAGGCACTACCACCACGTAAGTACTTCATAGCCTCCGGGCTGTCCTTTAAATCCTTTTTTAACTTACCAAACCGCCCTTTTATAAGCTCACTATCATCTTTTGAATACCATAGCAAATTTGTTTTCCAGCCATTTGTAAAGGCTTCGGTTCGATACAAATCCACTCTTCGTCCATCGTGAATTCGTTCTGTAAATATCTTTCGGCCACGAAAAGTTGTTACTCCTATATACCTATACTTTCCCTCCTGATCATATCCTTCAATATGATGGATGCCTCTTATACTAACTTTTGAACCATCCTTAGAATGTATTGTTGCATAAGATGTTGGTTGGTTATTTAAATCCACATAATTCGTAAATATCGTGCTATCTGTCAGAAGGACAATCTTAATATTTCCTTGCCCAAAGGATAGATGATTCACAAACACTAATAGAATAGCAGGTATAAGTAAACGCATAGATTGCCTCATCTTAGAGTTAATAAGATAAATCTAAATATCAACCCTAAGAAAAACAATAGTGAATTAAGAATATTGACGTAATGAGTAGACTCTGGATTCTAGGTGCTGGATTCTGGTTAGCTAGAATTTATAATCCAGAATCTAGTTTTCACTTCAGTACTCTCTTCAATACTCTCACCACATTGCCTCCAGCAATTTTTTTCACCTCATCAGTAGTGAGACCTTTGGCTTTGAGTGCATCTGTCCATTGGGTGAGTTGCAGGTAACTATCAAACACTGGCTTGTAGTTGCTATCCATATCCGTACCCAACCCCACATAATCAACTCCTACTACATCAATTAGTCGCATGATGTTGTCAATGTAGTCATCAAAGTTGTGGCTAAAGCCCGATGGCCAGGCGCCAATCACTCCTCTTGTTGATTTGATAATCTTCGCATGTTCTTTGGTAATGGCACGTATAGCAATGGGCCTGTCTTCTTCGAGTTTTAAAATACTATGGGAAAGGATCAAGGGTTGATTCGTAATGGCAGCAACATCTTGAACCGTTTTATAAGAAGCATGCGCTACATCGATTACCATTCCCAATCTGTTCATCTTACGCACAACGGCCTTTCCTAATTTAGAGAGTCCGTTATGTTGCGGATCTGATGTTTGCAAGTCCCCCAATGAGTTGGGTGCATAGTGCACCAATTGAATACAACGCACGCCATCGGCATATACCTCATCCAGTTGGTCTTCGCTTTCCAGAAAGTCTCCCCCTTCACAAGCAAAAAATACGGCTACTTTATCTTGCGATGGGTCGGTCAACTCCTCCACCTTGGTGGCCTGACGCACAGGCAAATCTTTGCAAAGTGATTGAAGAGAAGTTATTTGTCTTTTGTATTCATTCCAGGCTTCTCCTTTTTCAAATTCACGGGCAGGAAATACCCCATTAGCTGTAACTTGGGTTACCAGGGTATCCACGACAGTGCTTAAGAAGGCTCCAGATAATCCCCCTTCATTCATTTCATTCACTGTCTTCCTTACTCCATCATCCCCTGTATAGTCACTTATCCCCTTACGGTAAAAGCGACCAGGGTGGGCATGCAAATCAAAAGTAATAAAGTCAGGCTTAAGTGAAATTGCTGAAAAGCTGCGATGTCCCATCAACGCTGCTCCGGCAGAAACCGTGAGCGCCTGTTGAATAAATTTCTTGCGTGTAACCATTATTTAAGGATCACCGCCTTCAGTTTTTCTTCTACCACCTTACCATCTTTCATAGAAACAAAATAAGAGTGATGTTCATCATCCAGTGAAACTACTTTAAACGGTTTTCCATTCTTAAAGATAATTCCAGAGTAGTCATCCATAGCATATCCAGCCTTGAAAATCCCATTGGCAATATTCTTATGATACAAAGGTTGCCTATATTCTTCACTATGGTAATGCGGACTGTGGCTAAAAGGAAGAAAACCTAATCCCTCTACTACGCTCAATTCCTTTGGTCGCGAATCTGTAGTGCCATTATCAAACCAGCACAATGACCCTGCACTCCCACCTGCTAATACTATTCCTTTCTCAAGTGCCTTTTTTAGCACCACATCAATACCCTGTGCTTTCCAGATGGCCATCATGTTGAGTGTATTTCCGCCACCCACATAGATGGCATCCATGCTCAATAATACATCCTCAAAAGATTCCTTCTGGTTATATGAACTGATCCAAACTTTCTGATGATGCGGCTCTACGGACAAGTCTGAAACCAAATCATAAAACCGAATGATTCCCGATTCACTATCTCCTGATGCGGTGGGCAGGTAACAAATCCTTGGTCGCTCCTTGCCAGTAAGCTTGATGATTTCCTTGATGAAATACTTGTTTTGTCCCCCTCCGAACGGAAAGATGTACTGATCCTGGGCCTGGCTAACCATTGCACCTGCTATTGTCATACAAATGATCGCTATAAGTTTCTTCATGGTAGTAAAGTAACACTTTATCAGAAAATTATAAAAGAAAGAAGATGACTGATTGAGGTATCTCAGTCAGCCCTCAAACTCTTTACAGGATTGGAAATGCCTGCTTTTATAGCCTGAAAGCTTACAGTCACAAGCGTTATAACAAGAGCAACAACTCCTGAAATGACAAATACATACCACGAAATACTGGTGCGGTATTCATAATTCTCCAACCAACTACTCATGAATACATAACCGAGCGGTAGGGCGATCATACACGCCAGGATGACCAGAAATACAAACTCCTTACACAACAGCCCCCAAATTTGAGAGACAGATGCGCCTAATACTTTACGTATACCAATTTCCTTTGTCCGTTGTGCTGCCGTGAATGAAGCTAGTCCTAATAAACCCAGGCAACTAATAACAATTGCGAGTACACTAAAAATGGCGGCTAAAATACCTATTCGTTCTTCACTTCTAAATTTTAAATTGTAATCGTCATCGGCAAAAGTATAGTCAAAGGGCACGGCTGGCATCAGTGCAGTAAATGTTTTGTTGATGAGGGGAAGTGCTTCATGCGTGCTCACTTCAGGATGTATTCTGATATACAGGTATTCAAGCGACCTTGTGGATAAAAAGAGCATTGAAGGGTCAGTTTTAGCAAACGGTGATCCCTTTACCATGTCTTTTACCACTCCTAAAATGGTATATGGGTAACCCTGACCGTTTCGATTCCATATTATAGTTTCACCTACTGGGTTTTCAACTCCAAGATTTTTCGCTGCCGTTTCATTAATGATCATACCTTGACCATCAGTGCTAAAGTCCGGGGAGAAATCCCTTCCTGCTACAAATTCAAGACCTACAGTCTTAGCATAGCCATTAGTAACATAAATGGTATTAAAACTTAAACCAGAAAGATCTTCGTCCCTATCTCTCCATCTAAAATCATCGTTCCAACCCAGTGTACTTGTAACCTGATAATTGGCTTCACCAATCTCCGATACCATCCCAGTTGCTTTCAGTTCATTCCTTAGCGTCTCCAGATCCCCCCTATTTTCATAAGCACCCAGCCTTAAGGAAATCAAACCCTCTCTTGTATACCCAACCGGTCGGTCCTTGCCATACATCATTTGTTGATAAACTATTCCGGTACCTACAATAAGTATTACTGAAATGCAAAACTGAAGGACTACTAACACTCTTCTTGGAGCAGAAGCAAAATTTCCAACTTTAAAAGTGCCCTTTAATACTTTTACCGGATTGAAAGATGAAAGGTACAATGCGGGGTAGCTACCCGCCAGAATACCTGTTAAAAATGTTATTCCAAGACCAACACCCCAAAACGAAACGCTTCCCCATGGAAGCACAATATGCTTGTCCGCTATTGTATTAAAGGAAGGCAATAACATCTGTACCCATACAATAGCCACAACAAATGAAATTAAAGCCACCATCAAGGACTCACTAAAGAATTGGTAAACTAACTGACTGCGTACCGAACCTATTGATTTACGAATCCCCACTTCCTTGGCTCTTCTTTCTGAGCGCGCAGTACTTAAGTTCATAAAATTGATGCATGCCAACAGCAGCACAAAACCACCAATGATTGAAAAGTACCATACCGATTGCATTTTACTGCTCGTTACCTGCACACCATTTTCAAATTCTGAATTCAAATGCCATTCACTCATGGGCAATAAAAAAAGTTCCGGATTGGTTTCCGCTGTACGCTCATCTACATGCGGAAGCATAGCATCTTTAATAATTTCTGAAACACCTTCAAAAGTATATCCCGGTTGCAACTGAACATAAATGAATACGTTGTAGTTGTCCCACACATTCATATCCATATTACCACCAAAGTAAAGCTCAAGCGGTGCAAAATAGGTGGCGTCATTGAACTCCGTATTTTTAGGTAAGTCTCTATAAACACCCACCACATTCAAATCATACTTCGAATCCATTTGTATAACCTGATTCAGTGGATCTTCATCGCCAAAAAGCTTATCAGCCAATGAAGCTGAAATCAGTATGGTATTTTTATCAGTAAAAGCCTGGTAGGTACCATGGAGCATATCAAGGGTAAGCATGGCAGGGCCCCCTGACTGCATCAGATAACCTCGTTGGGTAAATCTGTTTTCTCCAAATTGTATGACGCGCCTATCCTCACTTCCCCTAACCATTGCGACCTGTTTAAAATATTCGCCATATTCGGAACGCAACAAAGTTCCTAAACCAGTTATGCTAAATACATTTGTTCCTACATAATCAGAAAAAGTGTTATTCCTGTACACCTTTGCAATTGAATCGTAGTTTTTATGGAATTTGTTAAAGTTGAGTTCGTCATGTACCCACAAACCGATAAGGATAGCTACCGTAATGCCCATTGAAAGACCACCAATATTAATAATAGAATAGCCCTTATTCCTTAGTAGGTTTCTCCACCCCACTTTTAAATAACTTTTTATCATACCGTATTGATTTACTTTTTGATATCCCTCTGACGGACGAATAATACCCGGGCGAAAAAGCAGGATGACGTCCATGATAAAATTAATATTTGCTTTATGCCTCCCCTTCTCCTCTACCCTTTCATAGTACAGCTCCATTAAATCTCCCTCGATGGAGTCAAGTAAAGCAGGATGACAGAACCATCTAAAGAATCGAACTACCAACCTTGGAGGTTGAGATCTCTGTTTCATAGGCTGGCTATAACCATTTTAGAATTCCAGGCGACTTTAGGAATTGCATTCCACAAATCATCTCGTGTACTCTTAGTATGTTGCATGGCACGCTTACCCAACGCAGTGATCAGGAAGTATTTCTTGGGGCGTCCTGCTCTTTCCTCTGAAGTATCCCCTTCCCTAGATTTTAAATAACCTTTATCCTCTAGTCGTTTCAGGGCAGTTTGTAAAGCACCTACGCTAACATTGCGTTTTAGCCTCACTTCTATTTCTTTTTTAATAGAAACACCGTAAGCCTGATTATATAATACCGCAACGGTTAACATTACTATTTCTTCGAACTCACCCAATTGGTATTTTTTCATACTAAATAATTAATTCCTAATTGTAGTATTAATAATTATGCCAGAATTAAAAATGGACGCCAGCAAATAAATTAAGGGACTTTCACCCAGCTAGTGCCTCTATTTCGAACAGTGTCTGTTCGGTATCGAACGATCAAACAGGTTTTAATTAAGAAGGGGAAATATTAGGAATGGTAAATTCAAACGTGGAACCGAAACCCAGTTGTGATGTCGCTGTAATGCTTCCACCAATTTTGTGAGCAGTTTCCTTCACAAGGTACAATCCTAACCCTGCTCCATCACTTTGCTCTGTACCCCTGTAAAACATTTTAAAAACATTGGACAATATTTTTTCATCAATACCAATACCATTATCGGTAAAGGAGACTACAGCTTCCTTTTGGGTAATATCCAATTGAATTTGCAGGACACACTTCTTTAGTGGGTTTCTGTACTTTATCGCATTAGAAAGAAGGTTTTCAAAAATAACAGATACGCGATAGACATCACAAAAGAAGGGTAAATGCATTCGTCTGGTATCAATTGAAATTTCAATCTCTTTGAACCCCTCCATATGCTCTAATTTCTGAATCGCTTTTTTAAGCAAGTGCAGTAAATCCACTTCAACTGCTTTCACCTCCGTTCTGGCATTTCTAGAGTAATCAAGAATCTCCTTTAACGTACCATCCAGTTTTGTAATACTCTTCTCCATCATGTCAAAATATTGATCATATATGGGATCCCTAGGGCGCTCATCCATTCTGGATATATTGAGTAACCCTAGTAAAGAAAGCAATGGAGCTCGAAGATCATGGGAAACACTGTATACAAAACTATCTAACTCTTCATTGATTTTGATCAGTTCCTCATTCTGATTCCTAAGGGCTAATTCCGCTTCAAGGCGTTCAGATTGAAGTTTTCGCTGGCCTAATGCATTGATTATCGCAGAAGGCAATCTTTGCAAACTTGATTTTAAGATATAATCATCGGCCCCCTGTTTAATACGTGTGATAGCAAACTCTTCGGAAACTGATCCTGTGACCAGAATAAATGGCGCCCTAATTCCTAACCTACGGCAAATCTTTAGTGCCTCAGATGAATCAAACTGCGCCAATGTATGATCCGATAAAATAACATCAAAAGAATTATTTCTTATGGCTTCAATGAAATCTTCTCTGCTATCCACCAATACCATATCAAACTCCATTCCCTCCTTCCTTAAAGTCCGCTCTACGAGCTCTACATCCTCGAGAATATCCTCAAGGAATAATATTTTTAATTTCTTTCTGATTTTTCCCTGGCTCATTTAGGGGGTTGATTGATTAAAAGCCAAAACATACCCAATTGATCTACTACATCAAGAAATTTATCAAATTGAACAGGCTTAACAATATAGGCGTTAACGCCAAGATTATAAGATTCCACAATATCTTTTTCCTCTTTAGATGAAGTAAGCATTACCACAGGAATTACCTTCTTATCAGGATCACCTTTAATCCTTTTTAATACCTGGATACCATCAATTTTAGGCATCTTCAAATCAAGCAGAATCAACTTCGGATAATTGTTATTCCCCTCACCAAACAAATACTCCAAAGCCTCTTCACTATCACTGATATGCAATAAATTATTAGCTAATTTTTTTTTCTTTAGCGCCCTTATCGCCAACTCCGCATCATCAGGGTTATCTTCAATTAATAATATTTCAACTTGTGGGTCATTCATACCGTTGGATTGTTTAGATAAAAAAAGAAACTTGCTCCTTCATTTACTCTCGCCTCCGCCCAAATTTTTCCATTGTGTTTTGAAATGATTCGTTGTACCAGCGCCAAGCCAACACCTGTACCCTCAAACTCCTGATTGTTGTGAAGTCGCTGAAATACTTTGAATAACTTGTCACTATACTTCATATCAAATCCTACTCCATTATCCTTCACATAATAAACAGTTGTCCCATATTTAGGGAAGCTTCCTATCTCAATGATCGGCACATCAACTTTCTTTGTATACTTTAGGGCATTGCTTATGAGATTAGTCCAGACTTGTCGCATCATATTGGCATCAGCCCGAATATCATTCATATGGAGGATCTCCCATTTTACATTTCTAGGCTCATGCACCGTCAATTCCTGGATGATTTCAGTCACTAACTGGTGAATCTGAATTTTGGAAAAGGTCAAAGTCTTTCTTCCTAACCTTGAAAAATCCAGAAGATCATCAATCAACTGCCCCATCCTGCTCGCGTTGCGCATCACAATATTTAAAAGGCGATTACCCTCCTTACCCAAAACAGTCCCAAATTCTTCTTGTAATACTTCAGTAAATCCACGAATAGAGCGCAAAGGAGCTCGCAAATCATGAGAAACCGAATAAGTAAAGGCTTCAAGTTCCTGGTTGACAACCCTAATTTTCTCCTCTGCTATTAATCTTGATTTAAAGCTGTTATTAATCAATATAAACACGCCTACTAAAATTAAAAAAGTTGAAATCATTAGGGTAGAAAAGGTAGTTTGAAAATATTTTATTTCAATCTGCCCGTCTCTCAACCTTTGGCTTAATAGCCTATTCTCCTCATCACGCATACTTGACAGCACTGATGTTATCTTAACTGACAAATTTTTGTTTTCAATTGAATTAATCATTAACCCAGCTTGCGACTTAGATACAGTATAGGCACTAATAATTTTTTTGTGCAATTCAAATTTTCTCCTTCCTACTAATTTAAATGAATCTATTCTAATTTGCTGCGATTTATTGTCTTTAGTAAACTCCAAAAGGCTTGCATAGTGTTGTGCTGCTTTTTTTACCTCCGCATTATAGGCGTTCAATAAGGTAGAGTCTCCAGTTATAATATATTTTGCCAATATTTCCTCCACCCTAACCGTATTGGTTTGTGTTTGCTCAATATGATTAAGCACCTCTGTGGCATGAAAGCCCAACTCTCTGGATGCTATGAAGTGATTATTATTTCTATATGAAAAGTAACCGAGCAAAACCAAAATGAGTAATGCTATGATAAATCCTAATAATGCTCTTTTATCTATATACAATTTCATCATTGTAATCTCAAGTCATTACCAATCAGCGTATTCATTTCAATGGAGAAATAAACTCCAGGTAAATTCGAAGAAAATAACTTCAGGCTACTTTAAATCACCTTAAATGTAATTATAAAAAATACTCCCATTAACTGCATGTAATATGGATGTAAGAAATGGCAATTAATAAGATAAAAGCTAATCCTCTTTGTGACAAGCGGCTTTATGATATTTTCCAGGGTAAGAAGAAAGGCACCACTTAAAAAGTGATGCCTTCACATTATATCAATTTAACCTTCGGGGGTATTCGTCTACTTTTTCACTTTCTCTTTTTCTTTCGTCTTCCCATTGTCTGAAACCGAAACTGGCAGCACCCGCTCAAGTTTATAAATATCAGAACGTCTGTCGGTTAAAGTACGAACAGAACCATTGTAATGTAAATCTTTCAACAAGTCAAGATCTACATCGACAATCAACGTCATTTCCGAGTTGGGTGTGGCCTCTGCCTTAATGGCGTTGGTGGGAAATGCAAAATCGGCTGGAGTAAATACGGCAGATTGGGCATATTGTATATCCATGTTATGCACTTTCGGTAAGTTTCCAACGCAACCAGCTATAGCGACAAAACATTCATTCTCAATAGCTCTGGCTTGCGCACAATGCTTTACACGGGTGTAACCATTTTGCGTATCGGTAAGAAATGGTACAAACAATAAATTCATACCTTCATCCGCCAACAAACGCGATAATTCTGGAAACTCAACATCATAACAAATCAATACACCCACCTTGCCACAATCGGTATCAAAAGCTTTTAATGAATTACCTCCTGACATTCCCCATTCAAATCGTTCGCTTGGCGTAACGTGCAATTTCTCATACATCTCTGAAGTTCCATTTCTTCTGCATAGCCACCCTACATTATACAATTTGCCATCGCGGATGATGGGCATACTTCCTGTAATGATATTGGCATTATAAGATACCGCAAACTCTTTGAACTTAGCATGAAGCCGATCCGTGTAATCCACCAATTTTCTTATGGCTTGGGCTTCCGGTACATCGTTAAGCGTAGCCATTAATGGTGCATGGAAATATTCGGGAAATAAAATAAAGTCGCTCTCGTAAGCTGAGGCACCATCGACAAAAAATTCTATCTGTTCTACTAACGCATCAAAATCTTTGAACAAGCGCATTTGCCATTGTATCAGTGCCATCCTTACATTAGACTTTTTGCTATTGTATAATTTAGGTTTGGCATCATAGTAGATATTATTCCATTCGATCAGTGCCGCATATTCCATCGACTCCTTATCACCAGGCATGTACCCTTTAAGTATTTTTCGAACGTGAAAATCATTTGAAAGCTGGAAGGTAAGTGTAGGGTCGTATACCTGCTTTAATTTCACTCGATCGATATACTGCTTGGTACTCAGCTTATCTGCAAATTGACTATAGTTAGGAAGTCTTCCTCCAGCCACTATGGCCTCAAGATTAAGCTCTTCACACAATTCCTTTCTCGCATTATAAAGTCTGCGCGCCAGGCGCATTCCTCTAAACTCCGGGTGAATAAATATTTCTATGCCATACAATACATCACCTTTTGGATCATGAGTTGAAAAAGTATAATTACCAGTGATTTGTTCATAAGTATGGTTATCACCAAATCGATCGTAGTCAACAATGATGGACAAAGCTGTGCCCACCACTTTACCATCCACCTTGATACAGATTTGTCCTCCAGGAAAAATATCTATCAGTTTTTGAATATGATTCTCTCTCCAATATGCGCCCCACTCCTTGTATGCCTGTAGCATACTTTCTTTCAGATCTAAATAATCGGCCATCTTAAGCGCTCCAATCTCTACTTTCATTTGTGCTATTTATAAGTTGATATTTATTAACTCGGTCCATTAGGTTCAATACACTTCGAACAATTAGATATACTGAAATCACAGTAAACATATGATCTGACAGGATGCCAAATTCAAGAACCGATGACTTAAATATAGCCAAAAAACGCCATAATTCCCAATTAGGAATGGATTACCGTATCATCAGATACTTTCTGTGATTCCTTATGGCCAGCTTTCTTAATCAATAAATAACCTGCCAAGCTCGCCACCAACGATGCCATTAAAATACCAAGTTTTGATTCCTGAATGAGTAACTCCTGATGAAAAGCCAGGCCCGCAATAAACAGTGACATTGTAAATCCAATCGCTGCCAGAAAACCTGTGCCCCATAGGTGAAGTTTGTTCATTCCTTTTGGGAGCTGCACCGAAGAAAACCTCATCATCAATTCACTTACTCCTACTACACCCACTACCTTTCCCAAAAGTAGCCCAACCATTATACCCAAGGCTACCGGACTTACCAACTGCATGAAGAAATCATTAGAAAGAGTAACACCTGCATTGCTAAAAGCAAAAATGGGCATAATAAAAAAAGCAACAAGAGGATGCATGTTATCTTCCAATCTTTGAAGAGGTGTAATTGCCTTTTTAGAATATGATCTTATATCCTGAAGAACGTTAAGCTGCTCTTTAGTGATAGTTCTTACATTGTTTGGATCAGCTTTCTTAAATCTGTCCACAAGGTATTCCATATGATCAGCGAAGTAACTTTCTTTTACTTTAGTCTTGGCGGGAATAGCAAACGCAGCAAGCACCGCAGCAATGGTAGCATGTACCCCGGACATGAGAAATGCCAACCATAAACCAACAATACCTACTAGCGCATAAAATATAGTATTACGCACCCCAATACCATTGGCAATCCAAAGTACTGCTAAAAACAAAACACCAATGCCCAGGTTAATAAAATCAATATTAGAGCTATAGAAAAAAGCAATTACCAAAACAGCACCGAGATCATCAGCAATGGCCAATGCAGTTAAAAATACTTTAAGAGAGACAGGTACCCGATCGCCTAGCAAATACAATACGCCCAATGAAAATGCAATATCCGTTGCCATGGGTATACCCCAGCCATCAGCGCCTGACCCTTCTCGATTGAAGGCAAGGTATATTAAAGCCGGAAAAATCATTCCCCCAATAGCAGCACCAATTGGTAAAATGGCCGACCTAATATCACTCAACTCCCCTCCAATGATTTCACGTTTCAGTTCCAACCCCACAACAAAAAAGAAAACCGCCATTAACCCATCATTAATCCAATGGTGAAGGTCTTTACTGATTACATATTGATCAAAACCAATGCTAAACTGGTACTTCCAGATGGCGTGATAAGTATCAGACCAT
Organism: Cyclobacteriaceae bacterium; assembly: GCA_020436125.1. Lineage (GTDB taxonomy): Bacteria > Bacteroidota > Bacteroidia > Cytophagales > Cyclobacteriaceae > ELB16-189. The sequence goes on along the minus strand of JAGQYK010000085.1, from coordinate 2,876 downwards.
GGTGAATTGGCTAATAGGATAGCAAGAAATGCGGATGAGAACAATACAATACCACTCGCTGAACTGTTATTAATAAAACGAGTGGATGGTTCGATAATTAATCGATCTACCAATTCTTCTTTTAATCCCAAATCTCCTTTCTCCTTCATAATACAGTGGTCTCATTAATAGCCTTCAAGATAAACACTCTTTTATGCTATTGAAAATCCGAAGCGGTACAATCTATTCTTTGCTTAAAGAACCAGATTTAACATGAAGGTCTCGCTGAGGAAATGGGATAGTAATTCCTTCTTCTCTAAATCGCTTGTCGATTAGGTAGCGAATATCGCTTTTAGTATTCTCGATTGGAAAAATATCACGGCTCCAAAAATATACTTCGAATAATAAGGCACTATCACCAAAATCAACAAAGCGGACAAACGGATATTTATTATCTTCTCTTGACTTAATTATCTTATCGTGGCATACTGTACATTCCAGCAATATCGCCATTACCTTATCCACATCACTCCCATAGGCAACGCCCACACTTACCTTAAACCTGGTAGGTGTAGCGCTGTGACTCCAGTTAATTATATTATCAACAATAAACTTATGATTAGGTACAATTAGCATAACGCCATCACGGGTATGCACTGTTGATGTTCGTAGGTTAATGGTTAATATCTTTCCAATCAATCCATCTATTTCAATAACGTCATCTCTTTGAATGGTTCCCTCAATAAGAATGAATATTCCTGAAACGAGGTCCTGAAATATTTGCTGCAAGCCTAAACCCAACCCCACCAATAGAGCTGCTGACCCCGCCAGCAGAATAGTGATTTGAAATCCTGCCGTTTGCAGAATAAATATCAACGCAAACGTCCAGACAAAGTATTGCACCAATTTAATCATGGCGAACCTTCTCCCTCTGTCAATACCTCTTCTTTCAAAAATTCTGTTGAGGATTCGCCTTACCCCGAACAAAAATACTTTGGTGCCAAAAAAGATAATCAAGATCATGAACACAGTAGCCAAAGTGAAACTATAGCCACTAGTTTCAAATATTCTATAATTCAATAATTCGCGAAAACCTTCCATCATTTATTTTTAAGGTTAACCTGAATCTCTGGCACTCCTACCATTTCAAAAGTAGCAGAACCAAACTTTACTTTACCGTTGGTAGCTGCTACATCACGTAGAATGGCCATGAACAGTTCATTCTTAGTCGCTCGTCTTCTCTTGTAGTCAACTACATATCTAATGGTATATTCTACCCAATTATCATTGGCTATTAAACTCACCATAGGCTCAAGTCGAGCATCTTCAATTAAGTATTTCTTCACCATTAGGTTCCACACTCTCTTTCCTTCCTCCGCATTTTTCGCTACATGATCATTGGCTATTTTTTCTAACAATGATTTGGCCATCAAATAGTCACTCCCATATTGAATAGGAACTTTAATCTCATCCCACAGAAATGGAAAATCTCCAGAGTAATTAAAAACAGGCTCTTTAAAAACAAAGCTATTGGCTACTCTAACAATTCGTCCATTGTACAAATCACCATCTACCCATTGCCCTGTTTCCATTAAAGTGGTTCTCAACACACCAATATCGATAACGTCACCTTTAATACCACCCAACTGCACCCGATCTCCAGTCCTATAAAAGTTGCCAAACATCAATGCCAACCAACCAGCCACACTGGCAATTACTTCTTGAAGCGCAAAAGCAATGCCAGCTCCAGCCACTCCAAGGGCAACAGAAATCCCTCCAAGATTTTTGCTGTATGCGATAAGTAGGGCCAGTAGAATAACTACATAGGAGGTTGCATCCAGTATCTTTCTTGTTTTGTACTTATTGTCTTTGTCTTGTTTAGATTTCTGAATTCCCCTTATCAGGAATATAAATGCCAATCGGATTATGATAACAATCCCAATTACCCACAACAATGTTTGCAACCAATCCGGAATAGCTAACTGTTCAATCCAATCTTTCATCAATCACTTTGTTTTTCTTTATTTCCAAAACCAGTTACATTAAAAGAAGGTGCTTTATAATCCTTAGGAAGATAATCAGCAGGAATATTCACCGCATTACCATCTCGTATAGCTCCAAAGTGAGGCGACATAATTTCAACACCCGCTTCAGCAAACTTATCCTGAATCTGCTGATGTAAATTAGAATAAATGAGCGCCATTATCTCCGGTTGATCAGTGTATGCATTCAATTGATAAGCCACATAAAAATCATCCAAGCTCGTTTGTAAAACAAATGGCTTCTTATGCTCATCCTTTAAAATGCCTTGTGCGTCCTGAGCAGATCGGATAAGAAGATCATGTACCTTGGGCCATGGTACATCATATCCTATGGTTACAGTAGTATGAAGGATGAGACCAAGTTCTTTTGCCGAGGTTGTATAATTAACAGTATGACCTGAAAGTATAGTGGCATTTGGAATAGTGATGTCTTCATTTTTAATAGTTCTTATCCGTGTGACCAGCGTAGACTTCTCTAACACCAAACCTGTAACCTCCCCAATTTTAATTCTGTCTCCAATCTTAAAGGGTCGCATGTACGTGATGACCAAGCCTGCAACCATATTACCTATTGCTGTAGAAGAACCCAACGAAAATAAAACACCAAGGAACACACTTACTCCTCGAAATATCTCTGAGTCAGAACCAGGTAAGTAAGGAAAAATAACAATAAACATAAAAGCATACATCAGCACCTTGACAATGCCAAAAGTGGGTTTTGCCCAATCTGGATAGAAGCCACTTATGACCAGCGAACCCTTTTCAATTTCACCGGCCATGAACTCTATAAATTGTACAACATATTTAGTGACCAAATAAATCACACCAATCGTAAACAGATTAGGGATGTAATTA
>JAGQYK010000084.1 GCA_020436125.1 Cyclobacteriaceae bacterium | reverse complement strand
GACAACACTGCGTATCCCTGACTAGCCAGGTATTGATTGAATGCGTAGGCATTGATATAGTATTCACTGTAATGAAAGCCCAACAACATTTGTCTGATAGGTCCGCCATGCATAAACACCAACCCTGGCTTCTTTCCTTTTTGCTTCCTGTCAATAAAAAGCTGACCATGAACGGAGGTGCCATCTGCAGCTTTCATGATTACTTGTTCAGGCTTCACAAAACCATTGGCAGAAAATGAAGCTGACGGTTTTTGATCTATGGATTCCAGACTTTTCTTTTTGGAATCATATCGCATCAGCGTTAGTGATGTATTGTAAGTAGATTGAAAACAATACAAGGAACCATTGGCCCATGTGGGATACATTTCAATTCCTTCTCCTGATGTAATGGCAGCTGGCTTTACCTCTTTCACATTACTCATCCAAATATGTCTACGGTCTACATCCTGGCGATTACCATCAAAGTATATTGAAGTCTCGTCATCATTGTAGCTGTAGCTTTCTACAATTCCATTTCCAGGTGTAATGTCCTTTAAGTCAGACCCATCAGAATTCATAGCATACACGTGATTCCAGCCCTCATGCTCAGAGAAGAATAGTATTCTATTTGATTTAGACCATGATAGGGGTGTTGAAGAATAGTATTGAGCAAACCCACCATCATCGGATGGGGAATCCCAAATGGATGAAGCTTTGCCCGTAGCAGCGTCAGCCACCCACACAGAAAACCTAACACCGCCCGTAAGATTAGACAGTTCATCCACTCTCGTTCCCGGCATTCTCAGAAACGCAATCTTTTTCCCATCTGGAGACCAAACCGGAAAACCATCATTGCCTATATCAGGTGCAATCCATTGTATCTTCTTATCGTTCAAATGATAAACTCCAATGAATGCATGATCTCCCCGATCACTCACAAATAATATTCTTGTGCCATCGGGCGACAAGGAATGACCTCCGTTATTTCCTCTCGCACTAAAAAGTGGTTCAGGAAAAGAATCTTTTTTTAAATCAATAGTATATAACTGTCCTCCTCTACTAAAAACTATTTTATTGCCTCCTATAAGGATTGGATTACTTCCATTAGCTAATCGAAAAGGTTCGCTTCCTGGAGAGGTGGCTGTACACCACAAGGCCTGCTCAGCTCCCTCGGCCATACTGGCTGGATTAGGGTTTTGACCATACCGATTGGCAGCACCTCCGCGCACATACACCAGTAGATCACCACTACTTGAGAATAATAGATTAGACAGCTCCTGACCATCATCCTGATCGTACTTTGTTAGTTGTCGTGTTGTTTCATTCGATCGAATGAAAATGTTTCTTTTCCCATGATCATTCACTATCCATGCCAATTGTCCATTAGCAGAATGAGCAAGACCTGAACTGACAGGGTGACTAAGAAATTGTTCTAACGATTGGGCGCAGGCAAAGTCTATTGCCAACAAAGACAGAATAAAGACTAATATCCTCATAGTAGTTAAGCTTTTCTCTAATATAAGAAAGCTGAAACTAAAAGATAGACGAATGTAGATTATTGCTTTTTCTTCTTTGCAAACCGGCCTCTCTTCTCAGGCGCCTTTTCAGCCAATTCTACACATTCTTCCAGTGTAAGGTCTGCCGGTTCTTTGTCCTTGGGGATTTTAACATTCTTTTTACCTGCCTTAATATAAGGCCCCCAGCGGCCATTCAGAATCTGAATATCAGGATTCTCATCAAATAACTTAATTATTTTGTTCGCATCCGCAATTCTCTTCTCCTTGATAAGCTCCACTGCTCTTTCATAAGTAATGGTATAAGGATCTTCTTCTTTGGGTATGGATACAAATTTTTTGTTATGCAACACATAAGGGCCAAACCTGCCAATATTAACTACCACAGGTAACTCTTCAAATTCACCCATTTGACGAGGAAGCTTAAGAAGAACGGTTGCATCTTCCAGGGTAAGGTTTTCTATAAACTGACCTTGCCTCAAACTCGCAAACTTTGGTTTCTTTTCTTTACCATCCTCAGGATTCTCTCCTAACTGAACATAAGCACCATATTTACCCAGCTTGGCATATACATTCAATCCTGTCTTAGGGTCTACACCCAATTCCCTGGCTTTATTAGCTACCGATGAGCGTTCTACTTTTTCAGTCTCCTCCACAGTGCTGTGAAATGGCTTATAGAACTGATCAATCATCTCTTGCCATTTCAGCTTACCACTGGCAATTTCATCGAAATCTTCTTCGATCTCAGCCGTAAAGGAATAATTGGTAATGTTGGGAAAGTGCTCCACCAAAAAATCGTTGACGATCATGGCAGTGTTGGTAGGAAATAATTTATTCTTTTCCGCACCAGTAATTTCTTGTGCTGTTTTTGTTTCTACCTTATCCTTATTCAGTGTAATTACCTGATAATTTCTTTCTGTTCCTTCTCTTGCTTCCTTCACCACATATCCTCTTTTTTGAACAGTAGTAATCGTAGGCGCATAGGTGGAAGGTCGTCCAATTCCCAACTCCTCCAATTTTTTTACCAAACTTGCCTCAGTAAATCTAGGAGGGTGTCTACTAAAAGTTTCAGTAGCTTTCATCTCGTCTAACTTGAGATCCTGCCCCACTTTCAAAGGTGGCAACATCGTTCCGCTCTTCTCGTCCTCTTCTGTATCATCCTCATCATCTTTCGACTCCATATACACCTTCAGAAATCCTTCAAACTTTATCACCTCACCTTTGGCCACAAGCGTTCTTGGATTTGTGGAGATTCCGATGGTAGCCGTAGTACGCTCCAGTTCAGCATCCGCCATTTGAGAAGCAATAGCACGCTTCCAGATTAATTCATACAACCGCTTGGCATTGCGATCCATCTTTGGATCAGTGACAGAAAAGTCAGTTGGCCTGATAGCCTCATGAGCTTCCTGCGCTCCTGAAGACTTTGTTTTAAACTTGCGTGTTTTTATAAATTCCTTACCAAAGGCGCTACCAATTTGGTCAGTGGCACTCTTAATGGCATCATCAGAAAGATTCAATGAATCCGTTCTCATGTAGGATATTTTTCCTGCTTCATACAATTTCTGAGCGACCATCATAGTTTGGATCACAGAGAAACTTAATTTTCTGCCAGCCTCTTGTTGCAAGGTAGAAGTGGTAAATGGCGGTGCCGGGGTTTTCTTTGCTGGCTTTTTTTGTAAATCGTTGATGGTGAATTTTGCGCCTTTGCAGGAAGTCACAAATTCAAGGGCTTCTTTTTCTGATGGAAGTTTTTCAGCCAGGTCGGCAACCAGTTGCTTTCCTTTACCGAGATCAAATACAGCAGAAACTTTAAAAGTTGACTTACTTTCAAACTTCTCTATATCTCTTTCACGCTCTACTACTAATCGCACTGCCACCGATTGAACCCTTCCTGCGGATAAACCTGTGCCTATCTTTTTCCATAAAATAGGTGACAATTCAAATCCTACAAGCCTATCCAGTACCCTTCTGGCTTGTTGCGCATTGACCAAGTCAATATCAATCCCTCTGGGGGATTTCATTGCATTATCTATCGCATTCTTAGTGATCTCAGTAAATACGATCCGTCTTGTGTTCTTATCATTAAGGTCAAGTACTTCCTTCAAATGCCACGAAATGGCCTCTCCCTCACGGTCATCATCACTCGCCAGGTAAATCATCTCTGCCTCCTTTGCCAACTTCTTGAGCTGCTTGATGACGTCCTTTTTATCAGGGCTTATATCATAGGTAGGCGTATAACCATTCTCTATATCTATTGCTTTGTTTCCTTTCGTCAAATCACGTATATGCCCCATACTTGAGGTGACCTTAAAATCCTTTCCCAGATAACCCTCAATCGTTTTTGCTTTTGCGGGTGATTCAACAATAACTAAGTTCTTTGACATGTGATTTTATATGATCCAGATTTTCAAATATCTGCATTTTTTTAAATAAACAAATTCAGATGCTTTAGTTACACATCTTTATGAGGCCAACAATCAAAAGATTAGATTTGTTTTATGGCACGTTGGTTATACCTCATGAGACACGCGCAATCCGCTGACAAACAGCACGGTCAACTCGATAAAGACCGCCAATTAACTGCTACCGGAATGCGTGAAGCTGCCACCATTGGACATTTTTTAAAAAAAAATAATTATGATGTCGATTTGATCGTTTCCAGTGCCGCCCAAAGAGCGGAATCGACCGCAAAGGTTATTCACGGGATTCTCAATTTACACTCAGAAATTGCCATTAATGACGAATTATATGAAGCCTCTGTCCGCAATCTTTTGCAGGTGATCACCAGCTTGGATGATGATTTTAAAAATATTTTAATAATAGGTCATAATCCGTACATCACTTATTTTGCTGAACACCTCACTAAAGCAGAAATTGGCAACATGGAAACTGCAGGATTAGTAAGTATCCGTTTTGAAATTTCGAAGTGGGAAGAGATAACGGAGGACATAGGATCTTTTGAAAACTACGTACACCCATCTATTATAGAATAAAGAAACATATGCCATCAAAAGAAGACGTAATTGCACAATTCAACCCCAACGACCCTGGAATAAGCGGTCAATTGTTTGGCCTCCCTTTCAATGAAGAGAACGCTGAAGTGATTATCGTGCCTATTCCCTGGGAAGTAACTGTATCCTATAAAGGAGGAACTGCTGTCGGCCCACAAGCTATACTAGATGCTTCTGCTCAAGTGGATCTCTTTGTGAAAGATATTCCAGAAGCGTGGAAGTTGGGCATTGCCATGCTGCCCTTTCCAGAAAAGGTAAAACAAGAAAGTGATGCACTGAGAACACTTGCCGAAAAACATATTGAAAGATTGGAAGCAGGAGAACAGGCAGGCGATCAACTCGCTTTAGATAAAGTTAACGAAGCCTGTGAAAGCATGGTGATTTACACAAAAAATACCATCAAGAAATATTTGAATTCAAACAAGTTAGTGGGCTTGTTAGGTGGTGATCACAGCACTCCACTTGGTTTTATCCACGCACTTAGCGAAGCACATGAGTTTGGTATTTTGCAAATTGATGCCCATGCTGATTTGCGTAAGTCTTATGAAGGATTTACCTATTCCCATGCTTCCATCATGTACAATGCATTAAAAATTCCTGCTGTTAGAAAACTTGTGCAAGTAGGTATTCGCGACTACTGTGAAGAAGAGCAACAGGTGATGGATCGTTCTAAAGGAAGAGTTAAAGTTTTCTTTGATGAAGACATAAAGCATGCACAATACAATGGAGAATCATGGGCCAACATTTGTAAGCAGATCGTCAACGAACTTCCTGATAAAGTGTACATCAGTTTTGATATTGATGGGATGGACCCCAAGCTATGCCCTAACACAGGAACACCTGTAGCCGGTGGATTTGAATTTCACGAAATCACACTGTTACTGAAGACCTTGGCCCGGTCGGGAAAAAGAATCATTGGATTTGACCTTAATGAGGTAGCTCCAGGTGAATCAGACGAATGGGATGCGAACGTGGGTGCAAGGCTATTGTTTCAGCTGTGTAATTCTATGGCTGTATCGCAGGGCAAATTGCATTACAACCGTTAGACACGGCCTTTTATAGCAGTTTCAATTAATTTTCTATTTTGCATATTCTAAACTGCCCATGAATGAGTGAATTTATACGTCAGCTTGCCTCAGATATTTATCTCCCTATTTCATTTCTCCTGATCTTCGGAGGCCTCTATTTTATATTCTATTCACGATTCGTTCAGTACAAATATTTCAAACACGCGATTGATATTCTAAGGGGTAAATACAACGACCCAAACGATCCGGGTCAAATCAACCCCTATCAGGCATTATCAACAGCTCTGGCTTCTACAGTGGGAATGGGAAATATTGCCGGAGTAGCAGCTGCCATTTCTATCGGAGGACCTGGCGCATTGTTTTGGATGTGGATAACAGCACTTGTAGGAATGTCTACCAATTTTTTCACAAGTGCGTTGGCATTGATGTATCGTGGTAAAGATTCTGCAGGAGTAATTCAGGGTGGCCCAATGTATGTTATCCGCGAAGCCATGGGCAAAAGATGGCTTCCACTAGCCTATTTATTCTCTGCGTGTGCTATGGTAGGATGTTTACCTATCTTCCAAGCCAATCAATTGACACAAGTCATCATTGACCTTGGAATTAACAAAACTACATTAGGAACTACTCCATTTAATCTTTTCGGATTTCAAGTAAGCACTGCCAAACTCATTATTGGCGTGGCGTTGACTATTCTTGCCGGTACTGTCATCTTGGGAGGAATACAAAGAATAGGCATGTGGGCTGGAAGAATGGTGCCTATTATGATTGTCATCTATTTCGGTTCCGTGATTGCCATTCTGTTTACCAACATCACAGCAGTGCCCCACATATTCACCATGATCTTTACGGATGCCTTTGCAGCTGATAATTATCGAGGTGACCCGGCCTTAGGGGGTATTTTAGGAGGATTAATTATAGCAGGAGTTCGGAGAGCATCTTTCTCAAGCGAGGCTGGAATTGGTACCGCACCAATGGCACTGGGTGCCTCCAAGAGTAAAGAACCTATTCGCGAAGGACTTGTCTCTATGCTAAGTCCGGCCATTGATACTATAGTAGTATGCACACTCACTGCTTTTGCAATCTTAGTTACCGGTGTGTGGCAAACCTCTGAAGCCAATGGAGTAACACTTACTGCCAATGCATTCGAAGGCGCTTTAGGTGGAACGGGCCGGTTTCTGCTGTTGATCTGTGGGTTCTTCTTTGCCGTCACCTCCCTTTTCTCCTATAGCTACTATGGAAATAAGGCCATGTCGTTTATCGGTGGAGTGAAAGCAGGTAGTTATTACAACTACTTTTATCTGGCAACCATCATCTTTGGTGCAGTTGCTACCATGCAAGATGTGATGAATATTATTGACATCGCTTATGCCATTATGGCGATACCAACGGTGGTATCAGGAATTATCCTCGCTCCAAAAGTGATGAAAGAAGCTACCAGCTATTTTGCGAGATTAAAGAAGGAGAAATAGGTTAATTATTTACTGAAGCCACCTTGCTGGACTCTAGGGTATATGGATAATCGAACAATCCATGTTCTTTTATTGCCTCCTCTACTTTATGCGGCACGTACTTTTCCCATCCATGTTCGCCTTTGCGAATCATGGCCAAAACATTGTCTGAAATGATATGTAAGTTTTCCGTGTTGGCATTTTCAATATCCTCTAACTTGTTATTGTCTTGCATGTAACGGAAAAGGCCTTTTAGATTATCTGGCAACTCGTCCTCAAAATCCTTCAGCGTAAACAACTCAGTATCACTACCACGTTTTAGCGCAGGATAGATGTATAACTTAATATTCGTACCAAAGAGGGCAGCAAAACTTTCCAATATCCCTCCTCTTAAGTTCTGATAAGTGCGCTCTTCAAATACCTTTTGTAGCGCATAAATTCCAAGGATGATACCAATTTTCTTACCCCTGGTAATCTTGGATAAGTATTCAGCCACTCTATAATATTCAAAGTAATTTGAAATCAATACGGTTTGCCCCAATGAACAAATAGTATCTGCTCGGTACAAGAAATCTTTCTCATCAATGGCACCATCAGAACTTAGGTCATTCAATGTAAGCTCCGTTAAAACCACCATTTTCTTTTTGTCCACATCTGGTTCCTTTTTAAAATACCTTCTTGCCGCAAGCAGCATATCGACATTCACATGGGTTACCGGTCTGAACCTACCTCTTAATACCAATACATTCTTTTTATACAATGCCTCAGAGGGTTGCATTACCTCACCATCTGGACCAAACATAGCGGCTCTCGTCAATCCATTCTTCACGAGTTTCATGGCCATCAAGCGGTTGTCTACCTTCTCATAATCCGGGCCGGAAAGCCGGAACATATCAATCTCAATTCTTCTGGCTAATCCATCCACCAAGGACATCATAATTTCTTCTGGATCCTCCAGCATCATACATGCATAGATCATGTTGACACCCACTACCCCAAGTGCATATTGCTGAAGCAGAGGATCGTTATCAAACATTTTGACATGAATGACACAATCATTGGGTTCAGTATTCGGTCTTTTTTGGAAGCGCAGTCCAACCCAACCCTGACCTTGATTGGTTCTTTCAAAATTGAGCGCCTCTACAGTATCAGCAAAAGCAAAGAATCTTGTCTTTTCTATCAGATGGGGAAGGCGCTCAGGAAGCAATGGGTACTCATGATCGAGCATTCCGGTAAGTCTGTCTTCGCATACGTACCTATCGCACACACCGTAAATAGCATCACTGAATTTCATGTCATAGGCTGACATGGTTTTAGCCACTGTTCCGGAAGCTCCTCCTACCTTAAAAAAGTTAGCAGCTACCTCCTGCCCTGCGCCTATCTCCGCAAATGATCCGTAAACCTCCCTCCTTAAATTGATTCGAAGGGCTTTTTCCTGGGTGGTGAGTTTTTCTTTTGCCTCCATAAACAGTTTGGTATGACTATTTCAATGCAAAGTTGATACTATTTTTTCAAACATATCTGCAATAGTCAAAGAAATTGATCTTAAGAGAATGCTGATGTTTTCAATTGATCTATCGAACAACAGGTTTGTAACCATTTTGTTACTTACTCCGCTTTCAATTACCGAGCCAATCTACCCCCAAAAGGGTAAGATATTAGGTGTTATTAGAAGATTCTAAAATAATAACCAGAAAACCTAAATACTATTTACCTTGTTCCGCTTCGTGTTTTTCTTTTAAAACTCTTCGCAGAATTTTGCCAACGTTAGATTTTGGAACTTCATCGATGAACTCAACGAACTTAGGAATCTTATAATTGGTTAAACTCTTATGGCAAAAATCAATCAGTTCTTCTTTTGTTAAAGAAGGATCCTTTCTAACGATATACACTTTAATTGCCTCCCCTGATCTCTCATGCGGCACACCAATAGCTGCTACCTCCAGTACTTTAGGGTTGCTGGCAATTACATTTTCTATTTCATTAGGAAAAACATTAAATCCTGATACCTTGATCATGTCTTTCTTCCTATCCACAATTTTAAAATATCCTTCTTCATCCATCAAACCAATATCCCCGGTACGAAACCAGTCACCCGGAAAGAATACACCTTCTTTGTCTTTCTCCCAGTAACCACGCATCACCTGCGGGCCTCGAGCACATATCTCTCCTGTCTCCCCTTGTGCCAACTGATTGCCTTCATCATCAAAAATAGCCACCTCAGTACTGGGTACAGGAATTCCGATATATCCTCTGCGGTGCTTCCCATCCAATGGATTACAACAAAGCACTGGTGAGGTTTCACTTAGGCCATAACCTTCCACCAACGGCCTTCCTGTCACTTGTTCCCAACGTTCGGCTACGGCATCTTGCACGGCCATACCCCCACCTACTGCACCCGCTAAGCGTGAGAAGTCCAGGTTCTTAAAGTCTGGATTGTTGAGCAATCCATTAAACAAAGTGTTCACACCTGTGATAATGGTGAATTTATGTTTCTTCAATTCCTTCACAAACCCGGGCATATCGCGTGGATTGGTTATCAACACATTCTTAACGCCAGATGTAAACATCAATAGCCCATTGACTGTTAATGCAAAAATATGATACATAGGAATGGCCGTAATAATAAGATCCTCATGGTCGGGTCTCATGTACGGCTTGAACCAATGTGTAATCATCTGATTATGTGCGATCAGATTTCTATGCGACAACTGGGCTCCCTTTGATATTCCGGTTGTTCCACCAGTATATTGTAACACCGCCACATCTTCAATATCCATGGCAGGTTTTGTGTAGGTCAACTGCGCTCCTCTTTTCAAAACTGATTTGAACGATATCGCTTTGGGAAGATGATAAGCAGGAACAATTTTCTTTATGTACTTCACCACAAAATCCATAATACCTCCTTTCACCGTTCCAAGCATGTCGCCCATGTTGGTAACAATAATGTGCTTGGCAGGGATTTCATTTTGAATGACCTCCAATTGTTGCGCGAAGTTGGCAACAATAACAACGGCCGAAACTTCAGCATCCACAAACTGATGCTTCATCTCTGGAGGAGTATAAAGAGGATTGGTATTAACGGCAATGAGTCCAGCCTTGATGGCACCAAAAAATGCAACTGGAAACTGAAGTAAGTTGGGCATCTGAATAGCAATCCTATCCCCTTTTTTTAAACCCAACTCTCCCTGTAAGTACGCTGCAAAATGAGTGGCCTTTTCATGGAGTTCTTTAAAAGTAATTTTCACTCCATAGTTTTCAAATGCAATTCGATCCGAATAACGATCACAAGTACTATCAAACATTTCTATGAGAGAGTTGTATTCGTAATTGCCAATTTCGTGGGGTATACCTTCAGGATAGTTTTTAAACCATGGATAGTCAGTCATGCTGCAAGCTTTTTAAGAATTAATGACTAATTAGGCGAAAAAAACGGGGAAGTCAAATGCAAAAGAGGACAAACAACAATTGAAGACCTCTACCTCCATGCACTTGTTTTGAAACTTAATCCATTCCGGAAAACTTCCGCTGTTGACATAGCTAAAATAAAAAACCGGAGTTTTTTAGGTTGAAGAAAGGCATAAAGAAATGGATGGGAAGTCTTGACTTTTGGTCACCAATCTCGAGATGTAGACTCGAAATTGGGACCTTAGTCGGTTTAGAAGAAGCTCAGCTGTAGAGGGAGGGTTCGAACCTCCACGGAGAAGTTAGCCGCAGGACAAGAAAAACCTCTTTAGTGGTCAACCCAGTTATCCTGTGTTTATCCTTTGCTCTCCACCCCCGAGACAGGAGGGCTTGTCTGCCAGTTTCAACACCCTACAATTTTAAAGAACATTGTAGGTTGTTAATCTCATCATCCTGATGGCTCGACAGGTGAGATCAACACCTACATTGTTAATACTTCAGCAAAGTAAGGCCAAACATTAAAATTATTCAATACAGATGCGTAATAATTACATATTTTATAATATTGTATGCTATTATTATAAATTGATTAAAAACACCCTCGTGATATGAGCAAAAATTATGTGATTGATAATACAGACCTCAAAATCCTTGATATTTTGATGAAAGATGCCAAAAAGCCCTACACTGAAGTGGCCAAACTTGTCCACGTTTCGCAAGGAACGGTACATGTGAGAATGAACAAACTGGAAGAAGCAGGCATTGTGGAAAAGAACACCCTTCAGATCAATTATGCCAAATTGGGCTATGGAGTAATGGCTTTTATAGGTATCTACTTGGAAAAGAGTGGATTATATGATTCCGTCCTGGAAAAACTCAAGGAAATACCTGAAATAACCATGATTCACTATACCACTGGCAATTATTCCATGTTTTTGAAGATCCATTGCAGGGACACCAACCATCTTAAAGAGGTGCTACACGACAAAATGCAGCAGGTAGATGGCATTGATAGAACAGAGACCATCATTTCCCTTGAAGAAAGCCTTAATCGTCATTTAGTACTCTCTGAATAGAATAAAATATGACCAAAACGAAACCTTAAAAGAGGATATTTGTTGTAATTTTGACAGATTATTTGAATTTAGTCTAAATAGACGACATGAGTAAAGACAATCAGGTATTAGAAGAGTTTACATCCAAAGAATACGAGCATGGCTGGACAACTGACCTCGAAAGTGACTCCGCTCCCAAAGGTTTAAGTGAAGATACTGTTCGGTTTATCTCTGCAAAGAAAAACGAACCAGAATGGTTGCTGGAATGGAGATTAAAAGCATACCGTCATTGGACAACCATGAAGGAGCCACAATGGCCCAATGTTACCTATCCTACTATTAACTATCAGGATATTATTTACTACTCTGCGCCCAAGCAGAAAGTACAACCTAAAAATTTAAGTGAAGTTGATCCGGAGTTGATCAAGACTTTTGAAAAGCTAGGGATATCGCTTACTGAGCAAAAGCGATTGACTGGTGTTGCCGTGGATGCTGTTATCGACAGTGTCTCTGTTGCTACCACCTTCAAAGATAAGTTAGGCGAACTCGGTATTATTTTCTGTTCATTCAGCGAGGCAGTAAAAGAACACCCCGAACTGGTGAAGAAGTATTTAGGTTCAGTGGTGCCTCCCAACGATAATTACTTTGCTGCGCTCAACTCAGCAGTATTTTCTGATGGCTCCTTTTGCTATATTCCTAAAGGGGTAAGATGTCCTATGGAGCTTTCTACTTATTTCAGAATCAATGCTGCCAATACAGGGCAGTTTGAAAGAACTTTGATCGTTGCAGAAGATGCCTCTTACGTGAGCTACCTTGAAGGCTGCACTGCTCCTATGCGGGATGAAAACCAATTGCATGCGGCTGTGGTTGAATTGTACGCCATGAAAGACGCAGAGATAAAATACTCTACGGTTCAAAACTGGTATCCAGGCAATAAAGAGGGTAAGGGCGGAATTTACAACTTCGTAACCAAGCGTGGCTTGTGTGCCGGTGATCATTCTAAAATCTCGTGGACGCAAGTGGAGACAGGATCTGCAATTACCTGGAAGTATCCATCTTGTATACTGAAGGGAGATTACTCCAACGGTGAGTTTTACTCAGTGGCTGTTACTAACAATTATCAGCAAGCCGATACTGGAAGTAAAATGATACATATCGGGAAGCACACAAGATCACGTATCGTATCCAAAGGTATTTCTGCAGGCAAATCACAGAACAGCTATCGCGGACAGGTACATATATTGAAGCGTGCGGAAAACGCGCGTAATTTTTCTCAATGCGATTCATTGTTGATGGGTGACCAATGTGGTGCACATACCTTCCCTTACATTGATGTTGAAAACAAAAGTGCGCATGTAGAGCATGAAGCGACAACATCAAAAATCGGTGAAGACCAAATCTTTTATTGCTTGCAGCGCGGCATTGATGAAGAGGCTGCTGTAGCGCTGATTGTAAATGGATACGCCAAAGAAGTATTAAAACAATTGCCAATGGAGTTTGCGGTTGAAGCTCAGAAGCTATTGGCGTTGACACTGGAAGGCAGTGTAGGATAAAACAATATTTAATTTAGAATTATAAGTAAATGCTTAAGATTAATAACATACACGCACGCGTAGAGGAGAAAGCCATTTTGAATGGAATTAACCTGGAGATAAAACCAGGCGAGGTGCATGCCATTATGGGACCGAATGGTTCGGGTAAAAGCACACTCGCTTCTGTACTTGCCGGCCGTGAGGATTTTGAAGTGACGGAAGGATCCATCGAGTTTCTTGGTAAGGATTTGTTGGAGATGAGTCCTGAGGACAGAGCCAGAGAAGGCGTTTTTCTTGCGTTTCAATACCCTGTGGAAATTCCAGGTGTGAGCACGGTCAACTTCATGAAGACCGCACTGAATAAGATAAGAGAATACAGAGGACAAGATACGCTGGACGCGGTCTCCTTCCTTTCCTTGATGAAAGAGAAAATTGAATTAGTGGAGATTGATAAGGCATTACTTAACCGTTCATTGAATGAGGGCTTCTCAGGTGGAGAAAAGAAACGCAATGAAATATTTCAAATGGCGATGCTTGAACCTAAGCTGGCCATTCTTGATGAGACCGATTCAGGACTTGATATTGATGCATTGAGAATAGTTGCCAATGGTGTGAACAAACTACGCACCAAGGACAATGCTACCATTGTAGTGACTCACTACCAGCGTTTACTCGAATACATCGTTCCTGATTACGTACACGTATTGTATAAAGGAAAAATCGTAAAGTCTGGCACGAAAGAGTTGGCATTGGAGTTGGAAGCAAAAGGATATGATTGGATCAAAAGTGAAATGGAGGTCGCCTAATGAGTACTGCAACTGAAAAACAATCGCTCTCTACCTCACTTATTGCTTCAATTGATTTAGCTCAATTTTCATTTGCCAATGAGCAGAGAACAAAGGCTTTCGAAGCTTTTAAGACAATAGGCTTACCTGAACCAAAGAACGAAGAGTATAAATTCACACCAGTTACCCGTTCATTATCCAAACACTTTTCTGCCTCAGAATTATCCAAACCAACTGACGCTAATGAAAGTGTAAAATCACTATTGAATCCTGAGTTTTCGGAAAACAGGGTCGTCTTTGTGAATGGTATGTATAGCAAGACCCTCTCCACTATTACCTCCGATTCTAAAGTTACCGTTCAATCTTTGAATGAAGCACTTGCGTCCAACCCTTCGTTGCTATTTGATCAATTGAATACTACCGATCCCTTTGCACTTTTGAATTCAACACTTTGGTCCGATGGACTTTACATCAATGTACCCAAGAACATTGAAGAGCAAAAGCCATTGTTTATTCATCATCTCCATGATGCAAGCAGTGAGAAAGTAAGTGCGCATACCAAGTTGTTCATTACCGTTGGCGAAAGTGCCTCCCTTCAAATCATTGAAAAGACGGATACTCAGGGGAATCAACCTGTATTCAATACCATCAGTGAAGACATCATTGTTGGAGAAAACGGAGCAGTTAACTATTGCAAAATTCAGAACGATGCAGGACAATTGATCCAAGTGGCCAACACTACCATTCATCAACACAGGGCCAGCAGAGCTGACACCTATACGCTTACTCTGAATGGCCAATTGATTCGCAACAACCTCAACATTATCATTGATGGCGAAGGTTGTGAATCCCATTTCTATGGACTTTACCTTTCCGATGGTGATACGTTGGTGGACAATCATACTACAGTAGATCATAAAAAACCCAATTCTTTCAGCAACGAATTGTACAAAGGGTTGATGGACGGAAAATCCAAGGGTGTGTTCAACGGAAAGATTTATGTACGTCCTCATGCACAAAAGACCAATGCGTTTCAATCCAACAGAAATTTATTGTTGTCAGATGACGCTACGGTGAATACCAAACCCCAGCTTGAAATATGGGCTGATGATGTAAAGTGTTCCCACGGTTGTACTACCGGGCAGCTAGACGAAGAGGCCTTGTTCTACTTGCAATCCAGAGGTATTCCTAAAGCCACCGCCAAAGCCATGCTGCTTTACGCATTTGCGGCCGAAGTGATGGAAACCATCAAGAACGAGCAACTGAAAAATTATATTGATTCTATCGTTTCCGAGCGACTACATAAAAGTTATTAAGGCATGAGCATCTCAGCCACTACTCAATTAGACATTCAAAAGATTCGTGAAGAATTCCCTGTACTTCATCAACAGGTGAATGGGAAACCATTGGTCTATTTTGATAATGCGGCTACCTCACAGAAACCTAAGCGGGTAATCGAAAAACTTACGGCCTATTATGAAGGGTACAATGCCAACATTCACAGAGGCATTCACACCTTGGCCGAAAAGGCTACCAAGGCTTACGAGGATACACGAGAAGCAGCCAGAAGTTTTTTAGGTGCTGAACATGTCGAAGAAATCATTTTCACCCGTGGGGTTACTGAATGTATCAATCTTGTGGCGTCAAGCTATGGCACCTTTATCAATAAGGGTGACGAGATCATTATTGCCGAGCTGGAACATCACAGCAACATCGTGCCTTGGCAAATGTTGTGTGAACGGAAAGGTGCAATATTGAAAGTGATCCCTGTTAATGATCGAGGTGAAATAGCATTGGATGTCTTTAAAAAATTACTCACAGATAAAACTAAAATTGTTGCTACGAATCATGCGAGCAACAGTTTAGGCACCATCAATCCCATTCATGAAATCATACAACTGGCCCATGAAAAGGGTGCAGTGGTACTTATTGATGGTGCGCAATCAGCAGCTCATCTTGCTATTGATGTCAAAGAATTGGATGCAGACTTTTACTGTCTCTCTTCTCATAAAATGTATGGACCTACAGGTGTAGGTGTATTGTATGGAAAGAAGGAGTTATTAGAAAAGATGCCACCGTACATGGGGGGTGGTGAGATGATTAAAGATGTCACCTTTGCCAAAACCACTTACAATGAGTTGCCTTATAAATTTGAAGCGGGTACACCCAACATTGCTGATGTGGTTGCTTTCGCGGAAGCCATTGCTTTTGTGAATGAATTAGGCAAAGAAAACATCCATCGTCATGAGGCCGAACTGCTGAC
>JAGQYK010000083.1 GCA_020436125.1 Cyclobacteriaceae bacterium | reverse complement strand
CATTCCACTTCCAGTCCTTCAGCTCGCCTGTCTGCCACAGGCAGGTAATGACGGATATTGTTCACCCGCTGGTATAACTTTTATTGTACAGGCTGGGGCATTTATGGACATTTAAAAAAATCTAACGCTATGTTTAAACGCAACCTAACCTACCTATTACTTTTCTTCTCTACACTGGCTGTTTTTGGCCAACAACAAATGCCGCAACTCCTTTCACTGAAAGAAAGGGCTGAGGTCATGGATGAAATCCTTGAGGACCGTCTCACCAACCTGTTACCAAAATTAATGGAAAATCAGGGGGTCGACATGTGGCTGGTCATCAACAGAGAATACAATGAAGACCCAGTGTTCTGGTCGATGCGACCTTCCACCTGGATTACTGCCAGACGCAGAACGATCATCGCTTTTTATCAGCCTGCACCCGGAAAACCGGTGGAGCGGTATTACATTCAAAAGCATGGCATGCCGGGATATACCAGTGCCTGGACTCCCAAGGAGAATCCACCCAAGTGGTATGAAGATGATCAGTGGAATGCGTTAATCACTTTCATTGGGTCTAAGGATCCTAAGAAAATCTCACTTAACATTTCGGAGGATTTCAAACATGCCGATGGCTTGTCAACCACGGAGTATCGCAACCTGATGCAACGCTTACCAAAAAAATACCAGAGCCGGATTGTTGAAGGCGGTGGACTGGCCGTTCGCTGGTTGGAAACCAGAACAGAACGTGAAATTGCTTTGTACGAAACAGCAGGTAACATTGCTCACACCATTATTGCAGAAGCTTTTTCGCAAGAAGTGATTACACCAGGAGCTACGACAGTGACCGATGTGCGCTGGTGGATGCGCGAACGTATTCGTGAATTAAAATTGACTACCTGGTTCTTTCCTTCTGTGAGCATCCAGCGTTATAACAAAGAGAAAAATATAATAGAAAGTTACAGCAACAATGAAGAAGTCATTCAACATGGCGATATGCTATGGTGTGATTTCGGAATTACGTATTTGAGATTGAATACCGATACACAAGAAAATGCTTATGTGCTGAGACCTGGAGAAACAGATGTGCCAGACTACTTAAAGAAAGCGCTTGCTGTTTCTAATCGTTTACAGGATATTCAGGTTTCTACATTTGCTACAGGAAAAACGGGTAACGATATGGTATTGGAAGCACTGAAAATCATGAAGGCGGAAGGAATTGATGGCACGCTTTACTCCCATCCTATAGGCTACCACGGTCACGGTGCAGGTCCTACTACTGCGTATGTGGAAAAGCAGGAATTCGTTAAGGGTGAAGGGGAATGGCCGCTGTATGAAAATACGGCTTACTCTATTGAGCTGAATGCACAAGTACCTGTTCCTGAGTTTGGCAACAATAAACTCAGTGTATCCATGGAAGAAGATGCAGTCTACACCAAAGAGGGCATGAGGTTCATTGATGGCAGAGCGAAGGATTGGATTTTAATTCCCAGAAGGAACGATCATTTGGGTAAGTACTGGTTGAAGAAGTAAGATATTGGGCTTCGGTCTCAAAAATCTTATAAGACCGTCATCGCGAGCGTAGCGTGGCGATCCCTTAATGACTCGCACTCATTTTGGGAGATTGCTTCACTCCGTTCGCAATGACGAACAGATTTTTGAGACTCCTGGATGGAGGATGACACTCGTATCTTGAGATTACTTCGCTCCATCTCACATTTCAATTCCTCAGCTCCCGCCAGCAGGCGGGCACGCGTAATGACGGTAGGACACGTCATAGCGTGGCTAGGAAGGAAAACCGTTGGCCTTGCCGGGACATCTCCTAGATCAAGGAAGGATTTTACACACACCAGATATTGCACAATGAAGACCATTTGTATTAATTTAATCAAATGGAACGCGGAGGGAGTGTTTATATTCTTACAAATGTGAATAACACCGTGTTGTATACTGGTGTTACGTCTGACTTATTTTCCCGCCTGAATGAACATACGGAAAAGGAATACCCCAAGAGTTTTACAGCTCGTTATAATATAAATAAATTGGTCTATTACGAGAATTTCCATTCTATTGAAGAAGCGATAATAAGAGAAAAACAAATTAAGGCGGGATCCCGAAAGGCTAAAATCAAACTAATAATTTCTATAAATCCTGAATGGAAAGATTTGTTTGAGGAAATTAAGAACTGGTAACGTCATTGCGAAACAAGGAAGGAAAGTGAGAGGTTTTGCAGAAGTAATATCCTGAATTGAGGATAAGGCTTCGTATCGCGGGATTACTTCGCTCCATTTCACATGCCTGCGCGTCAGCTCGTAATGACGAACAAGATTCTTCTCAATAATTGATCTCTACTATTTTCTTATCCCTCAACTTCTGCATGGTAGCCGGCACAATACTTAATATTTCTTCTTTCAACGTTTTAATCAGTTTAGTCTTGATGTGATCTCTATGAATTACCAAACTCACTTCACGGGCTGGTCTGGGTTCCTTTAACCGCTTCACTAATTTATGTTGGCTTTTACTCAATTCCATAGCGGCCAGTTCAGGTAATATGGTAATGCCATCACTTTTGTCCACCATCCGTTTTAACGTTTCAATGTTACCCGTTTCGTATTTAAAGTTAAAGTCACTGCTTCTTCTTAGTTCACACAAATTCAATACCTGCGAGCGAAAGCAATGCCCTTCCTCCAACAACCACAATTGATTAGGATCAATCTCTCCTGCCAATACATACTTCTTATCGTACAATGCATTTTTCTTCGACACATAAACAAACAGCTCCTCATAGAACAATATATCTTCTTTGATGGCCTGATCCTTTAAAGGCGTCACTACGATACCACAATCCAAACGGCTGTTTTTCAGTTCGTGAATGACCTCTTCTGTAATCGTCTCTTTAATCACCAGTTTGAGCTGAGGGTATTTTTCGGTCATGTACTTATAAAGCGGTGGCAGCAGATACGGAGCCAACGTGGGGATAATGCCAATCCGCAATTCCCCGCTAAGGGCATCCTTCTGATCGCTAATGAGTTGCTTGATCATATCTGTTTCCCGAAGGGAAACCCTTGCCTGTGCGATAATGCTGGCGCCAATTTCTGTAGGAATCACCGGCTGCTTGGTGCGATCAAATATCTTTACACCCAGCTCTTCCTCTAACTTTTGTATCTGCATACTTAAGGTGGGCTGCGTAACAAAACACTTTTCTGCGGCCAGCACAAAATGACGGTATGTATCCAGGGCTACAATGTATTCCAGTTGTGTTAAGGTCATAGATATTAACTATATGATCATAAACATAATCAATTTGATTTATTAACGAGACTATTGTAATCTTGAATGATAAGTCATAATAGCATGACTTAACATTAATTATTAATAATCAGTAACATATGGAGAAAAGTAAGAAGACAAGCAAAGCCTATGATACCAACGGAGAAGGCAAGTGTCCTTTTCATGGCGGAACAGTAAAATACACAGCGGGTGGTGGTACCTCCAACAGGGACTGGTGGCCCAATATGTTGAATTTAAATATCCTTCGTCAGCATGCTCCCATGTCTAATCCGATGGGAAAAAATTTCAACTATGCGAAAGAGTTCAGTAAGCTTAATCTAAAAGTCATTAAAAAGGATCTAACCCAATTGATGACCGATTCCCAAGACTGGTGGCCAGCAGATTATGGGCATTATGGTCCTTTATTTATAAGAATGGCGTGGCACTCCGCAGGAACCTACCGCATTCAAGATGGTAGAGGTGGTGCAGGCTCTGGAAGTCAACGTTTTGCTCCACTGAATAGCTGGCCTGACAACGGCAACCTGGACAAAGCACGATTGTTACTTTGGCCAATCAAACAAAAGTATGGTAAGAAAATCTCATGGGCCGACTTAATGATTCTTGCTGGTAACGTGGCATTGGAATCCATGGGATTCAAAACATATGGTTTCGCTGGTGGCCGTGAGGATGTATGGGAACCTGAACAAGACATTTACTGGGGAGCAGAAACTGAGTGGTTGGGAGACAAAAGATATACAGGCAACCGTGAATTGGAGAATCCGCTGGGCGCTGTACAGATGGGATTGATTTATGTGAATCCAGAAGGTCCTAACGGCAATCCTGATCCATTGAAGTCGGCTATTGATATCCGTGAAACTTTCGGCCGTATGGCCATGAATGATGAAGAGACCGTAGCGCTTGTAGCGGGTGGACACACTTTTGGAAAAGCACACGGTGCTGCTGATCCTGGAAAATATGTAGGAAGGGAACCTGCAGGTGCTCCTATTGAAGAAATGGGTCTCGGATGGAAAAATACTTTTGGCAGTGGGCACGGAGATGACACCATCACCAGTGGTATTGAAGGTGCGTGGACTCTCCATCCAACAAGATGGGACAATGAATATTTTGACGTATTGCTCGGCTATGATTGGGAATTGACCAAAAGCCCTGCTGGTGCACATCAGTGGACGCCAACAGCTGCCTCTAAAGCCAAGCAGGCACCAAGAGCCGGAGATGCTTCGAAGACACAGGCGCTCATGATGACTACTGCAGACATGGCGCTGAAAATGGACCCTATTTATGCTCCTATCTCCAAAGCATTCCACAAGAACCCAAGGAAATTTGCTGATGCATTTGCAAAAGCCTGGTTCAAGTTAACACACCGTGACATGGGCCCTATTGCTCTTTACCTGGGTGATGAAGTGCCTAAGACAGAACTTATCTGGCAGGATCCTATACCAGCAGCAACCACTAAACCAATTAATGAAAAGGACATCGCTGCACTCAAGAAAAAAATTCTTGCTTCAGGACTATCCGTTTCAGAATTGGTATCAACAGCTTGGGCATCTGCATCCACCTTCCGTGGGTCAGATAAGCGTGGCGGTGCTAATGGAGCGCGCATTCGTTTAGAACCTCAGAAGAAATGGGAAGTAAACAATCCAGCACAATTAGATAAAGTATTAAAAGCACTTACAAAAATTCAAAAAGGATTCAGTAAGAAAGTTTCGCTTGCTGACTTGATCGTTTTGGGTGGATGTGCAGGAATAGAGCAGGCAGCCAAAAATGCCGGTCAGACTATCAAGGTTCCATTCACGCCTGGACGTACTGATGCCACGCAAAAGCAAACAGATGTAGAATCATTTGCGGCACTTGAACCAGCTGCTGACGGATTCCGCAATTACTATGCGCCAAAGCACAAAGCATCAGCAGAAGAAATGCTGGTAGACAAAGCGCAGTTGCTAACGCTAACAGCTCCAGAGATGACGGTACTTGTTGGTGGCATGAGAGTACTCGACACCAACTTCGATCAGTCAAAGCATGGTGTGTTCACCAAAGAGGCTGAGGCATTGACCAATGACTTCTTTGTGAACTTGCTGGACATGAGTACTACCTGGTCAGCAACTTCTGATGCACAGAATGTATTTGAAGGTCGTGACCGCAAAACAGGTGAAGTAAGATGGACAGGCACACGTGCAGATCTTATTTTCGGATCGAACACGGAACTACGTGCAATTGCAGAAGTATACGGTTGCTCAGATGGACAAGCCAAGTTTGTCAAAGACTTTGTAGCGGCATGGGATAAGGTAATGAACCTTGATCGCTTCGATCTGAAATAAAAATTGGTTTATTCGTTTATTAAAAATGGCCTCTGATGATCGGGGGCCATTTTTTTGAGGTATTTCACCCTACAGTAAATTAATTGTAGCTTTTCACTACTTATTTGAGTTTTCTTTTTGCAAATCCCCAGGCACCCAATGCCAGCAATACATACAATACAACGATGGCGAGCATCTGCTCCCAATTGTTGGTCAGCTCATAATACAAAATCAAAACACCCCCTACACTCAATCCAATTATCGCAAGTACGGTTAGAAAGGTAGATGAATTGGTTTCTTTCCTGATTTTGAAATTAGCTACCGCCATAAGTAATGACACCAATAGAAAGGTAACACTACCAAACTCAAGAATTAATTCCAGTCCACCAACGAGGATAAGTACGCAGGCCAAAAGCGCCATGGCCATGATAGCGTTTTGGGGACTATTATTCTTTCTAACTGCTAGCAGATGGGGGAAAAAACCATCTTTGGCTACAACCGACATTTGACGGGATGAACCAAATAAGGTTCCACTAATGGCACTGCTGGTGGCCAAAATAGCTCCAAGGATTACAAGGTTCGTTCCCAGACTGCCAAGCACCTCTCCTGCTCCGGCAGCCAAAGCAAACTCTTTATTATTAATAATGTCCTTTATCGGTATTGCGAATAAGGCCCCCATCGCAATGACAACATAAATAAGAATGGCCAATGCGATCGCGCTATAGATCGCTCTCGGGATATTCTTCTCTGGGCGAGTCATCTCGCTTACTGCATTGACCACCAGCTGAAAACCTTCGAAAGCTACGAAGGTCAATGAAGCCACAATGAGAATAGAAAATACGTTGGACTCCATCATATCCGTATTCATTTGCTCCATGAAAGTCGTAAAGTCAGTGGTGCCGTGCGTCATAAGAACAATGGAAATAATTGTCAAGACAATCAACTTGGTATAAACCATAAGGTCTTCAATCTTTCCCATGCCATTAACGCTCCATAGGTTAATCAAAGTAAAAACCCCAATCACCCCTATGGCAATGGATTTTCTAATCCAAAGGTTATCAGCAAAATCAGTGCTACTAATCGCATACGATGAAAATGTGTAAGCGTAAAGTGCAAGGGTGCTGATGTAGCCAAAAATAATAAACCAGCCAATGGCGGATGCAGAGAAATTGGAACTGGGATAAGTTCTTTTAAAAAATGAATAAGTAGCACCCTCGTCTCTGTAGTATACTCCTAGTTTTACATAGGAGTAGGCTGCCAATGAGGCCATCAAGCCACCTACAATAATTGCGATTGGAGTGAGTGTACCAATCAACGAAACAGAAATGCCGAGTACAGTAAAAATACCACCGCCTACCATACCCCCTAACGCAATGGCCACCAACTCGGCAAGGCCAAGGTTTTTGTTTCGCTTCCTGTGTTGGGTCATAGTATGAGTTTAATGAGCAACGTTAAAGCAAAACTAGCTAATAATTAAACTCTAAGCACTCCACGAAAACCGCGCGCGGCATAGTACGATTGCGCTCCGTTGTGATAGACAAACGTTTGGCCATAGCGAAAATCACCGAAGATAGCACCACCGTGTGCTCTGATGGTATCCGGAGTGTGTAGCCAGCTCGAAGTTTTTGTATCGAAGGTTCCGAGTTGTTGCAACGCGCGATATTCTTCTTCCGTTAACAGTTCTATTCCCATATCAACCGCCATATCTACCGCGCTGTTCTTAGGCCTGTGTTCCTTTCTTGATTCCAGTCCTTCCCTATCATAACAAACACTCCTGCGACCTTTGGGTGTTTCCTCGGAGCAATCATAAAATATAAATTCACCCTTCTTTTTATCATAGCCGACCACATCAGGCTCACCTCCTGTTACCTCCATTTCACTCAAAGACCATAATTTATCAGGATGGGCTTCCAGCTTCTTCTCTACTTTGGACCAATCCAAACCTTTATGGCGTTTTACATTTTTTTCAAAACGAGCCTTTAGCACACTTAGCAATTCTTGCTTTTGCTTAGCGGACAAACCCTTAATTATCTTTTTAGCCATAAAAAAATTATTTCTAACAATTATCGTTCATTGTAACCCTTTCCATCAAAGATATCGGGTATGCTCTTTTCAATTCTTGCTATTCGCGTTTTAGATTGCTTCGCTTGAGAAAAATAAAGTAAATACCCCCGTTGCCTTCCAGGTGTCAGCGCCTCAAAAGCAGCTTTCAGTTCCCGGTCTTTAAGTGCTTCTTTGAATTCAAGGGGCATAGGGAATTCAGTTGTTTTTTTCATTTTTACTTTCAACCCTGCCCGCTCTATTTCAATCGCTTCATACACGTAGGCTTTCAACGTAGCCTTTACCTTCACTATTTCCTTCAGGTGAGTAAAGCGAATCTGACGGGCAGACTGCACGTTTTCCGTTTGTTGAACAAGTATTCCATGCGTGTCTTTTAATAAGGCTCCCTTGTGAAACAACAATGCGCAGTATTCTTTAAAGCCATGGATCAGCACCACATTATTACCATCGAAGGTATAGCAAGGTTTACCCCACTTCAACTCTTCACTCAATCCGCAGGCGAGAAGGATTGATCTCAATTGGGCATACTCTTTCTGCCACTTGCTTTCTTTGTTAAAGAAAAAATCTACACTGGAAATCATAACTTATTCTTAAGCAGCCACAACTCTTCTTTCTGCTGGTCTAAAATACCAGGATACTACCGTAAGTACTATGAGTAATAGTGGTCCAAAATAATCGGCAGCCCCACTACCTACTGCAATATGTGAAAACACTGCACCCGACATAGCAAAAAAGAAACCTGCATACGCCCACTCCTTTAGCAAAGGGAACTTAGGAATAAGCACTGCTACTACTCCTAATAATTTCCACACCCCTAATAAAGTAAGAAAATAAACAGGATAGCCCAACTTATTAATAATGAGCTCCACTTCTTCATCCATTTTAATGATTTGTACAATACCGGTGGACACCATTCCCAATGACAACCATAGGGTAGCTACCCAATAAATGATTTTGTTTCTCTTTGACATATTATACTATTTTATTCTACTCACAATTTCTTGTAGTCTGTTATGTGCCATGTTGAGTCCCTGCGCAAAAGGTAGTTTTAACAAATTGTCTCTGTCTTCTACTGATTTAAAAACGATTTGCATGTTCAGTCTGCTAGTGCCCTCCGTTAACGATTCAAATTCCAGAAATTCCAACTGAACAGGAAAGGAAGAGTTTTCCATTTCAAAGGTTCTTGTAATCTTTTGGTTGGGGAGAAATTCATGAATTACACCATTGAACCCGTGTTGATTCCCCATAGGGTCAGTGGTAACAAAGTGCCAACCCCCATGGGGTTTGTTTTCCAATTTCAACACCTTGGTGCCCATCCATTGCTCTAGAATCTCCGGCTCAACATAAGCTTTGAACAGTAACTCCAATGGCAAATCAAACTCTCTGGTGATGATGATTTCCTGCTTACTTTCCTCCGCTTCAATCTTTGTTTTACGTTCCATGCTATTTGTATTTTTTCATTACCGCCTCCAGTTTATCAAATCGTTTATCCCACAGTTTCCGATACGGGTCAATAAAGTCTGCTATTTCCTTCATCTTATGTGGATTCAAATGGTAATAGATTTCTCTGCCACTCTGCTCCTGCTCGAGCAACTCACAGGCTGTTAGGATTTGAATATGTTTGGAAATGGTTTGCCTGGAGGAATCAAAATTCTCAGCGATGGCCGTAGGTGTCATGGCCTGCAGCGCAACCAAGGTAATGATCGCTCTACGCGTAGGATCAGCGATGGCTTGAAATACATCTCGTCTTAATTCCATTATGCAGCTATTTGACTGCAAATATATACGCAGTTATGTGGCTGCGCAAGTATTAAATGAAGAATTTAGGGAGATACCCCTTTGATATAGCTGAGCCATATCAGGGTAACCATTTTTAGGGCAAAAACAGAAAAGGGCGTGAGATCATCACGCCCTTTCAGTTACTAGACAGTACAGTTATTTTGAAATCCTCTTATACTAATCCCCTATTTCTGCTCCGCCATTTCCACGTTACATAGCATTTCAATTATGGGTGCTACTGAACCTGCAGCGCCTGAAACGCCAAACTCGTTTCTGTCCACATTGCCGATCAACTGAAAACCTACACTATTGCGACCATCTCTGGTTTTGGTAGATCCAATGTGTGTAGCAGTAATTTCCACCGATTTGGTGTTGCCCCTCATGGTTAAATCACCAACAACTTTGTATTTATTGTCACCTGATTTGGTAAATGACTTACTCACAAAACTGATGGTGGGATGGTTCTCCATATCAAAGAAATCGGCAGTTTTTAAATGTTTGTCTCTGCCCTCAGCTCCTGTGCTCACACTTCCTACCTGTGCGGTAAAAGTAACCTTTGCACCGGTAAAATCTTCAGGCGTTCCGCCTTCCACAGTAGCCTCAAATTCCATGAATCTTCCATTCACAAATGATATTCCGGAATGTTTCGCATTGAACATGATACTGGAGTGATTGGGATCAATTTTCCAGGTTTGTGCCTGTGTGCTAACTGTGGTTGCAAGTAAAAATGCTGCGAGTAGGATGAGACTGTTCTTCATGCTTATAAATTAGATTTTAAAAAGCAACGTAAAGAACTTTTGGAGTCACTGCATCAACTCCTATATAGGCGGTTGAACAAAGCTTTGAACACTTCTTCATCAAGAAGAAAAATCTACAACCTTTAAAAGGTCATCACCCACTTTGTGGTAGTCTTAAGGTTATTGCTTGCTGAATGTGATTCTCCACATGCCTCGCAGCTCTCCTAAGCTAAAATCCACCGCTTTGTCATTGGGGTATCGGGATTGAATAGCGGTAAGGGCATTGGGATCAAGATCATCAGGTTTCCCGTGGCATTTCAAACACGCAGGCATACCCAGTACAATGGGTTTATAAAATAACATCGCTTTCTCCTGTTCAACCACTTGGGGCTGCAGAGCTGATCCACTGGCCAAGCCTTCAGCAAAGTCATCATACACTACTTTATCTTCTGTTGTAACAGCATTGTCCGGATTTCTGTTGCGCAAGGCTACCCGCTTGATTTCACATTCATATTTATTGCTGAGCGAATCTGTAATCGGTATGGCACGTTCGCTACAAAAATTAACGGCATATTCAGGGCCTCCAGATTCCATAGCCATCATCAGTTGCTTCATTAAGCCCTGCTGGGCTGCCAAACTAATACTATCACCAAGCGCAATGTAATTGACCTCAGTATCAGACGAAGATTCATTTTGAGGTGCTTTTTGAGTGCATGACACTACAATGAACATAAGCAACATGCACCCCATCAAAATGTAGTTTTTACGGGACATAGGATTGGAATTTAGTGGGTCTAATTAACACAAATTGTGACAGCACTTAACTGATAAATGTCATTATTCCTTTTGACTCCCCTCATCACGGACAGGTTCCTATTACCGTACCTTTACTTGTTCCAATACTGGCAAGATGTCAAGATGTTCTATACTGTAATAGAGACAGGTTTTGGAATTGAAATAGAGAAAATGATGAATCAATCAATATTCCAGGCTTTTGCAATTATTATTCTTCTTGCCTCCTGTCAACCCCAATCAGAAAAAGTAAGCCCTACATTAGAAGCTATTTCGGAATCAGTTTATGCCTCTGGTATTGTTAAAAGTAAAAATCAGTATCAAGTATATGCGGCCTCCAATGGCTTGATCCAGGATATTCTGGTGAAAGAAGGTGATCTCGTAAAGAAAGGAGATCCCATCATGAAGTTAGTCAACGACCCTTCACGGTTGGCGGCCTCCAATTCTAAATTGGCAGCAGAGTTTGCTTCCATAGAAGCCAATACGGATAAATTAAAGGAATTGAAAGTGGCGATTGATCTGGCGGCCAGCAAGTTGAAAAACGATTCGCTATTAGCCATTCGGCAGCGTAAACTCTGGTCACAAAAGATTGGCACTCAGGTAGAGCTAGAACAACGGGAACTTGCTTATCAGAATTCCATCACCAACTACGAGGTAGCCCAAATTCGTTACAATGACTTAAACCGTCAATTGGTATATAACAGCCAACAATCTCAAAATAACCTGAAGATCAGCACGTCACTGGCCAACGATTTTATTATAAAATCAGACACCGATGGCAAAGTATATAAGGTGCTTAAGGAAAAAGGTGAGTTTGTCAACACACTTAATCCTGTAGCCATTATCGGTGATGCCAATGCTTTTTATGTAGAACTAACAGTTGATGAATATGATATAGCCCGCATTCAGGAAGGACAACGCGTACTCATCACCATGGACAGCTATAAAGGTGAATTGTTTGAGGCAAAGATAAGGCAAGTAGAACCTTTGATGAATGAACAGTCAAGGTCATTTACAATCAATGCGGACTTTATTAAACGCCCTACCCTTCTTTATCCCAATTTATCACTTGAAGCCAATATCATTATCAACGCCAAAGAGCAGGTGATGACTATTCCCCGCAACTACCTTATCGGTGATTCGTTGGTTCTACTCAGTAGTGGAGAGAAGAAAAAAGTGATTACGGGTCTTATGGACTATCAAAAAGCAGAGATCGTTAGCGGTTTGAATGAAGGTGATGTATTGATCTTACCCCAACCATGAACTTACGACTGATTTTTAGTATCGCTAAGTCACTGCTGATTGCCCGATGGCGGCAGACTTTGGTTGCGGCTGTGGGCGTCACCTTCAGCATCACCATGTTTATCGCTTTGTTGGGTTTTATGACAGGGCTAAACGATTTATTAGATGGTCTGATTCTCAATCGTACCGCGCACGTAAGGCTGTACAATGAAATCGAGCCCAATGGGCAACAACCCATCACTTTAGCGCCAGAATATAAGGGCAGTTACAACATCGTGCGATCCATTAAATCGGTGAATAGCCGCGAGCGCATTTACAACAGCGGTGCCATTATACAAGCGTTGAAAAAGGATGAACGTGTCATTGGCATTGCTCCTAAAATATCGGCTCAAGTATTTTTTAATGAGGGTGCTATCGACATCACGGGAGTTGTCAATGGCATTGATGCTCAGGCGGAAAGCAGGCTTTTCCACTTCGATGATTATATCATTTCGGGCCACTCAAGGGACATCGCAATTGTTTCCAACAGCATTATACTGGGTAAGGGTTTAGCCGATAAGTTACTGGCCACCGTTGGTGATGTGGTACAAGTGACTACCATTTCGCAAGAACGTTTTCCACTAAAGGTGGTAGGTATCTTCCAGTCTGGAGTTCAGGAGCTCGATAAAGTACAAAGCTATGCCTCCGTGAGCACGGTGCAAAAAATATTGGGCAAACCCAACAATTACATTACTGATATTCAGATTAAAGTCAAAGACATTGATAAGGCACCACAGATGGCGCGGGAGTTTGCGCAGCTATTCAACACCGATACAGAAGACATTCAAACCGCCAACTCTCAATTTGAAACGGGCTCGTTTGTCAGGTCCTTAATATCCTATGCCGTAGGCATCACCCTCCTAATCGTTGCGGGTTTTGGTATTTATAATATTCTCAACATGATGATTTATGAAAAGATGGACTCTATAGCCATTCTAAAGGCTACTGGCTTTTCAGGCAAGGATGTCAATCGCATATTCATGGTGATCGCATTGAGCATAGGCCTTTTTGGTGGGGTGCTCGGTTTGTTATTTGGCTTCCTTACTTCATTAGGTATCGATCAAATTCCTTTCAACACGCTCGCCCTACCCACCATTACTACCTATCCTGTTAATTATAGCCCTGCTTTTTATTTAATTGGATCTACTTTCTCCATAGTGACCACCTACCTGGCAGGTTGGGCACCTGCAAGAAAAGCCAGCCAGGTGGACCCGGTCGTAATCATCAGAGGAAAATGAGTAAAGTCGTTTCCCTTCAGGCCAAACAGATCAATAAACGATTTCACGATCCAGTGACCATCCATGTTTTAAAAGATGTTACCTTCTCTATCAATAGTGGTGAGTTTGTATCTGTAGTTGGAAAATCCGGATGCGGAAAATCCACACTGCTTTACATCTTGTCGACCATGGATACCGATTATGAAGGTGACTTGATCATTGGTGGAGAAAGCATGCGTAACAGAACTGACCAACAATTAGCGCACGTTCGCAATGAGAAGATCGGTTTTGTCTTTCAGTTTCATTATTTGCTTAGCGAATTTACCGTATTGCAAAACGTGATGTTACCTGGATTGAAATTGGGTAAGTTTCCAGAGGAACATGTACGAGAGCAAGCACTGGACAAGCTGGATCAATTGGGCATCAAGAAGCTAGCCGATAAGAGTGCCACCCAAATTTCTGGTGGAGAGAAGCAACGTGTATCCATTGCACGTGCATTAATCAACAATCCCAGTATCATCATGTGTGATGAGCCTACGGGAAACCTGGATAAAGTAAACGGTCAGATCGTTTTTGACATCTTCAAGGAATTAACGGAGCAATTTCATCAGACACTCCTTGTTGTGACCCATGATCCCGATTTTGCCAGCAAAACAGATCGGATAATAGAAATGGAGGACGGCCGAATTATCAAACAATAGCAGCTCACTTTACAAGATACACCTTTACTATTTATCTTTCTATTGCTACACTATTAGAGTAATACCATCTCGATGAAATGGGTTGAAAAGTTGATGAGATTGTGAAAGACAATAGCCAGTAAGATACTTCGGCTGTATATGGTCATCCAACCAAGGATGAACCCAAGTGCCCCGGTGATAATAGAGGCAAAATAGCTATTTTGACCACTCTCATTTTGTAAAAGACTGCAGAGATATTACCGCAATGTTACCAAAAGATCTGCTGCGTAAGCTGGAATTACCGGTTACGGATCTATACCTTATTTAGCGGCCTTACCCAGATTCGAACTGGGATTCCCTTACGGGCAGTATGGCTCTAAATGCGCTTCCCTACTCAACTTCTTTAGAGCGGTTTTTCGGTGCAACTGCAAATTCTATCCGCTACAACGCGCAGCCGTAGCGAAATCATCCATACATACTACGGAACGTCAACTTTTACCGTAGGCTTTTCCTTTTAAGCTATAAGACCTTTTCTCGACAGACACACTACTTTCGTGCCCACTCTACAAAACAAAGGCTTTACTGCGCAGTCTATTTGCGTAGTTATAATTTTTTATGCTCTTTTACTAAAATATTTCACTATGCCAGTCAATCGCAATGCCCTCATCCGCTACCGCACCATTGACCAGTGCCTTAGTAACCGGCAACGAAAATGGACCTTGGAAGACCTCATAGAAGCTTGTAGCAATGCACTCTACGAATACGAGGGTATCGATAAGGGTGTGAGCACCCGCACTATCCAGATGGATTTGCAACTGATGCGCAGCGACAAGCTAGGCTACAACGCTCCCATCATTGTATTGGAGAAGAAGTACTATACGTATGAAGATCCTAATTACTCCATCACCAATATTCCCCTCACCGATAAAGACCTGGACAAGCTCACAGAAGTGGTGGAAATACTTAGGCAGTTTAAAGGTTTCAATCACTTTCAAGAATTGAATGGAATGGTTCATCGATTGGAAAACAAAATCTACTCCGCTAAAACGAAACAACAACCTATTATTGACTTTGAGAAGAACGAAAACTTGAAGGGACTAGAATACTTGGACACCCTCTACCAGGCCATCATTAAGAAGAGTGCGCTCGAGCTAAGTTACCAATCCTTTAAAGCAAAAAGTGCCAATCAATTTACCTTTCACCCTTATTACCTTAAAGAGTACCGCAACCGTTGGTTTGTTATGGGTGTAACAAAAAGAGACGTACCACTATTGTTGCTTGCCTTAGATCGGATAATAAGTATAGCGGATGCTACCACCCGGTACATCCTACCTAAAGGCTTATCCGTAAGTGACTATTTTCATGATGTCATTGGAGTAACCGTAAAGCCTAGTCAACCTCCTGTGAGGATTGAACTATCGGCAGACCAACACACAGCTCCTTATCTCCTTACCAAACCACTTCATCATAGTCAACGCGTTATTAAAAGCAACGCTAAAGGGGTTAACCTTACTATTGACGTACAGCTAAACTTTGAACTGGAACGTGAGCTTCTGGGATTTGGTAGCGGACTACAAGTAGTGTCCCCCGAACGGTTGAGAAAAAGGATGAAGGAACAGTTGGAAAAGGCGCTGAAGGCGTATGGGTAATACATTGCGTCCCACGCGAAGCCAGAGACTTAAACTATATCCATTTCACTACTTCTTCTCCAGCACCCCTAACCGTTCACCCACCAGGATGTGTTTGTACGTTTCATTGCTTTCATCCATGGGTGCATCGAGTGTAAAGGTGACCTGCTCCTGAAAGATCATAATGAAATCCGAACCCCCAAAAGCAAAATGACCCAGCATATCCCCCTTCTTTACCTGTGCTCCTGGTTGCACACTGTCTTCAAAATTGACGGACCCCACTACTACCATTCCTATCGGTAACAGCGCTACCAATCCATACTCCTCCGTTTCTACGATTACACACCCTCTGGTTTCTACGGATTGCCAGCCAGTTTTAGCCGCTGGATTAAAAGCATACCTCCCATTCTCACTGTCCCACCCTAATTGACCACCGGTAGGATTAATCCCCTGAATGATGCGCACTTCCTTAATGGTGCCGCTGACAGGAAAATGATAGCGATGATAATCGTTAACATTTAAAAATGAGTGGGTGAAGGTTCCATTAGCGAAAGCGTCCTTATACTCACTATCCTCTCCTATCAACTTTGATATGGATTTTAAAGTAGCTGATTTTACAGGAATGCCTGATTCAACAACCAACTGGGAACTACTGTCAATCGCCCACACACC
>JAGQYK010000082.1:8372-16660 GCA_020436125.1 Cyclobacteriaceae bacterium | reverse complement strand
AGCCATTGAGCCATTATTTTCCATACTATTGGTATAGAAATCAGGAATGAGAAAAACATGAGCTTGTAATACGATTTAGAGAATAGCAGCAACAAATCTTTTGTACTTACACCAAGCATTTTTCTGATAGCAATTTCCTTGGTTTATTCTCAATACTAAAACTTATAAGTCCGTATATGCAAAGCAAGGCAAACAAAACAGCAACTATAGTTAGGCTGGAAACAATTCCTTTACCTTATCTCTTTTACGTACAATTGATTGATGTGATCATCCATAAAGGCGTACTTAAAGGGAATATCGCCACCAGCCACAAAAAATAAAATTTCTAATTATTGATAGAGAAGAGATATCCGTGCCCCTTAATAGTAATGATCTCTACATCAGGGTCTGCTTTCAGGTATTCGCGTATTTTGGTTACGTAAACATCTAAATTACGGGAGTTAAAAAATGAATCATCCCCCCAAATTTTCATTAAAATGGTTTTTCTATCTAAAGGAGTATTTTGACTAGCGCACAACATCTGTAGAAGTGTCGCTTCGCGGTGCGACAGCTTTTTTGTTTCTCCTTTAACTTTTAAAGTGTAACGCAAAGGCTGGAATTGACTTCCTCCAAAGGAGATTACTTCCTGTACTACTGGCGGGTTTACCTTCGACAGCTGTAACAAGTTGTTAATTCTGACCAGTAGTTCTTCTATACTAAATGGTTTTTTGATGTAGTCGTTTCCTCCTGCTTCAAACCCTTTAATCAAATCAGCCGTTTGGGTTTTTGCGGTAACGAAAATGATCGGAATATCTTTTCTGATGGATCTAATTTCATGTGCTATGGCATAGCCATCTTTACCTGGCAACATAATGTCGAGAACGCAAAGATCTGGCTGAACGGTATTAAAAAGCGAGATGGCTTGTGCTCCATTGTCAGTCATGGAAACAGAAAAGGATCTTGTTTCAAGGCTTTCCTTTACAATTCTTCCCAGAAAGGGCTCGTCCTCAACGTATAGAATTTTATTTTTCACCTTCATCTCTAGGTAAACTTATAATGAACGTGCTACCAGTTCCGGAATCGCTTGTCAATGTGATTTTTCCCTTATGCTGATGGATAACCTTCTGTACATAACTTAAGCCCAGTCCATATCCTTTTACTGAATGAAGATCGCCAGTAGGCACCCGGAAAAACTTATCAAAGACCTTTAAATGATATTCTTTTGCAATACCAATACCATTGTCTTCTATGGAGCATTGGATTTTATTGTTTTCATATGAAAGTTGAATCGTAATTTCGGGTTTACCCTCAGAGTATTTCAATGCATTGTCCAGGAGATTTAATAATGCATTGGATAAGTGATCTGAATCTCCTAGAACATTATAGTCCCCCTCCGTAATTTTCAATAAAACTGTTGCACCATTCTTTTCGGATATGAGCTTGAAGGATTGTACTGCTTCTTTCACTACAGCCGAGAAATCAATGGATTGTAAATTATTGGTGACGACATTACGCTCACCAAGTGAAGCATTTAGCACTTTGTCTGTTAGAATAGTCAATCTTTTTAATTCATTTTCAGCAATTGAAATATACTCGCTAGAGATAATTAAGTCTTTTTGCCCCTTGAAATTTCTCAAGGCCTCAAGGGCGACACCTACGGTTGTGATAGGTGTTTTTAATTCGTGTGAAATATTACTTATTAAATCATCTTTTATAAGCACTAGTCGCTGTTGAAGCCTTAGGCTTCGATAAAGTAGAATAAAAGATCCAATCACCAGTAAACTTAAGACGATTGAAAAAGAAATCTGAGGCGCAATGTTTTTTAGTAACAACTGGTTTAATTCTGAAAATTCTAATTTAAAAATTCCACTAGGAGTATAAACCATTTGACTTGATAATAAAATGGGTTCATCATTGTGCAAGGACTGAGCATTCACAAATATCAACCGAGTAGGTAAATGAAATCCCGCTTTTGAAAGCTCAGTGAGATATTGTTTTTCTATTACCTCTTTATCCAGTTCATCTTGAAAATCCAACGGATAATTAAATACGAATCCTTTTACTTTATGTTCATTATCAAATCCCTCATTCTCCCTATAGGCACTTATCTGAGCAGAGTCCTTGCTGTCTTCCCAAATTCGAAAAGCAAACTTTTTTGGAATAGATCGAATAGAGTCAACTCTTTTGATGGGCAATCCATTTTTTTCTGCAGACAAAATCTGCTTGTGAATAAGGGAATCATTCAATTCAAATACGGTGTTGCGCAAAAGCATATGTGTTTCGCGATTAAACCGATTCAGTTCATCATCATACTCCATCTTTAGCCAGAATACCTCAAGAGCAAAAAGGAGTATTATGCTGCTAATAATAAAGAAGAGTGTAATTGAGTTTTTGTGATGTGTCACTGTGTAAAGGTACGTGCAAAATCGTTTTGTGATTCGCTTTTAACCTTAATTAACATTCCATTCAGGTCATTTAACTCTCCCCATTGAAATACCCACGTACATTGGAATGAGAAATTTTTAGAAATCATTTGAACCTAAATAATTCAGCCATGAAAAAGATAGTTCTGTTGACTGGAATAATAACCCTTGTGAGTGTAGTTAGTCATTCCTTTGCACAAGATATGGAAGGAATAATTACTTATGAATATAAAACAAATTTGCATAGGAGATTGCCGCCAGATAGGGAGGAACTGAAAGAAATGATGCCTCAGTTCAGAACATCAACGGAACAATTATTTTTCAATGCTACAGAATCCCTGTATAAGCCTGTGATTGAGGATGATCTGGATGAACTTGACAATGGAGGGGGTATGCGGGTGCAAATAGCCCGACCCTACTTTGAATTCTATTTGAATGGTGAGTCTAAAACAGCCACGAATAAGAGAGAGTTCATGGGTAAAAATTACCTCATCACAAAGCCGATGGAAATTGCTCCATGGAAATTTTCTGATGAGACAAAAGTTATTTTAGGATATGAGTGTAAGCAAGCGTATTACACTACAGAAGATCCTGAGCAAACCGTGACAGCATGGTATACCGATAAACTAAGACCATTTCTTGGTCCAAATATCTACTACACTCTACCGGGAACAATTCTGGCGCTTGACATTAACAATGAAGAGCAAGTATACGAAGCAAAACAAATTGAGTTAAATGCATTGAAAAAAAATGAAATGAAAATCCCAAAGGGAGGACAAGAAACAACTGATGAAGAATTCAAAATAATTATGGATGAACAAATGGAGAAAATGGGAGCTCATGGAGGTATGATGATTCGCAATTGAAACACTGGCCACATTAATTATTCCCGTTGCTATGAATAAAATTTTTCTCTTTCTTTTTTATTTGATTGCCCACTTGTCCTACGCTCAGAAGGTATCCTTAACAGGAAGTTTGATAGATCCAGATGCTAATCCGCTTTCGTCTGCTACAGTAATGTTGTTAAATAGAGCCGACTCATCACTTGTTAATTTTACAGTATCCGATGGTAGGGGGTTCTTCGGGTTAAAGAATTTAAGTAAGGGAGAGTATCAATTAAAAGTCACATTTGTGGGATTTCAAACCTTTGTGGAAAATGTTGATATCAATGAATCAGATATTCAAATGGGAAATATCGCGATGGGTATTGCGACTAAAGAATTAGAAGAACTTGTGGTTGCAGGAGAGAAGGTGCCAGTGACGGTCAAGCAGGATACCATTGAGTTCAATGCGGGATCATTTAAAACAAGAGCAAACGCAAGCGTTGAAGATTTACTCAAAAAATTACCTGGACTGGAAGTAGACAATGATGGAACCGTAAAAGCACAAGGTGAAAATGTGCAGCGCGTTACTGTAGATGGTAGAGAGTTTTTTGGGCGTGATCCAAAATTGGCAACGCGTAACCTGCCTGCTAATGCGATAGATAAGGTGCAGGTCTTTGATAAGAAATCTGATCAGACAGAGTTTACAGGAATTGATGATGGGCAACGTGAAAAAACCATTAATCTGGAGCTGAAAGAAGAGAACAGGAATGGTGCGTTTGGCAATGTAACGGCTGGAGGAGGGACAGCGGATCGATTTGAGTCTAAGGCAAGCGTAAATCGTTTCACTAAGACGAGGCAACTATCATTTCTTGGCATGGCCAATAATGTCAATGAGCAAGGCTTCTCTCTTGACGATTATATGAACTTCTCAGGATCATCTCAGCAAATGATGGGAGGTGGAGGAATGAGAATAGAAATAAATGATAATAATATGAATGGTGTGCCACTCAGTACAGGGGACAACCAAAATGGAATCACTTCCAATTATGCGGGAGGTTTAAATCTAAACAGCAATTTCGGCACCAAAACTAAATTGGGGGGTAGTTATTTCTTTAATCATATTGATCAGGATGTTTCAAATTCGTTAAACAGAATTAATTATTTGCCAACAGGTAACTATACTTTTAACCAATCAAGTAGGCAAAAGAATACTTCGAACAATCACAGGCTTAACGTAATCGTTGATCAGCGTATTGATTCTGCTAACTCAATAAAACTGAATGCAAATATTTCTAGTTTGAATAGCAGATCAAATACTTTGAGCCAAAGTCAAACATTAGATGCGAACGGAACATTGCAAAATGAGAGTGACAGAGCAACAACTATGGATGGTGCTGGAATGAATCTTAATTCTAATTTGTTATTCAGACACAAGTTTCCCAAGAAAGGCAGATCTTTTTCAGTCAATACATCCCTTGCGATAAACGATTTTGACAATGCGGGAAGTGTGGGTTCATTGAATCAGTTTTATGTTGGGTCTTCAGAAACAGAAAACATCTCACAATCCAATAGCCAAGTGAATGAAGCGTTGTCTTATGGGTTCACATCCTCTTATACCGAGCCTTTGGGTGGTCGCAAGTACCTGGAGGTGAATTATAGTTATGGTGTCAATGCAAATGATGTGAATCGTTCTGTTTGGGATGAGTCAGGAACACTACAAACATTTGATTCGCTCCTTAGTAATAAATATGTGAGCAAATATATATTTAACCGTCCTGGCCTTAACCTAAGGCTCATCAGACAAAAATTTAATGTCTCTCTTGGGGTGGCATGGCAGAGCACTCAACTTAATGGAGACTTGATTTATCAAGAGACTGCTATCAACAGGTCATTCGATAATGTGTTGCCTACAATGAGATTCAATTATGATTTTTCTAACTTCAAACATTTCAGTCTTGATTACGAAACCGCAATGCAGGAGCCGAATATTCAGGACTTGCAACCAGTAGTCAATAACAATGACCCACTTAATCTGGTGCTTGGAAATCCGGAGCTACAACCTGGTTATTCTCATCAACTTAGGGGAATTTTTACTTTATTTGATCCGGGTACTTTTATCAATTTTTTTTCATTTGTGAATGCCACTTACACCACAGATGCGATTTCCAGTTCTCAGGAGGTTGATGAAAATCTGGTGCGCACAACAAAACCTGTTAATGTGAAGAACAACTATTCGATGGATGCTACCATACACTTTGGATTTCCATTGAAGAAAATAAAAAGTCGCGTGGGCATTAGAACAAGCGCTGTTACGTCCAATGGGATCACTTTGTTAAACAATGTTCAAAACTCAATTCAGCGAGCAACATTGGGGGGAATGATAAGATATTCATTTTCGCTTGATGATGTTTATAACCTGGATCTAAGTGCATCCATAGAGGAACAGAGATCTGAGTATCAATTTGATGTACAGGATCAATTGTTTGTCAACAAAACCTATGAAGCGGAGTCGAACCTAAAAATGTTGAAAAATTATCAGTTCAACGCGCAATTCCAATTCATGGATTATAGAAGCAAAACCACAGGGTTTAGTCAGGCCATTCCGTTCCTGAATGTATCGTTCTCCAGATTTTTGTTAAAAAATAAAGGTGAATTTAAGGTGGAGGTAAATAATCTATTGGATAAGAGTATTAATATAACACAAACAACCAATACCAATTATTTGGAGCAAAGAACTTCAAATAATATTGGAAGATTTTTCATGATGAGCTTCACCTATGCTTTAAATAAACAACTTAATCCAATGGCAGGAACTCGTGGGCATATGATTAGAAGATAGACTAAAGGAATCACGGATTAATTTTATCTTTGAGGGATGAGATTGATACCTATAGTTCTGATCCTGATGATAATGCTTCCTTCCATTGGTTTTTCACAAAAGAAACTTCCCACATTTGATGTACAAGGGCATCGGGGTGCTCGTGGACTTAGACCAGAAAATTCCATCCCTGCATTTTTAATAGCCCTTGATTCTGGAGTGACCACAGTGGAAATGGATCTCGCGATTACGAAGGATCGACAAATCATTGTTTCACATGAACCTTGGATGTCATCTGAGATTTGTCTCAATCCTTCTGGGAATGCTTATACTAAAAAAGAAGAGAAGATCTTCAATATCTATGAAATGACCTACGAGGAAGTCGCAAAATTTGATTGTGGCTCAATGGGAAATAGCAAATTTCCGGAACAGGTGAAAATGAGCGTGACTAAACCGCTTCTAAAGGATGTAATTGTAGCCATTGAAGATCATATTAAAAGTTATACGAGGTTTGAAGTGGATTATAATATTGAAATCAAATCAGGCGATGATGGGGATGGGAAGTATCATCCTGCCCCTGCAGAATTTTCGGATATGGTTTACAAATTACTTGACGAATACCTCCCACTCCATAGAGTTGTTATTCAATCATTTGATTTCCGCGTGTTGAAGTATTGGCATGAAAAATATCCTGATATAAGATTGGCAGCTCTGGTGGAAAACAAAAAATCCGTAGAGGCACATCTCAAAGAACTGGGTTTTAACCCTGATATTTATTCCCCTTATTATCGCAACATTAATCAGGCGAAAGTGAAGGAACTGCATGAAAAGAAGATAAAAGTAATTCCTTGGACGGTTAACGAAATTTCCGAAATGCTTGCATTGAAAGGAATGGGAGTTGATGGGTTTATTACTGATTACCCGAATCGCGCCAAGCAATTTACCAACACGTTGAACATTGTTCCTAAGGATAAGAAGTAAACTCCTCTTCAGTTTCTTTAATTCTAATGATCGAATTCAGTATTCTTGCATACTGAATTAAATATTGATTTTATGAGTAAAAAATATGATGTATACGGCATTGGTAATGCCTTGGTGGATATTGTAACGGAAGTTGACAGTGCTTTTTTTGAGAAGAATGAAATAGAAAAAGGAGTGATGACGCTTGTCGATGAGAAACGCCAGCTCCAATTGATGAAAGCCATAGATAGTAAGAAAAGCCGAATGTCAGCAGGAGGTTCAGCGGCAAACACAGTTATAGGCGTCAATCAATTTGGTGGAAAAAGCTATTACTCATGCCTAGTGGCACACGATGAGTTGGGCAAGTTTTTTCTAGAAGATATGAAACGCAATGGCGTGGACACAAATCTTAGCTATGAAGATTGCCCGCAGGGCCATTCTGGCAGGTGCCTGGTGATGACAACTCCTGATGCTGACCGTACCATGAATACTTTTTTGGGAATGAGTTCCTTTCTTTCTCCTGATCAGGTTAATGAAGAGGCCATTATCAATTCGTCATACGTCTACCTTGAAGGTTATCTGGTGGCCAGCCCCAAAGGAACCGAGGCGCTTATGGAGACCAAAAAAATCGCGGAAAAGAATAATGTGCACACAGCACTTACATTTTCTGATCCTAATATGCTTCGCTTCTTCTCTAAGAATTTTGAGCAGGTAGTTGGTGCTAGTGTTGATCTGCTTTTTTGCAATGAAGAGGAGGCGCTGATGTTCAGCGAAACAGATAACCTTGATGAAGCCAGAGAAAAACTGAAACAGGCGGCCAAAAAGTTTGCAATCACACTGGGTGCTAATGGTGCATTAATTTATGATGGTGACACCTTTATTGAGATTGAACCGTATAAAGTAAGGGCGCTGGATACCAATGGAGCAGGAGATATGTTTGCGGGAGCATTTTTATATGGTATCACCCATGGACATAGCTATGCTGAGGCGGGTAAAATTGCCTCTTTGGCATCATCTCGTGTGGTGTCGCAGTTTGGCCCCAGATTGGAACCCCAGCAGGCACAGCGTGTGCTGAAGGATTTGATTGAGCAGTAGCATTATGATAAGATATTTTTTGACGGTAGTGGTAATGGTGAGCTGGTTTTCGTCAGCTGCACAGGCGCCAAAAATTGAATTCACGGAATACGATTTAGACAATGGGTTGCACGTTATCCTGCATCAGGATAACAGCACGCCTATAGTTGCAGTTTCAGTATTATATCATGTGGGCTCAAAGAATGAAGA
>JAGQYK010000082.1:0-8274 GCA_020436125.1 Cyclobacteriaceae bacterium | reverse complement strand
GTGGTACCAATAATGCGAATACCTCCAATGACCGTACATATTATTATGAAATTCTGCCCTCTAATCAATTGGAACTGGGGCTTTGGTTAGAGTCAGAACGGATGATGCACGCTAAGATTGATCCAGAAGGCGTTGAAACACAAAGAGAAGTAGTGAAAGAGGAGAAACGCCAAAGGATGGACAAC
The DNA here is from genome assembly GCA_020436125.1 of Cyclobacteriaceae bacterium. GTDB lineage: Bacteria > Bacteroidota > Bacteroidia > Cytophagales > Cyclobacteriaceae > ELB16-189. The sequence continues at coordinate 8,089 of JAGQYK010000082.1, read as the reverse complement.
CAACCTTATGGAAGTATTCTTACTGAAATATTAAAAAGAGCATATACAGTTCACCCTTATCGATGGCCTACTATTGGATCGCTGGAACATTTGAACAGCGCCACACTCGAAGAGTTTATTGATTTTTATAAAACTTTTTATGTGCCTGAAAATGCCACGCTGTCTATTGCCGGAGATATCGACATTAAAGAAGCGAAGGCTGCCATTGATAAATATTTTAAAGACATCAAGAGAGGAGGAAAACCAATACCACGGCCAACAGTAGTTGAGCCGCCTCAAAAGGAAGAAATTCGAGATGTGGTATTTGATAATATTCAACTACCAGCAGTGATTGAGACTTATCATATGCCCGCTCAGGGAACACCCGATTCGTATGCACTCAACATGTTGAGCACGGTATTGAGTGGAGGCCAAAGTTCAAGGATGTATAAGTCATTAGTAGACGAACAAAAGAAGGCGTATGTGGTGCAGGCATTTCCATTCTCTTCGGAAGATCCAGGTCTATACATTGCTTTAGGCCTGGCCAATGTGGGTGTATCTGTAGATGAGCTGGAAGAAGGAATGGATGAAGAGATAAGGAAAGTGCAGGAAGAACTTATCCCTGAAAAGGAATTTCAAAAAGTCCGCAACCAGATAGAGAGCGATTATGTGCAAGGAAATTCATCGATGATAGGTATTGCCGAACAGTTGGCCAACTATCATGTCTACTATGGTGATGCGGGATTGATCAATAACGAGCTGGATCGCTTTATGAAAATTACTAGAGAAGATTTACAGCGCGTGGCCAAAAAATACCTGACAAAGGAAAACAGGGTAGTGTTGCATTACTTACCCAAATCCGCGCAGCAACAACCTGGTGAAATCAAGGTGAAATCTGACAACTAATTCAACGAAAAATATCGAATGAGAGCAGTATTGATAGTATGTTTCGTTTTAGGTGTCCTGGGTAGTGTCATTGCTCAGGTAGATAGGAGTAAAGCACCACTGCCCGCCCCGGCCAGAGATATTAAAATTGGGGAATATCAATCCTTCACGTTAAAAAATGGCTTGCAGGTTTTTGTGGTAGAAGATCATAAACTACCCCGATTACAGTTTTCAATCCAACTGAAACACGATCCGATATTTGAAGGAGAAAAGGCAGGTTATGTCTCTATTGCAGGTAATTTAATCGGAACGGGGACCACAAGCAGAACCAAAGCGCAATTGGATGAAGAAGTTGATTTCATTGGGGCTTCCTTAAACACAAGTGCTTACAGCTTTTATGCCTCCAGCCTTTCCAAGCATACTGAAAAGTTGCTGGAATTAATGACCGATGTACTCTACAATCCTTCTTTTGAGCAATCTGAATTAGACAAATTAAAGACACAGACCATGTCTGGCATTGCAGCCGGCAAAGATGACCCGGGTACAATTGCAGGTAATGTGCGAGGTTTCTTATTGTATGGAAAAGATCATCCTTACGGAGAAGTAGCTACTGAGAAAACCGTGGAGTCGATTACCATTGATGACTGTAAAAATTATTATCAAACTTATTTCAAGCCCAACAATGCCTACCTGGTAATGGTAGGAGATATTACCCTAAAGGAAGCAAAAAAAATTGCAACTAAAAATTTTTCTACGTGGGAAGCTGGACCAAATAAGAAAGAATCATACGCTGTTCCCAAAGCCCCAGAAAAAACTTTCGTGGCATTGGTAGATAGACCTTCCTCTGTTCAATCTATTATCAATATTACCTATCCAGTTGATCTTAAAGTTGGAGGTGAGGATGTTATCAAAGTAAGGGTAATGAATCAGATTTTGGGTGGAAGCTTTTCAGCCAGACTCAATCAAAACCTCAGAGAAAAACATGCATACACCTATGGGTCGAACTCTCAATTAAGCAGTGATGATTTGGTGGGTCGGTTTGTTGCTTCGGCAAGCGTACGAAATGAAGTGACAGACAGTGCAGTGCACGAGATCATATATGAATTAAATAGAATCGTAAACGAACCAGTTACTTCTGAAGAACTTCAGGCTGCTAAAGCTTCAATCGCAGGGTCTTTTGGTCGATCGTTAGAACGGCCTCAGACCATCGCTGGTTTTGCTGTAAATACGGCCAAGTATAATTTGCCTAAAGATTACTATTCCACTTTTTTAAAGAGATTGGAAGCTGTAACGATTGAGCAAGTTCTGGAAACAGCCAAAAAATATATTACCCCTGATCATGCTTACATAGAGGTAGTTGGAAAAGGCGCAGACATAGCCGGCTCATTGAAGCAATTTGGCGAAGTAAAGTATTATGACATCAATGGGGACGAATACATACCTGAACCTGAAAAATCTCTTCCGGATGGATTAACTGCGCAAAAAGTAATTGACAAATACATTCAGGAAATAGGGGGCGCCAAAAGGGCGAAAGAAATAAAAACTCTTAAAATGATCTATAAGGCACAGGCCATGGGCACTGAATTAAAGATGACGGTGGTAAAGTCAATCCCCAACAAAAGTGTATTGGAAATAAGTGCCAACGGAAACACCTTTCAAAAGGTAGTTTCCAACGGAAAAGAAGCTGTCATTTCTTCTATGGGCCAAACATTACCCATAGATACCGAGACAAGAGAAAAGACAATTTTTGAAAGCGCCATTTTTCCTGAGCTAGTTTTGGAAGGGGTGTCAGCTAAATTAATAGCTATCGAAAAGGTAGATGGAAAAGATGCCTATGCCATTAGTTACACACTTACCTCAGGCGGCACCTCTACTTATTATTACGATATACAAACTGGGCTTAAATTAAGGCAAACTGAAAATTTGCAAACCCCACAGGGAACAATGGTAGCAGTAACTACTTATTCCGACTATAAAGAAGTGGAAGGGGTCAAATTCCCCCAAAAGATTGCTCAGCAGCAGGGCCCTATGAGCTTCACTTTTGAATTGGAGGATATTCAGATCAATTCAGAAGTAAAAGACGCTCTTTTTAGTGTGAAATAAGCCAAATGAACAGATCAAATGAGTTTTCGTCCTATACTCACCTTGGATTTAATAAAAATACTAAGCATCTTTGCAGCCCTTTAATAAAATAAGGTAAATCGATAATTGCAATGAAAAGGACTTACCAGCCATCGAAGAGAAAAAGAAAGAATAAGCACGGTTTCCGCGAGAGAATGGCAACAGCCAACGGTCGTAGGGTGTTAGCTTCCCGTAGAAGGGCTGGCCGTAAGAGACTTACCGTGTCTGACGAGAAAACACCTAAGGGTTAATAGAAACCTCACTGAGTTTCGCGTGAGGATTCATTAATTTGGCCTCATGGGCAAATTCAGCTTTCATACAGGCGAAAGACTCAAAAAGGAAAAATTGATAAAGGAACTCTTCAACAAGGGTTCCTCTTTTAATTTATACCCGTTCAGAATCATGTACCTGCCCAATCCTGACGAAAGTACCTTTCATCAGGTACTGTTTACGGCTACTACGAGAAATTTTAAGAAGGCAGTTGATCGTAATAAAATCAAAAGAAGGTCAAGAGAGGCATACCGTTTACAAAAAGGGCAGTTGAACGAAACCCCAAAGCTGCTAATAGGGTTTATTTACATAGCCAAGGAGATACTTGACTACAAGCAAATCTCAGAAGCAATAACAAAGGCAATAACAAGGTTAAATGAGGCGAAAATGAGGAAATAGCCTGAAAAGCCTCCGATTTGTATATTTACAGATGCGAATGAAACTCAGAATGAAAAATGCTCTTTTTGGTATACTTATCGTTGCGGCAGCAATCGTTGGGTTTTCATTTACTGCTCCAGCAGAGAAGTACTTCGACATCGCCAAAAGCCTGGATATTTTCGCTACTCTTTTTAAAGAAGTCAATGCCTACTATGTAGATGAGGTGGATCCCAAGGATTTAGTGAGCATAGGGATAGACGGAATGCTTCAATCTCTCGATCCCTACACCGATTACATCCCGGAAGAAAACCTTGAAGAATTCAGCATTCAAACTACTGGTCAATATGCTGGCATTGGAGCATTGATTGGCATCATCAATAATAAGACAGTGATCACAAATCCCTATGATGGTTTCCCTGCCAATAAAGCTGGCTTGAGGGTGGGTGATCAAATCATTTCTGTCGATGGAGTAAACATCGAAGGCAAAAACACTCCCCAGGTAAGCTCCCTCCTAAAAGGAAAGCCAAATACAGAAGTGAAATTAGTGGTGAGACGCCCTGGCAAAAATGGAGACCTCACAATTAATATTAATCGTCAAAAAATTAAACTGAGCAATGTAGCTTATCAGGGAATGGTGGGTGAAGACATTGGTTACATTAAGTTGGATGACTTTACTCCAGGTGCAGGGAAAGAGGTAGAGGCAGCTGTACTAGATTTAAAAAAACAGGGGGCTAAAAAATTAATTCTTGATCTGAGAGATAACCCAGGTGGCTTGTTGTACGAAGCAGTCAACATTGTTAGCCTTTTTATTCCCAAAGGATTGGAGGTAGTGTCTACCAAAGGAAAAGTGAAAGACTGGAATAAAACTTATGTCTCACTCAACAACCCCATCGATACCAACACCCCCTTAGCCGTGCTTACAAGTGGAGGAAGTGCTTCAGCGGCAGAAATTGTGGCAGGTGCGCTTCAGGATTATGATAGAGCAATACTGGTGGGGCAAAAAACATTTGGGAAAGGCCTGGTGCAGACCACACGCCAACTCTCTTACAATGCTCAACTAAAAGTGACCACTGCAAAATATTATATACCAAGTGGCCGTTGCATTCAGGCGTTAGATTATGCTCATCGCAACAAGGATGGTTCGGTGGATAAATTTGCGGATTCCTTAAAAACAGAATTTCTAACAAAGGGTGGACGTAAGGTATATGATGGTGGTGGTCTCGATCCTGATGTGGAGGTAGATAATGAATACTTAAGTCCGGCTGCTATCCAACTTATTACTTCAGGCCATATATTCGACTATGCTACTATCTATGTGGCCGAGCATCCTCAATTAAATTCAGTCGAAACCTTCAAACTATCTGATGAGGAGTATAAAAAATTCGGAGACTGGTTGGCCAGTAAGAAATTCACCTTCAGTTCTGAATTGGAGGAGCAAATGAAACAGTTGGAGGAAGTGGCTAAGAAAGAACGAAGCTACGGAGAAATTCAAAGTCAGTTAAAGTCGCTCAAAAATCAAATAGAGCAAAATAGATCCAAAGACCTTATGCGATATAAAGACGAGATCGGAAAGATTTTGGAAGAAGAGATCGCTTTTCATTTTGGACTGATCAAAGCGCAAGTTGAAATGTCATTGCAGCGTGATAAGGAACTGAAGGAAGCAGTTAAAAATCTTCAGGAGGAAACGCAGTACAAAAATTTACTCTCCTCAAAGTAATGTCGCTGATCCTTAGCCTGGAGACAGCTTCACCCGTGTGCTCAGTCGCTTTGCATGATGATGGAATAATTAAAGCTTCATCTCATTTATATATAAGCCAATCAGCCTCATCTCAGTTAGCCGTGATGGTAGACGAATTACTCAAACGATGCGACCTGAAACCAAACCAGTTGAATGCGGTTGCAGTTTCGGAAGGACCAGGATCTTACACTGGCTTGCGAATTGGTGTGGCCACAGCTAAGGGTTTGTGTTATGCATTGGATATTCCATTAATAGCGGTGAATACCCTGGAATCTATGGTTCAAAAAGTAGCCAATCAGTTTTCTGATGAAGTAATCTTGTGCCCCATGTTAGATGCCAGACGCATGGAAGTGTATTGCTTGCTGGCGAATAACAAAGGCGATGTGTTGGAGCCTACTCAAGCAAAGGTGATTGATGAATCTAGTTTCGAGAAGGTGTTGTCAAAAAATAAAGTAGTCTTCTTTGGCAACGGAGCCGCTAAATGCAAAGCAGTAATCACAAGCCCCAATGCTATTTTCCTATCAGATATTGTACCTTCTGCAGAACAAATAGGAGAGTTGTCCTTTAAAAAATTTCAAGCAAAACATTTTGAAGACTTGGCCGACTTCGAGCCTTTCTATTTAAAAGACTTCCTTATCAAAAAACCAAAACCTGCGTTTTGATGTTTGGAAAGGGAACAGTAAGATATGAGTGAAGAGATCATTAACAAAGTAGCCAGAAGCCCCTTGCAAACCATCGACTTGGAAGAGTTCTATGCTGAAGGCGAGCGCGTTAGTCTGGATATAAAAGATCAGCTATTTCAAGGCATGGTTTTACGTGAAAAAGACTTTAGGGAGTTCATCAAAACAAACGATTGGAGTCGCTTCGAAGGAAAACACGTAGCCATTCAATGTTCTGTGGATGCCATCGTTCCCACTTGGGCCTACATGCTACTATCGGTAGCACTAAGACCTTTTGCAAAAACCATTTTGTTTGGAAGCTTGGAAGAATTGGAAACGCAACTTTTTAAATCCGCGTTGGACACTATCAATTGGAGTAAATACGAAAATGCCAAAGTCGTAATTAAAGGTTGCAGCAAAGTAAAAGTACCCATCGCCACCTATGTAGATGTCACCAGTCGGCTGCAACCCATCGCATCCAGCATCATGTTTGGCGAACCTTGCAGCACGGTCCCTATTTTTAAACGTCTAAAAAAGTAAAACTTTGGGCGTGCCCGCGCTATTACAATCCCAGTTGACGCAAATATTTTATAATTATTTGCCGCTCAAAATTTTAATTGTGCGCGGTCGGGCTATTCGCTGCTACTCCTCGCCCCGCCCTCAATGCAACCCCGGCTGCGGGGTATCCGCTACTATCCCTCACGCAAAACATTGATAATCAGCTAATTTTCACCTATTTCCTGTTTCTTTCCCCTTCAAATGGAGCCATCAACCTGGGCCAAACCCACCGAGGTTATCACCCGCAGGGTAGCCTATAATTATTTTAAAACTTTTTGCTCCATCTTTGCTTAGATGTCATTAAAGATTACCTTTGCGCTCCCGTTTAGGGGAATGTGTGTTAATCAGACGGTTTAACCACTCGAATAAAGACTTAAAAGTCAGCAATGAATACTCCGAAATCATTGATTGAGGAAGATTCAAACGTTCTTTGAATAGATGGAATTTTGATAGCGGACCCGTTTCATAATCGATAGAGGTTATGGAGCGAGTCGGTTCTTTTGAATAAGAAATCGATGAGACTAAGGAAAAATGAACATAGTTTGATCATGCCTAAGGGTGTGAGTTCAAACGATTAAGAAGGAGTGCGTGAGCATGAATTTTTAATAAAGGATTAATACTATGGAGAGTTTGATCCTGGCTCAGGATGAACGCTAGCGGGAGGCCTAATACATGCAAGTCGAACGGTAGATCGGGTAGCAATACTTGATTGAGAGTGACGTAAGGGTGCGTAACACGTATGCAATCTACCCTCAACAGGAGTATAGCTCGGGGAAACTCGGATTAACACTCCATAACATTACGATGTGGCATCACATTGTGATTAAAACTCCGGTGGTTGAGGATGAGCATGCGTCTGATTAGTTAGTTGGAGGTGTAACGGACCCCCAAGACGATGATCAGTAGGGGAACTGAGAGGTTGATCCCCCACACTGGCACTGAGATACGGGCCAGACTCCTACGGGAGGCAGCAGTAGGGAATATTGGTCAATGGGTGAGAGCCTGAACCAGCCATGCCGCGTGCAGGAAGACGGCCTTCTGGGTTGTAAACTGCTTTTATCTGGGGATAAAAAGCCCATGCGTGGGACATTGAAGGTACCAGATGAATAAGCACCGGCTAACTACGTGCCAGCAGCCGCGGTAATACGTAGGGGCCGAGCGTTGTCCGGAGTTACTGGGCGTAAAGCGCGCGCAGGCGGCTCGTCAAGCCTGACGTGAAAGCCCCCGGCTCAACCGGGGAGGGTCGTCGGGGACTGGCGGGCTTGAGGTCGGCAGGGGTTGGTGGAATTCCCGGTGTAGTGGTGAAATGCGTAGAGATCGGGAGGAACACCCGTGGCGAAGGCGGCCAACTGGGCCGGACCTGACGCTGAGGCGCGAAGGCGTGGGGAGCGAACGGGATTAGAGACCCCGGTAGTCCACGCGGTAAACGATGCCGACTGGACGTGCACCACTACGGTGGGGCGTGTCGAAGCTAACGCGGGAAGTCGGCCGCCTGGGAAGT
>JAGQYK010000081.1 GCA_020436125.1 Cyclobacteriaceae bacterium | reverse complement strand
CCCGCTGGTTGAGTAAGAAGGTGCGCGTTAATGAAGCACGACCCTCCTGGAGAGGGGTAACCATTGTGGGGTGGTCGGGTATGCGCGGAGTGGTCTCTCTGGCAGCGGCTCTGGCCTTACCATTAACAATTGGTAATAATATTCCTTTTCCTAACCGGGACCTGATTATCTTCCTCACATTCTCGGTCATTTTTGCCACACTGGTATTACAGGGCCTTACCATGCCTGTTATGATCCGGTGGTTTAAAATAAAAAGTGATGACACACATATTAAAGAGGACAAAGAAGCACGATTGAATATTGCCTTCTCTGTGATCGAACACATTGAAATGAACTATGCGCTGGACTTGTCCGCGGAAGTACTCAACCAGATTAAATCGAAATATGAAATACGGATTCATCGCATTCAAAAAGACGCTTTAAATAATAAACTAAGCGATGACGAGGTGGTGGAATTCCTTCGTATTCAGAAAGAACTGATACGAAAGGAGAGGGAAGAGATCAAGCAACTTCGAAAGGAGAAAAAGATCAGTGAAGAAGTGCTGCGCAAGATCGAATACGAACTCGACCTGGAAGAAAGCCGCCTCATGATGGAGTTGGAGAACTGATCACCGACCCACACGTCATTGCGCCTGCCCGCCCACTGGTGGGAACCAAAGCACCGGCAAACTTGCAACCGGCATGCAGGAAACCTTAAACCTTAAACTTTAAACCTGCTGATCCGAAGAATTTCTTAACCGATCACCGACCCACCGATTACTGAATACCGGCTACTGATCACCGGCTCCCTACTCATGTAAGAACCTCGTAACTTTTAAAATAAAGTTAATCCCTAATTAGTATGCGCGCATACGAATTTCCCTAAAGCAATAAAAAATAATTTGCCTTTACGTTACGGAAAACCCAATAATTAAGTTAATTCTTAATTTGAGTGGTGCATTTCTCCTCAGTATTTTGCAAATTCATTACGGCTTTACTCGACTCTATTAATTGAAAACACAGGGATAATTCTGTCTATATGAGCACGTCCATTCAACTCGCCACTCCTTCTGGTGAACTAGTACGCTGGCCCGGAAAAATAGCACTGTACTTAAAACGATACCAGCTCTTGCAAAAGAAGCCACCGTGCACGTCATTGCGAGCGAAGGGTGGCTTGTGCGATTGCGCGTGGCAATCCCTCAATTGGAACCACAATTCATGTCATGGGGCTGGCCACGGCCTCGCTCGCCTTCATCGAGCTCGTTCTCACTATGTTAGTCCTTCCTGGTGTAATTCAGATGTAGCAGTGCGCTGGATCGGCAAAATAGCACTGTATTTAAAACACTATCACCCCACGCATAAGGAGCCTAATTATTCCGCAACCACTCTAAAACTCTATCAGTTCTTGCGTAAGAAGCCTTATTATTCATCGGGCCTGGCGATAGCTAATTGCTCAACAATAATTTATTTAAATGTACTTCGGATTTTGTCGCTTTGTAATTCAGATGAGATAGTGCGCTGGCCTGGCAAAATGGCGAGGGTGCGGAGGCGTGAGGGTGGAAGCTTCATTTTGCCTTGATTTTTTGGTTACTTTTTTATCTAAGAAAAAGTAATAGCCCGCCCGGCTTGAGGGCCAATGAAATTTAATAAAAGTGTATATGCATACGAAAGTACAATTATTGAAATGAACCTCCAACAACTCACCTCTTACTTAACCACCGAACGCAGCGATACCCCCGAGGTGATCTCCTTTCGCGCTACACGCAGGGCCATTGGCATGTTAGGGGTAGCCTTGCCGTTTGTGCTCTGGTGGGGTGGACTGCTCATTAACAGAACAGCATTACAACCTTCTATCAGCCACTACTACTTCACCAGCATGCGCGAAGCGTTTGTGGGCGTGCTGTGTGCGGTGTCGTTGTTCCTGTTTACCTACAAAGGCTATAACAAGATGGACAGCTATGCCGCCAATGCAGCAGGATTTTTCAGTTTGATGGTGGCGGTATTTCCTACCAACATCATTGACGGTTACCCTGGGCAAAACATGGTCGCCTCCATACTGGATATTAAAATCCACAATGCCATTCACCTCACCAGCGCGGGATTATTTTTTATCACGCTGGCTTGTATGTCATTGTTTCTGTTTACCAAGAGCGACAAACCCAAATCTCAGTGGAGTGATGCCAGAAAGAGCAGGAATGTTGTGTATAAAGTCAGTGGCTGGATCATGCTGTTGTGTATTATACTGATAGGTATCAGCGAACCACTGCTGGGTGTTGGAAAAACAAGCAAGATCACCTTTGCCATGGAGACAGTAGCCCTGTTCTTCTTTGGCATCAGTTGGCTGACGAAAGGGGATGTGGTGTTTGGGGATTAACTATTATTTAAAATTCAACATTCAACATTTATAATTAATAGAAGCGGAGTAAGCCGAAAATCCGAAGAAGAGTAGGTGTTTATAAATTCCTATGATAAAAATATACAAGACACTAGTTTTAGTTTCCATGATTTTTGTAATGTTATTGTTTAACGGGTGTTGTGATGACGTTGCAAAAGCAGAACTGTACATCAAGAAAGCACAACAATTATTTGATTATTTTGGTCGACCTATAATAAATGTATTTACTGGCCAACCAGTAACGCAGCAATTACCTAATGCACTTTTTTATAATGAGAGAACAGGGGAATATTTTAATCCTGAATTTGGAAGTTCTTTACCTACTTTAATAGGAGATGTTATCCAATTTGCAACCACTGTTACTAATGAGTATGGAAGCTTAGGTGACTGTCAAAACTTAAAACAATCTGTTGAGTCCGATGTTGGAATGCCGCTTAATTTTACATACCCTGACGGATCGACTGAACTATTTAGTTTGTATGGTAAGACTCCTCCCATTAATCCAGGGGGTGGAGCGTACGGTGTGGGTAAATTTCAGATTGCAGGACCTGGCTTTATTGCAATTGAGCCACAAAGGCTGATGTGAATGATGATAATGATGAATGGGACGAAAACAATAACATAACACAGATAGGAGTACAAACATCGGTGGGAGGCAGAAGGTCCGGTAATTTAATTCGAATTGAAGGGAGCCAGACTCTTGGGGTACCGGCAATTAAGCAAATTCCACTTAATGCTGAACCAAGCCAGATGGAGATTTTCTTGAATATGAATTCGAAGAAATTTTCGGAATTTATCATGGCTCATTACTCGGAGAAGTTAAATTAGTGAATGAAAAAAGTTTAAGGAGGTCAATTGGAATAGATTGCAGGTTTTATGAGTAGCTCTGAATATATCTTAAGCTAAATTTGACCTTAATTTCTTAACCTGAATGAACGAAGCCAGCGATTTATTCTCCTCAGAGTCTCCTGTAAGGGACTCTTTATAAAACCTTGAACCAGTAACCCGACTCTAGACTCAATACTGTAGACTATAGACTAACGACTCAAGACTATTTCAAAACAAACCCGTTTGCTGCACAATCAACTCCTGATAATCATACTTAATAATAGCCTTCTCCGTATTCCCCACCGCTTGTTTCCCCTTCAACTTCGGCACTGTATAAGCCTTTAACAAACTTTCAGTAAATGGAGTGATAAGGTGCTCCAAATCTTTCGGATCACTGACGCTTAAGTTCAGCCAATCCATTTCATTTTCCTTCGGTAGTATCAGCGGCATCCTCGGCCCTTCACTCATTTTTGGATTATTGTGAATCCGGCTCATCAGGGGGTTAGCTCTGGTAGTTACAATAGATACAGTAGTTCGTTCCATCCCTTCACCATTCCATGTATCCCAAATCCCTGCCAACGTCATGGGTTCACTATTTTTCATTTGAATGTGGTAGGGGAAAGCCTTACCATTCTTATGATGGTGTTCAAAGAATCCATCAGCAATGATCAAACACCTGCGACTTACCACTGATTCTTTGAACGCTGGTTTTTCAAAGAGCGTTTCCGCTCTTGCATTAAGCGTTTGATTTTGAATCCTCACCACATCTTCGATGCTTTTCGTCCAATGCGGAATCAACCCCCAGTTCAACAACTGGATAGTATCAGGACTTTGGTTGATGATTACAGGAAGGTCGGGATGATCGAAACCACTGGCATGATAGGTAGGTTGACTCCCATCAAATACACGTTCCAATTCCTTGGGATCAACCGAATCTCCATATCGATCCACATACTGCTGCTGAGAGAGGGTGGATGTTCTTATTTCGTAGCACATAATTTCAATTTTTCTAAAAGACCCCGCTCACCGACCCTGTCGTCATTGCGAACTGAAGCAAAGGCATGTGTGCTGGTGTGAAGCAATCCCCAAACCAACTACAGACTACAAATTTAACTAAAAGTCCTCTGAATATTGCTAAATTATTTAGTATTTCGCAGATGAAAGAGAGGAGTATGAAAATCAAGGAACTAAGCCCAGGAATCTACAAAATCAGACGCAAATCCTACGTGCCCTATGGCGCCAAGCACCCCCGCGACAACAATAATACCATCCGATTGCTAACCGTGGTGGGAACAGGCGCCAACAGAAAGTACCATATCGACCACGACACCTTCGGACAACATCCGGAAGAGATGTACGACATGGAAGACTTCGAGGTCATCAGCAGGTACGAGTCCATCCCACAGGTCAACAACCAATCCATTACCATTTCATTCAAAGACGGCTCAGGGGATCAATTTGAATTCCGTGTGGTGGATGCCTGGACACTAGGCAATCTATTCCGCCACTTCACATGGCTGCAAAAGCCGTTTGGGTATTTTAAGCGGAAAAAGCGCTGAGTAAGAGTAGCAGAAGTAACTTCGGAGAGATCTGACCTGGAACCTGAAACTTGGAAACCTGAAACTACCTCACGAAACCGCCCGTATTCGGTCAGTTTTACCCACTAATAACTAGCACCCAGCAACTAACACCCATCCGATGCAAAATCCCTAATATTTCTCGGATATTTTGAGTATTATCGTGTTCGATTATAGGAAATAGCTCTTTTTGTTAAATCCAGATACTTGAATAGTATAATTCTTAAGGTGTGTACCAAACCCCTGAACAAATAGCCCGCGATCATATTGATCGCCTCCTTGCGGAGAGTGGATGGCTTGTTCAGGCTAAAAGTAAACTGAATTTGGCTGCAGGTTTTTGTTGGTGGTCGGTGTTATCACCGATCCGTATACTTGCAAAAACCAATCAGTAGGCCTTGGGCACATGTAAGTATTTTGTTAGTGTAAGCAATATTTGATAGATATTGGTTAAATCCTATTTTCTGTATTTAAGTTAGGTAATTATGCTCCAAATCCCCCCTCCCCCCGCAAGGGCATCTAGCCAATAAAATTTTGGACCAATTTATTTATGTTTGAATAATGACTTATAATGAATGGAACAATCATATTGCTAGCATTTTTTTTAAACCAGAGAATGCTGGAAAGAATATTGCGTTCTACTTAACAAAAAATGATTTAATCAAATCATCTAGACTTCTTTTTACAGGATTAAATGATGATGAGGTCTTCGCAGACTTTGTTAAAGCAATCAAGTTCGATCAGGATTCAAATTTAATGTATTCTCCGGTGTCAAGGCCCCTTGAGCTGTTTTCAACTTGGAACAAAATAGATATACCTCCATTTATTGCTTACTTAATTCTTTACATCATTCCGTTGACAGAAACTTACGAAGAAAATTTTAGAGCAAATAACTATTACGGCAAAGTCACACAGTTTTTCAGGCGAAATGGAATTATCAACATAGATGACAAAATTTGGATTGGAAACTTCTCAACTATCTCACACCTGTGGAACGAACTTGAAGAGTGGTCAGTCATTAAAATGAATTGTGACCTGGGAATCTTTGAACTGAAAAGATTCGGAAATCCAAACTGGATTCATGTCGGCAAACCATTTTCGCTTTGCGTATTACCTCCAAGTGCAATTAACAGACTACCAGAGCTTTACTTTGAAGCTGGAATGATTCCTGATTCTGCATACTCTAAAGGAGAATTCAGAAATATTCTTTTAAAATATGGGGCAAGAATTTTATGGCTAAAAGAAAGTGTGATTGAATTAATAAGAAAAAGCGACTCAAATGAATTAGGGCAATCAATAATTGAAATTGTCATTCGTGAATACAACAAGTGGACTGGAGAGACACATGAAGACGATGCAGATGGACCTACACAACGCACAAAAAGGAACTACACAGTCGCGCCATTATTTTTACAATTTAAAATAAATGATAATGACGGAGTGATTTCCTTTTCGTTCAGAATTTATTCTCGTAATGATTACCCTGAAGATTTAAAGTTTGGCGAGTATGAAAATTTGTACGAGGCAAATAGTTGGTCAAGAGCGTTAAATCTTGAATTTAAAGATTCTTTTGAACTCAAAGACGATTTTAACAAATGGGTTACACGTTTTCCTGAAAGGGATGTAAGGTTATTTGTAAATGCTGGTACTTATCAATTAAGCACTAGTTACTGGATAGAGACGGAGTCGCTTTCAAGGATAGACCAAATGTTTCTTCTTTGTAAAAGTGATAGGCGGGAGTCAATTCTCGAGTGGGGCAAATCTTTCAGGAATGGAGATTTTAGAGATGAGGATTTGGAGGGGATACCAGAAAATTATTCACTATTCAAAATTCGTAATCCGCTTAAAAGCCATCCTGATATTTCAATTCTTACACTTTACACTGAAAAGAGAATTGAACTCATAGATGGGCTAAAAGTAAATTTTAGAACCTTTATAAATGATTTTTTGCCGGATGTTGAAATAATAAATTCAGACGGCAATGAAAAAGTATATTTACAATACAGAAATACTGAGGAAAAAATCTATTTGAGGCAGAAGCAACCTAATAGCAATCGGTGGCTTCTTCCACCAGATACAATACTTAATACAGACTTCATAATAAAAGTTGATGGAGAGAATTTCGCTGGCAATGAAATTGCATATAACCTCACTGCTTCAAAAGGGTCAGCTATTAAAGCTGACGGAGCTCTACTTCCGAAAAGAGATTCTCTCGGTAGACATATTTACTCGGATGCGGAACAATTTTATCAAGGAGGAAACATCATTAATCCCAATAAGGCAAGCAAAAGGGTTTTCTGTCCATTAGAGTCAGAATTCACATCAACAAGGGTTGAATTAATCACTCAAATATCAAAAGCTACAAGTTTCAACCATTGCGGGAATATGCTTTGCAGTTTCTTGGCATTGAAAAGTGTCCTGACAACCGAAGAATTTTTCCGTGCTTTTGAATTTTACTATTCAAAAGAATTTTCAGAAAAACAAGGTGAAATTGGCTCTAATTTGACAAGAATAAAAAAGTCTGCGCTTAATTTATACGACTACACAGGTATACTGGACTACGATTATGAAGCTAAAAAAATTGTGATAAATCCACCGCAACTAATTTTCATTCCAGCCACGGAAGGAAGAAACGTTTTGTTAATTGGTGCAAGGGATTTAATTCTCATTGAATCCATCATCGATACTGCAGTGAAACATAAATTGCAAATTAAATTCACAAAGCAATTTTCATCAAACGAAAGATTACTTATGCCAGACGCCATTTCAATTAGAGCATTCGGTAAGTCAAGCGAAAACTATGGCGAGAGGAATCTAATTGATTTTGCAAACGAATTGCAAATCAAATTTGCAAACGACTACTTCCCCCAAGTTGCATTACAAGACTTTTCATCGGACATTACGCAATATGATAATGCAAAAGAATTGGCAGATGAAAATGATTATGGTTGGGCAAGAAGAATATTTAATCCAGAAAATTTGATTTTTGAGAGAAGTGATTCTCAAACATTTGACAAATCTTTCTCCCTAATTGAATACAAACTAAACGAGTATACTTACTACTATAAACTTTGGGAAGACGGTAAATGCTATCGTGTAGACAAAAATTGGGGAAGGTACCTTGCATTGAAGAGATTTAATAAAAATGTTATTTTGTTTGATAGTAACAGGAAGCGTGTTGCTATTCCATGGGAAACTCCTTTGCCAAGATTGCTTTCAGAATCTATAATGCTGTTAAGTGGCTTAGCACCAAGGTTTACAGGTATTGATAATAGAAATTACCGAGTGTATGAAAATATCCCCGGCATTTTCACTAAAAACATATTTCATAAACTAGGTCAAGTACCAATAACAAAGGAACTAAGATGAAAGACCCTATTGGCTCATTTGAAACGATTAAAGAAAACTTCATCCGATATGTTGAAACAGCATTCGGGACAAAGTTTGAAGGCGTTGAAAGAGAGAGATATGCCTTGCTTAATTACGACAAGGTTTTTTATCGCAAACCTTGGATTGAACCTTTGCCCGATTATGTTTCAAGCAACAAGCGAATTGACAATTTAACTCTTTCAGATTTAGGCAACGCACTCAATACGAATGAAGCAACCACTTTCAGGGAACTTGTAAAGACTGGATTGTTTCAAGCTGACATCAAACTGCATTCACATCAAGCAGAAATGTTGAAGCAAGCATTAGAAGGAAATAATTGTATCATCACTTCCGGAACGGGTTCAGGAAAAACAGAATCATTCTTGCTTCCATTGTTTGCACAGCTTGCTAAAGAGTTTTCAAATTGGCAAGCACCTCATGCAAAGCAAGCAACGATAAATACATGGTGGAAGGAACGAGCAGACGGAGGACTTACACCAACTCAAATTGTGAACACCTCAAACTTTACTTTGAGTGATGCAACAAGGCAGCGCCAACACGAAAGAAGGAAAGCCGGAGTAAGAGCATTGATTCTTTACCCGATGAATGCATTGGTTGAAGACCAAATGAGCCGTTTGAGAAAAGCACTTGATTCAGACGACACTAGAAATTGGCTAAGCATATGTTCAAATGGTAACGCAATTTATTTTGGAAGATACAACGGCAGTTCACCAGTTGCAGGTGAGTTGAAGAAAGTAAAAGATGATGGAACAACAGCCATCAATACAAAAAAAGTAAACCAACTCAAAGAGCAGTTACAGCAACTTCAAACTGATTCAAGCCGTGTTGAAGAATACATTTATTCAACAGGAAAAACCGGAAGCGAAGCGAAAGATTTGAAATCATTTTTTCAACGCTTGGACGGAGCGGAAATGAGAAGCCGCTTTGATATGCAAGTTGCACCGCCTGATATTCTAATCACAAACTACTCCATGCTAAGCATCATGCTCATGCGTGATATTGACAAAGGAATTTTTGACGAAACAAAACAATGGTTGGCATGCGAAGATTTGCCAGCAGAGCAAAGAGAAGCGGCAAAATCAAACAGAATTTTTCATTTAATCATAGACGAGTTACACCTCTACAGGGGAACGCAAGGTACGGAGGTAGCATATCTGCTCAAACTTGTACTTAACCGTTTGGGCTTGCATCCACAACACACACAGTTACGCATACTTGCATCTAGTGCATCACTTGAAGCAGGAGACACAGAAAGCAAAAATTTTGTGTGTGACTTTTTTGGAGTGAGCCAAGAATACTTTGACCAAAAGTTCAAACTGATTGAGGGTAAAAACAATCCTGTTACTCCATTTCCTGTAAGTGGAAGAAAACTCCCGGTAATTCCTTTCAAAGATATTTCTGAGATGTTTTCAGTTGCAAAAGGAAATATTGCTGATGCTAATTTCATTTCAATTTGCGAAGCAACTGCAACGGAACTTGCAGCGACATTTGATTTGCCACAAGCCGGAAGTGGAATTGAGAAGCTTCTTTCAGTAATTACCAATCCTTCATTCCTTCTCAAAGAAAGACTGTATTCTCCTTGTAGTGATTACAAAGCAGTGTGTTCACTTAAAGCAAGCGGTGATGATGCAATTGGAAATTATTTTGCCGAAACAGTTTTTGAAAGCATAGCAAACAAAGAAGATTTACAAAATGCTTTGCGTGGTTTGTTGATTACAAGAGCAATATTGGATGAACCACAATTCAGAGCAATTGCCGAATCAATTCCTGAAGAAAGAAAATTACCACGATTCAGATTTCACTACTTCTTTAGAAATATTGAAGGAGTTTGGGCATCAATCAAAGCAGACGACATTGACAACACCGCTTTTGCGGACGGAGAACGCACAGCCGGAAAACTTTATTCTACAACAAGAATAAATTCAGACAGAGGGAATAGAGTTTTGGAATTACTTTATTGTGATAATTGTGGAACTACTTTGTTTGGTGGAAGTAGATTGGTTACAAGAAACGAATCCGGCAATCACTCCTTTGAATTGTTGCCAATCAGTCCAAACATTGAAGGTATTCCTGAAAAGACACCGGCAAAGCTTGTTGAGAAAAGAAGTTATCAAGAGTTTGCAGTTTTTTGGGCTTGCGGAAATCAAGAATTCACAAAGCATGACAGGGAACATGGAATTCCTGTTGACTACTGGAGGCAAACCACAATGAACGGATTTAATCAAGGCGATTATGAAGCAAATTGGATTGAAGCATCACTTAACAGCATTTCAGGTGACATAGATTTTTCACATGACAAGGCAAACGAAGATTCAACAAATTGGATTAGGGGATTCTACTTCACAATCACTCTAAATAATTCAGGTCGTGATATTGCTTTTCCTGATGCAACCGGAAACATTGACACAACAGAAACACACAGGGCATTACCCAATGTTTGTCCGTGTTGTGGTTTAAATAATCAAAGACGGAGAAACGATTCGAGAAAATCTAAGGTAACTTCAATCAGAGGATTCAGAACCGGTTTCGCCAAGACAACACAAATATTTGCAAAGGAGTTGATGTATCAATTGCCAAACAGTGAAGCAGAAAGAAAATTAGTTGTGTTCTCTGACAGCCGAGAGGATGCTGCACAAATCGCAAATGGCATTGAGAGAAACCATTTTACAGATTTGATGCGTGAGATTCTAGTAAATGAATTGCACACAAATCTGATGTTGCGCTTTCATATTGTCAATGCTTTCGACAGTGGAAACACTACAGCGCAAGCCGAACTCCGGCAGCAAGCGCAAACAATTTTTGATGAAGTAGAATTTCTCTTTGAAAAGGAGAACTACAATGGAACAAATACAAACAGACTACGGGAAAAAGAAGATGCAACTACAAAGTTGAATGAATACCGTACACTACAGATAAATGTTAGAGAGTTAGTTCACATTTCAAACTCACTGAATCTTGCACCACTAATAAAGAGATTTTCAAAATTAGGAATCAATCCAGGTGGCAACGACATCTCAATTCAATCATGGTTGCATGATGGAAGATTTATTCCTTGGTATGAGCTGATAAATTTTGACAGGGAAGAATGGAGAGCGGGAATAAGTGATGGATTCATTGATGAAATTAGAACAGGCACTTACACTAATCTTGCTTCAATGTTTTTCGGCTCGCTATTCTATTCGTTTGAATCTTCTGCATTGGGTTATGTAAGTATCAACCCGGTCTTACAAGTAATCACTGACCAAGCATCAGAAGTCGTAATTGCGAGAGAGGAATTTTTGCAAATCGTCAATTCTACAATCAGAATTTTAGGTGATAAATGGAAACACAATAAAGTTGATGACACCAATCCTTTTAACTTCACTTCATACAGAGAACTACCCGGACAAGTGAAAAAATATATCCGTCAGGTTGCAAACAGATATTCTAAACAAGAAGTAGAAATTGGTGATGCAGTTTTCACCGCGCTCTCAACAAGTGGCTTGTTGACAGGCGATACCGGAATTCAAATTGAAAATCTTTTCATCAAAGTTGCTCGCGCAACCGACCCTGTATGGACAAGCACACGTGGAAGCAGGCCGCACTTACACTTTAGCGGAGGCATTTGCACATACTCAGCTACACAACTGCAAGCAATGCCCGATAATGTGTGTGATAACATTTGGGAGGAGAATTATTTGTCCTATAACGCAATCAAAGAACAACGCCAACCAATTCGTTTGCATTGTGAAGAATTAACCGGACAAACAGACGACCAATTTGAAAGGCAAAGGCATTTCAGAAATATCATTTTACCTGATGAAGGAATGAGGCAAGTAAAAACCATTGACTTGCTAAGTGTAACAACAACGCTTGAAGTAGGTGTTGATATTGGGGCATTACAAGCAGTAATGTTGGGGAATATGCCACCACAACGATTCAATTACCAGCAGAGAGTTGGACGGGCTGGACGGAGGGGACAAGCATATTCAGTGATTCTAACTTTTTGCAGAGGTAGAAGTCATGACGAATTTTACTTTTCAAATCCTCACAAGATAACTGGTGATTCTCCACCTACTCCATTCCTGACAATGAATCAGGAAAGAATTTTCAAAAGATTGCTTGCAAAAGAAATTTTCAGAACAGCTTATATTGATGAAGCGATTGATATTACTGCTGATGAAAAGTCGAGTGTTCATGGAGAGTTTGGAAACATTGGCGATGTGCAGGTAAATTGGATTGGCTACAAAGCACAAGTCATTCACTGGATTGCCTACAACAGAAATAAGATTGAAGAAATAGTTGATGCTTTGATAACTCCACAGTTGAATTCAAAGCGAAATGATTTTATTAATTGGATTACCGATACAACAACCGAAAATGGCTTAATTGAGAAAGCACAAAGCATAATCAACAATGAAGAAATTGCAACAACTGATGTTTCCGAAAAACTAGCCGAAGGTGGAATTCTCCCAATGTTCGGAATGCCAACAACAATCAGGAATTTATATCACGGCATCAGCAAACATCTTGAACCACTTTCGATTGACAGGTCACAGTCAATGGCAATTTATGAGTTCGCACCCGGAGCACAGAAAACCAAGGACAAAGCGATTCATCAGGTAATTGGTTTCACAAGCGACATCATCAACACAAGATTAAATGGAAATGAAACTGTATCGAATGCAAGGAAACAACCTTTCTCAATGAACCGTTGGTTTGTGCGATGCAGGGCTTGCGGATTTTTTGAGACATATTCAGAGGAAAGGAAAACGGAATTAGACAATCAAAACCATTTTGACAGTTGCCCGAATTGCGGTGAAATAAATCCTGACAAATATCAAAGACCAGTTAAGCTCAAATCACCGCGAGCATACAGAACAAATCTTTCCTCGGGCAGCGATTCAAAAGACGATTCAGAATTATTACTTTCACGACCACCAATTTTTGCAGAGAAGATAAATGACCCTTCAAACCCGGACCTACATCAAGTTGTAAGCAATGCTGACTTAATCATCAGCGATAAAGATGTCACTTGGCGAGTGAATACTAACTCCGACCGGTATTTCATCGGAAAAATTTACAACACAAACAATCGATTTCCTTTTAATTCAGCAATTGGCTTTTGGTTTAATGACCAATGGTTGTTAAATGATTTGGCAGTTAACTCAAATGGAAATGGCTATTCCATATTCATTCAGCCAAATGCCGGAGGTGTTGATGAACAAATTGCTTTGGCAAGCAGTAAGAAAACTGAAATCTTCCGAATAGCTCCTGAAAGTGTTCCGTTGGAACTTGACTTGAATATGTTTTCAAGAGAAACAGATTTGTCACATATAAAAGCACAGAGTAATGGAGTACGTTCGGGATATTATTCAGCAGCGTTCTTGCTTCAAAGAATTTTGGCGGACAAACTTGACGTTGACCCGACAGAAATTGAAATCGCTGACATCTCAATGAAAAATCTTGATGATGGAACGGACAGGAGAATTGCAGAAATTATTTTGACAGATGAACTCCCCAACGGCTCAGGATTCGTGAGATACTTATTCAACAACTTTCAAAACATTCTCGATGAAACAATGAGTCCACCCGACCCAAACAACTACTTGGGAAAGATTCATTCGCACTCTCATATTGGAAAATGCAAAGATGCGTGTTACGATTGTTTGAAAGTTTACAGGAACATGAACTATCACAGCTTGCTTGATTGGAGGTTAGGGGTTGCAATGATGCGAGTAATGAGTGATTCAAGTTTTGTGTGTGGCACAGATGGAAATTTTAATCAGTATGTTGAATTGAGAGATTGGTTGGCGTTTGCTACTGAATTAAGGGATTCATTTTTCACATCATTTTATTCTAATTCACATACAGCCGAGAGAGGAGTGGTTAATGGCTTACCTGTAATTTATTTTTATGGGCAGAACAAAAGAAATGTGATAATGATTGTTCATCCATTTTGGGATTTGAGAAATATCAGAGAAGCAAATTGGTTGGCAGAAGTGAAGGCAGAAATTGAAGACTATACAACAAGCAGAAGAGGGAAAGTAAGCATTATTGATACATTCAACTTGCACAGGAGACCCGGATGGTGCTATGAAAAATTAGTAAACAGGTAATGAATCAAGTTGGTAAAATAGAATTCAAGAAAATTAATAGGATTTCCCCAAGCCAATATTATTCAATGAAAAATTGTGCTTACAAATCCTTATTGGCAGAAGCGTTTGGTAAAAAGCCTTTGTTGCCTGTTTCACCTAATGCTTATTTCGGAACAGTACTTCATAAAATGCTTGAACTGATTTCAAAAGGAGCAGTGAGAAGCGAAGATGATTTCAACAAAATGTTTGACGAACAAGTAAAAACAGTTGAAGAAAATTTACAGATTCAGGGATATGATTTTATCATTCCACTTCAAATGAATGTGAAAGATTTCGGGATGAAGAAGATATTGCTGAAAAAACATTTAAGGGCTTTGTCAGAGCAACCACCTAAAGCAAGCAGCGCGAAGTATTATCCTGAAAAATGGTTTGAGTCAAAAGATAAATTAATTGCAGGCAAAATTGATTTAGTAATTGAAACCGGTGCAGAAGTCGAGATAATTGATTTTAAAACCGGAGCAATTACCCAAGATGTTTTGGATGATACCGGAGAAACGTTTTCAGAAGTAAAACAAGAATACAAGGAACAACTCAAACTCTACGCTTATTTATACTTTGAAAACACCGACAACTATCCAACTTTACTGAGTTTGGTGGATTTAGCCAAGCAAAAGTTCTCTGTTTCCTTCTCGCAATCAGAATGTAATTCTATCTATGATGAGGCGAAACAATTACTTTACTCTACAAATGAAAGTATCACAAAAGGAACATTTTTTGCGAACCCAACAGAAGCAAATTGCAAATATTGCCTATATAGACCGGCTTGCTCTTTTTTCCTGAAACAACTTGAAACTGATTATTCCTTTAATGATGTTTCAGGTTCAGTGAAAAATGTTGTGAAGTATCAAAACGGAAATGTGAGTGTTTTCTTACAAAGTGGAGAGAAGCAAATTACTGTTACAAGTTTGTCCTCTGATAAATACGATGAACTAAATGAAAGCAGAAGCAAGCAAATAAGCATTTACAATTTACGGAAAGAAGTTTCCGAGTTTGTCTTCGCTGCTACAAAGACAACAATGATTTATGAATAACCATCACGAACGTAAAATTCCGATTCTCTCCTTCTACTCCGGTGGTGGATTCATGGATATGGGTTTTGAAAAAGCAGAATTTGAGATTGTTTGGACAAATGAAGTTGATGAAGTATTTGTGAAACTTCACGAAGCCGGTATTACCTCATGGAGAAAAGCAAGAGGTAACGGAATCAAGGCTGAAATATTCAACAAGAAATCAATCACTGAAGTAAGAGCTAACACAATAATTCAGGAAGCATTTCCAGTGAGTAAGCCTGAGGATTTTGGAATTATTGGAGGGCCACCTTGTCAAGATTTCAGTATAAATGGAAACCGAAAAGGCTTCAAAGGTGAAAGAGGAAAACTGACTATAATTTTCTTCGACAGAATTCTTGAACTAAAACCGACCTTTTTTGTAATGGAGAATGTAACAGGTTTGACTAAGCAAAAATCAACAAAAGAGCATTTAAAAAAACTTTTAAGTCGGGTAGAACATGAATACTTTGTTGACCATAAAACACTTAACGCTTTAGATTTTGGAGTTCCTCAATTCAGGGAAAGGGTTTTCTTTGTAGGTATTCGCAAGGACAAAGTTGACAAAAAGTCAATTGGCAAATTCCTTGGTCAGTGGTTCACTTTTCCAGAAGACAAACAATTTCATGGAGCGGCAACAAAATACAAGTGGGCAACATCTGTACCATTCGGGAAAGCATTAACAAAGCCAAAAGATTTGCCTCTAAATTTGTGTGTTGAGAGTTGCTTAGTGCCAACCCGTGAAATGAAAAACACTCCAAATTCAAAGGAATATTTTAATTTGTACGCCACCGCTAAAACTCTGAATGCCATTAACGAAGGAGAAACAAATAGACCTTCATTCAAAAGGCTTCACCGATTCAAATACAGCCCAACAGCTTGCTATGGAAACAATGAAGTTCACTTACACCCATACAAACATAGACGTTTATCAGTGCGTGAGGCGTTGCGACTACAGGGTGTGGAAGACACTTATGTTTTGCCCGCTGAATTACCGTTATCTAAGAAATTCAAGATGATTGGAAATGGAGTCCCCGTTCCACTTGCAGAAGCAGTTGCAAATGCATTGAAGGACTTTCTTAAAAGCAACAAAATAATTCTGTCAAAGTAATTCTTTTATTCTCCGCAGAGTCTCCTGAAAGGGACTCTGACGGTAGATGTGATCTCGCAGAGTCCTGAGGCAGAGACTCTGCGAAGAAATTAGGAGCTGGCACTGCCCCCTCTCCCTAGGGAGAGGGTTGGGGTGAGGGATTTCAAATGGTTCTACTTTCTTCCTTTATTCTCCGCAGAGTCTCCTGAAAGGGACTCTGACGGTAGATGTGATCTCGCAGAGTCCTGAGGCAGAGACGCTGCGAAGAAATTGTACATGAAGGCAGGGGGTGAGGGATGCCCCACATTTGCCTTATTTATTATTATAAACATCTTGCGCATACTTTGGCAGCGACTT
>JAGQYK010000080.1 GCA_020436125.1 Cyclobacteriaceae bacterium | reverse complement strand
TTAAAATATACAAGAAACATAGGTATTGCTGCGCATATCGATGCGGGTAAGACTACTACTACGGAGCGTATCCTGTTTTACGCAGGGGTAAGTCACAAAATTGGTGAGGTGCACGATGGTGCGGCTACCATGGACTGGATGGCGCAGGAGCAGGAAAGAGGTATTACTATTACCTCGGCTGCAACTACAGTATTTTGGAATTACAGAGATCAAAAATATCACGTTAACATTATTGATACTCCGGGTCACGTTGACTTTACCGTAGAGGTAAACCGTTCTCTTCGTGTATTGGATGGTCTTGTGTTTTTGTTTTCTGCTGTTGATGGTGTAGAACCTCAATCTGAGACCAACTGGCGCCTTGCTGACAATTATAAAGTAGCTCGTATCGGATTCGTTAACAAAATGGACCGTTCTGGAGCAGATTTCTTGAATGTTTGTAAGCAGGTAAAGGAGCAATTGGGAAGTAATGCTGTTGCATTACAGTTGCCTATTGGTGCCGAAGACTCTTTTAAAGGAGTTGTTGATTTGATTAACAACCGTGCTATCATTTGGAACGAGGATGATTTTGGAATGACTTTCCAAGAGGTGCCTATTCCTGAAGATATGATTGCAGAAACTCAGGAATACAGAGAAAAATTGCTTGAAGCAGTCGCTGATTACGATGAGTCTCTATTGGAGAAATTCTTTGAGGATCCAAGCTCAATTACAGAAGAAGAAATTCTTACTGCCCTTCGTAAGGCAACTATTGATATGAAGATCGTTCCTATGGTTTGCGGATCTTCATTCAAAAATAAAGGAGTACAAACAATGCTTGACTTGGTGATGGAATTATTGCCTTCACCAATGGACAAGGATAATATTATAGGTACTAATCCGGACACAGACGCTGAGGTAATCATCAGGCCAACTGAAGAAGAACCTTTTGCGGCATTAGCTTTTAAAATTGCTACGGATCCATTTGTAGGACGTCTTTGCTTTGTAAGAGCCTATTCAGGTGTGTTGGATTCAGGCTCATACGTATACAATACGCGTTCTGGAAATAAGGAGAGGATTTCTCGTATTTTCCAAATGCATGCCAATAAGCAAAATCAGATTGATAGATTACCAGCGGGTGATATCGGTGCGGTAGTTGGTTTTAAGGATATTAAAACTGGTGATACACTGTGTAATGAGAAGCGTAAGGTAGTTCTTGAATCAATGGTGTTCCCTGAACCGGTAATCGGTTATGCTATTGAGCCTAAGAAGCAGGCTGATGCAGATAAGTTGGGAATGGCTATCTCTAAGTTGGTTGAAGAAGATCCTACACTTCGTGTTCATACTGATCAGGAGACAGGACAGACCATTCTTAGAGGAATGGGTGAGCTTCACCTTGAGATCATTATTGATCGTCTCAAGAGAGAGTTTAAAGTAGAAATTAATCAAGGTGCTCCTCAGGTGGCTTACAAAGAGTCACTCACAAAATCTGTTGAGCATAAAGAGGTATACAAGAAGCAAACTGGTGGTCGTGGTAAATTTGCCGATATCGTATTTGAGATCGGACCACGTGAAGATGGTAAAGAAGGTCTTGAGTTTGCCAATGAAATTGTCGGTGGTGTAATTCCAAGAGAATTTATTCCTGCTATCCAGAAGGGATTTGAGCAGGCGATGGTAAATGGTCCTTTAGCTGGATATCCAATTGATTCAATGAAGGTAAGATTGTATCATGGTTCATTCCATGATGTTGACTCCGACTCATTGTCATTTGAATTGGCTGCCAGAATAGGATTTAAGGAGTCTGCTAAGAAAGCTGGTCCTCAGATTCTGGAACCGATTATGGCCGTTGAGGTTTTGACACCAGATGAATTTACAGGTTCAGTTACTGGAGACCTTAACAGAAGAAGAGGTATTATGAAGGGAATGGATACACGCGCAGGAGCTCAGGTAATTAAAGCTGATGTGCCATTGTCTGAATTGTTCGGTTATGTAACAGATTTACGTACCATCACTTCAGGTCGTGCTGCAGCATCGTTGACTTTCGCACACTATGCGCCAGTACCGAAGAACCTTGCAGATAAAGTAATTGAAGAAACAAAAGGAGCTGCTGTCCTTAAATAATTAGATACGATGAATCAAAAAATAAGAATCAAATTAAAGTCCTACGACCACAACTTGGTTGATAAGTCTTCAGAGAAGATTGTTAGGGCTGTAAAGGCAACAGGAGCTGTAGTGAGCGGTCCAATTCCACTACCTACTATTAAGGAGAAATTCACCGTGTTAAGATCACCACACGTGAATAAGAAATCTCGTGAGCAGTTTCAATTGTGTACCTACAAGCGTTTGGTGGATATTTATTCCAACAGTGCGAAAACTGTAGATGCATTGATGAAACTAGAGCTACCTAGTGGCGTTGACGTAGAAATTAAAGTATAGATTAGTAAAGTTTTGAAGTGAAGAAGCCCTGCCTTTTAAGGTTGGGCTTTTTTTATTTTTAATAAAAAAGAGGACTAGTTCAGTTTCTTATGGAAATAGAGTTCATAATCGGGTAATAATTCGGGGTGGGCAATCTTAATAAGGTCTTTCAAGATGATGTCTGGTCGTGAATAGCCAAGTTCTAGATACTCACTCCCTCCCTTTGCTCCAATTCTTGCATCATAGGTATAAATAGAAGAGCTTTCGAACGACTTGAATAAAGCGTATCGCCTCTCTGAACTTTTCATTTCCTCCATGGACTTAAAATTCCCAACCCCAATCCAGTAGTCTGCTTCCTTGCCTTTGGAAAGTACTGTTTCAAAACTGAGTTTTAAGAAACCGTTGCTTGTATCATCGTCCCATAGATAATGATAACCTGCATCTCTAAATATTTTGGCTCCGTAATTTTGACCACCTGGAAGAAACCATGCATCGCCATAAAGGATACCGCTTATTACCGTAGGTTTCATGCTTATGTTTTCAACGAGTCGTTGGGTACGTAGGTATTCTGTTTTAATCGCGGTAAATATGGAATCAGCTTCATCTTCCTTTCCAAGAAATAAGGCCATGTATTTAATCCATTCCGCCCGACCCAGTGGGTGGTTTTCGAGGTACTCCGCATTAATGACTACGGGTATGTCAAAAGATTTTATTTTATCGAGTTTACTCATATCACCTGCTATGGAGTAACTCATTACTAAGTCAGGCTGAAGTCCCACTAAACTTTCAATGTTCATGGCATTGTCAATTCCCAAATCCGTTACATAGCCGGAGTCAATCCGTTGACGTGCTTTTGTTGAGCTGATTAAATCTGTGGAGGGAAACCCGACAAGCCTATCCAACGCATTGAGATGATCCAGAAGTGCAATGTGTGAAGTTGAAGTACATACGATACTTTCAATAGGAGTTCGTATCACGGACACATTGGCATCATGAGAAGGGACTTCTTCAGTTTTAGGCACCAATAAATATTTTATGACAATGGATGAATTGGGATATGGCTCCAGGAGAGTAACTTCAGTACTTGCTCCAATTTTTTTTATGGTAAACCCTTTAGCGAATTCTGTTGACTGGGTAACAGGTAAATTCTCGTTGCTTTCTTTTTTATTAGAGCAAGCATGAAGTAGAAGGAAAATGATGATGGTGGTCAGTGATTTTTGTAACACAATTGCAAGTTTGATAAATTAATTACATTTGCAATGCACTTGGTTTTGATTGTGTGGACTACACCATCAAATTAAAAGGGAATCCGGTGATTTGTCGATAAGATAAAGATTCCGAAACTGTTCCCGCAACTGTGAGCCCAACTCCAAAATATCGGAGTAAGCTTTTGCTACTCATGTCATTGTCCGCCAGCTGGCGGATGAGAAGGCGGCAAAAGTGGGGTAAGTCAGGAGACCTGCCATTTGCAAATATTATTCAATGCTTCGGGTAAAAAGCAGAGAATGGCAAATGATCTCCATTTCCGTTCCCTTTCTTTTTACTCCTTTTTTTAAACTATTAAACTATTATCTATGAAAAAGGAGAAAAGAGTTTGGGCAATTGTACTAATTGCCCTTGGGTCGCTGGCACCCAATCTCACTAACGCACAGCAAGATTCTTTACAATCATTTGATCTGGAGGAAGTAGTCATTACGGCTACCAAGTTTCCAAAAAGCAGAAGTGAAACAGGAAAAGTAATTACTGTAATTAATGCTGATGTTTTGCAGCAAAGTTGGGGTAAAGATTTATCGCAATTGCTGAATGAACAAGCCGGACTGATTATTAATGGATCCAATTCAAATCCGGGCAAAGATAAGTCTGTTTATTTGCGAGGGGCCAAAAGCGAGTATACTGTTTTTCTTATCGATGGAATTCCTGTTAGTGACCCATCTGGAGCTGGAGGTGCATTTGATCCCAGAATGTTTTCATTGGATCAACTGGATCGAATCGAAATTCTGAAGGGAAGCCAATCCACACTTTATGGGAGTGATGCTATTGCCGGAGTCATTAACCTGATTACCAAAAAAGAAGGTGACAAGCCTGTCGGAGGAAATGCCGCATTGGGTTTAGGAAGCTTTGGTATGCTCAAAGGCAGTGGGAATGTTCATGGATCAACTTCGGTTGTTGATTATCACATTGGCTATAGTCATATGAGTGCCGATGGTATTAGCGAAGCTAAGGACATCAATAATGTAGGTGGATTCGACAGAGATGGGTTTGATCAAAATGCAATAAATGTCAGTGTTGGTTTTAAATTGAATCCTTCACTAATGCTAACTCCTTTTTTTAGATACACCGACTATGAGGGTCAATTTGACGGAGGTTCATTTACTGATGACAACTCATTTTACACCTCAACATTGGTTAATCCTGGCCTCAGCTCACAATACAAACTAGAAAAAGGAGCCATTAATTTTTTGTATGGCCACAATAGAACAGATAGAAAATTTGAAGGGCCGTTCGGTCCTACCGAGTATAAGGGAAGGTTTGATAATGCTGATTTGTTTTTCAACTATGATTTGAGTAACAAAATTCAACTGCTAGCTGGAATCAATTACCAAAATCTTAAAATGCTTGATACTACATTGGCAATTACTGACCCGGAGGCTCAATTAATTAGTCCATATATTTCGTTGTTTTTACACAACGCTGGTGGCTTAGCCTTAGAAGTAGGGGGAAGGTATAACAGCCATAGCCGGTATGGCAGCAATACAACTTTTAGTGTTAACCCCTCTTACAGCATCAACTCTAACACTAAGGTGTTTGTCAATTATTCTACAGGGTTTAAAGCACCTACGCTTCAACAACTCTATGGTGCGTTTGGAGCCAATGAAAATTTAAAGCCTGAAAAAAGTGTAAATAGGGAAGCAGGTCTGGATGTATTATTAAATAATAAACTTGGTACCAGACTCACTTTCTTTAGCCGCAAGGTAGAAGACGTGATTGTGTATACATATACCAACGGAAACATTAACCTGGATCAACAAGATGATTTTGGATTAGAGCTGGAACCTTCAATGAAAGTGAGTGATAAAATCAATGTAAAGATGTTTTATTCCTATGTGGATGGAGAGGTAACTACAATAGAGAATGGTAAAGACTCTACCTATTTTAATTTATTTCGTAGGCCAAAGCATACATTCGGAATAAATGTTGGGGTACAGGCCAGTTCAAAACTTTTTGTGAGTCTGAATGTAAAAACCTTTGGTGAGCGAAAAGATTTGTTTTTCAATCCAGATAATTTTTATGCGGCTGAACAAGTGAGCCTTGATGCATATATTCTACTTGATGTGTATGGGGAATATAAAATGATCTCTGATCGTCTTACGTTTTTTATTGATCTTAGAAACATATTGAATCAGGATTATTCTGAGGTGTACGGATACAATACCATGGGTATTAATTTGAATACAGGATTGAATTTTAGATTTTAAATTTCTTTTATGAAAAATGTGACCCACACGAAAACTTGCAGTAAATGTAATGAGCAGTTTTCATGTGGGTCTTTTTCTGAAGAAAATTGTTGGTGTTCATCACTTCCTAATATTATTAAGGTGACCGATCAAGGCTGTTTGTGCAAATCTTGTCTGGTAGTGGAGATTAGTAATAGGATTAGTCAGCTATTGGAAGATGTCGAAAAAGGGAAGTTCGCCAGACCGGACTTTACACAGTATCAAACCTCAGAACTTGTTGAGGGAATTGATTTTTATGTGGAGTCGGGGATGTACGTGTTTACCCAATGGTATCACCTGAAGAGAGGACATTGTTGCAACAGCGGTTGCAGACACTGCCCTTACCAAAGTTAGAAGCATTAAATTTGTTGACCCAATAGTTGAAAAAAGCTTTCAACTATTTCGCGTGAGGCGGCTCCCGGACTAGCCTTTCCTTGTTCAATTTGAAGTTCTGCTTTGTTCACTTTTTCTTTTAGCACTTTGTGTTTCATGATTTCCCCTTTAATTCTTTCTTCAATTGAAGAATGAAACCAATTCTTGTTTTGTGCTGTGCGTTGCTCTTCAAAGAACCCGTTTTTTGTAGTGTATGTTTTATAAGCATCGATCATCTGCCAGGTTTCATCTAACCCGACTTTCTCTACCGCTGATGAAGTCAACACTTTGGGTATCCAGCCAGATTCAGTGGCAGGGAAAAGGTGAAGAGCATGCTGATAATCAGCTTTGGCCTGGTTCGCTTGTTTCTTATGATCTCCATCGGCTTTGGTGATCACCACACCATCAGCCATTTCCATTATTCCCTTCTTTATTCCCTGCAGCTCATCTCCAGCGCCTCCTATTAGGAGTAACAAGAAAAAATCCACCATGCTTCTTACAGCAATTTCTGATTGACCTACGCCAACAGTTTCCACGATGATTACATCAAAGCCGGCAGCTTCGCATAGAAGAATAGCTTCCCTTGTATTGTGAGCAACACCACCTAAAGTGCTTGCAGCAGAAGTAGGTCT
The DNA here is from genome assembly GCA_020436125.1 of Cyclobacteriaceae bacterium. Lineage (GTDB taxonomy): Bacteria > Bacteroidota > Bacteroidia > Cytophagales > Cyclobacteriaceae > ELB16-189. The sequence goes on along the minus strand of JAGQYK010000080.1, from coordinate 9,919 downwards.
AATGAAGGCATTTTCATCACGGGATAATTCATCCATTCTTGTTTTGTCACCCAGTATGCTTCCCTTGGTTCTTTGGCTACTAGGGTCAATGGCCAACACCGCCAATTTCTTTCCTATGGAGGTAAGGTATTTCCCAAAGGCTTCTATAAAGGTACTTTTACCTACACCGGGTATACCGGTTATTCCTATTCGAATAGATCGTCCGCTGTGAGGTAAAATTTTCTGAATAAGTTCTTCTGACAATAACTGGTCTGATGAAAGTTTACTTTCAACCAATGTGATTGCTCTGCTTAATAGAACTCTGTCATGATTGAGAATACCGTTAGCATAAGCATCAGCAGTAAGTCTGGCAGCCGAAAGGGTGGGTTTATGAGTAGAACTTCCCATTATTAATTTTTAACGCTATTTGACGAATGAAAATCGATCAACATTTGATTTAAGTCAGTTTCTAGTGATTTCATTGCCAAAATTTACCCATGAAGCTCAATCAGCATCCGTCAGTAAAGCATTGATTGTTTGGGAGTAATCAATAATCTGGGTTAAATTTACTGATTGCGGGCAAGCTTTAAATCTTTTCATGCGGAAATTCTTCACTGATGTAATCTTCACCACACTCTTTGTGTTCGTCACTTTGGGAGGAATTGTTGAGATTACGGATCTCAGGATTTTTAGTGCATTTGATCCACTCGGTCAGGCGTTAGGAGATATGGATTTAACCGACATTGCCTTTTCTCGATTAAGGGTGGATCCACCCGTTGATACCAACATTGTAATTGTAAATATTGGTGCACTTCCTAGGCGAGGTGTAGCAGAACAGATAAGAATCCTTAACAAGTATAACCCAAAAGTAATTGGTATCGATAGTTTTTTTGATTGCAAGATGGGTTTGAGAGATACAATTAACTGTCCCCAGTTAATTGATGTGATGGGCAATGTTATGTTAGGCAATCAAATTGCTGAAGCAAGAAATGTGGTAATGGTTACAAGAGTAACTCAAACTGATTCGCTTTTCAATACAGGTATTTATGATCAATATGATTCTTTGGAACGAACTGATGCCGACATAAGAGGGGATGCATTTGAGGGCTATGCCAATTTACCAACAGATGCCGATAATCAGGAGTCATTCAAAGCATGTCGCACATTCATGCCAAGGTTGCCTGTGGGAAAGGATACTCTAAATGCATTTGGAGTAGAGGTGGCTCGCATTTATGCTCCTGAAAAAACGAAGCGGTTTTTAGAAAGGGATAATTATGAGGAGGTAATCAACTATAGGGGCAACATTTTGGATTTTTATGGGGCTTCATCATTTGCGGGCAGGTATTTTGCGCTAGACTGGTATCAGGTTTTGAATGAGGAATTCATTCCGGGACTAATCACAGATAAAATTGTATTAATGGGTTACATGGGTGATGATTTTTCAGACACCTCCTGGGATGACAAATTTTTTACTCCGCTGAACAAACAATATGCTGGTAAGGCCAACCCCGACATGTACGGGCTGGTGGTACATGCTAATATTGTTTCAATGATTTTAGCGGAAGATTATATAGAAGTAATGGCTGATTGGCAGGAATGGCTGATAGCCATTATCATCTGTATGCTAAATGTGGCATTATTTTGGTTTATATACAGGACATCACCCGACTGGTTTGACGGGGTAAGTGTGATTATACAGTTGGTGCAGATTGTTTTACTTTCATTTTTGATGATTTATTTCTTTAACTGGTATAGTTTGAAACTGAATTTAACGGTTTCATTAGGTGCTTTGGCTGTAGTAGGTACTTGTTTTGAGCTTTATCAGAGTGCAATTTTGAAGGTATTTGAATGGGCTAAAAACAGACTTACCAAACGCAGACAGCGGGTATTAACATCTGAATAATCGATAAATAATTGCTAACTTAGTAGTTCAAATAGTTTATAACATCATGAAAAACAATAAGTTAATTCTAGTCTTAGGCTTTATTTTTGCGGGAACTGTAGCGTTTGGACAGGATTATGCCTTTAAGGTGCTCGCTAACAAGGGAACCAATGAGGTAAAAAGTGGAGATTCCTGGCAGGCCATTAAAACGGGTTCCAGCTTGAATACTACTGATGAGGTAAGGCTTTCTGAGAATGCCTATTTGGGGCTTATACATAAGACAGGCAAACCACTTGAGGTAAAGAAGGCCGGGCCCTACAAAGTGGCCGATTTGGCTGCCCAGGTACAGGGTGGAGGCACTAGCGTGTTGAATAAGTACACTGATTTTATTCTAAGCAGCAACTCAGCTGAGGCCAAGAAAAACAGGTTAAGTGCCACAGGGGCTGTTCACCGCGGGTTGGAGGATATTAAAGTTTACTTACCTGAGAATCAATATTCTGGGGTATTCAGTAAAAAAGCTGTGATCAACTGGAGTGCTGAGAAGGGAGGAGCACCTTATATCGTAACCTTCAAGAATATGTTCGATGATGAGTTAATGAAGGTAGAGACTCCTGAGACTTCCATAGAAGTAAACCTTGCAGATCCGAAATTGACCAATGAATCAGCTATTTTGATCGAGGTTAGGTCAAAGGCTGATCCTAATGTAAAATCAGAACAGCATTTAATTAAAAAATTATCGGCTGCTGAGCAAGAGCGCGTTACCAAAGCGCTATCCGAAATTAAAGGTGTGGTGGGCGAAGAAACAGCACTTAATAAATTTATAATGGCTGGATTTTATGAAGAGAATAAATTGTATGTAGACGCAATAACTGCTTATGAAGAGGCAATTAAGATGGCCCCTGATGTGGCTTCGTACAAAGAGGCTTACGATGAGTTTCTTTTAAGGAACAAGCTAAAAGAACAGAAATAAGAGAAATTCTTAATGATACTAGAAGCCCCATTCTAATTAAGGATGGGGTTTTTCATTTTACACCAGTCAGGTTTTTTGGCTTGTATGGCGCCATTATTATCCTAATTTTGTGATCCTAACCTAAGTACTATCATGAGCGTATTGGTAAACAAAAACTCCAGAATAATTGTCCAGGGATTTACAGGTTCGGAAGGGTCATTCCATGCCGGACAAATGATTGAATACGGAACTAACGTTGTAGGCGGTGTAACACCAGGCAAGGGGGGACAAGAACACTTAGGTCGGCCTGTATTCAATACCGTAAAAGAGGCGGTTCAAAAAACTGGAGCAGATGTTTCTATCATATTTGTGCCACCTGCATTTGCGGCAGACTCAATTTTGGAGGCGGCTGAAGGAGGAATTAAGGTGATAGTGGCCATTACCGAGGGTATCCCTGTAAAGGATATGATGGTGGTAAAGAAATTTATAAAGGAAAAAGGAGTAACGTTAATAGGCCCTAATTGTCCAGGTGTAATCACTCCAGGTGAAGCCAAAGTAGGAATCATGCCTGGCTTTGTATTTAAAAAGGGAAGAATTGGTGTGGTTTCGAAATCAGGAACCCTTACCTATGAGGCCGCAGATCAAATTGTGAAGGCGGGGTTGGGTATATCAACAGCCATTGGTATCGGTGGAGACCCTATCATTGGTACACCTACAAAAGACGCTGTTGAAATGTTGATGAATGATCCTGAAACGGATGCAGTAGTAATGATCGGGGAAATAGGTGGAAACTACGAAGCCGAGGCAGCGAGATGGATCAAAGAAAGTGGAATAAAAAAGCCCGTTGTTGGATTTATTGCAGGCCAAACTGCACCTCCGGGACGAAGAATGGGACATGCTGGAGCAATCATAGGTGGAGCAGAAGATACGGCTGAAGCCAAGATGAAGATCATGCGCGAATGTGGTATTCACGTGGTAGAGTCGCCAGCTTTGATCGGTGAAACCATGCTGAAGGCACTGGGCAAATAATTTATCAACTATAAAAGTTCGTTGGCCAAATTAGCCAATTCAGAGCGCTCCCCTTTTTCAAGGGTAATGTGTGCGTATAACTCATGATCTTTTAATCGATCAATTAAGTTAGATAGTCCATTACTTTGTGAATCCAAATAGGGGGTATCGATCTGATAAATATCTCCTGTGAAAATTATTTTTGTGTTTTCTCCTGCGCGAGTAATAATGGTTTTCACCTCATGAGGAGTCAAGTTCTGTGCTTCATCTACAATAAAACAAATGTTAGAAAGACTCCTGCCGCGGATGTAGGCCAGAGGTGTAATGACCAGCTTTTCAAAATTGATCATTTCAGAGATTTTGCTGTACTCTTTATCTCCTTCCCCATATTGGTTTTGTATAAACTTCAAGTTATCCCACAGCGGCTCCATATAGGGGTTAATTTTAGACTTGATGTCACCGGGAAGAAACCCAATGTCTTTGTTACTTAAAGGCACAATTGGCCTGGCCAGATAGATTTGTTTGAATTCCTTTTTCTGTTCCAGCGCAGCTGCTAATGCAATAAGCGTTTTGCCTGTACCGGCCACTCCCTGGATGGAAACCAGTTTAATTTCAGGTTTGAGTACTGCATGAATGGCAAAGGCTTGCTCTGCATTTCTAGGCTTGATTCCATACGCGTTTCTTTTCTCCACCTGCTCCACCATTCCATTGGCTGAATTGTAAAAAGCAAGTACAGACTTCTTACCACTTTTGAAAATGTAATAATGGTTTTTCATGGGTGTTTGCTTCCCTAGAATATCTTCTGGTGGACAATAACCCTTATCATATAGCAAGTTGATTACATTGGGGTCAACATCTTCTACCACAGTTTTTCCTGTGTAGAGAGAACTTATATTTTGAATTTTACCCGTTGTGTAATCTTCTGCCTGAAGACCCAAAGCTTTTGCCTTGAGACGTAGGTTGACATCCTTAGAAACAAGAATAACCTTTTTTCCTTTTTCATCTTTCTGAAGATGCAACGCGCTATTTAGAATTCGATGGTCTGGCTTGTCTTCATCAAAAACTTTGTTCGCATCTAACGTACCACTACTTCCAGTATCCATCAGCACTTTGAATCGGCCCTTGCCCTTGCCATTGAGCGGATTCCATTGATGTAGCATTTGATCTTTGGCGAGTTTGTCAATCAGCCTGATAAACTCTCTGGCTTCAAAATTTTTGGTGTCGTTTCCTTTTTTGAAGTTATCCAATTCCTCCAGCACAGTTATGGGTATGCCAATGTCGTGCTCGTCAAAATTTAAGATGCTATTGTGTTCATAGATGATAACTGAAGTGTCAAGGACAAAGATTTTATTCTCTTTCTTGCTTTTGGCCATACTAAAAAAATTAGGTCCAGTTAAAAAAAATGCGAAGACACGTCTCTTACAATGCTTTTATAAACTGCTCTGTAAGTGTGAAACGTGTCTTCGCAAAATCTCTTTCGTTAAATAAAGCTAACAAAAGGTGTGGAATAATTGCAATCCGATAGATTAATCTTTTAATACTAATTCATCATACCGCCCAAAGTGCTATCATCTTCCTCTTCGTCATTCTCTTCTTCAGAAGGAAGATTGAACATCCCGCTCAATAGATCTTTAAACTGCAGACCTCTTATGAGATTATTCTTACTGATTTGACTGTATTCAGCCAAGCCATGCAGGGCAAACTCCATTAACAATAGCTTCGTGGTTTTATCTTCTTTGCTGTGATGTTCGTCAACAAGTTCCTTAAGCCCTGGAATGCTATCTAAAAGTTTCTTGTATTCGGTTTCCGGCATGTCATGCAAAAGGTCTATCGTGTTACCATCGCCAAACCATTCCGATATTTTTTTGTATGGACTTTTTTCCTTTTGTTTTCTGAATTTATCAGGGTCAGGAAAATAGTTGGTGAATTGAGAACGAATAGCTTTGCCAATAAGATTTTGTGCTACAATGCCTGGCCCTTCCTGCTCTCCTTCATACACTAATTCTACTTTACCTGTTATGGAAGGAACTACCCCGATGAAGTCGGTGAGTCTAATGTTAGCTGATCCTTCTCCATTAATAATGCTTCTGCGCTCTGCGGCTGCAACCAGACTTTCAAAGGCCGAGATGGTAAGGCGCGCAGAGACACCACTTTTGGCATCCACAAATTCGCTCTTGCGTGCCTCTACGGCAATCTGTTCTACCAGGTCTTTAACAATTTCTGTGGAGGTAACAATATTTCGCTGTGCCTCCTTTATTTGTGCCTCCTGCTGTGTAATTTTTTTGCCAATCTCAATCGACTTCGGATAGTGAGTGATAATCTGACTGTCAATTCTGTCTTTTAATGGTGTTACAATACTTCCTCGATTGGTGTAATCCTCCGGATTGGCAGTAAAAACAAATTGAATTTGTAAGGGCAACCTTAATTTAAAACCCCTGATCTGGATGTCACCCTCTTGAAGAATATTAAAAAGAGCAACTTGGATTCTCGCCTGTAAGTCAGGTAACTCATTAATAACAAAAATGCCTCTGTGAGATCTTGGTATTAATCCGAAATGAATTACGCGCTCGTCAGAGTACGGAAGTTTTAACGATGCGGCTTTAATGGGATCTACATCTCCAATAAGGTCGGCAATAGAAACATCTGGTGTTGCCAGTTTTTCCGTATACCTTTCATCGCGATGGATCCATGCGATGGGCATTTGATCACCTAGTTCTTTCAGTTTGTCTTTACCGTATCGTGATATAGGGTTGAAGGGATCATCATTTAGTTCTGACCCTTCAATCGCTGGAATGTGCTCATCGAGAAGTTGAACCATTAGTCTGGCAATTTTCGTTTTGGCTTGCCCTCTAAGGCCCAGTAAGTTGATATCGTGACCTGCAAGTAATGCGCGCTCTATGTCTGGAATTACTGTTTCCTCATATCCCCATATCCCCTCAAACACATTTTCCTTTTGACGGAGTTTTGTAATGAGGTTATCACGAAGTTCTTCCTTAATGGTTTTAGGTTGATAGCCTTCTTCCTTAAGTTGACCCAGTGTTTTTATTTTATTCGTATCGATCATGCTGATTGCTCTCTTATAAATTTTTCGTTCTGTTTTTTCTAAAATCTTCAAAGACGAGATTGCCCAAACCTTGAAGACTGCTATAGTAGGCGTTGCCATTATTGGCTTTGGTAAAATCTCTCACAAAAGCCTTTAGATACGGATCTGTGGCGATCATAAATGTAGTTACCGGTATCTTAATCTTGCGCAGTTGACCGGCTAGATTAAGTGTTTGCTTCAATATTTTGGGATCTAGTCCAAAGCTATTTTTATAATACTTAATTCCTTGTTTAATGCAGGTGGGCTTGCCATCGGTAATCATGAAAATCTGCTTATTGGTATTTTTTCTTCTACGAAGAATGTCCATGGCCAATTCCAATCCGGCCACCGTATTGGTGTGATATGGACCCACATTCAAATAGGGGAGGTCTTTGATTTCAATCTGCCAGGCATCATTTCCAAATACTAATATATCCAATGTGTCTTTTGGATATTTTTTGGTAATCAACTCAGCCAAGGCCATAGCCACTTTTTTAGCTGGGGTAATGCGATCCTCACCATAAAGGATCATCGAATGTGAGATGTCAATCATCAGCACAGTTGATGTTTGAGTCTTAAATTCACTCTCCATTACTTCCAGATCATTCTCAGTCATTTGAAAATTATCCAGGCCATGGTTGATCTGTGCATTTCTCAAGGAGTCGGTGATAGCAATTTGCTCAAGGGTATCTCCAAACTCATAATCTCTCCTGTCCGTTGTGGCCTCATCACCCTGACCACTATGAGTGGTTTTGTGTTCTCCTCCTTTTGATTTTTTAAGCTTACCAAAAATTTCTTCTAGAGCCGATTTTCTTAAATCCTGTTCCCCCTTTGGATTAAGTTTGAATTCGCCATTAGGGCCTTCTTCACTAATAATTCCTTTTTCTTTTAAATCTTCAATAAAATCTCCCATTCCATATTGATCGTTAGTCAGTTTGTATTGACGATCAACCTCTGTGAGCCATTGTAGCGCCTCTCCTACGTTGCCAGAAGTAATGAGGACCAACTGCATAAAGATTTTAAGCAGCCTGTCAAAATCACTTTTTTCGCTATCTGGGGGTGGTGTATACTTTGAAAATCTATATCCTAACATGGTGTTTGGCTTCGTAGCAATTTAACTTTATTTAAACCAATAAATGGGGCTTTCTGTTCATGTCTGCGCTTCATTTGTGATAAGAATTATCATTCAGAAATACATAGAATACAGAACCTATGTAAGAAATGTAGCATGTGGCTAAAATTTCTTTAACCCCACAATAGTAGTTTTGTGAATGTCTAATTTAATCTGCACCTAAAATGAGAGCCATTGTCTCCCTATTGATCGGAATGGGTTTACTGCTATTGTCTTCATGCTCTAGCTATACTTGCCCAACCTATGCCAAAACTTCAACTCCCAAGCACGCTGAAAGCAAGATATAATTTTGTTTAAGAGCTGACAGGAGTCCGATCTTTTTCTTTATGACTTAAAGGAGTCCTTGTTCCATATACATAATCCCATAAGGGAGAAGAGACACCGTAGGCGCCATCACCATCTTTGTAATGATGAATACTGTGGTTTATCCACAGGAACTTCAAAATGTTTTTTGGTGGCTGATAGGCGTGCACCATGTAATGGATGGCCAGATAAAGGGCATACCCTACTAGAAATCCGGGTAAAAAGGAGAAAACCAAATCTCCTAGGACCAACCTGAAAAGGAATAGGAGTAATGTTGATATGGTTATACTGAGTAGTGGAGGCATTGCCAGTCGGCTCTTATCTTTTGGGAATTCGTGATGCACCCCGTGCATGGTGTATTGCAATTTTTCCCTTACTTCGGTGTACGTCTTCATGTGGAATAAATAGCGATGCACCAGGTACTCTACCCAAGTAAACGAAAGCAGCCCCACAATAAACATAAGGATTGAAAGCCCTACCGATAGCGAAGTGTGGGTAACATTCCAGTAAATCAATCCCGATGAGTAGACGAAAAATATAATTAGAGGTACAGCAATATGCGTACGTGAGAGCTTTTCTAATATTGGATTTTTGAAAAGCTGCTTGCTTCCCTTGTTTTGAGGTTTCATCCCATTTTTCATAGTATCACGTTTCAACTTCCTACAATCACGACTACTACAAAATTCAGCCTTAGGCGTCAACTAGATGGCTACTCTTTCGGCTGATTTCTCTATTACCTTCCTGTAATAATTCTCATAAAGAGGCAGAATATTTGAGATATCAAATTCCTGCGCCCTCTTCAATGCGTTTTCCTTAAAGGTATGAAGATTTTCCTTATTTAAAATATGAAGCGCATTTTTTGACATTGCCTCCACATCACCCACCTCGCTTAAAAATCCTGTAACTCCATCGATATTAAGCTCAGGTATACCCCCAGCATTGGAAGAAATTACCGGTACTTCACAAGCCATCGCCTCCAATGCAGCCAATCCAAAACTCTCTTTTTCAGACGGCATTAAGAATAAGTCTGCGACAGAAAGTACCTCTTCGATGGCTTCTAATTTTCCCAGAAAACGAATGTCATCTTCAATTCCTAGTTTCTTAGACAAGTCTTCAGCCCCTGAACGTTCTGGTCCATCACCGATCATTAATAGTTTGGCTGGAATTTCCCTTCGGATATTATTAAAAATCTTTATCACATCTCCTATTCGTTTCACTTTTCTGAAATTAGAAATGTGAACGATAAGCACTTCATCATTTGGACAAATGGCCTTTTTAAAGTGGTCCTTTTTCTGCTTTTTAAACTTTCCCAGATCAATAAAATTGGGGATTACCTCTATGTCTTTGGTAATGTCAAAAAACTCGAAAGTCTGATACCTGAGATCCTTGGACACAGCAGTTACGCCATCCGATTCATTGATACTAAAGGTTACAACAGGTTCGTAGGAAGCATCCTTGCCTACCAAAGTAATATCGGTGCCATGAAGGGTTGTTACTACGGGTATAGAAATTCCCTGAGTTTTTAAAATCTGTTTGGCCATGTAGGCTGCAGATGCATGGGGTATAGCGTAGTGAACATGAAGC
>JAGQYK010000007.1:4675-97787 GCA_020436125.1 Cyclobacteriaceae bacterium | reverse complement strand
GTTATAGTTTAACCACAAAGCACACAGCGACTTCACAAAGAGCGCAAAGCATCTCTGTGACCCTTTGTGACCTCTGTGGTTAAATAAAAATTATTCATAATAATCATTACTATCCGTCTGGGCCACCCCAATAAAGTATTGGGCAACTTTTTCCGTTACCGCTTTAAAATACTTTTCACCCTTTTCTGCCGTTGCTTTTCGCGGATCACCCACACCTGTATCCTTTGTTACTTTTGTCCATTGGCGTTCGGCCCATGCCCATCCTTCCTTGATGGCATCGAATTTAAATTTCTTTGCCTTGCCATCTCCTGCTTCGCTTAATGGCAATACCAGGTCAGGCCTTAAATGAAGCATCAGGCTCGTCTCCATTTCCCCTGCATGATCATCTTTATTTTCGAAAAATAATTCTTGATCTAATGATTTGAACCAGTCACAACTGCTGATAAACATTTTAGGAAAACCAAGTCCTAACTCTCTGATCATTGGTTTAAAGTCATTGCCTCCATGGCTATTTAAAATGATCAACTTAAAAATTCCCTGACGATTCAGCACTTCAATAACATCCTTTAGCACCACAAACTGTGTGCTTGGATTCATATTCATATCGAGGGTTACATCATGTTGTCCGGTATTCACACCAAACGGAATTGCGGGCAATACGATAATCTTACTTCCTTTTTCCCAGGCGATACGAGCCGCTTCAGCAGCAATCGCTTCAGCTTCGATAATGTCAGTCCCGTAAGGCAAATGATAGTTATGGGCTTCTGTAGCTCCCCAAGGAAGTATAGCTGCATGAAAAGAAGCTTCCTTTATGTATTTCCAATTGCACTCGGCTAGCAGGTAAGGTTTCATATTTATAGCGCAGGAAGTGCGATGGTATAGGTTTCGTTTCTTCTCACAGTTAATCTATCATCCCGCAGCCATGGATTGTGTCGCTTAAGCAATTTATAATTGGATCCTTGCTCCAAGGCAAATTCTACTAAATCAGGAATGGTCTCTGTTACCTCTACAAAGCGTAAAGAATCTTGTTGGTAGAGATGTCGTGGATTGATTTTAAAACCATAGCGCTCCGGATTCTCAATTATTTCTTTTATAGCCAATATTCTAAAAACATAACGCGCTGTCTCTTCATTCAAGAACAAGTCATAGTAATTGTCTACCTTTTGTTTTTTGATCGCTCGATCCAAACCACTCATCCCCCTGTTGTAGGAAGCCGCTACCAGCGTCCAGTTACCAAACCTTTCATAGGCTTTTTTAAAATACTTGCAAGCTGCCTCTGCGGCTTTGATCGGATCATAGCGTTGGTCCACCTCTCTTGATATCTCTAGTCCATTTTCTTTACCGGCACTTTTCACAATTTGCCAAAACCCTACGGCATTGGCTGGCGAAACTGCGTTGAGTAATCCGCTCTCAATCAAGGGCAGGTATTTAAAATCATCTGGTATACCATTCTTTTTCAAAATAGGCTCAAATTGAGGAAGCCATTCATTGGCTCTTTTCATCAGAAAAATAGTGTTGCTATGAAAATAGATATTGATCTGAAGTTCTTTATCAATCTGTTCGCGTAAATCTGAACGGTCTAATGGCACTTGTTCTCCAGCAAAACTCAATTCTTTGGGGAGGTCATAAGAAATGGCAGGCAACGGACCATCCTCTTCTGGCAATTTTTCATATACAATATCGGGATTGTTTTCCAGTCCAACGATTTGCTCCAATCGTTCAATACGTGTGTTGATAAAAATGACCAAGAACAAAAGCACCACTAATCCAATGATCACCAAAATTTCAACGCGGTATTTCTTCATCAACTCTCCCATCACAGTATAAAATTAGAAATTGGGTGAAAGTAAATATTTAGCGTAAAAGTCATTAATCACTTTTACCGCTTCTTCAGGTTTATCGACAACATTGATCAGCTTTAAATCATCTTTGTCTATCATTCCTTGAGTTACAAGCATCTCTTTGAACCACCCTACTAATCCTCCCCAAAACTCTTGTCCAACCAAAACAATAGGGAACCGTCCAATTTTATGTGTTTGTATCAGTGTTAACGCTTCCATCAGTTCATCCATTGTACCAAACCCACCCGGCATCACAATAAAACCTTGTGAATACTTTACAAACATCACTTTACGAACAAAAAAATAATCAAAAGAAATTAATTTCTCAGGATCGATATAAATGTTGCCCTTCTGCTCGTGCGGTAAAAAGATGTTTAAGCCAACACTTTTTCCTCCTGCTTTATGTGCTCCTTTATTTCCAGCTTCCATAATACCCGGCCCACCCCCGGTAATTACTCCATACCCGTGATGTACCAGTTCAAAGGCAATTGCTTCAGCTATTTTATAGTAGGGGTGGTCAGGTTGTGTACGCGCTGAACCAAAAATGGTAACGCATGGACCAATTTTGGCCAATTTCTCAAATCCCTCAACAAACTCAGACATGACTTTAAAAATCACCCATGAATCTGAACTCTTAATTTCAGCCCAATTCTTATCTACAAAAGCTTTCCTAATCTTATGTTCTTCTTCTGAGGAAGATACCTTCTCGTTTTCAATCGCCATATCCAGTTTCTTTCGATCTGCTAATATAACGTGAATGGAGTCTTTGCAATAGGATTAAAGGAGTAATAAGGCATTTTGAAACTCAGGCATATGAAAAAAGGCAGACTGGAACGCCTGCCCTTACCCAGAAGAAGAAGATAGTTTGATGATTCAAATGTATTGGGTTGATGAATAAATAAGGGCATTGAATTCATTAAGGGTCTATTACTTTTCATGTCCAATTTCAACATTTAATAAAATGATTCTTTGCCTCATATTTCATGTAATGGTCTCATTATCAAAACGTCACAAACTTCAATGTTAGGTTAATGTTATGTTTTACTGAAGACCCGTGAGTTTCGCACAACAAAATTTACATTTGGGTAAACATGAAATAATTATGGATCAATTGTCGAAAAAGGAAATTCGTTTCAAAGTTGAGGAGTCTGCTTCGCAGACTTTAGAAAAACTTGGTATTGTGAAGCCTTCGAAAAAGACACAGAAGCTGATCAAACAAACTTCTAAAAAACTAACTGATGCTTTGCAGAAGGATTTAAAAAAGCTTTATAAAAAAATTAAGAAGGAAGAAAAAATCGCTAAAGCCAAAGCCAAGGATAAAGAAAAGAAAATGGCTAAGAAAACAGTGCACCCCAAAAAAGCTGTGAAGAAGGTAAAGGCTGTAAAAAAGGTAAAGACCGTTAGAAAGGTGAAGGCTCCTGTCAAGGAACAAGGAACGCCTAATTAAAAGCTTATTTCTTCAACAGGTCTTCCAGGGCTTCTTTCAAGTCTAAGAATTGGAAATCAAAATTTGAATCTTGAATTTTTCTTGCCGATACTTTACTTCCTTTTAAGACCAAATCAGCCATTTCTCCCAAAACTAACTTCAAAACAAAGCCAGGGACATTGGGTAACCAAAGTGGTTTATTGAGTACTCTGGCGATTTCCTTAGTTAACTGCTTATTGGAGACAGGGTTTGGAGTAACAGCATTATAAACTCCTTTCATGGACTCATCTTCTATTCCTTTTATAAAAATACGACAAGCATCATCAATATGAATCCAACTCATTAGTTGTTCTCCTGAACCCAGCGGTGATCCGACTCCCCACTTGATAGGTTTTACCATTTCAGCCAGCGCACCTCCATTTTCACTTAACAAAATGCCAATTCGGATTTTAACAACACGAATACCCAACGAATCTATTTGAGATACGCTATCCTCCCATTGCCTTACCACCTCAGCAAGAAAATCATGTGCAGGGAGATCTTCTTCAGTGAATGTTCTTTCAGAACCGCCTTCACCATAAATACCTATGGCAGAAGCTGAAACAAAAGTCTTTACGTTATGCTTACTTTGCTTTAGTTTCTGGAAGAGTAGTTCAGTTGACTTCGTCCGGCTTTCCAAAATCTCCTTTTTCCTGGAAGCAGACCAACGTTTATCCGCAATACCTGCACCTGCCAGGTGAATAATAGTATCCACCTCATCTAAGGCTCCATTTTCAATCGTTCCCGCGTTGACATCCCAAAGGAAGGTGCGAATAGGCCCCGCGCTGCTACTTCGGGACAAATGAGAAATCTGGTAACCTTTTTGCATAAGCAATGTAGTAAGTCTTGTGCCTACTAGGCCGGAGGCTCCAGTTATGAGAACATTTTTATGCATTTGGATAATTACTAGCTTTGATCAATAATATAAACAGTATGAATCAAAATAAGTTTGGGTTTATCATCCTTTACCTGCTTTTTAGCCTGGCTGCCTTTGGGCAAAAGGTAACTACAGAAAAGCAAGGGCAGAAAATAAATGGTGAGGAAAGTGAAGGTTTTGCCACCACGTTGGAAGGTAAGAAAGAACAAGTTGCCATTTCCTGGAATAAGTTCTTAAAAGAGTTTGGCAAACCCAAACAAGTCGGAGTGTTCACCAGCATTAACGAACCTGCGTTGGGCGGCACCGTTTACAGCAAGGGAATTATTTACGCTGATATTAAAGAGAAAGGAGAAACCACTCAAATATGGCTAGGGATCAATGCTGATGAATGGGTAGTGAACGACATAGAGATGGTGAAAAAGGAATTGGAAAAAGAAGTGTATCGCTTTGGCATCAAATACTACAAAGATAAGATACAAGCTCAGATTGATGAAGCTCAGCGGGCCTTTGACGCTACCAACAAACAGTCACAACGACTGGTCAATCAAAACAAAGACCTCACCATTCAATTGGGCAACAATGAACAAGAAAAAGTAAAGCTAGAAGAACGTCTTCAGGCGAACACCTTGGAACATGCAGTATTGTTGCAAAAACTGGAGAACAATAAACTAGCTCAAGATTCAGTGATGCAAGCAGGAGAGCAGATTAAAAAAGTAATTCTTCTGCACAAAGAGAGACAGGGGAAAGTGAATTGATAAATTCGAAAAACAAAAAAGCCACCCTGAGGGTGGCTTTTTTTGTTTGCATAGTCTATTAGAAAGTAAAAGCGTACTTCAAAGAAAAGGTTCTGCCAGGACGGAACACCGAGAAAGTTTGATCCTTTGCCTGAAATGATTTATAAAAATTGGTGCGCTCCGCTCCTAAAATATTGGTGACTCCAAAAGTAAGTTTTGATCTCCCTGCAGCACCAACACTCTTCGTTACATTGAGATTCAAACTATTAAAGGGTTTAGTGTAGATATCGGGAACGCGGCCAGAACCAACAATATTTAATGTCTCTCCTTGCACATTGTAAGCAAGGCTTGCAATTAGTGTACCTTCAATATTTTGGTAGTTTACAAATCCGTTGATTAAAAATGGAGCCTGTCCCGCCATTGGCCTTGTAGAATCAATGCCCTCACCGTCTCTTGCATTGGCTTCGCGCAATTCCAATTCAGTTCCCCCTGTTTCGTTTACTATTACAGATTTTAAATCAACGGCTGATTTTACGAAAGATGCATTCGATCCTATTGAAAATAATTCATTTAGGTTTTTTCTAAACTCTACTTCAATACCATAAACATTACTCTTACCAGAATTACGAGGCTTCAAGTTGTCTGGTGCAGTTTCAAAAGAAACCAATTCGATATGACCCTCAAACGACTTGTAAAAAGTTGATAATGAAATCATTTCTCCTGCACCATAGAAATACTCCCAGCGTAAATCAAAATTGTCTACATGTGTTTCTTCCAAATCTAAATTACCAATAAAGGTACGCTTACTAATGGGGTCGAATATCTGCGCATTAGATTTTTCTTTAAAGGAGGGTCTTGCTAAAGTTTTATTGTAGGAACCACGCAGGTTCATTGCGTCATTCAGACTATAAACCAAATTAGCTGAAGGTAGAAAATCTAAATTATCCAAAGTCAACGTGTCATTCAACATAATTTGACTTTGGTTCGCTCCTGTATAGTTCATCTTCACCTGCTCCGCTCTTACTCCATAAACCGCCTTCAGTTTTGAAGTTAGTTGCATTTCAGTCATTAGGTATGCGCCAAACACTTCCTGCGTTGAATTAAAGTTTTTAGAAGGGTCAAAATTTCCTTTTACATACGTTCCTAAATTCGTATCAGGTGTCCAAATATTTTCTGGGCTTAACAAATCATCAGGATTGCCTGACACTTTTGAACTCCCTCTTATTCTGTAATAATATTCCAATACTTCAAAGTCACGATTCTTGAATGTCCCTATTCCACCAAATTTGAACTTGTTTTTCACTCCATAAGGAACTGTAAAGTCTACTTTAAAACTTTGATTGTCCTCCGTTAAGTCTCGATAAAATCTATCGATCCCAGCTCCTACACCTACCTGTAAATCGTAATTATCGTCAGGCAAAACCTGAATTCTTGATGATCTATAGTCAGGTTCATATATTCTGGATAAGTTTAGAGCGCCTCTCCATTCTACATCAATTTTAGGAAAGCTATGCTTACCGACCAGAATGGTATTGGTAACAGAGCGTTGTGCATAGGTCAATATATTTCCACTTAAAATAGAAGGGTTATCAAATTGATTGGACGTTAATCTGCTTGAGGCAGATGAAGTGCCATTTTGACTTCTCAATACGCTAAGAGCAAAACTATGGTTGCTAAATTTTAATGCTCCAGCTAGCAATCCGCTCCAGATAATATCAGTTTTCCCCAATTGTCCCGCTCTTGTTTCTACTGTAGTTAGCTCACTAACGCTTTTATCAGCATCCTTGATGTATTCCCCAAATTGAACATCATCATAGTATTCATAATTGGTACGATAAGACGCTACAGCATTGTAACCAATAGTTGCTCCTCCTTTGTTAATCTGATTCCCGTGGTTGAATCCAAAATTATAATTAAGAAAACTAGGCTTTTTTTGAGCAGCCAATTGCGGATTAAAACTTCCAGTGTATGTTTCAGCCTCAGCACCATTTGCAGAACTTATATCTGGAATCACTGATTTCTTGTCAAAGGGAAGCTTCCTGGTGCCATCATCAAAACCAAGAAAATCTTTTTTCCCTCCATCATATGAAAGGAAGTCTTTATTTAAATTCATGGCCGGATTGAAACCCATTCCCACAGAAACACTAGTTACTTTTTCTTCAGGAAAGCTTTTTGTTTCAATATCAACGGTCCCTCCGGCAAAATCAGCAGAGAGATTTGGTGAAAAGGTTTTATAGACAATTACATTTTCAATCGTATTGGTCGGAAAAATATCGATTTGAACTGAGTTATTATCCGGGTCAAGACCAGGGATACTCATTTCGCTGAAAGTAGTTTTCGTATATCTGTCACCGAGACCTCTTACATAAACGTATTTGCCATCCTGAACTGCTACCCCAGTCACACGTTTCATTGCTACTCCCAAATCATTATCCCCTAACTTGCGAAAAGTCTGAGAAGAAATACCATCTACGACATTCGGAGATTTTCTTTGAACAGTTAATAAGGCTACTTCAGTATCTCTTGCCTGTTCTGCAGTTACTACAATTTCTTCAAGCTCTGTAGCTGCCACATTAAGAGTAACGTCAAGTGATGATACTTCACCGTCCTTTATCTCTATGTCGCTTATTTTTTGAGTCTGATACGATACAAACTGAAAAACTACGGTGTGTAAACCTGGATCTAGTTTTAGGGAAAAATTGCCATCAAAATCAGCTGCAGTTCCAATGTTAGTTCCCTCTTTTGAAACGGTAGCTCCAATGAGACCTTCTCCCGTTTCTCCATCAATTATTTTCCCCCTGAGGAAACCCTGGCCATATGATACAATACTAAAACAAGTGATTAACAGTACTAATAGTCTTTTCTTCATGGTTTGCTGCTTAAAGCTGCTGCAAAATTAGACAAAGACTCTTACCTGAAATAAGGCGGGAAGCTAAGCAAAGTGCATCGCAGTGAGGAAGTTATCTTTCTTAACATTGGATTAACACTGGCTAATCCAATGGAGGGTTTAAGTCTATGTCTCTATTTCAAAAATTACGAAATTGTTAAAGCGAGGGAACATTAAATTAACATATTCTTAATATGCCAACTGAGCTCTAACTGGATGCTGTCCACCAAATCCGCTCAACAAAATATTTGTATAAAAAAAGCCACCCAAGGGTGGCTTCTTTCATATTACTATTAGTCAATCTCTTAGTTCAATAAACCAGCTTTAGCTGCCATTGTCCAAGCAAATTCACTTGTTGTAGCTCCAGTTGCAGCAGCATCAGAAGTTGCTTTAGCAGCGGCCGCATCCTTGTCGGTTTGAGGAACACTCGCACAGAATGGCACATCGTTACTATCCTTTTTAGAATAAACTTCTATGGCATCGTATTTCGTACCAGTGATCACAAATACTCCATCTAATAGCTGTTGAACTGCATCACTATATACCTTATTCGCATGATCCGTACAGTCCCCTGTAGTGTATTCTCCTTCAAATTTCAATTTAGCAGAAGAGTAGCCAGAAAACACTAGATTTTGCAATGTTCCCTGTGCATCAGCCTTGATATCAGCAGCAGAACCAGCAACCCCATCGGAAACAATTGTTCCATCTTTTAGGGTAAACTTACCATCCTTGTAGGTTGAATTTTCAGGTCCATCAATTTCAAGACCTTCATCTGTACCTACTCCATCTCCATGATACACCATAAAATTAGTCACAGTACCTGAGTAGTTCATATCAATATCTACTCCATCATCACCTTGCCAGTATACCAACAAATTAGTTACGTTAACAGTACCTCCAAAAAACTCGACACCATCATCTAAAGTTGCGAATATTTCAACATGATCAATCTCCGTTCCAGAACCTACACCACCTAGTGTCAATCCGTTGATTTCATTTCCTTCACCAATTAAAGTTCCTCCATGACGTATAGAAACATACTTTAAAGTTCCAGAGTCATCAGCAGGAACATTGCCACCGTAAAGACCATATGCCTCATCGGCTGGCAAACCTTCTACTGCAGTTTCCGTGTCACCATCCTTAGCTGATATAGGAGCTTTTCCTAATATGATCAACCCACCCCATTTCTCGTTGTCAAGTTTATCTAAGTTTGTTCCTGCTATCTCACCAACTTTAATATTATCAAGAATAGATGTGAAAATTATAGGCTCATCTGCTGTACCTACAGCTTCAATCTTAGCACCTCTGGAGATAATCAATGCTGATGCCAAGGCACCATTTCCTTCTCTCCCCTTGATAATCGTTCCTTCCTGGATGGTAAGCACTTTTCCATCTGGTACAATTACACGACCAGCCAATTCATAAATGCGATCATTAGTAAGCGACTTATTATCAAGAACTCCACTTAATACTTCATTAGGAATAACGGGTTGAGTTGTAACTGCAAAAACAGCAGTAATATTATTTGAATCACCTTCTTTGTCTGTTACTGTTACTGTAACAGATCCTGCAGCTGCACTTGCACCCGCAGTGAATGTAACGCTGATTGTACCTGAAGTTGCTCCATCAGTTCCATCCGTATCAACAGTTACTGTTCCTCCAGTAGCTGTAGCTGTAGAAGAAGCAAAGCCTGCAGCTGCAGTATAAGCAAAATCAAGTGTGGCAGTAGTGCCCACCTGTACGTCAGCCGCAGTTGGCGCTGTTAAGCTAGGTGCGGCCAAGTTTGGGGTCTCATCATCGCTACACGCATAGAAGGTAGTCACCAGCGCAGAAATGATAAATAATGAAAGTAATTTTTTCATGAGTGAATTTTTTAAAGATTTTTCATTTTCGATTCTGCGCAAAGGTGAGCATCCAATGTTACATGAAGTACAATGGTGGTTTACCAAATTGTTAAAGAAGATGAAGGAATCTTTATTGGATTGTTACCCACTTCAAAATGAAAACTTGAATTGGTTTTGCTAAATGCCTGATCCTAAAAAAATTAGAAACAGCATTTTCAATATTAAAAAATTGTGAAGCCACTGGCATTTAAAGTCCACAACCTCTTAAGTCGAGAAAAATTTAGACGAGCAGCATATGATTAACTACTACTTGTTGATAGGTACTTTGGATAGCAACACCTTGATAATGTCCGCTGTGCGCACATTATCTGCTTCCGCTTCGTAGTTTAATATGATACGGTGATTAAGCACATCAAGGGCTACTTCCTTAATGTCCTCTGGCAATACATAATCACGGCCTTCAAGATAAGCCATTGCCCTAGAAGCCAGATTAAGATTGATGCTTGCACGAGGTGACGCGCCAAATTGTATGTATTGCGCTTCGTGATCCAATTTATATGCCTTTGGATTGCGCGAGGCAGACACCAACTCGATAATATATTTTTCTAAAGATTCAGATATCTTCACCTTGTTCACTTCCTGACGAATGGCAAAAATATCTTCCTTGGTCAGTACTTGATTCACAGTGTAGTCAAACTGCATGTTGGAGATACGCCTCATGATTTCTAACTCATCCTCTTTGGAAGGATAGTTAACAAACACCTTCATCATAAATCGGTCAATCTGGGCTTCAGGCAAAGGATACGTTCCCTCGTTCTCAACAGGGTTCTGTGTAGCCATTACCAAGAATGGTCGATCGAGGTTAAAGGATGTCTCTCCAATCGTTACTTGTTTCTCTTGCATGGCCTCCAACAATGCCGACTGAACTTTAGCTGGAGATCTGTTGATCTCATCCGCCAAAATAATATTGGCGAAAATTGGCCCCTTCTTCACCTCAAATTTTCCGTCCTTCTGATTATAAATCATAGTACCTACCAAATCAGCAGGCAATAAATCAGGTGTAAATTGTATACGTGCAAAATCCAGGTGTAACACCTTGGCCAGCGTACTTATCGTAAGTGTTTTAGCAAGACCCGGAACTCCTTCCAGTAAGATATGGCCATTGGTAAACAACCCTATCATCAGGCGGTTGACCATGTATTGCTGGCCTACTACCACTTTTGCTACTTCAGTATAAACCTGTTTTACCTTTTCTGTATGCTCTTGCTGTACTTCGGTTGCCATCTCAAACGCCATATTTCTATGCTTTTACCCTTAATTTTAGCGCAATAATAAAGAATTAGGTTCAAAATTAGTTATAAATGGATGGAATCGGATTTAAAGGTCGTCTCTCGCTGTTATCCAGGCTCCAATCCATTAGAAAAACCATTCTATGCCCAAAACTTTTGTTGTCGGTGATATTCACGGTTCTTATCGCGCATTGTTGCAATGTTTAGAAAAATCAAGGTTCAATTACCAAAAAGATACGCTTATCTGCCTTGGAGATGTGGCGGATGGTTGGCCTGAAACAAGGCAGGCTATAGACGAACTGTTGAAAATTGAAAGTCTGATTTACGTATTGGGCAACCACGACTTCTGGGCCCTCGACTGGATGGACACGGGATATGCCAACGACACCTGGCTTATTCAGGGTGGGCAGGCTACTATCGATTCTTATGAGGATAAGGTCCCTGCGGATCACTTTCAGCTATTAAAAAGCGCATTGCCCTATTATATCCACCGCAACGAATTATTTGTTCATGCCGGCATTAGCATTGAAAGTCCTATTGAGAGACAGGGCATCCAAACCTTTTTATGGGATAGAAGCTTCGCTCAACTAGCCAAAAAGAAACATCCACAAAAGCTCACTTCCTATAACTCAATATATATTGGTCATACTCCAATAAATAAAAACACCCCTATCCAATATGGTGAAGTATGGATGATGGACACTGGAGCGGGGTGGTCTGGTCGGCTGTCCATGATGAATATTGAAACGCAAGAATGTTTTGTGAGCGATCCAGTACCTGAACTGTACCCTGGTATTGAAGGAAGAAAAAAAATTTAAAACGCAATGACCTCAGCACCTCTTGGGTTCACCAAATAGGAGTTCACCAGATTTTGAACGATCCTGTTTTCCTTACCTATCTTTATAAAGTCTTTAGCGGTTTCAAAATCTGCCAACGTTTCCTGTTTATCAATAAAGCCAAAGCCCAGATAGGCACCATTTTCCACTAGCACCAGAGAGCGCTCACTGCTCTTCCTTCCTGCTCCTATGATGGCCAAAGAGTTCCCCTCCTCAAAAAACGATTCAATGGCAGCGGTAATTCTTTTGTTGTATTTCGTAGCCGTCTCTACACCCATGCATCCACCTTTGCATTCACCTGTTTGATAACTAAAACACAGCCCTTTGGCCAACTGGAGCCCGGATAACTTAGGACACAAGTTAAACGCTCTGACTTTTTCCCACATAAAGTTCCAGGCATCTCCTTTTGAACTAAAGCTTATTAAGGGCCTTGTACCACGTTTGACCACATTGACGCAAAACCTCAAAAAACCACCTCTGTCCTCATAATCATAAACTCCCCACTCATCTGCTTTCTGCTTCTGCGCAAGGTTATACTTTGGCCACAGTCTCCTGATTTCCTGAGATTCTAAAATCAAAGCAATCAATTCGCTTCCTGTGAGTTCGAAGGTAATATGATGGATCTCATTTCTGATATTGGATCGGTTCCATTCTCGGGCTGCACCACTAAAATGACCGGCTATTCTTTTTTTGATGTTAACTGCTTTTCCCACATAGATCACATTGCCTCGAGCGTCCATAAAATAGTACACCCCTGCTTTGGCAGGTAATTTGTCAAAGTCTTCTTTTGGAAGATTAGGAGGAAGTGTTGCTTCTCCGGAATTTCTTTTAAGCGCCTTTACAATGGCGCCATCAGTATCTCGCTTCAACAACAAATCAAAAACTTTTGATGTAGCCTCTGCATCACCACCTGCCCTGTGCCTGCCATTAATTTTTATACCAAGACTTTCTGCTAATCTGCCCAGACTATAAGAACTTAATCCGGGAATGATCTTTCGGCTTAATCTTACCGTACACAATTTTTTTGAATTCCAATTGATTCCAGCTTCTTCAAATTCTTTCTTTAAAAAACTGTAATCAAAGTGAGCATTGTGCGCTACAAAAACCCTATCCTTCAATTGCTCATGAATTTCGTTGGCCACTTCAGAGAAAGAAGGTGCCTCCTTCACCATTTCGTAATTAATCCCTGTAAGACCAGTTATAAATTGAGGAATACTTCTCCCTGGATTAATCAATGTATGGTAATGATTGGTAATCTGCATACCATCGTGATGATAAATAGCAATCTCCGTGATGCGATGATTATTCGCATACCCTCCTGTGGTTTCAATATCAACTATGGCATACATACTTATTGCTCAAAATTAGAGTTTGACAATTGCAGTTAAAAGCGGAACTTGAATCAAATTTTATAGCATGAATGGAATTGTACGTTTTCTTCTCTCAGGCCTCGCAGTATTGCTTACTGCCTACCTGTTGCCCGGTGTGCATGTGGAGCATTACGGCTATGCCTTGCTCGTAGCTGCAGTTTTGTCCTTTGCTAACGCCATTGTGAGGCCTATTCTGGTTGTACTCACTATCCCCATCACCGTATTCACCCTTGGCTTGTTCTTATTGGTCATCAATGCCCTAATCATACTCATGGTGGATTATTTCGTCCCCAAATTTGATGTGGATGGATTCTGGTGGGCCTTGGCTTTCAGTCTCATTTTGTCCATATTCAACAGTATGTTTTCGGAAATGTCGAAGCCTAGAAACCGCTAATTTTCCGCGAAGCCTCGGTATTTCCCATTCATAAAAATTCGCAGGCCTTTAGCCATGTGATTCCGTTTACCCTATACCCAGAAAAATCCTATGAATAAACTACTCTTGCTCTTATTTGTGACCTCGGCTGCATGGGGTCAACAATTGAATGAACTAACTGTTGAAAAGATAATGCGTAACCCAAAATGGGTGGGAACATCACCTTCAGACGTTTTTTGGTCAGAAGACAGTAAAACCATCTATTTCAATTGGAATCCTGACAATGCAGCAGATGACTCCTTATATGCCGTTACACTATCTAATAAAGCCCCTACCAAGGTAAGCCCATCCATCAGAAAATCATTGCCAACAGAAAACGGGACTTACAATAAAACGTACACGAAAAAAGTTTATGAAAAGTATGGTGATCTTTTCCTTCTGGATATACCAACCAACAAAACCGTAAAAATCACCAACACCCTTGAAAGGGAATATGCCCCTTCCTTTTCTCAAGACGAGTCTAAAATAATATTCACCTCAGGAAGTAATCTATTCACCTGGAGTATCAACACGGGCTCATTCACTCAGCTCTCTGATTTTAGAATGGGAAAGAAGCCATCAGAAGCTAAAGCAAGTGCGCACGAAGAATGGCTAAAGCAAGACCAACTCGCCTACCTGCAAATACTCAAAGAAAGGAGTGACAACAAAAAAGCAACAGACAAAAATAATAAAGCTAACCGTCCCGATCGCCCTTATACTGTTTATCTAAATGGTCACAATATTGATAACCTGATGATGAGTCCGGATGAAAACTTTATTACTTACCGGATAACCAAGGAGGCAGCCAGCGCAAAATCCACAATCGTTCCCAACTACGTTACAGCATCTGGCTTTACAGAGGATATCCCAGCGCGTTCCAAAGTAGGTGTAGATCTTGACACCTATGAATTTTGGGTGTATGACATCAAAGGAGACACTACTTATCAGGTAGATACCAAAACCATAACGGGCATTATGGATGAGGCAGATTTTTCAAAAGATTATCCTGATCAGCAACCTAAAGAAAAAGCGACACGATCCGTTGTGATCAACGGGCCTTATTGGTCGGGTGACGGAAGAAATAATTTTGTTGTAATCCGTTCTGTTGATAATAAAGACCGATGGATTATGTCAGTAGACTTGGCCACACGTCAACTTAAACTGTTGGACAGACAAAGAGATGAAGCTTGGATAGGTGGTCCCGGGATTGGTTATTTCTTTAGTGCAGGTAATGCAGGTTGGATGGGTGACAATAAAAGGATCTGGTTTCATTCTGAAGAAAGTGGCTACTCTCACTTATACACTGTAGACATAACCACAGGTAAAAAACAAGCCATTACCTCTGGCCAATACGAAGTACAAAACGCACAACTCTCCAGAGATAAAAAGTTTTTTTATATCACTACCAACGAAGTACATCCAGGCGAAAAACATTTTTATAAAATTTCAATTGATGGTCGTAAATCTGAAAGGTTAACGACAACTACTGGATCGCACCAAGTCATTTTATCTCCAGACGAAAAATGGATGGCTGATTTGTACTCCTACAGCAACAAACCATGGGAGTTGTTTCTCGCTGAGAACAAAACAAAGGCCCAATCAGAACAAATTACAAAATCAACATCAGCAGAATTTAATTCTTACCCTTGGAGAGATCCGGAAGTAATCACCTTTAAAGCCAGAGATGGAGCAGATGTTTATGCAAGGCTCTATCAGACTAAGCAACAAAGCACCAAAGGCCCTGCAGTGATTTTTGTTCATGGTGCTGGCTATTTACAAAACGCACACAAATGGTGGAGCAGTTATTTCCGTGAATATATGTTTCATAACTTATTAGTTGACAAAGGCTACACAGTTATCGATATAGACTACCGAGGTAGCGCAGGCTACGGCCGCGACTGGCGTACAGGTATCTACAGGTTCATGGGAGGAAAAGATTTGACAGACAACGTGGATGCCGCTAAGCTGTTAGTGGACAAATACAACGTTGACCCCAAACGCATCGGTGTTTATGGCGGATCGTATGGTGGCTTTATCACATTGATGGGCATGTTCACCACGCCAGACGTTTTTGCTGCTGGAGCAGCCTTAAGACCTGTTACCGATTGGGCACACTATAACCATCGCTACACTTCAAACATACTCAATGTACCTTATGCAGATAGTATTGCGTATGTAAAAAGCTCTCCGATCTATCATGCAGAAGGATTGAAAGGAGCCTTGTTGATGTGCCATGGAATGGTGGATACTAACGTACACTTTCAAGATGTAGTTAGACTATCACAACGGCTCATTGAATTGGGTAAAGACAACTGGGAGCTAGCCGTGTATCCCGTAGAAAATCATGGCTTTGTGGAACCCAGTAGTTGGACCGATGAGTACAAACGAATTTTAAAACTCTTTGAAGATAATCTCAACCCCTAACACATGCTGAAAAATTACATAAAAATCGCCATCAGGAATTTGACCAGAAATTCCTTATACAGTCTGATTAACATTATTGGTCTTGCCATCGGCCTTGCATGTTTTGTGCTCATAGCCATTTATGTAAAGAACGAGACAGGCTACGATCGCTTTTATACCAATGCAGAAAACATCTATAGACTTAACACACATGTAGATGTTAACGGGGTTCAAAACCGATACAGCATGGCACACTACCCTGCATCTTTTGACATGGTAGAGGAATTTCCAGAAGTAGAGGCAGCTGCTACTATCTTCAAACCTTTTTTCTTTTCCAACCTATTGCCTACCATTAAATATGAAGACAATGAATACCAGGAAAGAAAATTTTATCTGGCTGACTCGAGTCTGTTTTCAATTTTTGATTTCGATTTCAAATATGGCAATCGAGAAAAGGCCTTTGAAAACAGTAACTCTGTGGTTCTTAGCCACGAAGCTGCTAAAAAATATTTTGGGGAAACCAACCCATTAGGTAAGCTCATCACCTTTCAGGATACCGTTTCCTTTAAAGTGACAGGTGTTCTGGAACCATTCCGCGGTAAAACGCACCTTGATTTCGATTTTCTTGCCCATTCCAAACTGCTCATCAATCAATTGGTAGGTTTTAGAATTGATCATGACTACAGAGGCATGTGGTATTACAGCTATGTAGTTTTAAAGCCAGGGTCTGATCCCAACCAAACAAACGCCAAACTACCTGCATTCGTAGCCAGTCACTACCTTCCACGTTACACTGAAAATAATGCGGCCCTCAAATTGCAATCCATTCAGGACATTCACCTCAAATCCGATTTTAGTAATGCAGATATGTCTGTCAATGGCAACATTCAGTACGTGTACATACTGTCTTCCATCGCAATTCTTGTCTTAATTATTGCCTGTATCAATTTCATGAATCTGTCTATCGCGCGCTACTCTAACAGAGGAAAAGAAGTGGGAATACGCAAGGTAATGGGGGCACAAAAGAAAAATCTGGTCTTTCAATTCTTAGGCGAGTCACTCCTCATCGCACTTATTTCAGGTATAATTTCATTTTTTATTATCTGGATTGCTCTCCCAATATTTAACGACTTGGCTTCCACACAAATTGATTCCAAGGAGTTATTGAACCCCTCCAACATAGTTGCTGCAGCATTGGTCACTTTGTTTGCCGGATTGATTGCTGGTCTTTACCCCTCATTCGTGATGGCTTCTTTCCAACCTGTTAAAGTTTTGAAGGGACTGCATAAGGCTGTCAATAGGAAAATAGATTTAAGGAAAGGATTGGTAGTGGGGCAGTTTACTGTTTCCCTCATTCTACTTATTGGTACACTTATTATTTCCGATCAGCTTGATTTCATGCGCAACAAGGACATGGGTTTTAACAAGGAAGAGGTAATTGTTGTAAGGGCAATAGGAACAGGTATGCCACCCAACTATGCTACTTTTAAAGAAAGATTGTTAAGAGAATCAGGCGTTATCTCAGTTACTAATCTTTCCCATGATATGGGGCAAAAGAATCTTCCCTACTTCCCAATGATTGTGGAAGGGGTTGAAGACGAACAAATGTTACCTATCATGTCAGCGGGATATGATTTTTTGGAAACATTTGGATTGGAAATGGAAGAGGGGCGCTATTTTGATATTGAACACCCATCTGACAGTACATTGGCAGTTGTGATCAATGAAGCTACTGCCAGGGCATTTAACTGGGAAGACCCTATCGGCAGAAAAATTACTTTCGGGGAAGGGGGCAACCCCAACATCACCGTTATTGGTGTCATTGAAGACTTTAATTTTGATCCTCTTCGCAATAAGGTAAGTCCTGTCATTATAAGTTTTGCTCCAGCCTTTAGCAACATCGCCATAAAGATTAAGTCAGGTGATTATCGGACTACCGTGGCTCATATAGAAAATACCTGGAATGATATTATTCAAGACAACCCGTTCTCATTCTATTTCCTTGACGAAGCACTCAATCAAACCTACGCCTCAGAAGAAAGGTTGGCCAAAATATTTAAAACATTTTCCGGACTGGCCATCTTTGTTGCATGTCTCGGTCTTTTTGCGCTTGCTTCATTTAGTGCACAAAGAAGGCTAAAAGAAATTGGAGTACGTAAAGTGTTAGGTGCAACCGAGCCAAGTCTCGTTTTATTAATGTACAAAGAGTTTCTGATTCTGGTAGTGGTGGCTGCCGTATTAGCAAGTCCATTGTCCTACTATTTGTTCGATGGTTGGCTTGATAGCTTTGCTTATAGAATACAGATCAATCCAATTGTATTCTTAATGGCTTTGGCATTGCTTACCATTATTGCATTTATCACGGTTGGGTATCAATCACTAAATGCTGCGCGGTCCAACCCCACACAGACTTTACGCAGCGAATAGCAAACTTCATACTTTTTGAAAAGGCCCATGCTTAATGTATGGGCCTTTTTTTGTTTTTTTAAGGCCTTAATAATTTTGTATCTTTAGGCTACCCTAAACTCCTCCCAATTATGCAATTCAAGAAAGCGACCCAAACTGTCCGTTATTTATTGTGCCTGTTAATTTTAGCTGCATGTTCTGCGCCAGAGAAAAATGACAAACTAGGCAGCATCTACTTTGATGTAACGGGTTCAGAAGAGGCTGTCAAACATTTTGAAGAGGGTTTACTTTTGCTTCATAGTTTCGAATTTGACGATGCGGCCACTGCTTTTATTGAAGCACAAAAAATTGATTCAACCATGGCGATGGCCTATTGGGGAGAAGCAATGACGTATAACCATCCGCTGTGGGCAGAACAATCCTATGAAGAAGCCAAGACTGCGTTGAATAAACTAAGTGATTCTCCTGAAGCACGAGTGGAGAAATCTTCAACGGAAATTGAAAAGGATTTTATGAAGGCCGTCAACATTCTATATGGAGAAGGAAGTAAATATGATCGTGATGTAGCCTATTCAGAGTTTATGGCTAAAGTCTACGAAAAATATCCTAAGAGCCAGGAAGCTGCCGCCTTTTATGCGCTTTCACTGCTTGGCTCAGTGCCTGTAGGTCGCAATGAGGAGATCTATGAAAAAGGTGCGGTAATAGCCAAAGGCATTTTAGAAGAAAATCCAAACCATCCTGGCGCTTTACATTACCTTATCCATTCGTATGACGATCCGCAGCATGCAAGTGCAGCCGTGGAAGCTGCCAACCGATACATGCAAGTTGCCTCAGCTGCTGGCCATGCTTTACATATGCCTTCCCATATCTATGTTGCCATGGGGATGTGGGATGATGTAGTCCGATCTAATGAACAATCCTACGCAGCGAGCGTAGAGAGAATGAAAGAAAAAAATCTTAACAACGATGCCAGAGGTTATCATGCATTGCAATGGCTTGTATATGGCTACTTGCAACAAGGTAGAATGGAAGAAGCTCGACAAATTGTACATGACATGGCGCAGTATACAACCGAACTCCCTTCTGCCAGGGCTAGAGTACATATGAGTATTATCAAAGGTGCATACCTAGTGGAGTCAGGAGATTGGACTGGGGAAGAATCAAATATTGAAGTAGATCAGAAAGGGCTTAATATCAGCATTATAGCTACTAACAAGTTTCTTGACGGCATGAAATTGTACCAACAAAAAAATGTCGAGTTGTTGGATGAACAAATCAGCTCGCTTGAAAAAGAAAGACTGAAAGTTACTATTCAAATTGAAAATAAAGGGATAGCACTTTGCAGTGGTGTGGGTTGGGAATCTCAAAAAGCCAATCAACTGGATGTAGATCAGGCACAAGTCATGGAAATGGAACTACGAGGGTTAGCCGCTGATTTAAAAGGAAATAAGGATGAAGCCAATGACTGGTTGAGTAAAGCAGCCCAGTTGGAACAAAGTATCAGTTACTCCTACGGACCTCCAACTGTAGTAAAACCCTCTTTTGAATTATATGGAGATTGGCTAGTTGAGAATGAGCGTTTTGAAGATGCTCTGGCGCAATTTGATTATAGTCTTAAGCGGGCCCCAAAACGCATCTTATCCTTAAGAGGTAAGTTAGAAGCAGCAAAAGCTTTGGATAATACTACCTTACAAACAGAAGTTCAAAATCTATTAGACGAAGCCCTTCAAAAAGCTGATGGCAATGTAGCAACATCACAAATTTTATAATCCCTTAACAGTTTGTCGATAGATTCCGCTCATCTCAATTTTAGTAAGGATTCACTTTGGGTGCTTAACTTGTGTCTTGCCATTATTATGTTTGGCATTGCACTTGATATCAAATGGGAAGATTTCAAAAAAGTTTTCAGATCACCTAAAGCCACATTGGTAGGGTTACTTTTACAGTTCCTTCTTCTACCTGCAACTACTTTCATTTTAGTTTGGGTGCTTCAACCAGCACCCAGCATAGCACTAGGCATGATCCTGGTGGCGGCATGCCCCGGTGGGAATATCTCCAATTTCATGACACATCTTTCAAAAGGAAATACAGCGCTCTCTGTCAGCTTAACTTCTATTGGCACATTGCTCGCTATTGTAATGACTCCTTTGAATTTACAAGTATGGGCAAGTCTGTACCCACCTACCGCTGCCATTTTAAATGAGGTGAGTTTAAATCCTTGGGAAATGTTCGAAACGATAGCTGTGTTAATCGGTATACCATTGGTGTTAGGTATGGCTATCAGTAGCAAGTACCCAACTATCGCGGCAACGATTTCTAAAAGAGTGAAACCGTTCTCCATTTTCATTTTTGCCATGTTTGTTATTGTAGCCTTTGCTAATAACCTCGATACATTTTTAGAATTTATTCATTTGGTCATCATTTTTGTGTTCATTCATAACCTCATCGCGCTCACCCTTGGATATAATGTGGCACGGCTCTTTAGATTAAGCCTAGAAAACAGGAAAACGTTGGCCATAGAAACAGGCATACAAAACTCTGGGTTAGGCCTCATTCTTATCTTCGGCTTCTTTCAAGGGTTAGGCGGAATGGCCATCGTGGCTGCTTGGTGGGGAATTTGGCACATCGTATCAGGGCTTGCAATATCGACTTATTGGTCACGCAATACAGCCACACAAGCCACATAGCTGGTCATTATCATCTAATTATAAGGCGATAAACCGCCTTCTGCATAATTTTTTATGAAGCCCCTATTTTCTTTGATAACTTGCGCATCAAATTTTTAATAACAATATGAAAAGATTAATTAATAATTATCTACTGCTGCTAGTTGGCCTTTTCCTATTCTCTTGCGGTCAGGAGAAAGAAGAGACGCTATCAGATACTTTTAAACGTATCAATGATGAAGTATTGCAAAATTCTAAAGCTTACGCTACTCTTGGAGAAGCTAGTTCTACAATAGGACATCGCCTTACCGGATCAGAAAATGGTTCCAAAGCTGAAGAATATACATATAACAAATTCAAAGAATATGGATTTGATGATGTTAAATACCTTGAGTTTGAAGTTGAGGCTTGGTCCAGAGGTGACATCGCTGTAGAAATTGATGGAGCTCCTGTACCTGCTGTTACTCTTGCACACTCACCTACTGAGTCGGAAATTACTGGCCAACTAGTAGATATGGGGAATGGTTTAGAAGTAGATTATACATCTAATCCTGGTGCAGTAAAAGATAAAATTGCTGTCGTATATATTGGCCTTCTGGATGGAAGCCCTGATGGTTTAAACAACCTACACAGAAGTGAAAAAACGGCATTGGCCATTAAGTATGGCGCCAAGGGAATCGTTATTATCAATCAGGTTGATAATGGTGTATTGCTAACTGGAACAGCCTCTGTTACCGGAGAATTGATTCCCATTCCTGCCGTATGCATTGGCAAAGAAAATGGCATGGCCCTTAAAGAAAAATTGAAAGCCAAATCTGTTTCTGCTCATATCAAAATGACCAACAACAGTAATATGATAAAAGCACGTGATGTTGTTGCCACTATTAAAGGCTCTGAAATACCTGAAGAGCGTATTGTAATTGGTGGTCACCTTGACTCATGGGATTTGGCTACTGGCGCCATCGACAATGGAATCGGTTCATTTTCAGTTCTGGATATTGCAAGGGCATTTAAAGCAAATAATCTAACCCCAAAACGCACCATACAGTTTGTAATGTTTATGGGTGAGGAGCAAGGATTACTTGGATCTCGTTATATGGTTGAGCAAGAAATCAAAAACGGAACAATCGAAAGCATTAAGTACATGATGAATTTGGATATGAGTGGAAACCCTATTGGTATTAATGCCGGAGGAAAATTAGATGACCCTGATTTCTTCACGACTCTTGGAGCTGAAATCAACAAGATAGATACCATCTTCCAAAATAAATTTACGAATCGTTCTGGCTTACATAGTGATCACCAACCATTCATGTTGGAAGGTGTGCCGATCGTAGGGGTGATCAGTAACCTTGATCGCTCGATCTATGGATGCTACCACTCTGATTGCGATGATTTCGATTTGGTTAACGAAGCACATATGGTAAATACGGCCCGTTTTGGAACAATGTTATTATATGGCCTTGCCAATGCCGAAACACTTCCTGCCAAGAAAATGGACAGTGAAACTACTAAGCAATTCATGATTGAAAATAACTTAAGAGAGCCACTAACAATCGCAGGTGATTGGAAATGGGGTGATGAATAGTTTTAAGGAACCCTAATCACAAAAAAAGCCTGCCTCAAATTCTGAGGCAGGCTTTTTATTTGTTAACCATCTTCTAATTTTTGATTATTGCCTTATTGTAAAAATCAGCAATATCCTTCTTCATTTGGATAAGCGCAGGTTTAAGAATATACATCATGTGTCCAGCTTCGTAATAGGACATGGTAATGTTACCTCTAAGACTCTCGTCCAAAAACATATGATTCACGGTGTACTCCGTACCAAAATAAGGCGTGGCCAAATCATAGTAGGCATTACAAAAGTGTACCTTAAGGTGTGGATTTTGATGCATAGCCGATCGTAGACTTTCTGCTACGTTCAGATATTGATTCTGCACATTATTATAATTCCAGGGCCTTGCTTTTCCCCCAGTGTAGTAAGGGTTGTCTTCTGAAAACTTTAGTTCTCTCCTCACATAATCATTAATGGCCATAGCGTAGGGACCAAGAATGGCGGCATTGCTCGGGTCAAACTCGTAGCGTTCACCAGCGTCATCATAATCAAAACCTGTAAAGCGACCATCCAAACGGCCTACAGTTTTTCCATCTGTGCGCAATAATTCTTTTACAAATCTGCCAATATTAATTCGGTAGTTTGTCTGGCGAATATATTCTTCACTTAAGCCCGTATAACGATGAAGCTTAGTAGTGATCGATTGCTTTTCTGCCGCGGTGATTTGATCCCCCTTCATCAGAGCGGATGCATATTCCCCTAAAGCAAATTCCTCTACCTCATCTAAAAATGGTTTCAGCTCCTTATACTGAGGATCTGCTTTTTTGTGATACCAAGCTATCGCACAAAACGTTGGCAAATAAGTAATTGCCGGTAAATCATTCCCTTTATGCAGTACTTCTGTTTGCCAATTCAACACAGCCGATACAAGCACAATCCCATTAAGATACATTCCATAAGCACGTTCCAAATAGCTGGAAAGGCCTGACGCACGAATGGTACCATAACTTTCTCCTGCAATGAATTTAGGTGACCCCCATCGCTCAAATCGGCTGGTCGCCAAGTGAATA
Source organism: Cyclobacteriaceae bacterium (assembly GCA_020436125.1). Lineage (GTDB taxonomy): Bacteria > Bacteroidota > Bacteroidia > Cytophagales > Cyclobacteriaceae > ELB16-189. The sequence continues at coordinate 74,129 of JAGQYK010000007.1, read as the reverse complement.
AACGCACCCACTGATTCTATGTCCTCTTGATACCCCAAAAACTCCTTCTTATCCACGCCTTCCAAGGGACGGCTATAGCCTGTCATGATGGGGTCAATAAAAATTAAGTCGGTGACATCCAACCAGGAAAATTCATTATCAACAATTTTATAAGGTGGAGGAGTTGGTGCTCCAAAATCAGTCATGGCTATTCTTCTTGGCCCCAAAGCTCCCATGTGCAGCCACATAGAGGGCGCTCCAGGTCCACCATTAAAAGAGTAAGTTATAGGGCGTTTAGTCGGATCCGTTACGCCATCTTTTTGATAATAAATAAAAAACATTTTCCCTCTCGGGTTTCCGTTTTCATCCGGAATCAACATATATCCGGTTGTTGCTGTATAGTTAATTGCCTGTCCATTTATTGTAACCTTGTGCTGGGTCTTAGAAAGAACTGGCTGTTCATTTTTACCTTGTGACAAGGCAAGTGAATAAATAAATACAAATAAGGGGATAATAAACTTCTTCATTTTTTATAAAAATATAATTTACATTTTAGCCGGTTCCTTCTTAATCATTACCATCTCAATGCCTTTCTCCTTTATCATTTCATTAATAGTAGATACATTGCTATCGATCAAAGCATCTAGTTTTTTCAATTCACCATCAATTTGATTTGAAAGTTCTACACGAACTTGTTCTGCTTGTTGAGTTGGAGGAAAATCTCCTGTACCTTGCTCGTACATTAGAAATGCCAATCTGTTGTTGAGCTTAACACCAAAGTTCAAGGGGTCTTGACTTGCTTCATTTTTAGTCTGATGAATATTGTTTTCTATGACTGTCAGTTCATTTTGAAAATCTTTCATCACATCCAACAAATTCTTATTCTCCGGCTTGTCCTCTACTTTTGTTTTTACATAATTCAAATCCGTCTTTATCCTTCTGATGTCCAGAATACCCTGATGAGCATCACTCACTTTATCTCTTACTTTAGAAAGAAAATCAAATTGATCTTGAAACTCCTGTTGTGTTGTTGTCACTCGCGGATCTTTAATTATTTCAAATTCTTGTTCAGTTACCTGTCCGTTCACGGTTAACCTCGCCTTGTATTTCCCCGGTACTGCTTTCGGTCCAATATTAGGAGATGAGTAAAACACAAGACCCGGGAACGTTTTGTAACCAGGGTAGCGCATATTCCATACAAATCTATTTCCTCCTTTGTTTACTTTCAATTGTGTGCCGCGATCCTTCGATTTGTTAGAAAATGTTTGAATAATATTTCCGTCCATTTCCATCACATCAATAGACACATCACTATTTTCATCAATGGAGGATACATAATAATGCATCATTACTCCATTAGGGTGGTTCTCTCCCTCCAATCTTCTATCGGGTCTTCCCCATCCAGATCCACCAGCCATTCTATAAGTGGGCATAGGTTGAAAAAGGTGTGACTTTTTAGTTTCAATCTCTTTAGACAATTGCTGTAGTGGAGTAAGATCATCGATCATCCAAAAGCTTCTTCCATGAGTAGCTGCTATCAGGTTATCATTCTTTACTGCCAGATCATGAATAGGAACTGGCGGAAGGTTTAACTGAAACTTTGACCAACTAGCTCCATCGTCAAACGACACCCACATTCCTTTTTCTGTTCCAGCGTATAATAAACCTTTCCTCTTTTGATCGGCCCTTACTACTCTTACATATTCCTCATCTGGAATACCTTTCGTAATCAACGACCAGGTTTTACCATAGTCATCTGTTTTATAGATGTAAGGCTTATTGTCTCCAAATTTATATGAAGTACCCACCACATAAGCGCCTCCTTTTACAAAAGGATTTACATCAATACTGTTCATCATGTTATTCTTAGGCGCCATTGGGGGCGTCACATTGTTCCATGTCTTTCCACCATCCTGGGTCAAATAAATCAAGCCATCATCAGAACCAGTCCATATTTCATTTTCTGTATAAGGTGATTCGGTGATCACAAAAATATTGGCGTAATATTCAGCCCCGGTATTGTCTTGCGTGATCGGTCCACCAGAAGACTTAATGGTTTCTGGATCGTTACGAGTAAGGTCAGGGCTAATTACTTCCCAGCTTTGGCCTCCGTTTGTAGTTGCATGAAGGTGATTTGACCCTGCATATAATTTCTTTGGATTATGTGTGCTGAACACCACTGGATAATTCCAATTAAAACGATACTTCATTACTTCAGCTCCAGAACCTGCTGGTAGATCAGGCCATACGTTGGTGGATCTCTCCTGGCCAGTTTCCAGGTTCTCCATATTCATGTATCCTTTGTAACCGCCACCATAAATAATGTTGTTGTTCAATGGGTCAGGGGCTACATGCGCACTTTCACCCAATGCCAGTGCAATCCAATCGCTTTCAGTAATGGCTACACCATTACCACGATGGTTGATTCGAACACTTGAATTATCCTGCTGCGCGCCATAAATCCTATAAGGAAAATGATTGTCAGTTGAAACTCTGTAGAACTGAGCAGTGGGTTGGTTGTGATAGGTAGTCCAGTTTTCTCCGCCATCGTTAGATACTTGCGCACCTCCGTCATCGGCAATAATCATTCGCTGGTTATTGTTCGGATCAATCCATAAATCATGATGATCACCGTGGGGCGCATTCTTCAATTCGAACGAAACACCTCCATCTTTTGAAACCCCATAACTCACATTCATCACCCACACTTTATCTTCATTTTGAGTGTCCGCGGTGATTCGAGTATAGTACCAGGCACGCTGACGTAGCGCTCTGTCTTCGTTAACTTTTTTCCAGGTAGCGCCTGCATCATCTGACCTATAGACGCCTCCCTTAGTATTTTCAATGATAGTCCAAACTCGATTAGAGTTGACCGGTGAGACTGCTACGCCAATAATTCCATTAGGCCCCTCAGGCATTCCCGGATTATCTGTTAACTCATCCCAGGTATCGCCACCGTCCGTACTTTTCCACAATTTAGAATCGGGTCCACCGCTGTCCATTCTGTATCCGTTGCGCTTAATGTTCCAGGTACTTGCATAAAGAATGCGTGCATTGTTAGGGTCGAATGTTAGGTCGACTGCGCCCGCCTTGTCATTGATGAACAAAACTCGTTCCCAGGTAGCTCCTCCATCTTTACTTCTATATACTCCGCGCATGTCATTGGGTTTCCATAAATTTCCCATTGCTGCCACATACACCAAGTCTGGATTCTTAGGATGAATTCTTATCCTTCCAATATGCTTTGAGTCTTTTAGTCCAATGTGTTTCCACGTTGTTCCAGCATCCATGCTTTTCCAAACACCCCACCCAGAAGACACGTTGCTTCTCACCCCTTGCTCTCCCTCACCCACATAAATAATATTGGGGTCACTCTCAGCAACGGCCACTGCTCCAATGGTCCCTCCAAAATACTTGTCAGTGATGTTAAACCACGTTTGCCCAGCATCCACACTTTTCCAAACACCTCCTCCAACACCTCCAAAGTAATACGTATTCGGATCACCTACCACGCCCGTTACAGTCACCGACCTTCCACCTCTAAAGGGTCCGAGCTCTCGCCACTGCACACCTTCATAATACTCTTGATTAAATGTAAGGGTTGCACTGGAATTACTTGAAACGGCATTTCCCTTTTTTCGCTGTGCCGAAGCGCTCTCCGTTACGAGTATCGCTAACACAAATAGAATCAAAAATTTAACTCGCATGGTATAAAGAATTTTGGGTTAGGGTTATATAAAAGAGGCCGCCTTACTCAGGCAGCCTCTTTAAAATTATTTATTAAACAAATTGATCATACTTAAAACATCACATTTTTTCAGGATCCTTCTTCTTCACCACAACAGCAGGAATGTTTTCAGATTTAAACATCTCATTATAAGCAGCTATATCCTTATCAATCAACTGCTGAATCTCCTGCTTACGATTAGACCATTGACTTTCAATCTCCTGTCTTCGGTCTTTTACTCCTTTTGTCAACACTGGATCGTGTGAATCGGCTACGCCCAATAGTTGGAAAAATTCAGCATTCAGTTTACTTGGCCAATTGATCACATCTTGTCCATTCTTTTGCCTTGTCTCAATCACGTTTGACTCCCACGATTCGATCTTTTTTAGTAATTGCTCTCCAGCCTCCACCACTTCTTTGGCATCGTCTTTAGATTTCAATACTTCATTATGCAATGCTACTTGCTTTTTCACTTCTCTTATCGAATTAATGGAGCCGTGAATATCCTCAATGGTAGATTCTACCTCTGTTAGAAATTGCTGCTGTTCTGCCCATTGCGCTGCTGTTGCTTTCACTCTTGGATCAGGAATAACTTCAAATTCTACAGAAGAAGTTTCTCCTCCATAAGAAATCACCGCCTTGTAACGACCTGGTCCTACACGATGACCATTATAACTTCCGTAAACAAAAGCATTAGGAACATCTTTGATGGTTTCATAACGAAAATCCCAGGCAAATCGATTAATGCCAGCTTCAGCTGGTATAATCTGCGGTGCAGGGGGGCCACCAGGATAGGGTTTGAAGTTTTTGTCTTTGATATTGCTATATGACCTGATGGTATTACCACTCAAATCTTGAATTTGAAGTGACACTACATTAGAGTCTGCTTTTTCCTTCAAATAATAATCAAGGATAACACCATTCATAGGATTTTGTCCTACGTTGGGAGGCAATGACATCCATGATGGAGAAAAGCTCGTCAAACGATAAGTAGGTTTAGGTGTATATAATTTCACCTTCTCTTCTCCAAACTTTCCTTTTGATTGTTGTATTGCTCCTAAATCATCCAGTATCCAAAATGCCCGGCCTTGTGTAGCAGCCACCAAGTCATTATCATGAATTACTAAATCAGTGATAGGAACCACTGGCAGATTGAGTTGGAATTTACTCCATGAGCTCCCACCGTTATAAGAAATATAAAATCCTCTTTCTGACCCTGCATATAACAAGTCTTTTACTTTTTTATCCTCTCTGACCACTTTAATAAAATCATCCTGATCAACACCACCACCTAACTTAGTCCACGTTTTACCATAATCGGTAGTCTTGTAAGCCATGTTGCTGAAGTCATTGAACTTATAACGAGTAATCGCAACATATGCAGTGCCTTTGTCAAATGGCGAAACCTCAATTGAACTAACCAAAGACTCAGGAACTCCCGGAGGAGTTATATTTTCCCAGTTCTTACCACCATCTCTGGTCACGTGAACCAATCCACAATCACTACCAGTATAAATTACATCCTTCTCATGAGGTGATACTGCAAGGTAACTGATGGTGTTATAATTTTCTCCACCTGCTCCTTCATTGGTAAATGGTCCACCACCTACACCTTGTTTCGCTTCTTCATTTCTCGTCAAATCAGGGCTTATCTCAACCCAGCTTTGTCCCCAATCTGTAGACTTGAAAACCACATTACCAGCATGATAAATCGTGTTCTTGTCCTGAATGGATGAAACAATCGGAGCATTCCAATTGAATCTGTATTTCATATCCTTTGCCTCATAGGCCAGGTAGGTAGCGGGATCTTCTCTTACGTCTTTTGATTCTCCCGTGTTAATATCCAACACATCAATATTTCCCTGGTAACATCCACCCATTAGTTTTTCAGGATTCTCTGGATCAAATACGATAAATGCACTTTCACAGCCTGGTCCATTGAACCAATCTCTTTCTGTAATACCTGCTGAATTAGTTCTGCTCGCAATTACAACTGAAGAATTATCCTGCTGTCCTCCATATACATTGTAAGGGAACACATTGTCAACAGCAACTCTATAAAACTGAGCAGTGGGCTGGTTACCCTGAGTACTCCAAGTATCTCCGCGATTAAAAGTAATTTCTCCTCCACCATCGTCTCCCAATATCATATTGTTGTTATCCTTAGGGTTAATCCATAAATCATGGGTGTCGCCATGACCTACTGATACCCTTGAGAAGTTTTTACCTCCATCAATAGAACGCATCACTGGTGCATTTAACACATACACGATGTCTTCGTTAATTGGATCAGGGAATACTTCCATGTAGTACCATGAACGTGAACTAATATCCTGATTGTTGCTCAACAAGGTCCACTTATTGCCTCCGTCATCAGAACGGTAAAGACCAGATTTTGATTTTTCGGTTTCTACAATAGCATACACTCTGTTGGAATTGGCGCGTGACACAGCAACTCCCATCTTTCCCAATTCTTTTGGAAGACCTTCAACAATTTTTTTCCAAGTATCTCCTCCGTCCGTAGATTTCCATAAGGCTGATCCAGGGCCTCCACTCACTACTTTCCAGGGAAGACGTCTATGGTCCCAAGTAGCCGCATACAATATTCTTGGGTTATTCATGTCCATATTAAGACTTGATACCCCCGTGTTCTCATCTACATACAAAGTACGCTTCCAGGTAGCGCCTCCGTCAACCGACTTATAAACACCTCTGTCTGAACTTGGTCCATGAACAGCCCCCTGTGCGCCTACTAGCACAACATCAGGGTTTGTTGGGTGAACTGCGATCTCAGAAATATGTCTTGTTTTCTCCAGTCCCATGTTCTTCCATGTGGCCCCGGCATCGGTAGACTTATAAACACCGTCTCCATAGGTAGTCATCACGCCCCGAACAGCATGCTCGCCCATTCCCACATAAATAACATTGGGATCAGACTCAGAAATAGCGATTTCGCCTACTGAACCTGACTTAAAAAAACCATCAGAAATATTCTTCCACGAAGCGCCTGCATTTTCTGTTTTCCAAACTCCTCCTCCTGTATAGCCAGTATAATAGACCATGTTGTTATTAACCACTCCAGAAATAGCATTGGACCTACCACCTCGGTAAGGGCCAATGTTTCGCCACTTTAGCCCTTTATACAAATCTGCATCAAGGGTGCTTTGCGCAGGCTGTGCAGGAGCCTTTTTTTGCTTTCTTTGCGCATAGACAAGACTTACAGATAGCATGAGGATACCTGCAAGTAGATAGAATTTTCTCATAGTAATTTTAGGTTTTCGAACTAGCTAAGTACTAAAAACCTATGCAAGAATCCTAAAAGTATTATTTGATCGGCTACATCGGTCTAGACCGTCACAGGTACCGAAAAATCGTCTACTGAGGCCAAATGGGGACTAATTTTGAGAGATAATCCGATTTTGGCAAAGAAATATTAACGGTTCTTCATCTGCTGAAGCGCGAGTGTGAAACTATTTCTAATTGCTTCTTCATTCCTATGCTTGTTGTTTTTCACAACCCACCTTCCATTGATTATGGTCCCCAAATTGTAATTTGAATCGGCAGAATAAACGATTGTAGATACGAGGTTTTTAAGTGAGGTTGCTGACACCAGCGGAGACTTAGCATTAAATATGAGTGCATCAAACGGTTTCCCTATTTCAAAATTGTCAATAGAATTAATTCCCATTGCCTTTCGCCCGGAAACAACTTCCTCATTGATCATATAATGTGCTGCATCTCCGTCAAACGTATTTCTTTCATTACTCACCAATCTTTGCCGGTAATCTATCATTCTGAATTCTTCCAATGGATTAATACCGATATGACTATCCGTTCCAATCGACCATCTGCCTCCCAGTTTCACAAACTCTTTCATCCTAAAAATACCATCTCCCAAATTACCTTCTGTTGAAGGACACAATACGACACTTGCTCCTGACTTTGCTAACCTCGATAATTCATCATCATCCAAATGAGTAGAATGAACTAAGTGGAATCTTTCATCTACAGAAAGGTGATCCAACACCCACTGCATAGGACGCTTACCACAATGATCAATACAATCTGCTACTTCCTTTTTCTGTTCTGCCACATGAATATGAAACGGCAAATCAGAGGGCATGTGTTCAATTGTTTTAATGATATCATTTAAATCCACAGCCCGCAATGAATGGATGCTGAAAGCTAAAGAAGCATCATTATAATGTTTAATTACTTTTTTTGAAGCTTCGAAAAGTTGAAGGTACTCATCCACTGATTTTGAAATGAATCTCCTCTGACGAGGTTGTGGTTCCTTACCAAATGTTCCCTTCTGATAAAAAACAGGAACCAGTGTGATCTTTATTCCTGCTCTTTGGGCAGCTGCCACCATACGTTCGCCTAACTCAGCCAGATTGTTATAATGGTGACCCTCCTTATCATGATGAAGGTAATGAAACTCTGCCACCTGTGTATAACCATGACGCACCATTTCTGAGTAAAGCATAGTTGCAATAGCCTCTGCCTGATCCGGATCAACAGAAAGTGCACATTGATACATCGCCTCTCGCCATGACCAGAAATCATCTCTGGTTCCCATGGGGTGATTTTCAGCAAGCCCCGCCATCCCATACTGAAAAGCATGAGAATGAGCATTTTGAAACCCCGGTATAGCATATCCATCCACGGTATCCATGGCAAAACCATCTGAAGGAGAAGTACTTGATAAATATTTTATTATCCCCGAATTATCAACGCCTACAAAAGCAGGGCTTATCCACTGATCTCTTTGAAGAAGCCCTTTTAATTTGAAGTAGGTAAGTCCCTCACCCCCTCCCCTCTCCCCAGGGAGAGGGGTGACCGAGGAACGAGGTCGGGGAGAGGGGCTTTCTTCTAACTTTCTCTTTGTCACTTCCCGTATCTTCCCTAAAACATTTCTCATTGTTTGTGTTACTTCTTCATTCGAAAATCGAATTATCTCAATTCCGAATTCTTCCAAATAAGATGTCCGAAGTTCATCATATTTCTTTTGTTCGGTTTTATGGTGGTCAGGCCCATGTACTTCAACACCCAATTTTACCTCATGACAATAAAAATCAAGAATAAACCCCTCCATAGGTTGCTGTCTTCGAAACTTTAACCCTCCTAACTTTTTGTTACGAAGATTCTCCCATAACAAATTTTCAGCCTCAGTCGGATTTTTTCTCATCTCTCTGGCAAAGCCAAGTATTGCACCCGGAGATTTATCCGTTGACCAACTTCCCTGATTCGAGTCCATTTTATTCGAGTACATCAATTAATCTTTCAAAAGTATTTTTCAAAACCCTGCGTACTTCTTCAGCTCTCTTCGGATCATACTGAAGCTCTTCATCATTCATGTATTTCACCTTACTCATTTCGAGTTGCAAAGCGTGCTGGTTTTCCGAAGGCCTACCAAAATAACGCGTGATGTATCCTCCCTTAAATGGATGGTTATGGTTGACCTGATAATTAGAATCTTCCAATCCACCTATCGCTGCCTCAATCAATCCGGGTGAAGCGGAAGTGCCATCGGCATCTCCAAGAATAAGATCAGGGAATTTTTCTTTGTGAATAGTTGGAACAAATTGTCGTATGGAATGACAATCCCACAGAAGCACTTTACCAAACTGATTTTTTAAATCGAGTAACAATTCTCCCACCTTATCGTGATAGGGATTATAATATGCTTTTACTCTTCTCTCAACTTCCTCCTGAGCCACCTCAGTTCGGCCGTCACTATAAATCAAATTGCCAAAAAAATTGGTTGTTGGACAAAGTGCCGTAATTATTCTACCATCCGTATAGAGCGGTTTACTTTCAGGGTCCCTATTCAAATCAATAACCCACCTGCTATAAACTGCACTTATAGTAGTGATGCCCATAGCAGGGGCAAAATCATACAACTTATCCACAAACCAGTCGGTGTCATTTGGTTGCGAAATAAGTTCCTTCTTATATTCCTCCGTCAATTCATTAGGAAATGCAATACCACTATGTGGTGAGCTGAGCAAAATAGGAACTCTGGATTCCTTGGGAATATTTACTACAAAGGGTTCCAATTAATTTTTCCTTTTATTCTTCTTTGACTTTAACTCATCCTTTTCAATTATCACCTGCTTGTTCTTTAGCATTTCCAATTCACTTTCACTTTTCTTGAGCTTAGTCTTAAACACATCCAATTCTCGTTGTGTCTTTAACCATTCTGCTCGAAAGTAGTCAGCCTGAGATGTACTCATCCTTTTCTTAAGTTTCATGATCCTTTGAAAGGATTCATCAATTCTGTTGGCCGGTATTGTGCCATCCATAACAAATTTTTTAATGATAGAATGTACCCTATCCACAGTACGGTCTTCACTCCCTTGAATATTATTTGAAAATGTCAGTATATCCACTCCTGCATTTACAGCCAGTTTAATGGCTTCCTCAAACCCATAATGCTTAGTGATGGCATGCATCTGCATATCATCAGAAAAAACAACGCCATCAAACTTCAAAGTTTTTCTCAATAATGAATCCAAAATTTGCGTGGACAATGTGCCAGGCAATGATTGGGCATCAAGATTTTTATTTACGATGTGGGCTGTCATGATTGCATCCACATATCCGGAATCAATTAATGATTGGTAGGGTTTAAGTTCTTTCGATTGCCATGTTTTGGTGACATCTGCTATTCCATAATGCGTGTCACTCTCTGAGCTACCATGTCCAGGGAAGTGCTTCAAAGTTGTAATTACTCCTAGCTTTCGGTGCGTCTTAATAAATTCTTTGGCATATAGTGTTACAGAATCTTCATTCGATGAAAATGATCGTCCGATTTTTGTGATTACAGGATTATTTGGATTGATGGCCACATCTACAACAGGGGCAAAATTAACATTGATTCCCAAGCCGATAAGTGTAGCCGCTGTTGTTTCCCCATAATAGTGCGCTGAATCAATTGAAACACTCATATCGGCCGCAGAGATCGATCTCGGAAATCCATATTTTTCTTTTAAACGATTTACCCTTCCGCCTTCCTCATCAATTGAAATAAACAGAGGGATAGGTGCTGTATGTTGATAAGTCCACGCCATGTCCCTCAATCGTTTGAATGAATTTTTGGAGGCGATATTCTTTTCAAAGAAAATAATAGATCCGGCTTTTCCATCCTGTATTTCCTTTAGCACTAAAGGATCTACTTCAGTTCCAGGAACGCCAATTAGGATCATCTGACCAATTTTAATATCCAAGCTATCCCTTTCCTGGGCATTTATGGGATTCACCAATGCACAGATCGATAATAAAAATAATCCAACCTTATTAGTAGCGTTCATGTATTTCCAGTAAAACGGACTCCATATTTTTCTTAATGTCAACAGATGAAGCCGTGTAATTATTATTCATAAAACTAAATATCAACAATCTCCCCCTTTTAGTAATAAGGTAGCCACTCAGGCAGTGATTATTACTAAGGGTACCTGTTTTACCATAAATATAAGCCGGAGAGGACTTATAGTAGTTTTTAATCGTTCCGGCTTCACCCCCAATGGCCAATAGCGGAAACAATCTTTCTTGTGGTACCAATGCTAAAATTTTCTCCCACAACTTCACAATCGAGCGCGGAGTAAATAAATTATACCTCGATAAACCAGAACCATCTACCCATTGAGGTTCATCTGGTAGATCAAATAAGAAATTGTCTTTTACGTACTTGATAGCAATATCCGTTTTGAGCGAATCACTTATTATTCCCGCACACATCTGCAACAATTGTTCCGCAATAAAATTATCACTCTCCTGCATCATCACCTTATAAAGGCTGTCGGAAGGAATGCTAAATAAAGTTAGTGTCTCAGATGGTAATTTTTCTTCAACCCATGTTATGTCACGTTGTAACGTATCTCTCAAAAGTGAAGTAATTACTTTAGGTGTTACATGAAAAGGAATCTCCCTAGTAAATGAGGAGGTGTCGTTACTAGCATAATAATTGATTGAATTGTCATTAATACCCCGATGTATTCTCCTTCCTTTACCCTCCATCTGAATTACCTTAATGGAGTCCTCAAACAGTAAGGGATAAACTCTAATATTTTGATCAGTGCTATCGGTAATCGTTAAGTTATTACCATAGATCGGAAATGATGATCGCTCCGGTGAAAAACTGTAATTGTAATCATCCCAGGCCCAGCCAGGCCCGAAATGATCCTGATAAAAATTGGAGGAAGAAAAATAAAGAGATGAAGTTTGATCTTTCAGAAATTGATAGGCCCTATCATTTTGAAAAACTTTTGAATACAAGAATGATGGATCCCCTGTTCCCCAAAAAATCAAAGAATCGTTTCTTTCTACATAACGAAATGCAGGTATCGAATCTCCGATCAAATGAAGACTACTTAATAATGTAAAGATTTTAGTATTAGAAGCAGGAGTAAAGTACTTGTCTGAATTGTAATCTATTATCGTTTTTCTGGTTTCGGGGTCATAGATTAACAGTCCTAAGTGCTCTTGAAATTTGGATTCGCTTTTGGCTAGCTCCTTTTGGAGTTTAAAGTGCGGAGCGCACGATACCAGTAAAAGAAATGAAAAATAGACGCTAATTCTCCCCATCAATTCCAGGCACTGAAATATCTTTCTTTTAAAACATTGAGATGATGTGTCTCGTGCCCGGCAATGATAAAGCCTTGTGATGCTACTGAAAATTCATTTTCGTTGGCGATGCCCTTCCTCGAAAGCATTTCTGGAGTAAAGCTTGCAAAGAGGTCAATGGTTGATGTTCTCAAATGAGCCATCTCGGTAATAATACTCTTCAGCTCCCTTCCATGTGCATTTGACTCTGGTGCGTACAATTTTTCATCAAATCCTGACAATGGTGTTCTGTCATTTCTTGCGAATCGCAACGCCCTGTATACAAAGACCCTTTCCGTATCAATCATATGACACAGTAATTCTCTAATCGTCCATTTATCATCAGCATACTTAAAATCCTGTTTCGCGGCCGGAATGCTATGCATCAGCTCTTGCGCTCGGTGGCCAGAAATTCGCAATGCCTGAATAGGATCCGTTTCTTCAATAAGCTTAACATATCCCTTGTAGAAATGAGGTATAGATTCCAGATTTAATAGCATATGGCTTTATTAAAATTTAGTAAACACATCATCTGACATTTCTTCATCAATCGCCACATTTTTGGGGCCTCCATCATCAGAACGATCGGCCGATAGCAAAATATTACCATACTTTTGATAATTGTCCCAGGGGCGTGTCCAGTTGGCGGTGTCGCTGGATGCATCACTATAGTATGACCAAGACTTTATCAGTTTTTCATGAACGTCAACATAAAGGTCATATTTGTTCTGGGGAGTCACTCCTACATTTTCAAATGTTAATTGCAATACATTGTAATACTTATTATTCACGAGCGTGTCTTCCCCCATGTACTTTAGTGTGACACCAGAGTCCTTGAGTTTAAACGGCATCACTAACCAATAAGAGTCATTAATCCATATTCTCTTGGCACGGTCCAGCATCTTTGTCAATGAATCCGCCTCGGTCAATTCTTGTCCTTTTATCTGCACTTTGCCTTCCATGGTATTCAGGTTAAGAAGATAAATCGTGCTGTCACGACTACTTTCAATGCGCACTCGTCCATCTTTCTTATCCCAAACTAAATCTCGGGCTCCGAAAAAATTCCATGAAATAAAGCGTGTCGCATCCCAGTTTTTTCTTCCACCTATAGCAACCATTATACTATCCGCCAATTCGATGGCTGCAGGATCAGATTCTGCTGCATTAAACCCTTCAGCAGGAGGGTTGTAGTAGGCATCATCCTGCTGTTCTGTAGTCGTCTGACAAGACCACCCTATCAAAGCAACTATAAACGGTAGGTAAAGGTTTTTCATAAGTATAGGTTTTAATTAAAGTGAAGTTAATTAAAAGATATAACTGAAACTAAGGCTTTATTCTCTTTAAGTTTTTTAGATCGTATTGTCCTTCTGATGCTTTTGTCATCAACTCTCGCATCTTATATTCAAGAGGTAATATCAAGAGGGCTATGAAAACCTGGATAAAAAAATCAAATACAGGTGTGGTTTGCACCTCTATAAATGATTCAGCCGTATTCTGAATAAGTTGAATGAGCATAATTACAGTTAGAATGGAGAGCAGTTGACTAACATGTCTGTACTTTCTGTTGGCTGCGCTTAGCTTAAGCGACAAAAACACCAAGGTGGCAAAAAACACAAACTCCAGTCCATAAAACCACGTTTGCTTCCAGTAAGGAGGGATCACCCTAAAATCAACCGGCTCTAATTCCGATTCCACCCCAAACAAATCTCGGGATTTTATTCTTAGCTTATAGCTTCCGGGTGTCAGAAATGGAAAATTGACAATGTTGTTGGTAGTTGACCACTCCGACCAGGACTTGTTAATTCCCTCAAACATATACTGATACTCAATGGCCAAAGCATTAGTATACTCAGGTTGAATAAACTCAAAAGACAATGCGCTTTCTCTTTGGTCAATACTAAACAGATTGCCCAACAAAAGTCTATTTTCAGAGCCTCTCACTTCTTTCAAAAATAAGGGATAGTTTTTCGCTATCTCTTTGAACTCTGATTTGGTAAATTTATAAAGTTCATTATCAGCCGTAATTAGCCAAAGTCCATTCCCATTGTCTGCCATTGTAAGTGTTCGGATATCTGGAAAAAGCCCTAGCCATTGAAGATTGAGTCTGTTTTGAAGTTGGGCGTCTACAGTTCCCCATTTATGACCGTCATTGTACCAGAAGGTACTCATTGAGGTGAAATATTTTCTTGGACTGGGTAGTGAATCATACTTTACAAACTTATGGTTGACAACATCATACCTATGAAAAGCTCCAGAGGCTGCCACAAAAACTTCCACTCCCTGAGAGAAGCCCATCGTTTCATCCAACACAGTCGAAGCAAATGGGACGGAGGAGATGGTGCTTATTTTTGCATCTATCAATTCCACTTTAACCACATCCGCTCTGCCGCAAAGCCAAATATTCTGAACATGGTCTTCAAAAATATTTCCTACATAAGCCCGAAGTGTATCCAACAAAAATGTTTCCTCCCATTGGTCTCCATTATTGCGTAGGGTTCTTATTCTATCGTTATACGTACTCACCAATAATTGCTTCAAAGTAGGAGAGTAAAATATTGTGCGCACGGGCATGGTAAGCACGGGGGATGCTTCCAATTCTTTAATTTCAAACACACCACCAACTCCTGCAGCCATAAGCTTACCCTCTACATTCATAAGATGTGTTACCTTACCTTCTATTCCTGCAACTTTTTTATATCCATAGTCAAGTGCTTCCAATACCTTTCTTGTTCGCTTTTCAACCACTTTTTTCACACCCTGCTTTTCTTGAGATTCATCTGCCTTTTCTGACTCTTGATTTTTATTTCTCTTTAAAAACCCGAAGAGTCCCCTACGGCTCTTTTTACGTTCCGTTTTATCTTCCTCTGCAGTCGTTTTTCTTAAGCGGGTGACATAGTAAGTTTCTTCACTATACACCTCCTCTTTGTTAAGCTTGTATAATCCTACTGAAGTGCCAACATACACTTGGTTCTCATCCGAATAAGCAGTGAGCAAATTTCCAGACAAGCCTGGGTAATGATTAAATGTTCTGAAAGGTAAATACGGAGCAATCCTGGTAAACCCGTAATCATGACCAACCCAGACACCTTGATTGAAATCCGTCATCAAAGCAAACACTTCATTGTCAGGCAACCCTGTATAATAATTTATGATTTCCTCTGTTTTACCAGTGACAGGATTAATAAATACAACTCCTCCACTTAACGTACCAATAGCAATTAATCTTTCATTCACCCATCTGCCGCCTACCACTACATTGTCCTGCAAGTAACCCGAGTCTTCAGCATTAATTTCTACGGCCTTTGTTGTAGAATAAGTAAATAATTGATTGGATGCAGTTCCAATTAAGTATTGAGATGAGCCAGCCAGCTTATCTACAAACAACAACTCCTCACCATTTAAGAAAGAAAGTGAAGCGGGTGTTAGTTTATCATTATCTAACTTATGTAATGAGGAATTAGCATCTGTCAGATAAAGCACACCATCCAATTCATACATTCCTGTAAAACTGGCACCGGCTTTTGCATCAATAGCAATTTCTATTGATTGTGTGTCAATATTGAAGACATAGAGGTGACTTTCATTTAAAAAATAAACTTTACTGCCAATGGTTTTACTCTTAAAAATATTCCCAGCGTTGACGGTGGAAGAAAGAGATTGAAAGGTGGTTATTCCACTATCCGTTGACTTAAGCCTTCCAAAGCCTGTTAATCCGCCATAGTAAAGGTCATTTCCATTAGCGATAGTTAAAGAATAAATGGCTCCGGGTGATTCAATCACATCCCAGTTTCTTCCATCAAATTCTACCACTCCACTTTTATTGGCGAAATAAATTACTCCCCGTTCACTTTGTACGATATCAAAACTGAGATAGTCTATATTTTCATCGGTTGGAGCATAGTGCGACAAAAAATAATTCCCAGACTGCCCAAACGAAACTTGGGTAATGACTTGAATAATAAATAGGACTAAAAATTTGCAACGCATATAACCGTCAAAAAATGGGATTCAATTTAACATTTAAAGCACAAAAAAAGGTGAGTTATTACACTCACCTTTTCACATATCCATCTTAAAAATTATCTCGCAATAAAAACGAAATCACTTCCAGGGGCATTATCGCCAAATTCTCCCATTCTGGGCTGAGGTTTAAGTACCTCAACATAAGTATTGAGTTCGCCCAGAGATAAAATCATGTCTTTACCTCCCCTGCCTCTTAAAGCTTCTAATAATTTTCTAGCGAAGGGTGAATTCATTCCAGGCCTACCATCGGGTACATATTCCTTACCTCCAGAGGTTAAATATTTACGTGTTTTATAGGAAAGTTTTCTGGTCACCATCTCTGCCTGACTTGCTTCTTTGTATATATCGTCCTCCATACCTCTATGAGCAATCGCCTGATCGAATGTTCCTCCAAAGCATACATCCATGGCAAGGAAAATATGCTCGCTAGGTATATTATTAATAATGGACCGGAGTCGGTTATGTGAGAGGTAGGTGGTTTTAGCAACATCATTGGTTAGCGATTCCTTGGTTACCACAAATCCTTCTCCAAATGTTTCATCATATTGGCCATGACCAGCGAAGAAAATAAAGAGCTGATCCATTGGCTTGTATTTCTTCTCGGCATACTCCCTAAGTTTAGTCAAAATTTGAGATTGAGACCCTCCTTCAACTACTTCAACTTCATAACCAAAGTTTTCTTTAAGCTCCTTTGCAATCATACGAGTATCATTAACTGGATTGATTAAATCTGGCCAGTTATCATAATCGTTAGTAGCGAATAAGATGGCGTAATCCGTTCTATCCAATTTTGCAGCATCGGCCAAAGCAGTAGTTCCTATTCTTATAGTCCGATGACTTACCGTTTTAGTACCATCCTCATTTTCAGCAACAATTTCAATTACATTATTGCCATCCATCAAAGTCACATTTTTTTCAATAACCGCATTGTGACGCTGATCTTCCTCCGGCTGCACGGACATCATTCCTCGCGATGCTGACTGTTCATTTTCCTTAACAATGATCTGAATACTCTTGATCGGTTTATCTGATTCTATTTCAAACTTAATTTTATACTTGTTCTCGCTAGAGTAATTGCTTTCGGCAACCGGGGTTATCCAGTTAATAACTGGAATAATCGAGGACACAAGTTTATTAGGATCACTAAAGTCAACCTCAAAACTATTGGTGCGGCTACTCACATTTTGTGCAATCAGCCCCTTAGCTGCAAATAGCATGAGTAAAATCGTAAGGCCAATTAAATTTTTCATCTGTTTATCTTTATTAATTCTTTAGAACAATTCGTTTCGTTTGACTTTCGTATCCCCTGTCATGCGAAACAACCAACTTATATACATACAACCCGGCATTTAATCCTCCATCAATAGCATTCCATTCCACACTATAAAAATCCGGGGGAAGGCTTTTGTTAACTAGTGTTGACACTCTTTTCCCCAAATTGTCAAATACTTCAAGTTTCACATTATAATTTGATCCATTTTCGGGCAATGTAAATGGAATGGTTACAATACCAGATGATGGGTTAGGATAGGCAGATCCCAACACGACTGACGTAGGCTTAATTTTGGATCTTACATTTTCTCCAAAATAGACCTTGAACTGATTCGATATTTTCGGATCGAATGTATAGGAGCCCACCTCCTTCATATCTACTATTTGCTGGCGATCTACATCAAGAAGGAATAGTTCCTTGCCATTTTCCCCAAAATTTAAATTATCCCAATTCAAATTAGCAGCGCCTTCTAGGTTTGATTCAATCTTAAAATCCCAAACATGTTCATCCGAAGTTGCAACTATTTCCTTTGAGAAGTTTTTTCCCCCCATGTATTCAGAATGATGAAAATTCATCTCCAAATAGTCAAACATGCGTGGAGCTGTTACCCTGTCATATTTATCTTTACCAATGCTGGCATCTTTATGCATACCAATTGCGCTAAGTTCATTCTCAATAGACCCCTGAGTCAGGGTAAAAGGGAGTTCCCAATCTTGCTCTCCAAGCCTTGAGCTCCATGATGTTTTCCCCTGACGCCCTCCCGAGGAATTAATTATAGGAATAGTTATCGTTATGGCTTCATCCGCAAACACAAACGCTCCTTGAAAAATATCAAGTTGAGTTAACACAGAGTATGTTCCATTAAAGTACAGTGGATCTTCAATCAGAGCAGCTGGATTAGCTGCCATTACATCTGCCCACTTAACCGAAAAAGTATACGGGTTACCAATAAGGTTGAACCCTGCCGTTAATGACATCATATAGGGATTACTTTGGTTGTGAGATGGAGCCGTGGCTTCCCCAAGAGTAATCTCCACAGGATCAACAATATTGACAAGATAACCCTTGCCCTTTTCAATTGAACTAGGGAAATCAATCCATGCTTCTGGACTGGATCGATAAGACAAGAGACGCCATTTAGTTTTATCCTGCCCTCCAACACTATTAAACAATGTACTTATTGAATTATTCTGTAAGCTGTAAGGGATTGAAAATGTTCTGTAATTTCCTATTTCTCCACCAAAGCTTAAGTTGGGTAATGATGGAATATTAGATCCAGTTAATTTCATATAGGCATGAAAACTTCCAGTTGCTGGCAGCCTTCCTTCGTTACCAAGGCCATCCAAAGCAGTGAAATAATATTCCATTCCCATGTCATCAAACCAATCCTCAAGAACAGTAAAACCTACTTGACCTGATGCTATTGGGATGTCTCCGGTATTCAAAAAGGCTCCCGAAGATTCTATTTTTCTGTAAAACATCTTTCCTGATACAACACTTGACTCTACATCTGTAACACCAATGGTGTAGGTGGCCTGCTGACTTCCCCTTTCAAAGGACTTGATCTCAGTAAAGGTTATTACCGGAGGATCTTTATCTAAACTTCCACCCTCTTCGTAATTGAGCGTTTGATTTGGAGCAACATTATTCCAGATATCTTCTGCTCCTGATGGCCAAACCACGCGTATCTCATTGATAACAGCAGCACTTCCCAAACCAAAATGTAGAGTTGTGCTATTTTGGGTAGCATGCCCCGAATGAGATTGCAGTTCGCGAATTTGAGTTTTTGACCCCGTAGTGACATAAACCCTAGTGCCAAATGCGGATCTATTACTGGCCACTCCTGTTAGATTGATCTTAATCCATTTTCTTGCAGCTGTTACTGGTGTAGTATTGCGATAAATAATATTAGGAATTTCAGGATTGCTAAATCCTCCATTGTGGAAATCCAAAAATCCATCTCCATCCACGTCTTCAAGTGCCGGGCCATATAACTTTTGAAGACTGGGGTAGGGGGCATTGAATAATTCGGGAGTAGTATACTTTGTAAAGGTACCATCACCGTCATTGTAATAAAGTACATTGTTGTACCCCATCGCAAACAAATCAATATCTCCATCATTGTCAATATCTGCCCAGGCACTTCCAAAGGTACCTAATTCACCCTCTTCAACTACAGAGCCAATAGCTTCAGAAAAAGTTCCGTCCCCATTATTTGTGAATAACCGATTGATAAATTGAGGATTAGAACTAAGCACTTGTGAACCAATAAAAATATCCAAATCTCCATCATTGTCGTAGTCACCCCATGATGCTGTTCTATCATAACTCAAAATAGTTTCGAAAACAGAACCCAGAACTCTGGTAAAAGTGCCATCACCATTATTTTGATAAAGTCGGGTATTAGATTGAAGGCTTGCATTTACACCTCTATTAAGCACAATAACATCCTGATCACCATCATTATCATAATCAGCCCATTGTGTATCAAATGTGGAACCAAAATCAGTTACTAATTCTCCTTCCGTAATCCTTGTAAATGTTCCATCACCATTGCTGTGAAGCAGATACTTGTCACTTGCAGTGCCTGCGCCTAGTGAGGTATTGGCAAACAAATCAAGGTATCCGTCATTGTCATAATCGATCCAGTTTCCCCCCGGAAGCCCCCCTTGCGTATATTCTGAAAATAATGTCTTCGTATAGGTTCCATCTAAATTTTTCGTTAATAACAAATCATTAGAACTTGAACGAGTCAGGAACAAGTCATTCAACCCATCATTATTTATATCAATTATTTTTACTGATCTGGTTACAACCGTTTCATTTGCCAATTCCGGAATTACCAGTTTAGTAAACTGACCGGTGCCATCCCCTTTAAAGATGACAGGAGGCATTTCATTTCCTAAACTATCCTGTACAACCGGAAGGAATAAATCATTGATGCCGTCTCCATCCACATCACCCCATGCACCACCTCCTCCTGTTTGGAAGTAAGTTAAACCTGGAAGGTTATCCATAGGTAGAAATAAATAATTTGATCGGGGGGTAGCACTAGTCTCTGCAGAATAGCCAGAATTGCCGGTGGTATTTTTGGCCCTTACCCTATAGAAGTATTCAGTACCAATAATCAGCGCAGGATCAGTATCCTTATAAGCAACTTTAGGGAAAGTAACATCCGCTATTTTTACAAACCCAGAACCAGAAGTTAAAGATCGCTCCACCTCAAATTCTATAGAAAAATTACCGCTCTGCCAGTTTAACAAAACTGTCCCTGGCAGAAAAACTGTAGCAGCCATACTTGTTGGATCTTCAGGTACCGGGTCAGTGGCATTCAGAGTATACACAGTTGTTTCTTCTCGGTAAGGATAAGCTGGATGAGTAAACCAAGGAATGGTAAATTCCTTTGTAACCGAATTCCATGTTCCGTTTCCATTGGCAAGGTATTCATCTATGGAGCTCATGGATGCAATTCCACAATTTTCTTCAATTCCAACACCCCACGGTTCAGATGGCTGTGGCGATAATCCCACTGATGCACCAATGGGAAGGTCTGCAATAGTATAATATCCATTTGAACCATTTACGGTTTGGTTTAATTTGGTCATTACTCCAACGCCACTTTGATTCAGAGTAGCCGCAGTCCAACTTCTATTAAGAGGAACATCAGATGTAGCACTACAGTCTTGAACAGTTGTAACCGATATTTCGTTACTGGGTGCAGATTTTCCACCAGACCCTGAAGCCCTCACCCTGAACTTATAAGTTGTATTCGCGACAAGTGCCGCCCCCGTCTTATCTCGAAAAGCAAGAGCCACTGCCTGATTTCTCGAATAGTATGCCGGGCGAGTAGTTGTAGCAATAGAATCAAATTCAGTACTTGCCCCTACAGCCATTTCAATCACAAAATTGTCCTCGTTGGATGAGTTATCTGTAAAAATCAATCCGACACTATTTCGATCATAATAAAATGCACTTAAATCTGACGGAGCCGCAGGAGGTATGATGGGTGTATTGCTCCTAAACATCACGTTTTGATCCTGAGATATATAGGCAAAGTTGGCTGATGACACCATTGCGAATCGGTTCCATTTATTAGTGGCTCCAGGTGAATTGGTATTCACCCAGTTATCCCCCCCGTCAGTCGTTACAAATACACTAGAGTTCAGAACAAAAAAAGTATTATCGTTAATTACTTTAAGCCTTCCATATGATGAGGTAGTGGTTTTAGTTGTCCATGTCTCTCCTCCATCGTTGGAAATATTTAATTTTGAGTTGTTGGTAAAAACAAAGATTTTTCCATTGAAAAATTCTATGTCCTCAATATTATTCGATGTGGGTAATGACCCCACTTGAGTAGCTACACCTGTACCTGGTGCAATCTTATAAATGGAGTGCTTGCCTGTTGTACAATAGTCGTATATTCTTATAAAGATATTCCCCCCATTACTAACTATGATATCATCCTGCTCAGGCAGATAACTACAATTTGCAGAAGGCATACCACTAACATCAACCGCTACCCAATTTACTCCGCTGTCATTTGATTTTAATACTCGCCACACTTGAGCAGTCCCATTATAATAAGAATCTACTGAAAACATGTTTACTCCGTCATTCGAGGCGAGATTATTGAAGTAATAGCTTCCTGCTTCTTGTTCAGTCCAATTGGAGCCGTTGTTAACCGTTTTGATAATACCAGAACCATGTCCATAAATGGTGGATCCAAACTTGTAAAAGCCGGCTATTTGTCTATTTGTCGATCCGTTCACCAAAAAATCCCAAGTGGCGCCATCATCAATTGAAATATAAAAGCCGTTTGGATAACCAACCGTGTAAAGCAGCCTTCCGTTGTCTGTGATCATCATATCAGTTCCATATGATGTAATGATTCCATTGTTGGATAATGGAATCCAACTTGCTCCACCATCCAAAGTCTTATATTGAAGTTTATTATCAATCCCTACGTAAAAAGTTGATGAAGATTCAAAATATGGACCTCTTAGGTTTCCTCCATTACCATTTGTTGGACTTGCAAATGAAGTCCAACTGCCGCCACCATTATTTGTCTTCCAAATTAATTCTCCATTAAACAAAAAGATATTTCCAGATGGATCTCTTTCAATATAGGATTCATAGCCAAAGCAGCAATCCGTGACATTATTTTTTACAGATACCCATGTGTCTCCATTATTGGTTGACTTAAACGGACCAGATCCTGATGTAGCATAAATATTTGCTCCACTTATAACAAGTGAATAGATACTAGTATCAGTAAGCCCCTCTCCTCCATCCAACTGATCAACATTTAATCCATTGTTTGTTGATCGAAAAACCCCATTACCTGAAGTTGCGATGTATAAATAGCCAGATGCATTAACTTCAAAATCCCGAGGACTACCGGAAAAACTATTTACCTGGGTCCAACTCACACCATCATTTGATGAGCGATATATAAAACCATTTGAACCTACAATAAAAACAAAACTGGTTGTTTTGCGAATAAATCTACTTTGTGTAAAACCAGAATTTGCAGTTAGTGTCCAGGTTGCTCCATTATCAATTGAGGTGAATAGTTGTTGGTAGCCTAAAGCATACAACTTACCTGATAATGCGTCTATTGTGATATCCTCTAAATTAAGGTTGGTTATACCACTGCTTGATGCAGTCCAGTTTAACCCACCATCCGTACTTTTCATTATACCCTGCCCATTAACAAGGCCCAACAAATTACCGCCTGCATTTACTATTTTCGAAGGTGTCCCAATGTAAGGGCCATTTAGAGCTGTATAATTCTGTGCCAAAAGCATCGATGGTATACAAAGCAAAAGTAGAATCAGGTATTTCTTAACCATATGTGAAGCAATTAGACATTGTTAATTAGTTTTTTGTAGTTGAGGGTAAAGGGGGATCAAGAATACCAGCACTAGTACCCGGTCCTTCTCCACCGCCACCGCCACCAACAAAAGCGGCTGCACCACCGATAGCTGCCACAGGTAAGATTTTAAGAAATAGTGGCACTTTAGTTTTGACTTTAAATGGTGAAGACCATATCACCTCATCATTATTTCGCGTGTCAGAAATCTTCAGTTTATAATCACCCCCTGTCTTTGCTTTAGAGGGGATATCAAGCGTATAACTTCCGGAGTTGGGCAAATTGGTAACACCATTTATCCTTAAATCACCTCTATAAAGCTCTACATTTATAGGATTATTCGCTCCTGGCTTCCAGTGTAGGGGGTAGCTCTTACCTCTTTTATAAGATTGAGGAACATTGAAATTTGTCAATTTGACAAAGGGCACATACACTTTTCCCCTTATTTCAAGGGCTATTTTGCCCTTATAACCTCCATACTCATCTCTAATTGCCCATT
The DNA here is from genome assembly GCA_020436125.1 of Cyclobacteriaceae bacterium. Lineage (GTDB taxonomy): Bacteria > Bacteroidota > Bacteroidia > Cytophagales > Cyclobacteriaceae > ELB16-189. Next base: position 50,152 of record JAGQYK010000007.1, on the reverse strand, counting down.
CCGCTTTTCTTCCGGTTCCTGGCTTAACTTCTGGACCAATATCTCCTGTAACTTTGGCAAGAGGGGAATTATAGTTATCCACCGAGGAATAGAGGTTGAGGAGATATTCATGACCAGGGGTTGTATCATCAAGGTCATAATGAACTACAATTTTCTCACCTGCCAGTTCTACTTTATTAATTTGAACCTTTTGGCAAAAAACGGGGGTAATAATAAATGGTACAAGACCGCACAAGATCAATAATCGCCTCATAGACAATGGGGTTACAGTAGGTTTAGGGCTAATAAACTTACAAAATTTATATCGAAATACCTCTATGCTAAATACCTGAAAACGAGACTGGGTAAGTCATTTAATCGAAAATCAACTAATCCTGCTCCAATTCACAGCCGTTTTCCGCAAAGACGCTATTTGCGTCCTGATGAGCTTGTTTTCAGGTTTTTCGAGACTAGGGTCTGATTCCAGCAATTGGATAGCTGCATCTCTGGCCTGCTGAAGTAAAAGCCCGTCTTTGCCCAAGTCGGCTATCAATAAATCCAGCGCTCCACTCTGCTGTGTCCCCATAAGGTCTCCAGGACCACGAAGTTTAAGGTCGGTCTCTGCAATTTCAAACCCATTGTTGGTTTTCACCATCGTATTCAATCGTATTTTAGAATCAGCGCTGAGTTTATAATCAGTAACCAAAATACAATACGACTGTTCGGCACCGCGTCCTACCCTTCCCCTCAACTGGTGTAGTTGGGACAGGCCGAATCGTTCCGCGCTTTCAATGATCATCACAGAGGCATTGGGCACGTCTACTCCTACTTCTATCACGGTGGTGGCCACCATTATCTTCGTTTCGCCTTTGGCAAAACGACCCATTTCAAATTCCTTGGCATCGGGCTTCATCTTGCCATGCAGAATACTGATAGGAACTTCCGGAAACGCACGCGATACACTTTCGTAGCCATCCATCAAATGTTTTAAATCCAGCTTTTCTGATTCCTCAATCAATGGATACACAATATAAATTTGTCGACCAGCAGCAATCTGCTGCCGCATGAATTCATTGATTTGTAACCGGTGCGAATCGTATTGATGAGTCGTTTTGATCGGCTTTCTTCCTTTTGGTAATTCATCAATAGAGGAAATTTCCAAATCACCATACAAAGTCATAGCCAACGTGCGGGGAATGGGGGTGGCCGTCATCACCAGCACATGCGGATATACATTTTTATTTTTCTGCCACAATTTGGATCGCTGCGCCACACCAAAGCGGTGCTGCTCATCGATCACCGCTAACCCCAACCGATTAAACTTTACACCATCTTCAATAAGCGCATGGGTGCCAATCAATATTTTTAACTCTCCCGTTTCTAATCGATAATGAAGCTCTGTTCTTGCTTTCTTTTTTGTGGATCCTGTCAGCAAAGAGATAGACAAACCCATGAGGTCTGCGTATTTTTTCAAGTTGGCATAATGCTGCTGTGCCAGTATCTCAGTGGGTGCCATCAATGCTACCTGTGCATCACTACCAATCACCAGCAGCATACAAATAAAAGCCACAATGGTTTTGCCACTGCCCACATCCCCTTGCAACAGTCGGTTCATCTGTTTACCCGATCGCATGTCTGCGTAAATCTCCTTTATCACCCTCTTTTGCGCACCCGTAAGTGGGAATGGCAAATGCTCTTCATAAAATTGGGTGAGGATGGTAGCATCATTAAAAACGATACCCTTAAACTTCTCCTGCCTCACCAGTTTCATTTTGATGAGCCTCAACTGGATATAGAACAATTCCTCAAATTTTAAACGTTGCTGTGCGGCAGACAATAACTGATGCGACTGAGGAAAATGAATGTTGACCAGTGCTTCCTTTTTTGAAATGAGTCGCTGTTTTTTGAGCAAATCCTCTGGTAGGGTCTCTCTGATATGGTTAATAGCCATAGTCAACAACTCCTTTTGCAACTTCACCAAAAACTTATTGTCAACGTATTTCGATCTAAGCCTTTCGGTGAGTGGATACACAGGCTGCAAAAATCCCTTTTTCTCTTTGTTGATGGTAACGGGTTCTACTTCCGGATGTGCAATGGATATCGTTCTTCCATACCGATTGGGTTTTCCAAATATGATATACTCGATTCCTGGTTTAATCTTGCTCAGCACCCAATTAATTCCTTGAAACCACACCAACTCCAACTCTCCTGTGGGGTCTTCAAAATAGGCAACCAATCTTTTCTTTCTTCCACCACCTATCATCTCAAACCGAAGGATCTTTCCCTTGATCTGGACATGTGGCATGGTCTCGTTTACCTCCTTAATAGTGTAAAATTGAGTTCTGTCTTCGTACCGAAACGGATACTGTTGTATTAAATCGCCATAGGTGAAAATTTTCAACTCCTTTTGTAAGAGCACTGCACGTTGGGGACCAACGCCTTTTAAGAATTCAATGGAAGTGTCAAAAAATGCAGCCAAGAGTCAAATTTACCGCAAAGGCGCGGTGACACAAAGAAAGTTTGAACTATTGAATTTTACCATGGAGCTTTGCAAACTTAGCGTCTTCTTTCGCAGCCTCTCCGTGAAATGATTCCACGCAAAGAGCCCTAAGGGGTTCGCAAAGTAGGAGTAGTAAAAAGAGCGAGTGCCTTAAAGTATAATCCTTAATTATCCTTCCAGTTGAGCGTATTGATCATCTCCATCATATCTTTCTTCACATATTCGATGGCCGGGCGAAGGGAATCATTTTGAACTTTAACATTGAAATACAAAGCGGCTCGCAAAAAATTCCGTGATGAATCCGTCATTGTAAACTGAAACTGACTAGGCACCTCCCCATCTATTTCAGCGATAACAGCCACTTTTCCACTTTCCGTTTTGGTAATACTTTCATCAATTGCATAGGCTTTTATCTGGTGCTTTGCAGTGAGTACATAGGCATCATTCAAATACTCTTTCAACAACTCCTCGCTGTTTTGCAATTGTTTATAGGTAACATGAATAGTTGCTTTTAATTCCGGATAAGATATTTCCACCCAATGCTTTTCTCTTACCCATGAAGTATCCTTTTTGAGTTCAGCATGTGTAGAATACTTAAAGTAATAAGGCAGACTATCGGCCGTGGCCTGATAGGCAGCAGGCGGCAGAATCAAACGGTTGTAGCCTTTTGGTTTAGGTGAATATTCTGTTTGACAAGCACTTAAAGTCAACCCAAAAACTATTAGCAACAACAATAATCGGATCATGGCTTGGGTGATGGTTGTTGGTTGATCAATACTCTTACTCTTTTAATACGCCTTTTATCCACCGATACGATAGTAAATACAAACCGATCGAATGTAATTTGATCTGCCACCTTGGGCATAGCAGAGTTGATTTCTAAAATCAATCCTCCTAATGATTCACTTTCCCCTTTCACCGGATCAAATATATTTGACTCCACCTCAATGGTTTTGCAAAAATCATGAAGAGAGGTTTTTCCTTCAAACACAAAAGTGTTTTCATCAATTTTCACAAATGATGCATCCTCCTCATCAAACTCATCATTAATATCACCAATGATTTCTTCAATCAAATCCTCCAGTGTGATGAGTCCGGATGTACCTCCATACTCATCCACTACAACGGCCATGTGTACGCGCTTATTTTGAAAATCCTTCAACAAAGAATCTAGCTTTTTTGTCTCTGGCACAAAAAGCCCCGGTCGGATCAGTTTCTGCCATTTGAATTTTTCGTCCTCATCCAAAAAGGGAAGAAGGTCTTTGATGTAAAGTACCCCTTCGATTTTGTCTATGGTTTCCTTGTAAACCGGCACCCTCGAAAATCCCGAAGAATTAATCAGTTCCATTAGCTCCGCAAAATTGAGCTCATACTCCACAGCGGAAACATCCACTCGCGATTGCATGACTTGCTTAACGGTAAGTGTACCGAAGTTCACAATCCCCTTTAAGATGTCTTTTTCCTCCGCTGTCGTCTCATCGTTTTCGGTGGTAATCTCCAGAGCTTGATTCAACTCTTCCACCGTAGTGCTGTATCCTTTCTTTTCAAATCTTCGCTCTACCACATTTCCCATTTTTAACAACAGCCAGGACACAGGAATACAAACGCGCTCGAGTACCTTCCAAATCGGACTCATCAATCGTGAATAGAGCAAATTGCGCTGAGCCGCGTATACTTTGGGAATAATTTCCCCAAAAAAGGTAATGGCAAATGTTACACTGAATGTTACTACTCCCACGATTATTTCCGTAGGGTTGCGCGTGGCTGCCAGCTCCCACATCAAGAAAGTAGATAATGTAACAATAGCTACATTCACGAAGTTGTTCATGATCAAAATCGTAGCCAGCAGAAGCCGAGGGTTCTTCAGTAGATAAACAATATTTTTATCGCGCTGATCTTCTGATTCTTTGCAACGATCTAAATCATCTGCCTTTAATGAAAAGAATGCTACCTCAGAGGCGGACACCATTGCCGAAAGAAAAAGCAAAATGATAATAGCTATAAAACCCGATAGCAAAAAAGGATCGGGTGTTCCCGACAATAAATCTGCCAGTAGCGTGCTACTAGGAGGTTCGTCTAAAGAAGTGGGTGTTTCCAAAATCAGGAAATAGGTGCAACATCAAAACGGCAAATCATCTGAAGAATCAGATGGCTTGTAATCAGTATTTCCACCCGGAGCACTAGTAGCAGAAGAGGGTGAATAATCAGAAGAGCCGCCTCCTGATGACTTAGCGCTCAGCATAGTCATATTATCACCAACTATCTCTGTAGTATATCGGGTAACATTATCTTTTTCCCATGATCGTGTGCGCAGCTTCCCTTCAATATACACCATATCTCCTTTGTGAAGGTACTTGGAGGCAACATCAGCCAGCCCTCTCCACAATACAATGTTATGCCACTCCGTAATCTCCTTTCGCTCTCCTGTTGTTTTGTCTTTGTAGGTTTCTGACGTAGCCATACTAAAATTGGCAACGGAAGCTCCATTTTCAAGATGACGCACTTCCGGATCTTTTCCGAGGCGCCCTACCAAAATCACTTTATTTACTCCTGACATATTTTTTGATGAATTATTCTCTTCAATAGCCCGCGCAGCGCTTCAAAACTCATTTTGCTGAGCATTGCCGGATTGCAAAAGTACCAAATTTCTTCGGCTACTCTAATATCCCCTTTTTTGTCAAAAAATGCGAAACCAATACCGGTTTTGGTAAAATAGCTATCTCCTGTGCGGTAAATAATTTAACACCTAAAGCATCATGGAGTTTTTTGGCCGGAAAACCAGGAGACATTGACAACATCACAAAACGTGCTATTATATGCTGATGGGTTAATATGTGTTTAAAGCTTTCACTTTTAAACTCAATATTTATAAAAGGCTCCATCTGGATAAGTGCCTTATCCTCCTTCATCATTTTTTCCACGCGTTGTGTCCTTTTACCTTCTATCAAATAAAAATCATACAAGCCCGCCCATATGTCTTTACCATTTCTTTTTTTCATGGCAAGCTTATTTCCTTTGGTGATGATGAAATAGGTAAAATATCGGGTACGAACTTTTACCTTTTTGCTTTTTACGGGTAGTAAATTTTGCATTTGCCTTTTTTTAGCAAAGCAACCAGCTGAAAATATACAGTCCGTACAATTTGGAGATTTGGGAGTGCAGTGAAGTGCTCCAAATTCCATCACTGCCTGATTAAAGATGCCCGGTTGATCAATATCCAAAAGCTCTTTTGCTTTTATCGTGAAAGCTTTCTTCCCCGCTGAGGTTGAAATATCATCCTCGATTCCAAATACCCGAGATAATACTCTAAAAACATTACCATCTACCACTGCTTCAGGTTGACCAAATGCGATGGAGGCAATAGCTGCGGCAGTGTATTCACCAATTCCCGGAAGGGCCAATAGTTCTGTTTGAGTTTTGGGGAACTTACCATTGTACTTACTGGTGATCACTTTGGCACAAGCATGTAAATTGCGTGCCCTGCTATAGTAGCCAAGCCCTTGCCACGTGCGCATTACGTTGTCTTCACTAGCAGCCGCCAACGCCTTCACGTTAGGAAAGTTCCTAACAAACTCCATGTAATAAGGTAGTCCTTGAGCTACACGTGTTTGCTGCAGAATAACTTCAGACAACCAGATGCGATAGGGGTCTTTTGTTTTGCGCCAGGGCAAGTCCCGAGGATTGACCAGATACCAGTCAACTATTTTTTTAGAAAAATCTCCTTTGCCCATCCATTAAACTATTCGCCCCGCGAAGGTCTTAAAACCACTTTTAATACCAGAATGTTTCTAAAAATACCGGGGTTTTAATTCACATCTTCGTGATTATCAAAGATTTCATTTTGGGATTGATGTTTCTGGATTAAATTTGCCGTCCTTGAATTTACAGAATCTTAAACGTTACCCACGTGACCAAAGCAGACGTTATCGCACAAATCGCTGAAAAAACCGGAATAGACAAAGCCGATGTATCTCATTCCGTAGAGGCCTTTTTTAACATTGTTAAATCTTCAATGGCTTCCGGTGAGAACATTTATATCCGTGGCTTTGGAAGTTTTGTGAACAAAAAGAGAAAAAAGAAGATTGCGCGTAACATCTCCCGCAACACAGCAATTATCATAGATGAGCACTACATCCCTAGCTTTAAACCTGCAAAGATTTTTGTGAACAAAATCAAGAACAGCGAAAAGGTGAAGCAACTTGCCGAAAAATAAATCTGTTGTTAGTCATTAGTCGCTAATACAGCCAATGACAATGATCAATTACTAATGACGAAATGCTAAAAACTCGGATCATTCTAATAGTAGTCAGTGCAGCCATTGTATGGTTGTTGTTTTTATTGCCCAAAGCAGTAGTAGAAAATGAGGGGCAAATGGAGGCAGAAGAGGGCCAGGAGGTTGGTGATGACCCACATACCACTACACCTGCTGCTTTAAGAGAATCCATTAATTCCTTGAATGCCCAATACTTAGAAGCATCAGGAAATGAAAAAAGTGCTATCTTTGCCGACTCTTTGGCGAGCATGTACTCGGAAGCTGGCCAATTTGACAGCGCAGCGTGGTTTGCTGAGAAAGCCGCATCGTTCTTTAAAAGCAAGGAAAGCCGCATAAAAGCTGGAAATAGCTATTATGACGCCTATACATTTGCTCTGGATCCTAAAAAACAAAACGAAATGGCTGAAAAGACCAGAAGTTTGCTTGGACAGGTTCTGGAAGCAGATCCGGAGAATCTGGAGGTTAAGACCAAAATCGCGATGACTTACCTTAGTTCACAAAATCCTATGCAGGGTATTATGATGCTAAGGGAGGTTTTAGAAAAAGACCCGACCAACGAGCAGGCGATGTTTAATATGGGAATGCTGGCCATTCAGTCTGGCCAATATGATCGCGCAGTAGAGCGATTAACCGATTTGGTCTCTGTTTACCCAAATCACGTTCAAGGTCAGTTATTGTTGGGAGTAGCTTACTTAAATACCAACAAAAAGGACAAGGCCAAAGAACAGTTTGAACTTGTAAAAAAATTAGATAATGATCCTGCAGTACAAGCTGCGGCCGATTCTTATCTGAAGGATTTAAAATAATGTTAAACCGCCCCGACATGTCGGGGCAAAAAAAAAATTGTATGCCAAGCGGTAAAAAAAGAAAAAAACATAAAATGGCTACTCATAAACGCAAAAAGCGTTTGAGAAAGAACAGACATAAGAACAAGAAGTAGTAGTAAATACATCTCCTATTCGATGTAATTTTTTAACACATCCAATTTAAAGTTTTGAGTAACGAACTAATTATTAGCGCAACTCAGAACGGATGTCGCATAGCACTTCTCAAGGATAAGAATCTTGCAGAGTTTCATCACGAAGAAGCAGGAAGCAAGTTTTTAGTAGGTGATATTTATCTGGGCACCGTGAAAAAGGTGGTTCAGGGACTTAACGCTGCATTTATTGATATTGGGTATGAAAAGGACGCATTCCTTCATTACTTGGATCTTGGTGCACAATATGGTTCACTACAAAAATTCACCAAACTAGTCCGTACAAAGAAGATTACTGGAGGCCGGTTGGATAAGCTCCAACTAGAAAAAGACATTGACAAGCATGGGAAAGTATCCCAGCAGCTTTCCAAAGGTCAGGTTATTCCAGTGCAGGTGGTAAAAGAACCCATATCCACCAAAGGGCCGCGACTTTCGTGCGAGTTATCAATTCCAGGCCGCTACCTGGTTCTGGTTCCTTTTAGCAACACCGTAAGTGTTTCTAAAAAGATCACCAGCAGCGATGAGCGCAAGCGCCTACTGCGCCTCATACAATCGATCAAACCTGAAAATTTCGGGGTCATCATCCGCACCGTTGCCGAAGGCAAGGAAGTGGCTGAGTTGGACAAAGACTTACGCAACCTCACCAAAACCTGGGATGAAGGAATAAAGCGAATGGTTACTGCCAATCCTCGTGATAAAATCATTGGGGAGATAAGTAAAACATCGTCCATTCTACGTGATGTGCTCAACGAATCGTTTGATAATATCCACGTTGACGACAAGAAAATTTTTGAGGAGACAAGGGACTACATCAGAACCATTGCCCCCGACAAAGAAAAAATTGTCAAGTTCTATAATGGCAAGGCGAAAATATTTGAACACTATAACGTTGAGAAGCAGATCAAATCTGCTTTCGGACAAACCGTAAGCCTGAGAGGTGGAGGTTATCTGATCATAGAGCACACAGAAGCGCTCCATGTGGTAGATGTTAACAGTGGTAACAAATCCAACCGCGAGGAAAATCAGGAAACAACAGCTTTGTCTGTCAATCTTGAAGCCGCCAAGGAAGTGGCCCGTCAGTTGCGCCTGCGCGATATGGGAGGAATCATCGTGGTTGACTTTATTGATATGAGAAGTGCTGAGAACAAGCGCCTCATTCATAAAACCATGAAGGACGAAATGGCTGGAGCTGATCGCGCCAAACATACGGTTCTTCCGCTATCCAAGTTTGGATTAATGCAAATTACCCGTGAGCGTGTCCGCCCTCAGATGGATATTGCCACCAAAGAAGTTTGCCCCACTTGTAATGGCACCGGTAGCATCACTGCCAGTATATTGATCACCGACCAGATTGAACAACACCTTGATCATTTATTCGTAAAGCAAAACGAAAGTGGTATTGCATTAGCACTTCATCCATTTTTATACGCTTACTATACCACTGGAATTATCTCCAAGCGAGTTAAGCTGTTTTTTAAATATAATAAGTGGCTAACATTAGTGAGAGACTCTTCAATGGCCATCACCGAATTCAAATTTCTCACCAAAGAAGGTGAAGAGATTGATACTGGAGTACATGGGCAACCGGCTACTCCAGCGGCTACAGAAGAAGCCTAAAACATTAATATAAAATTTAAACCGCAGTACTAAAGTGCTGCGGTTTTTTTGTGCCTCGAATGTGAGGTGTCCCTGCTGCATTCATTCCTTAGCCATGTGAAAACGGCCCGAATTATTTGCAAAAATGCTTTTGCCTGCCATCCTGTCACCTTTTCCGTGATGGAACGGCTTTTGAAAGGCTTGCTTTTGTAAAATATTAATCAAACCAAATCAACGAATATGGCAACTGTTGCTGAAAAAGGTTCTATCTCCATCCATACCGAAAATATCTTTCCCATCATTAAGAAGTTTCTCTATTCAGACCATGAAATATTTCTGAGGGAACTGGTAAGTAATGCGGTAGATGCCACGCAAAAAATCAAAAAGCTGGCCGCCATGGGTGAGTTCAAGGATGAACTTGGCGAAACGCGCATTGAAGTTAGCTTCGATAAAAAGAAAAAGACCATTACCGTAAGTGACCACGGTATTGGAATGACGGGAGAAGAAATAAAAAAATACATCAATCAAATCGCCTTTTCAGGTGCCACCGAATTTGTAGAAAAATTCAAAGACAAAGGAGACGCTAAAGACATCATCGGAAAATTTGGTCTTGGATTCTACTCTTCCTTTATGGTAGCGGACAATGTGGAAATCATTTCGAGATCTCATGCAGTGGGAGAGGATGAGGCCGCCAAGTGGACCTGTGATGGATCGACAGAATTCTCCTTGGAACCCGCAAAGAAAAAAGAAAGAGGAACCGATATAATCCTGCACGTTAATAAAGACTCAGAAGAGTTTTTGGATGAGTTCAGATTGAAAGGTATCCTTGAAAAGTACTGTAAGTTTTTACCTGTTGAAATAAAATTCGGAACCAAAGAAGAAAGCGTTCCGGACGGAGAAGACAAAGATGGTAAACCAAAAACAAAATCAGTAAAGGTTGATCGTATCATCAATAATCCTGAGCCCTTGTGGGCTAAGGCGCCCAAAGATTTAAAGGATGAGGATTATCTTAGCTTCTATAAGGAGTTATATCCTTTTTCCGAGGATCCGCTTTTCTGGATTCACCTGAATGTTGACTATCCATTTAACCTTACAGGTGTGCTCTACTTCCCTAAGGTGAAAAACGATTTCGAACTTCAGAAAAACAAAATTCAACTCTACTCACGCCAGGTCTTTATCACTGATGAAGTGAAAGATGTGGTTCCTGATTTTCTGATGTTACTGCATGGTGTGTTGGATTCTCCGGATATTCCATTAAACGTTTCCAGAAGTTACCTGCAGTCTGACTCCAGTGTTAAAAAAATCAGCCAGCACATTACCAAGAAGGTAGCTGACAAATTGAGCGACATGTTTAAGAAGGATCGCACAGCATTTGAAAAGAAATGGGATGACATCAACATATTCGTGAAATACGGAATGATCAGCGATGAGAAGTTTTACGAAAAAGCAAAAGACTTTTCATTGTTGAAAAATGTAGACGGGGCCTACTTTACTTTTGATGAATACAAGGAAAAAGTAAAGGCCAACCAAACTGATAAGGACAAGCAAACGGTTTATCTCTATACTTCTGATGCGGGTAAGCAAGACACCTACATTCAAATGGCGAAGGATAAATCATACGATGTATTGCTTATGGATGGCGTTTTAGACAGCCACTACATTAGCAATCTGGAGCAGAAGCTAGAAAATACGCAACTTAAAAGAGTGGATAGTGATACCATCGATAAGCTAATTGCAAAAGACGAAAAAATTGAAAGTGTTTTGAGCAAGGAAGAAGAGGAGCAAATCAAGAGCATCTTCGAAAAGGCTATTAAAAATGAAAGCATGACGCTTGCCGTTGAATCGATGTCTCCTGCCGATCTGCCTGTAACGGTTACCATGAGTGAGTGGATGAGAAGAATGAAAGACATGGCCAAGACAGGGGGTGGTGGAATGCCATTTATGGGCGGCATGCCTGATAGCTACAATGTAGCAGTCAATGCCAATCACAATGTGATTCAGAAAGTATTGAAAGCAGAAACAGAAGAGCAAAAAATAAAATTGGCCAAGCAGGCTTATGACCTTGCACTATTATCGCAGAATATGCTGACTGGCGCTGATCTCACAAGCTTCATCAAAAGAAGTGTTGAACTCGTTTCGTAAATAAAATTAAATACAGTAAAAAGGTCTGTCTGATAACGACAGACCTTTTTTATAATTTATATTTTGGTAGCAAAAGGCAAATCGTTGATCAATCGCCATCTACCGTCAGCTATCTTGATCAAATGAAGAAGAGATTCAAAAATCATTGTTTTCCCTTTTAGCAATACCTTAACCGAGGCATTTTTGTTGACCACATCAACAGACATAAAATCAATAGTCCGTTTGTCACCGCCCATCTTTTTGTCGCGGATTAATTGAACATATACTGCTTTGTTCATAAAATTTACCTCAGTGCTGCCAAATAATTGATTCATCACAACTCGAAAATCGTCATGAAGAATTGAAGCCACCTCATCTGCGTCTTGCCGATCGGCAGCATCAACAAATTCGATGATTACATTTTTTACCACTTCCTCCTCTGATTGTGCTTGTGCTACATTTAATGTCATAATTGATAGTGTTAGTAGAATAAATAAATTTTTCATGGTTATAGTTTTATTTGAGTTGAAATTCTCATCATAGAAACGGAGCAAAATATTAGTAGCTGCCTTCTATTTAATTGATATATCAATTATTATAATAAATTTTTTTATTCGAGATTCTGTATCATTCTACTTAGCAATGACTTCAACTGCTCCGTCTCTATGGTGCTCAATCCTTCCACACCCTTCTTTCTAATCTCCACTACCGTGGGTAGCATGACGTCAAACATTTTTTGCCCTTTATTGGTCAGCAGCAATTCTACCTGGCGCTTATCATCCGGCCTAAATTCTCTTTTAACAAGTTTTTTATCCACCATCAAATTGATTATTCGGGTAATCGCAGCAGTGTCCTTAAACAAGGCCCTGGCCAGTTCCACCTGACTGATGCGATGATTATCAGCAATCTTCTTCAAAACCAACCATTGGTCTTTAGTAATGTCCCAACCTTGCTCATCAAAAACTTTCTGGGAATACCGTCTACTCACCTTGTTAACCTTTTCAAGTAGGTAATAAAGTATTCCCTCCAGTTTCTCGTCTTTCATATAATTGATATATCAATGATCAAATGTAGTTGTAGGTTATGCAATCACAAAACTTTAAAGAAATATTTTTTCACTAACTTCGTTATATCATCCTAAATCGTCCATTTCGTAATGAAATCATGGTTTTTTACATCTGCTGTCTTTCTTCCAGTCCTGCTGTTCGCACAGCCTGGGCAGGAGGCACGTATTGTAGAAGGCCAGTTCACTTTTGATACCGACAAACCTTTTAAACTGCTGGAATTGGATGAGGAAATTGATGAACCCATCGTTACCAAAAAGAAAAAACCCAAGAAAAAAGTTTTCTATGGCATAAAAACCAAAAAGGGTTTTACACGCAAAGGATATGGTGACCGAGTCACTATCGAATTATTCTACTATCTCAAGAAACCTGATAAACCCAATCGCTTTGTGCGTGATATCTACTGGTATGATTTTACACGAAGAGAGATTAGAAAGTCTAACAATTTTGACCCCAGCAAAGGAGTACTTTTGCATGGACCTTATAGAAAAATGCAAGGCGACATTCTCTTGGAAGAAGGTATTTATTACAAAGGCACCAAACATGGCCGCTGGATGCAATACGATCGGCAAAGTTTATTAGTAGACAAAGAGAAGTATTATAAAGGCTGGCCAAAAGAATCTTTAATTGTTTACTATGACCCTGTAGAGCGGACAAAAATAAAAGAAATCATTCCCGTAGAATTTGGTGAAAGAGAAGGATACTATTATCAGTTTCATGAAAATGGTACCATTGCAGTAACAGGAGAATATCATTGGGACAATAAAGTAGGTGAGTGGATTGAAAATTATCCTTCAGGAAGAAGAAAAAAAATAATCATCTTCCCTCAAGACCCTTTCGATCGCGAACTGACCCCCTTTGTGCGTAGTGAATGGAATGACAAGGGTAAAGAAGTATACTCGAATCGAAAAGGTCAGTAAAAGGCATCTTCGAAATGAACAATTTCGGGGTCACCTTTTTTTAAAACAATGGAAACAATATCATAACGCACGTTAGCCTTCCAATTATTTTCATGAATGTATTGATCAGCCCCTTCCATAATCTTTGCGGCCTTTTTTTCATCTACAAACTCCTCCGGATATCCAAACGAGGTTGAACTCCTGGTTTTCACCTCAACAAAAACTAGCCAGTTATCCTTTTCCACAATAAGATCAATTTCAGAACGCTTATACCTGTAGTTTCTTTCAAGCAAACGATACCCTTTCTCTTTCAAAAAGGTAATTGCCAGGTCTTCACCCTCAAATCCTCTTTTGATTTTATCTGTCATGCTCCTACATTTACACTCCAAGTTAGGAAGAGAAATGAAAAAATTGATTGAAGGCTTTACCCGTCAGCTTACCGATGCCCTTAGAATTGGAGAAGCAGTAGATTTAGTTAGACCAGGGAGCGATATTCGGAATATTCTTATTACAGGTATGGGCGGATCAGGCATTGGCGCCAATCTCGTTGAATCCCTGACTTTTGGGCGAGTACCTATTCCCATGTCCGTTAACAAGGGGTATAATATCCCTCAGTACGTAGGGCCTCACACCCTCTTCATCGCCTGCTCCTATAGCGGCAACACAGAAGAAACGCTTTCAGCCATTGAAAAAGCGCTCTTAAAAAGGGCACATATTATATGTATTACTTCTGGTGGTAAAATGCTGGAGATTGCCAAAGAATACAACCTGCATTATATCCAGATGCCAGCCGGCTCTAGTAGCCCTCGTGCCATGCTAGGTTATTCAATGATATCGTTGCTTTATGCACTTTATCACACCAACTTAATTGGTGCGGCTTTTATTAAAGAGACTCAAAATGCTGTAGAATATCTTGATCGCGGTGAAAAAGCCATTCAGGCACAAGCAGAACTGATCGCTAAAAAGATCAATGGTAAATTACCTATCATCTATTGCGATGGAAGAATTGAAGCCATGGCGGTGAGGTTTCAAAATCAATTGAATGAAAACTCAAAGCACATGGCGCATGTGAATACATTCCCTGAAATGAACCACAATGAAATTGTAGGTTGGGAACATCCTGCCAGCGTGTTAGCGCAAAGTCAGGTGATTTATCTCTATACTGATCACGATCATGTAAGAGTAGAAAAGAGAATGGAGCTTTGCAGAGATATCTTTGAGAAAAAATCCAATCCCATCATCGACATTGTTGGAGAAGGAGCTTCTTTACTAGAGCAATACTACCACCTCATTCACCTTACCGACTGGATTTCATATTACCTTGCCATTGAGAACAAAGTAGATCCCAATCCGGTAGAAGTGATTATGTACCTGAAAGGTGAGCTAGAAAAAATAAAGTGAATCCCAAAATCAATCGAAAGACACAGTTTATCGATTTAGGCTTAAAGGAATATGCTGAAGCCTGGGATTATCAGACTAAATTCTTCGATCAAATTCTGGAAGTTAAAAAGAAGAACAGGGATCTTCCTGTTACAGAACAATCCGTCACTTCCAATTATCTGATTTTCTGTGAACATCCCCACGTCTACACACTTGGTAAAAGTGGTGACGAAAAAAATCTTTTAATCCCCAAAGAAAAACTCGGTGACATCAACGCGACTTACTTTCATATCAATAGAGGCGGAGATATCACTTACCACGGGCCGGGACAAATCGTAGTATATCCGGTTATCGATATGGAAAATTTCTTTACTGATATTCACAAATACATGCGATTGCTAGAAGAAGCCGTTATCCGTACACTAAAAGAATATGGAATTGCAGCGGGTAGAATCAAAGGCCTCACTGGAGCATGGCTTGATCCTGAAGATGCTGAAAAAAGCAGAAAAATATGCGCATTAGGTGTGAAAACCAGCCGATGGGTGACTTTGCACGGTTTGGCATTCAACGTCAACACAGATTTGAATTACTTCAACCATATTGTACCCTGCGGAATTGATGACAAATCTGTTACTTCCATGGCGGCAGAATTAGGAACACCTCAGAATTTAAATGAGGTAAAAAATACGCTTCTCAAGCATATTGTGTCACTTTTTGAAATGGAGATCGTAAATTGAATCAGTGAAAATAAAATTGGTCCTATTCATTGGCTCCATCCTGCTTTTTGGATTACTCGCCAGATTTGTAATTCCTTTACAAGATGAGGGTCATTCTTATAGTCCAAAGCAACGTGGTGTCTGTTGGGTAGGCGGGCGACAGGTTGTCACGGAGAAAGAGTTCGAGCCGCTTGGACGTAACAACGTTAACTGGATATCACAAACTCCCTTTGCATGGCAAAGTAGCCCTGATGATCCGTCCATTAGAATGAACACAAACAGGGAACATTCCTGGTGGGGGGAGTCAGATGAAGGCATTGCAGAAACAACACAATTGGCAAGAAAGTCAAATATTAAAACTTTACTTAAGCCCCATCTTTGGGTAAGAGGTAGTTGGCCAGGTGAAATAAAAATGAGTAATGAAAAAAGTTGGAGTGAATGGTTCTCTAACTATCAGGAATTTATTCTTCACTACGCACGGCTTGCTGAGAAGAATAGAATAGAGATATTTTGCATCGGCACTGAATTGTCCATAGCATCCTCGCGTGAAACCGAGTGGAGAAAACTAATAGAAGAAATTCGAAAAGTGTATTCAGGTAAGCTCACTTATGCTGCTAACTTTAATGAAGAATATGAACAGGTAAAATTTTGGGATGCCCTGGACTTTATAGGCATACAAGCTTACTTTCCGCTATCAAAAACAAACAACCCAACTGTAGAAGAATTGGCCAATAACTGGTCTACTCATTCACAATCCGTTGAGAAGGTTTATAAAAAATTCGACAAGCCAGTGATCTTTACTGAGATCGGTTATAAAAGTACAGAAGATGCTGCGATTGAACCATGGAAATGGCCACAAGAGAATAGAGAAGCAACACCCTCCAATGAGACACAAGCCAAATGCTACGATGCCTTTTTTAAGTCAGTATGGAAAAAAGAGTGGCTAGCGGGTGCGTACTTCTGGAAATGGTATCCACATGGAGGTCGCTCACTCAATGAAATAGATTTTACACCACAAGGCAAATTAGCAGAAGAAATAATTTCGAAGAACTTTAGCGAGAACCATGATTAATGATATTGAGTTTCCAGAGGTAAAGAATGTAACACTAGCTATCGTAAAAGAGGAAGAAGAAGAAAGTCCATGGAAGGTTTATCTGATTAACAAAAATCAATTTCCAATAGAAAACACATTGGTATCAAGTAAAGGATATGGAGAGGCAGAAGGCGAAAAGCAAAAGACTTCTGTCTTACGTCATTTCCTGGAAACTATTCCTGGGAATAATTCAGCCCTAGTGGAGCCTATTGACCCATCCGTTTTTCATTTGAACAATGAATACTGGGTAAGCTACTATGTTGGTAGCGCTATTTATGACAAGCGTTTTCTTTTCGTCCCCGATGCGATCAAAGAAGAGAATATGATCTTCATTAAAGAACTAGACAAGGAGGGAGTACTGCACTCATAAGTATTTGTAGGCCGATCCGGTATTGAGCATTAAGATCGTTTCATTACGATCTATCTCTCCTTTATCTAATAAAATTTTCATTGCAGGAAGCAGTGCCGCACCTTCCGGACAAACCAGTAAGCCTTCCAAGGAAGCGATTTCTTTCATTGCACTCTTAATCTCATCGTCTGAGATAGAAAGTGCTGTTCCACCAGATTCGTGGAGTACATTCAGAATCATCTTTTCTGCAAAAGGAGTGGGCACTGCCAAACCATTAGCAAATGTTGCGCTGCCCTTATAATTTTTTACAGTATCCAATTTACCTTCTAATACCTGAACAATCGGATTGCAATTCGCTGATTGAACTGCAATCATTCGAGGAAAAGAACCTGTTATCCAACCCAATTCTTTCATCTCATGAAATGCCTTCCACATTCCAATCAAACCAGTACCGCCTCCAGTCGGATAAAGAATTACATCAGGTAATTTCCAATTAAGCTGTTCTGCAATTTCATAACCCATGGTTTTCTTTCCCTCCAAGCGGTAGGGTTCTTTCATGGTAGAAATGTCAAAACAGTCCGTTGTTAATTTTATTTCGGCCACTTTTTTTGCGCAGTCGCTAATCAATCCATCCACCTCAATCAATTCTGCACCAAAAAATTGGCACTCCTTTTTAAACGCTTCTGGCGTATGTCTGGGCATCACCACAATTGCCTTCATCCCTGCTTTAGCGCAATAGGCACTCAAAGCACCACCTGCATTCCCAGCAGTTGGCACGATGCAGCAATCCACCCCCAGCTCTTTGGCTTTGGAAACGGCCATGCTAAGACCACGAGCTTTGAAAGAGCCCGTAGGATTAGCTGACTCATCCTTAATCAACAATTCTTTCAAGTCATACTTGGCTGCCAGTCGATTGGCCAAAAGCATGGGAGTCCAGCCCTCACCTAAGCTTACAATATTCTCTTCGTCCAACACAGGCAACATGCCCTTGTACCTCCACATGGATCGCTCCTGAAGATCGATTTCATCTTTGCGGAAACCATCCAGCAGTTCGTAGTGAGCAATTAAAGGACTCTTACCGCAATGCTCGCAATCTGCGAATGTTTGTAGCTCATGCACCGAGTACGTTTTGTTACACCCAGAACATTGTAAAAATGAAATATGTGACTTTTTTTCTTTTACCACCATCTCTTTTGATTTCTAATAAGCCTCTAACTTAGTGGAGACGATATTCCGAAACCAATACAGATTGTTTATCAGTTATAACTTAATGTTATACTGATTTTTGGCAAATTTGATAAAGGAAGCATTCAAGCCACGGTTCTCATCACCATGTCGCTGCACGAAATAAAATTGACGGGTAATGGTGAGGTCATCAATGTATAATCTAACAAGCTCCCCTGAAGCCAACTCTTTGGCCACCGCTCTTGCAGGCAAAAATCCGAGGCTATCATCTGCCAGAAGAAAATTTTTAAGCGCTTCTGTTCCTCCCAGACGGATACTAATATTCAGATCAGTCATTTTAATTCCCTTTGCACTCAATGAATGTTTAACCGCTGCCAATGTGCCTGATCCTCTTTCACGAAGAGCTACCTGAATAGTAGACAGATCTTTAATATCTATTCTTGGATTTTTGGTAAGTGCGCTCCGCGCTGCACAAACAGGCACCACCTCATCGGTGAGAAAGTGCTCACTTTTCACCTGACCGATTTTATTCCTCCCTTCTACTATTCCCAGGTCGATCTCCCGATCTTTAAGCGCAGTCAAAACACTTTCACTATTTCTGTTGAACAAACTAATTTTTACGTCAGGATATTTTTTCCTAAAACCTGATAAAACAGGAGGCACAATATACAAGGCCACCGTAGTGCTTGCACCTAGCTTAAGGTCCCCCTTGATTTGGGATGGATCGCGGAATGTATTAAGCTCGAGTTCCAATTGTCGCTCCAACTCCTGACCACGGAGAAGAAATTCGTATAGAATGGAACCTTGTTCCGTCAGTGTGATGGAATTTCCCTTTCTCTCAAAGAGGCTGGTTTTATACGCTTCTTCCAGTAAGCGAATATGTTTGCTAATGGCCGGCTGGCTAATGAACAAGGTCTGGCTGGCCTTGGTAAAACTAAGCTGCTGTGCTACCTCAAAGAATACTTTATGTTTAAAGGAAATCATGGAGCCGAGTTATTCCTATTGAGTACAAAGTAAAGTATAATAATTTCAGAATACACAAATACGGTTTGATAGCGAGGATTAGCGTAACTTGCATGTATGAATGCGGAATTAAAAGATATTCTTTTTCTTGATATTGAAACCGTAGCCATTGTTGAAAATTACAATCTACTCGATGATCGAATGAAAGCCCAGTGGGCACGGAAAGCTGGGTTTTTTAGACGAGATGAAGATCAAACAGACGAAGAATTATTTAATACAAGAGCCGGAATTTATGCCGAATTTGGGAAAATCGTCTCTATTGCGGTGGGAATGTTTACAGAAAGTGACTCAGGAGCACTTGGGCTTAGAACTAAATATTTCACCTCCGAAAATGAAGCTCAACTCCTCACAGAATTTAAACAACTATTAGAAAAATTAGGCCCTGCTACCAGGATGTGCGCCCATAATGGAAAAGAGTTCGACTTTCCATATATGAGTCGAAGGATGTTAATCAATAGTATCATGTTACCGGAGGCGCTCAACTTAAGCGGAAAAAAACCATGGGAAATTTTACATCTTGATACTTTGGAGCTTTGGAAGTTTGGAGACTATAAACACTACACCTCCCTGGATTTATTAGCTGCTATTTTTAACATTCCTACCAGTAAAGGTGTTATGGATGGAAGTCAGGTAAACGAGGTGTACTACAAAGAAAAAGATTTAAAAAAAATATCAGTGTATTGTGTGGGTGACGTAATAGCCGTTGCACAACTCTACCTTCGGCTAAAAGGACTCCCCTTGATGTCTGAAAAAAATATCACACACGCAGAGAATGAGTAAGAAACAATTCAAAAAGATTAAAGACAAAAAGAGCAAAAAAGAAAGAAGCAGTGTATACTCTTCCATTCTTTCTTTATTAGAAGAGATGGTGGGCAAGGCCTACAGCACCAAACAGATTACCAGGAAACTAGGTATCAAAAAGAAAACATTAATAACAGACTTATATCGGATTCTTGATCAGTTAGAGGAAGAAGGAAAAATTCAGCAGCTAGGCAATGGAACTTACCGCAGTGCCAAAGAGTCCGTTGCATTAACAGGGAGAGTAGATCATGTCAACCCGAGATTTGCTTATGTCGTTGTGGAAGGGGAGGATAAGGACATCTATGTGAAGTCACGCGATCTTGCCTCTGCTGTGCATGGAGACATTGTAGAACTAAGTATTTTTTCTTCACGAAAAGGAGCAAGCCCTGAAGGGAAGGTAACCAAGATTGTAGAAAGGGCCCGCAATCGATTTGTTGGTAGAATTGAAGTGTCTCCTAATTATTCGTTTATCGTTCCTGATTTCAAAAAGATTTATCAAGATTTTTTCGTGTACCATGAAAACATCAATGGGGCTGAGACCAATGACAAAGTTGTATTTGAAGTAACAAAGTGGGCCTCCGGTGATCGTAACCCTGAGGCGAAAGTAATTGAGATCCTGGGCAAGACTGGAGAGAATGAAGCCGAGATTCATTCTATCATGGCCGAGTTCGATCTTCCATTTCGTTTCGATCCCAACGTATTAAAAGAGTCAGAAGGCATCAGAGAAGAAATTTCAGCTGCAGAAATTAAAAAGAGAAGAGACTTCAGGAATGTGCTCACATTTACAATTGACCCTGAAGATGCCAAAGATTTTGACGATGCCATCTCGTTTCAAAAACTTGACAATGGACATTACGAAGTTGGGGTCCATATTGCGGATGTAACTCACTACGTTCAACCTGATAGCATTCTGGACAAAGATGCTTTTGACAGGGCTACCTCTGTTTATCTGGTTGACAGAACTGTACCTATGCTACCAGAAAGATTGTCCAATCAGCTTTGTTCACTCCGCCCTAACGAAGACAAGCTCACCTTCTGTGCATTGTTTGAGATTGACGATAAAGGAAAGGTCTACAATGAATGGTTCGGAAGAACTGTTATTCATTCCGATCAACGATTTGCTTATGAAGAAGCGCAAGAACAAATAGAAAGTGGTGAAGGCAATCTGGCTAATGAACTTCAATTGCTGAATAAGATTGCTTTAAAACTAAGAAAAGATCGATTTACAAAAGGGGCTGTGAATTTCGAAACCACTGAAGTAAAGTTCAGGTTGGATGAAAAAGGTAAACCTTTGGAAGTAGTGCCTAAGGTGAGAAAAGATGCACACAAGTTAATTGAAGAGTTTATGTTGCTGGCCAATAAAGCAGTAGCAACCTATGTCTTCAAAATGAAAAAAGGAGAAGACAGAAATACTTTCGTCTATCGTACCCATGATCATCCCAATCCAGAAAAAGTTATGGACTTCGCTCAATTTGCAAAGCAGTTTGGCCATAAATTAAATATAGAAGAAACTGCAGTCTCTCAGTCATTGAATAAATTGATGACAGACATTGAAGGCAAACCAGAACAGAACGTGCTACAGCAATTGGCTGTAAGGGCGATGTCCAAAGCCAAGTATACCACTGACGCCAAGGGACACTTTGGGTTGGCGTTTCCTCATTACACACACTTTACTTCACCCATCAGACGATACCCGGACATGATGGTGCATAGGTTACTACAGCATTACTTAGATGGTGGCAAATCTGTCAACAAAAAAGATTATGAAGTAAAATGCGTGCACTCTTCGGAAAGGGAAAAAAGAGCTGCTGATGCAGAACGTGCCTCTATTAAGTACAAGCAGGTAGAATTCATGAGCATGGCTGCCGACAAGGTGTACGAAGGTATCATCACTGGTGTAACTGACTTTGGTGTTTTCGTAGAAATAATTGAAACAAAATGTGAAGGCATGGCGCGTCTTGCAGACATGACTGACGACTTTTATGAATTCGATGAAAAAAATTTCCGTATCATCGGCAGAAGAAGAAAAAATATTATTCGCTTGGGTGACAAAGTGAATGTTCGCATCAAGAAAACGGATATTGACCGAAGATTAATTGACCTTTCCATTGAAGTTTAATCCCTCCTACTTTATACATGAACAATAGCTACTTACCGTGGATTGAAGCTGAAATTAAAAAACAAAAATTTGGATCTGCTCCCTCATCGCTATATGACCCCATTCGATACATCATGGGGTTGGGAGGCAAGAGACTAAGACCACTTTTAACCGTGCTTTCCTACTCCTTGTATAAAAAAAATGCAAAGCGGATTATTCCATTGGCAACAGCCGTTGAAGCTTTCCACAACTTCACTTTACTACATGATGATATCATGGACAATGCTCCACTTCGAAGGGGAAGTAAAACAGTACATGAAAAGTGGAACGTGAATACAGCAATATTGGCTGGAGATGTCATGTTGGTAAAGGTGTATGATCAATTATTAAAAGTAGAGAAGGATCTCCTTAAGGACGTTCTTTCAAAATTCAATGCTTGCGCTGCGGAAGTTTGCGAAGGTCAACAATGGGATATGGAATTTGAGACCATGAATTCAGTCTCAGAGGAGCAGTACATTCAGATGATCAAACAAAAGACTGCCGTATTGCTGGGCTTTAGCCTGGAATTAGGAGCAATGCTCGCGCATGCCCCTGTTAAAGATCAAAAAGCACTTCGTAATTTTGGGGTTGATATCGGCATCGGTTTTCAATTGAAAGATGATTGGTTAGATGTATTTGGAGATGGTGAAAAGTTTGGCAAACAGGTTGGAGGTGATATCATCGCTAATAAAAAAACATTTTTACTCATCAATGCATTAGAGAAAGCACGTGGTAAAGACAAAAAAGAACTCACCCATCTTCTCACCACCACTCAGTTTGATAAAAAGAAAAAAGTAGAAGCCGTTACCGCTATTTATAATAGACACGGAGTAAGTGGTCATACTGAAACCAAAATAAATTTTTATTTCAAGCGCGGGCTTTCACATCTTAACAAGCTAAATGTAAGCGAAGGAAAGAAAGCTGATTTAAGAAAGTATACGTTAAACCTCATCGATCGCATTTCCTAATGAGTCCGTCTGATTACAAACTCTCTATTCCTAAAGAATTCTTTAATTCAGAAACAAAAGAACCCTTTCGGACATGCATGATGTGTAATCAGTCGCTCGCTGAAAAGCAATACATGGTAGAAAAAGCAATCAAAAATTACCCTTCACTGGGTACAAAAGAAATTATCTTTGAATATGCGATGTGTCTCGAGTGTGCCGGCAAAATGCATTTGGAACTTTCTGAAGAATCTCGCAATCGGATCGGAGATTATATGAAAACTCACTTGGAAGGCAAAACTCATCTCCCGGTTGAAGGCAAACCTGATCTAAACAAACTTCTTAACCAATGCATTGTTAAGGAAAGTGATGTAAGTCAATCTGCAGAGTACTCCATCTATGCCATGTGCAATGGCACTGACATGACCATTAACGATTTCCCCTATGCCCTAAGCGGGGAAGTACAAGATGAAATCATGCAATTGCTGTCCGCTAAAAGTCTCGACATATTAGACGACTTTATCGGCAATCACTTTACGGGACCTCCTGAGGTAAGAGAAATTTTAAGAAGACGTCCGGTTCTTATTTAGCTCTTTTGTAGAAGTACAATTTGCCAATGGTATCTTTAGTAGTTTCACTCAGGGTATAAAATCCACCTCCATCTAAGGACCACGCCACTGACTCACCTTGAGGTTCCCTCTTGTAGTTTAACAGTATAGGATCTTGAAGCAACACCTGTTGAATAGAAAGGCTATCAGACCTATTCCAATAATAAATTTCATCATAAGTTTTGATCAAGAGCTCTTTGGAATCCAGCGTGAAATCCACTGCCACCACGTTGTGAAATGGCAGTGTCCCTAATTTTTCGGGCACCAGAGTGTCACCAGGAATTAATGTATTGGCCAATGACCTATAAAAATTTATGTTTTCTTCTCTTTTCGAAAACAAATACAAATCACCTGTTACCTGATCGATAGTAATCGATTCCATATCTCTTTTTCCATCCGGAAGGTCAATAACAAGCGTATCCCATTTATTAATGGATATTTTTTTTTCACCATGAAAGGTAGGCTCAACTACTCTGTACAAATACTTGTAATCATACTTCGCTTCATTATCACCTATCTCACCTATGTACAAGTACTTCGTGCTGTCATCTGGGCCAGGGCCAATAGTAATGTCTTCCCAATCCCGATTATGAACTTTCAACTTACAGGTCATTTCAATTTCTCCTTTGTCATTGAGTAAAAATATCTCGGAAGGATTTCCACTGTCGTTGAGTGTCCAAAGCTTGCCAGGGTTGTTATAACTGGCCACCAGTCCGGACGCTTCTTCCAAATTGTCCGAAACCTTACCACGGTTTTCTGCTTTTTCAAACAAATTGGAACGATCCTGCCCCCAGTTAGAACAAAACGAAAGCAATAATAAAAGCAATGGACTAAAGGTTCTGGCAATAAAAGATGTCATGCGATAGCGTTTCTCAAAGTTAAATAACGTTAAAGCCAGGAAAATAATAACGATTTATCCAACTTTTATGTAGCCCAAATACGTAAAGGAAATATTAGTTCCATACTCCTCAAAAATTAAGAAATAATGTCAATGCCAAAGATTTACGTTTTCAATTTATTGTTGATGATGGCCACGGTTAGTTGTTCTCAGCCTCAATCCAATGATCAAGAATCAAAAAAACAAAAGGCCCTTATCGAAAACATTGTAGAGCAATTCAATAATAATTACGTATTCCCCGAAGTTGCAAAGGAGATGGGGGAGCATCTTTATGACCAATTAGAAAAGGAAGCCTACACTGGACTAGACTCAAAGGAATTGGCTGCCCAACTGACTCAGGATATGAGAAGCATTACGCATGACAAACACGTCCGCATTAACTGTATTGAAAGAGATGCCAATAATAAACCTACTAATAGCCTCGTGGATATACACAAACGTTTTAAAAACTATGGCTTTGAAGAAACTAAAATACTAGAGGGTAATATAGGATACATCGACATGAGGTTATTCTTCCCTATCAATACTGATCACAACGCTAAAAAAGTAGTACATAAAATAATGAATCAAATGGCCAGTACAGATGCCCTGATAATTGATCTTCGAAAATGTGTTGGCGGAAGTCCTGAAATGATCAGTCTTCTAGTGTCTTACTTGTACCCTGAGGATACCATCATTCATCTCAATAATTTCTTTTATCGCCCAACTAACTCCACCTTTAAAAGTTATACCCTCAAAGAAATAGATGGAGATCGATTACCTGACATGCCCGTCTATATCCTGACTGGTGCCAAAACCTTTTCGGCAGCAGAAGAGTTTTGTTACGATTTAAAAAACTTGAAAAGAGCTACTTTGGTTGGGGCCACCACGGGTGGTGGCGCTCACACTGTAGAGCCACGTAAAATCAATAATGACTTTGAAATGTCCCTACCCACAGGAAGAGCTATAAATCCGATTACCAAAACCAATTGGGAAGGTGTTGGAGTATCCCCCCATCGGGCAGTAAGCGAAGAACAAGCGCTAACAAAAGCCCATATTCTCGCATTGCAGTCCCTCGCAGAGACAATTACTAGCAATGAACAAAAGGCACGCTATGACGAGGTAATTCAAAAATTAAGTACAGAAGTGAATTGACCATCAATATTTCTAATTCTAGAGCAGCGAATGATAACCCAGCCATATTGATTGTGTAATTTTGAGGTTATGGAATCTGAACACATTGAAAATGAGGAGGATGATGAATTGTTTGAGCACTATCGTATAGTAGCTGACCCAAAGCAGGGACAGATTCGTATTGACAAATTCTTAAATGCTCGGCTTCCCAACGTTACTCGGAGTAAATTACAAGATGGCATACATGGTGGCTTCGTTAAAGTAAACGACAATGCCATAAAGCCTAATTACAAAGTTCGCCCTCACGATGTAATTACCGTTTCGCTACCAGAGCCGCCCCGTGATACAGAAGTAAAACCTGAAAACATTCCGCTCGATATTATTTTTGAAGATGAGCACTTACTAATTGTCAACAAACAAGCAGGCATGGTAGTACATCCTGCTTTTCAAAACTGGAGTGGCACCTTGGTAAATGCCCTCACCTATCATTTTCAAAATTTGCCTGAGATGCCAGGTAATGAGGGAAGGCCAGGACTGGTTCACCGAATCGATAAAGATACCTCTGGCCTTCTGGTAATTGCCAAATCTGAAAAAGCTATTACCGGGCTTGCCAAGCAATTCTTCGATCACAGTATAGAAAGAACCTACTGGGCACTTGTATGGGGAGAGCCTAATCCTGAAAAAGGAACGATCGATGTAAATGTGGGCAGGAGTTTAAAAGATCGAAGAATCACCTCTGCCTTCCCTGACGGAGACTTTGGACGTACGGCCATTACCCATTACAAAACCTTAAAAACCATGAGGTATGTGAGCTTAATCCAGTGTAAACTTGAAACAGGCAGAACACACCAGATTAGGGCCCACATGAAACACATTGGTCATCCTTTATTTAATGATGCCACCTACGGAGGTAGTGAAATAGTAAAAGGAACTGTCTTCTCCAAGTACAAGCAATTCGTTGACAATTGCTTCAAGATTATTCCACGCCAAGCACTTCATGCCAAGACCCTGGGTTTTGAACATCCTATTACAAAGAAAAGAATGGAGTTCGATTCTGAGTTACCTGAAGACTTTAAAGCGGTTATAGAAAAGTGGGAGCACTACGTGAAGTACAATTAATCTATCTTAATCCTTTTCAACCCCACTCGTCTACGTCTTTTATTGAGTTCTTTTCTGTTCTCAACTGGAAGTAGCTGCCCAGCGTGGTCAGTTTGAGTGCCATAAATTTGTGGCTTTCCATTTTGAATCAAAATCCTGTCCCTCATAGTCGCCAAATCCGATGGCCTGGATTCTCCTTCGTTGACAGATTCTTCCAATAAAGGATAAAATTTTTCACGAACACTATTGTCGTTTGCATGCTGAACAATAATAAACAAAGTAGTATTAGCCAGTTCTCCAACTTTAGATTTTCCAAGCCACCCATAAGTGGAAATAATACTTTCTACTTTATTCAAAGCCAACGAATCAAAACTCTTAATTAATGAATTCAAAGAATCCATTTGCGGAGATTCGTAACCAAAGTTCTTAATGGTCGGCAATACATTCTTTCGAATGCTAAGCGACTGCAAATTGATAGTCTCTAGCTCCAGTTTTAAACTGTCCATATTCTGAGCACAGACTATCCCCAGAGAAAAACTCCAAAAAGCAACGACTAGTTTAATAGATGTATAGTGTGTTGTTATACTACTACTGGTCCACTATGTCAGAAATTTTATACTTCTGAATAATGTAGTAGAGGAAATTGAAGGATAGGGCATCTTCTTCCTTCTTGTCATCAAGGTTTTTTTTACTTACCCTTGCTTTTGCCTTGATGGAAAGAGAGTCTTTATGCGTTAAGGTAGTTACTCTTGAAGGTTTGTTCTCATTGAGATCATATATCAATGATTTATCTTCGTTTAAATTGAACTCCTGATAGCCAGGCTCTTGATACGATTGAATAGGGAAACCACCATCCTGAGCAATAGCGTTATGCGAAAGCAAGGTTATGCATCCGAATGTAAAGACCGTCAGTATATATGGTAATTTGCTATTCATATTCACTGTACCTTCTTTTGTGATTAACGGCAAAATAACGTTAAGAGCACTAAATTATGAAATTTTGATTATGATTACATGGGATGAGTTCAATAAAATTGATATAAGATCAGGCACAATTGTCCGCGCAGAGCCCTTTTTAGAAGCAAAAAGGCCCGCTTATAAGGTTTGGGTCGATTTGGGGCCTGAATTGGGCATTAAGAAATCTAGCGCTCAAATCACTAAAATTTACAATTTGGAGGAATTAGTAGGCAAGCAAGTGGCCTGCGTAGTCAATTTTCCACCCAAACAGATAGCTTCCTTCATGTCAGAAGTGCTGGTAACGGGCTTCCCTGATAAGGATGGAAATGTAGTTCTAACCTCCATTGACAAAACGGTTCCGAACGGATCCAGGTTATATTAACTCAATGTTTTCATACGCACAACTCCCCGACCTTCTTGAAGGTCAAATGTTACAACTCGTCAAAGACGAGACCATTGAATATCTTATCATCGACAGTCGCAAATTAATTGCCTCACCTCGTAGTTTATTTTTTGCAATAAAAGGCATCCGCAATGACGGCCACGCCCATATCGCAGCAGTCTATGAACAGGGCATAAGGTTATTCATTGTTGAACACGATATTGAAAAAGAAAAATTCCCTAAGGCTAATTTCTTTAAAGTAACATCCAGTGTAGTTGCCCTTCAAAATTTAGCAGCCGCCCACCGCAGTCAATTTGATTATCCCGTTATTGGTATTACCGGCAGCAATGGAAAGACAATCATTAAGGAATGGCTATTCCAGATGCTGTCCTCCAAATTTAAGTGTGTTAAAAATCCAGGGAGTTATAATTCACAAGTTGGTGTCCCACTTTCTGTTTGGCAAATGAGTGATCAGCACGAACTCGGAATTTTTGAGGCTGGAATTTCCTTACCTGGAGAAATGGAAGCTTTACAAAAAATAATTCAACCCTCTATTGGATTATTTACCATGCTGGGTTCTGCCCATGACGAGGGTTTTTCTTCTCGCAACGAAAAACTGCTAGAGAAATTGAAGTTATTTGAATCTTGCCAAACCATCATTTATTGTCATGATGATCCTTCAATAAAAGAAGGGGTTGCCAAAATAAAAAAACCATTCCAAGAATCGGTTAGCTGGGGGAAAAGTGAGGGTTCAGATGTTTTACTTGAGTTCAAAAATAATGATTCTATATCAATAGCTGGCCAATTTGGGAAGATGAGCTTTGTGCTCCCTTTTATGGATGCTGCCTCCCAGGAGAATGTTTTGCACTGTATAATGGTGCTTTTGCACCTTGGATATTCCGAACAAGAAATGCAGAAAAAGATAGATCAATTGAGAGCCGTTCCAATGCGACTGGAACTAAAACAGGGGATCAATCAATGTCAAATTATTGATGACACTTATAACAACGATCTCGGTGGCCTGCGCATTAGTTTAGATTTTTTAGAAGGCATAAACATGCCAAAAAAGACACTGATACTATCAGATGTATTACAATCAGGGTTGACACTAGATGAGTTGTCTCAGCATGTGGTTCATCTTATCAAGGAAAAACAAATTCAAAAATTTATAGGAATTGGGTTTGGCTTTCACTCTCATCAAGAACTATTTAAGGCGTTGAAAATTGATTCCCGTTTTTATCTTACCACAGAAGATTTTCTCAAAGAAATAGATTGGAATTATTTCGCACAAGAAGCCATTCTTGTAAAAGGTGCCAGGGTATTTCAGTTTGAACGAATTACAAAACCACTTCAGAAAAAAATTCATGGCACCACCATGGAAATCGACTTGAGTGCCATGGTACATAACCTCAACTATTTCCGTTCTTTACTTCAACCCAACGTAAAGTTAATGGTGATGGTGAAAGCTTTTGCCTATGGAAGCGGAAGCAATGAGATCGCAAGTCTTTTGCAATACCACAGGGTAGATTATCTGGGGGTAGCCTATGTAGACGAGGGTGTTGATTTAAGAGACCACAATATTCATTTACCTATCATGGTAATGAATCCCAGTAAGGACAGCTGGGAAATAATGCTCGAACGTCAACTAGAGCCGGAAATATACAGTTTGTCTTTACTCCGCTCTCTTGTGGCATACCTGAATGGACGATCCTGCGTGATCCATCTAAAAATAGACACAGGAATGCACAGACTGGGCTTTGAGCAACAAGAATTGACAGAGGCCGTTCAAATTCTGTCCAACAATAAGAACGTAAAAGTGGCCTCGGTCTTCTCCCATTTAGCAGGCGCGGATGAAGCTGTACATGATAACTTCTCTGCCGAACAGGCCAAACGCTACGATGAGGCGTTGAATTTGATCCAGAATAAGCTCAAAATCACTCCCATTAAACACCTCCTCAACTCTAGCGGCATTTTGCGGCTTCCACAGTATCAGCTTGACATGGTACGACTTGGAATTGGCCTTTATGGAGTTGATCCGACTGGTGCCTTCAAAGACAAACTCCAACCGGTGGCAACTCTTAAAACGGTGGTCTCACAGGTAAAAAAAATAAAATCTGGGGAGTCCATTGGCTACAGCAGAAAAGGGACAGCCCAAAAAGATTTAACTATTGCCACCATTGCTATCGGCTACGCTGACGGCTATTCCAGAAGCTTTGGAAATGGAGTGGGGCAAGTTAGTGTACGAGGCAAAAAAGCCCCTGTGATCGGCAATGTATGCATGGATATGACCATGGTGGATGTAACTGACATTTCCGAGGTGGCTGAGGGGGATGAGGTAATCATTTTTGGTAAGGACAATTCTATTCATGAAGTATCCACTCAGGCGCACACAATCCCCTACGAAATACTAACCAATACCAGCGAGCGAGTAAAGCGTATTTTCTTTGCAGAAGGAATTTAGCCGCACCCCAGATTCTTTTTCAGGTCCCTGTCGGGTAGGCCCACATATTCTGGCTCTTCTTTTTCTTCTGGCGTGATATCTTTCTTTTCCTCATCAGCCTTTTTTATCGGTTCGGTTGATTTTGGGTCCGTTTTATCATTTTCCATGGTAATAGTCCAACAACCTTTCGGTAAACATGGTTTATTTGGCGCTCAACAATTATCTTCACGCAGTTTTAATTTAATCTAAATAAAAGTGGCAGATCTTGCCAAAAGTGTTGCTCAGATGGTTCCGGGAGAAACTGCCGTAATCGCAGGATTCATTACTGATGAACTTTCAAATAAGCTGCTTGAAATGGGGTTTTTACCTGGATCAGTTGTCAAATTCAATTTCAAGGCCCCCTTTGGAGATCCCATCTGCGTCAGTATTTCAGGTTATGATATTACCCTTCGCCTTGAAGAGGCGGCAATGATTTCTATTCTAAATTAACTCTACGGGTGAAACGGTTGAAGGTCGCATTAGCAGGAAAACCCAATTCAGGAAAGTCATCACTTTTCAACCAATTGACTGGCCTCAATCAAAAAACCGGAAACTTTCCTGGTGTTACTGTTGATAAAAAAACAGGCATCATCCGTCTTGATGAAAACATACAGGCAGAAATAATTGATTTGCCTGGCATCTACAGCCTCTACCCAAGGTCGCTTGATGAAAAAATTGTAGCAGAAATATTTTCAGACAGGCGCAATAATTACTTTCCCAATAAAGTGATTCTGGTCGCTGATGCCACCAACCTTCAAAGTTCATTGTTACTCCTCACTCAACTTATTGATCTCAGATTGCCCACAGTTCTTGTGCTCAACATGGTAGATCTTGCGGCAAAGTCTGGACAGAACATTGATGTAATTAAGCTTTCTCAACATCTTGACCTCCCAGTAGTTCTGGTAAATGCGCGCACCGGGCAGGGAATTCAAGAATTGAAAAAAGTATTGGCGGGTAATATTCCTGTTTCAAGACAAAAAATTTACACACTCGAGAAGGAGATCACCCCCGCTGTTGATGAGACCAAGCAACACTTTAAGCTAGAATCAAATTATGAAGCCTATCAATACCTACAACAAGTAGAAAACCTTTCCTTCTTGCGTGAAGAGGATAAAGTATTTATAGGATCACTAGCCGCACAATACGAGTTCTTTCCAGGCAAATACCAGGGTGCCGAGACCATCATCAGGTATCAATATATCCAGGATTTGCTGAGCAAGGTGGTTTTAAAAACTGCAGATACAGAATGGAAAAGGTTCTCCTATCGCATCGACAAAGTACTAACGCATAAAGTCTGGGGGTACCTCATATTCTTCAGCATCCTATTTTTAATTTTTCAATCCATTTTCGCATGGGCTCAAGCGCCCATGGATTTCATCGATTCTACATTCGCTAACCTTAGCAATTTACTGAGGGATGTCTTCCCCGAAGGTCCATTCTTTGATTTGATTACTCAGGGAATTATCCCTGGTATAGGTGGCATCTTAATTTTTGTGCCACAGATCGCTATTTTATTTGCTTTTATAGCCGTACTGGAAGAGACCGGGTACATGTCGCGGGTTGTCTTTCTAATGGATAAAATCATGCGCAAGTTTGGCATGAGTGGAAAAAGTGTAGTTCCCTTAATCTCCGGTTGGGCATGTGCCATTCCTGCAATTATGGCCACACGTACTATAGAAAACTGGAAGGACAGGCTCATTACTATTTTCGTAACACCACTAATGAGTTGCTCTGCGCGCTTGCCTGTCTATGCCATTCTGGTAGCATTAATTATCCCCGATGATAAACTACTTGGGTTCTTTAATTTCCAGGGAATTGCATTGATGGGGTTATACCTGCTGGGATTTTTGGCTGCTATCGTTTCTGCAATGGTTATGAAATGGATCGTGAAGTCCAATGAAAGGAGCTATCTGATCATGGAACTGCCCACCTACCGAATGCCTAAATGGTCCAATGTTGGCCTTACCATCTTAAGCAAAACCAGAACTTTTGTGTTTGAAGCTGGAAAAATTATTTTAGCTGTGTCTATTGTTCTTTGGGTACTCGCCAGCTACGGACCTGCCCAACAGATGAACCAGGCAGAAAATGCAATTGACGCACGAATAAATAATAATGAGGTAGCCGCTGACCAGCGAGAAAGCTTGCTCATGGCCTATCGACTTGAACATTCTTATGCTGGAATAATTGGAAAAGCGATTGAGCCTGTTATTGCTCCTTTGGGATACGACTGGAAGATTGGTATCGCATTGATCACCTCATTTGCAGCCAGAGAAGTGTTCGTGGGTACGATGGCTACCATCTATAGTGTAGGCAATACCGAAGATCAAACTACCATTAAAAGCAGACTGAAAGCAGAGATCAACCCTGACACCGGTGGCCCCAGGTTTACCACCGCAACTGGTCTTTCCTTGCTTGTATTTTACACGTTTGCAATGCAGTGCATGAGCACGTTGGCAGTAGTAAAGAGAGAAACCAATGGATGGAAATGGCCAATGATTCAATTGGCATACATGACTGCACTGGCCTACGTATCAGCGTTCATTGTATATCAGCTCTTTTCATAGTCCTATTGTTTCATAAGTCCGCAATCTCATTATATTTATAGGTTTAAGAACTTATGAGCCAGAATAAAAACTACCACTTAGGTGTATTATACCTTATGCGCCTTCTCATTAACGCTGATGGAATTATCGATATCAGTGAAAACAATGCACTGAATACAGTAAAAAAACATGAAAACATTCCTGAGTCTACTTTAATTGAATTTGAGAAAGACGTATTAAATAAAAAGGAAAAAGAGGTCTATCAGGCTGGAATTGATTATATCAATTTATGTTCAGATGAAGAAAAGATGAATGCCTTTGTCCACCTCTATAAGATGTCTGAAGCAGATGGTCGTGTCCATGTTAAGGAAGTTCGTCTTTTACTCTATTCCATCAGGCAGGCAAAAATTGAATTTAATGATGTTGTTGCTAAAGCAAAACAACTTAAATACAGCTAGCCATCATGGCTCCTGTCCGGTAAATTATTTATAGGTTTGCGGCTCCAATGAAGCCACAATATTATCAGAATAACTTTAAGCTAGGCGTGTTAGGCGGAGGCCAACTTGGCCGTATGCTGATTCAATCGGGTATTGATCTCAATATCTCTTTCTCTGTATTGGATCCTGATGTCAATGCACCCTGTAATCAACTTGCACCGTTCACAACAGGAAAATTGACCGATTACGACACTGTCATTCAGTTTGGGTCTTCCTGCGATCTGATTACCATTGAGATCGAAAATGTAAACACAGCAGCTCTTAGAGAGCTAGAGAAAAGAGGAAAGAAAGTTTTTCCGCAACCCTCCATTATAGAACTAATTCAGGACAAAAGAATCCAGAAACAGTTTTATGTTGACAATGAAATTCCCACCGCTGAATTTGTGTTAACGGAAAACAAAAGTGACGTGCTAAAACACAAAGCTTTTTTGCCTGCTGTTAATAAACTAGGCAAGGAAGGCTATGATGGAAGAGGCGTACAAATGATACGAAGTGAACAAGATCTCGAAAAGGCATTTGACTCCCCAGGCTTACTGGAGAAGCTTATTGACTTTGATAAAGAGATTGCCATTATCGTAGCTAAAAATGAAAAGGGAGATATTATTTCTTACCCAGCAGTAGAGATGGCTTTCCATCCGGAAAAAAATCTGGTGGAATATTTATTCGCCCCTGCTGATCTGCCCGATGCCATTCAACAAAAGGCTGATCAAATTGCTCGTAAAGTAATTGACCGATTAGGTTTGGTAGGCATTCTTGCAGTAGAAATGTTTGTAACTAAAGGGGGCGAAGTATTAGTAAATGAGGTTGCTCCAAGGCCTCACAATAGCGGACATCAAACGATAGAAGCCAATTATACTTCCCAATACGAACAGCATTTGCGAGCGATTTTAAATCAACCTTTAGGAAGCACCAAAATGCTTATACCCAGTGCCATGGTCAATTTGCTGGGTGAGGAAGGCTTCACAGGTGAAGCAAAATATCAAGGAATGGAAGCCGTACTGGCCCTGGAAGGAGTACATGTTCATCTTTACGGTAAGAAAATCACAAAGCCTTTTAGGAAAATGGGGCACGTAACAATTGTGGATAACGACATGGAAAGTTTAAGGAAGAAAGCCAACTTTGTAAAAGACAACCTTAAAGTAATAGCATGAGCAAACCCTTAGTAGGAATTATCATGGGCAGCCAATCAGACCTTAAAGTCATGAGAAAAGCTGCTGATTTTCTCATGGAAGTTGGAGTGCCTTACGAAATCACTATCGTGTCTGCACACCGCACTCCGGAACGCATGGTGGAGTATGCTACCTCTGCCAGAGCCAGAGGGTTAAAGGTAATTGTTGCTGGTGCTGGTGGGGCCGCCCACCTGCCGGGAATGATCGCATCCATGACTTCATTACCTGTAATTGGGGTGCCTGTCAAATCATCCAATTCTATTGATGGATGGGATTCCATTTTATCTATACTTCAAATGCCCGGTGGCGTTCCTGTAGCTACAGTAGCGTTAGATGGTTCCAAAAATGCAGGAATTCTTGCCGCCCAAATCATTGGTACAGCGGATACGGCAATAGCCGAACAATTGGATAAGTATAAAGAAAACTTGAAAAAATTGGTTCTAGCTACTGCCACGGAGCTTGAAAAGTCAGGGCTGCCAAAGACTTAGCAATCCTACTACTGGTTATCCGTAGTTTTTTCAGTAACTTTTCAAATTCATTCAAACTATATCAGAATGAGGCCAAGTGAAAAGGGCTGGTTAAAAGAATACCTTGATTTCCGCAAAGACTTATTAGGAGAGTTGACTTCTGAAAAAAAGAGAGCATCTCACCCTGAGCATTCTTTGTACCGTCTTATCCAACCAACAGGGTTGATGTATGGTCATGCCGTGGATGCACTAGACCATCCTGAACTTGAGGAATTGGATGAAAAAGACAAAATGAAATTGTTACTCGCGGAAAGCCTCATTAGCAGTTCCCTTCTTTTTCATGACAAACCAGTTAAAGACCCGGAAGAGCTCTCTAAATTGATTACAAAAACACTTGAGAGCATTGCAGGTTTTTATAATAATGTTTTCCCTGAGCTAGCCACTCCCTCCAAATCATTGTTTGGAAAAAGAAAATCTGCGCTCGAGTTGGCTGAAAAAATTTTAGACAAAAGAATAGAAAGAACAGCTGAGTACAGTGGAAATTTTTGGGTTCAGTTTTTCCATAATAGCTTGCTCTTTCTCGACATATTCATTTTTGGTCAGTGGATACACACGAATGCTGACCGTATTGTCTCTGATTTTTTCAAATACGAACGTGAAGAACTTCGCTTTTCTGTAGTAAAAATCATAGCGGCCGCAGCACATGCCAACAACAAAATTGAGTTTGAAGAACGAAAACTACTTGAGTTCTTTTTACAAAGTGCCGGGTTACCACCAGACAAAAAGAAAGAAGCGATTGAAATTTTTGATAGAGGAATAGCAGTAGAAACCATCAATCTACCTACCAACAATTCATGGTTACTTAAGAAGTATTTTCTTGAGATGGCCATACTTACCATTTGGGCAGACAAAAAGATTGAAGATACAGAAAGTGAGTTTTTAGTTCAGCTATGTCATTATCTTGATTTCAAGGAAGACGATCTTGAAAACAGTATGATCGCCATCGAAGGCTTCGTTCTGGAGCATTGGGAACAATTGGGCTATTTACAAAACAAGCAAGATTACAATGAAGTAAGTGAGCGGTTTATTAAAAGATTGACGAAACTCACTGAAAATAATAAGAGCAGGATAGTAGGTGAGGTAAGGGAAAGTAAGGTGCTAATGGACCTTTTAAAAAAAGCAAAAGCGGAAGAATTGGCAGAAGATGAAAAGCAAAAAGTGCAAGAACTGATGCTGGTTGTTCTAAAAACTATCCCCACGTTTGTAATTATAGCCTTACCCCAGCGATATCTTACATTGCCTGTATTAATGAAGATATTGCCAGCAAATATCTTTTCCGAGACACTGAAAGATTAAGCCAGCTCGTCCGATTTCTTTTTCTTTGGAACTATCACGGAGAACACTATGGACAGGGTCAGTGTAAGCAATATCACTGTGAACGATAGTGTTATCGGAATATGCATGTCGAATATCTCCAAAAGCATCTTGGCCCCGATAAAGAATAGAATGATAGAAAGTCCCTTCTGCAGTAAATAGAACTTGTCAATAATTCCAGCCAAAAGGAAAAACATTGCTCTAAGCCCTAACACCGCAAAGATGTTGGATGTATAAATTAAGAACTCATTTTGGGTAATCGCAAAAGCAGCTGGAATGGAGTCCACTGCAAAGATTAAGTCGGTAGTTTCAATAAGTACAATCACTAAAAATAGTTCGGTGAACATAAGCTTGGGCTTCGTCACCACAAACTGAGCCCCCGTATCACCTTTGGCCATTGGGAGGTATTTCCTGCAGAGCTTCAGTATAGGATTTTTTTCAGGATCAATTTTTTCATCACTGTCTTCAAAGTAAATTTTGATTCCGGAATAAATAAGAAATACACCAAACACGTACAGTATCCAGTGGAACTTGGCTATAAACAGGGCCCCAACAAAAATAAATATCCCCCTGAAAACTACCGCCCCTAGTATTCCCCAAAAAAGAACTTTATGAAAGTACTCTTCCTTTACACTGAAGTATTTTAGAATGAGCAGAATAACAAAGATGTTATCAACAGATAGCGCATATTCCGTTAAATAAGCTGAAAAGTATTCAAGGGCAGCGTCAGAACCACTATCATCATATCGATACACCAAATAGCCAAACGCAGTACTTACTATCACCCAGAATATAGATTGATAGAGAGCCGACCTAGTTGATATCTTATGGGCATTCTTATTGAAAACACCCAGGTCAATCAGAAGAAAAAGAACAATTACAATAGCAAATACTGCGAACAGAATCGTTTCAGCCTGATTGTTGTTCCTGAACAGGGAGAATAGCAGCATTTACCTTTTTCGTGTTTTTGAGTAAAAAAGAGGTGATTATTGGCCAAAGAAAGGCATATAATCACCCCTTATTAAATTTCTATAGCTACAAATATAAACTAATCCTTAAAACTTACACGTGTGTTTAATACTGCGCTCTGACAAAAGGAAACCGACCATTTTAGCCAATTAAATGAACGCTCTAAAGAGTGTCACTTCATCCCTCTATTCGACTTAAAAGCAAATCAAATCCTAGGTTTAGACATTATTCCCATCAAATTATTACAAAATTTATCGAGTTTTTTGTCTCTGGTCGATGGGCAAAATGCTTGCATGAAAAAGGTGTAGCTATATGCTAACGCTCGTCAAACTGCAACTTTAACAAGTTGCTGTATATACCATCACTGTTACCTATTAGCTCCTCATGAGAGCCGGATTCAGCAATAAGGCCTTCTTTGATTACCAATATCCTATCTACCTTCCTAATGGTACTTAAGCGGTGGGCAATGATGATTGTAGTTCTACCCTCCATAAGGTTTTCAAGAGCATCCTGAACCGCTTTTTCAGATTCCGCATCTAACGAAGAAGTAGCTTCATCCAAGATCAAAATTTTAGGGTCCTTGAGAATTGCCCGCGCAATAGCCACCCTTTGACGTTGCCCACCAGATAGTTTTACACCCCTATCTCCAACCAACGTATCCATTTGCTCAGGAAAGGAAAGAATAAAGTCTAAAGCATTGGCCTTTCTGGCGGCCTCCTCAATCTCCTGATCCGTTGCGGTTGGTTTTCCGTACGCAATGTTTTCTCTTATTGTGCCTCCAAACAGTATTACTTCTTGAGGAACTACTCCAATATTACTTCTATAATCCGAAAGTTGGTATTTATTAATAGGTTGCCCATCTACCATTACCACACCTGCGTTGGGCTGGTAATAGCGCAATAGCAAACTGGTAATGGTTGACTTACCTGATCCACTTGGCCCTACCAGTGCTACTTTCTGACCTGCTTCAATTTCAAAATCAATTGTTTTCAATACCGTCAAATCGGCACGAGTTGGATATGAAAATGCAACGCCCTTAAACTGTATGTTACCCTCAAGTTTCAATGTAGTAACAGCCTCATTCTTTTCATCCGTCTCCGCTAATATTTCCATGATACGCTCTGAGGCACCCACAGATTTTTGTAACTGACTATAGATATCGCCTAACCCAGCTATTGAACCTCCGATAAAAGTGGTATAGAGTACAAACGAAAACAGTTCCCCCACTGTCACTTCGTTGGCTTGCACAAGAAATGCTCCATACCAGCTCACCGCCACAATACCACCAAATAATGCTACAATAGTAAACGAGATAAAAACACCTCTGTATTTAGCAGCATGAAGTGCAATACGAACAACCTCCTTTAGAGACTTGTTGTAACGGGCTACTTCAAATAATTCGTTGGTAAAAGATTTGACAACTGTAATCGACTGCAAAGTCTCTTCAACAATCACATTAGTGGATGCCAACTGATCCTGTGTCTTTTTTGAGAGTTTTCTTATGAACCTCCCAAAAAATAAGGCTGCCAACACCAAGACAGGGAAAGTCAGCAACATAAATAAGGTTAGCTTGGGCGTCAATACAAAAATGACAATGGTTCCAGCGATCAGTACCATCACCTGCCTAAGCAGTTCAGCTAAAGTGACCGTAAATGCATCCTGCAAAATCCCTACATCAGAAGTGATGCGACTGATCAATTCCCCAACACGTCTTTTATCAAAAAAGGTGAGTGGAAGCCAAAGCATTTTTTCATATACGGTAAGTCGGATGTCTGCCAATGTTTTCTCACTTACAATGGCAAAGGTGTATACCCTTATAAAGGAGAATACCCCCTGAACTATCAAGATGGCCAGTAAAGCAAGCGCAATCTGATTAATACTTGAAAGAATAAATCCGCCCTTCCCTGAAGCGACATCAAGCAACTTTCCTGCAAAGTAGGGAAATGAGAGCAAGGTGACGCTCGACAAGACCAAGCAAATAATTCCCAGAAACAATATCCATTGATAAGGTCTGACAAAAGAAAAAACACCTATCAGTTTTTTAAAACCGGAGCGATTGAGCTTTGGTTTTTCTTCTTCGGTCTTTGCTTGCTCCACCATATCCTTGTGCTGATCCTTTATTAATAAATAACTTTTGAAGCGATCGAGAACCTGACACTATCGCGAAGAATCATTTTCTGAACTCCTCGCACATTATATCTGGAAAGAATAAGCTGTTCATTGACATCTTCTAACTCCAATGAGAGTTTTCGCGAGGTGTAGTAAAGTGAGTTCTGCTCATTCAGAATGGCCTCCAATTTTCTAAGTCGTTGTGGACTTCCTTGATAGAAAAGCTTTAAACTTTTTACAGGAATTTCCTTATTGGCAGTAAAGCTTCTTACTATCAAATTACTATTGACGTCCTTTTGCCCGTCTGTTATATCATAAGCATCTACATATATCGGCTTATTGATAATATCGAGATGGCGAAACACTTCTAATTCTTTCGCCCAGGCTGCACTATCAGGTTTAAAATTGGCCTTATCATTTACGCTATCAATTGAGGCTACTTTCGTGAGTGAAGCTCCAGTTTTTTCCAAATACACCAGTTGCTTATCAATGAGGCTATCGATATCAAAATATTTTTTAGAAACTGTAGTGTTGTTCTGACAAGAGGTAATTGCCAATGCACCCAGAATAACCATTAAACTAAATCTCATTATTATGATTCTATTAAGACATTTCCTGTCATTTCGGATGGAATAGGAATGCCCATTAGTGTGAGAATGGTAGGCGCCAAATCACCTAGTTTTCC
Organism: Cyclobacteriaceae bacterium; assembly: GCA_020436125.1. Taxonomy (GTDB): domain Bacteria; phylum Bacteroidota; class Bacteroidia; order Cytophagales; family Cyclobacteriaceae; genus ELB16-189. The sequence goes on along the minus strand of JAGQYK010000007.1, from coordinate 9,768 downwards.
ATCCTTTACTTCTCCTTTGTAATCAGGAGATACAAAAATACAAGGCACCAAATTAGTTGTGTGTGCTGTGTTAGGTGACCCATCTTCATTGATCATAATATCTGCATTACCATGATCTGCAATGATAATAGTGGTGTAACCATTTTTAAGTGCGGTCTCTGTAACGGCCTCATTGCATTGATCTACTGTTTCACAAGCAATCACCCCTGCGCTAAAAACACCGGTGTGGCCAACCATATCAGGGTTTGCGAAATTGAGACATATGAAGTCTGCCGATTGTTTCTCTAGCTCTGGAATAATTTTATCCCGTATATCTCTAGCACTCATTTCCGGTTGCAAATCGTAGGTAGCTACTTTGGGTGAAGGACAAAGAATTCTTGATTCTCCCTCAAATGGAACTTCACGCCCACCAGAAAAAAAGAAGGTGACATGAGGATATTTTTCAGTCTCCGCTATTCGTATTTGCTTTTTCCCAGCCTTTGAAATCACTTCCCCAAGAGTATTACTCAGATTGTCTTTTTCAAATATCACCTTAACCCCTGTGAACGAATCGTCATAGCTAGTAAGCGTCACATAATGAAGCGGCAGTGCATGCATGTTTTGCTCGGCAAAATTTTGCTGAGTAAGTGCCATTGTAATTTGCCTTCCTCGATCTGTTCTGAAGTTGAAACAAATCACCACGTCTCCCTCCTGTATAATCGCCAATGGTTTTTCAGATGAGTCTACCATAATAATCGGCTTCAAAAATTCATCAGTAATTCCATTTTTATACGATTGTTCAATTGCCGCTATTGGGTCTTTTGTCTTTTCTCCCAGTCCATTGACCATGGCATCATAAGCAAACTTCACCCGCTCCCATCTGTGGTCCCTATCCATAGCATAGTATCTTCCTATCACACTCGCCAACTTGCCCGCAGTTTTCTGCATATGGTTTTGCAAATCTGTTAAATAACCAACTCCCCCTTTAGGATCGGTATCTCTTCCATCTGTAAATGCATGGACAAATAAATTTTCTACATTATTGTTCTTTGCAATGGTGCATATGGCTTTGACATGGTTGATGTGCGAATGAACACCGCCATCAGAAATTAATCCTATCAAATGAACCTTTTTATTATTTTCACGGGCATATTTAAAAGACTCCAGCAAAACGGGGTTACGGTCAAGCTCTTTATCTTCAATTGCTTTATTAACCCTTACCAGATCTTGGTAAACAACCCTTCCGGCCCCGATATTCATGTGACCTACCTCAGAATTTCCCATCTGCCCGGTAGGCAACCCTACAGCGAGACCTGAGGCCTCTAACTTACCATGGGGATATTTCCCGTATAAAGCATTAATGTAGGGCGTGTGGGCGTGATCTATTGCTGATACTTTTTTGTTTTTAGCAATACCCCACCCATCCAAAATCATGAGTAAAACCTTCGAATTCATAATTGCTATTGTTGGCGGCAAATATAACCCTCCCATGAGGATTATCCCTGTTATCCAATCCAATTACAGTTTTAACGTGTGTTAGGTTCGGGAATATTAGTTTTATATTTAGGTGATATCATTTAATGGCATAATTTTGGTCAGTAATCATTTGAAATGAAGTACAGGAGAATAAAAATTGTTGGGTTGGTGGTTGTGCTTGCGTTTTGTGTTGCAATACAGCATTCATATGCTCAGGATGCTATTTTTGACCCTATCAGGGACGTAATTAAAACAGGAAGCGCAAAAGAAATGTCGAAGCATTTGAACCAAAATGTGGAGATAAATATCGAAGGCAATGTGAATACCTACAGTAAAGCACAGGCTGAATTCGTTTTTCGTGATTTCTTCAAAAAACATCCCGCTACCAGCTTTACGATCGTGCATAAAGGCGCATCAAAAGGGGGACAACAATTTGCTATAGGCAGGTATGTAAGCAACAATGATAGTTACAACGTACTCATGCTAGTAAAAGAGATAAGCACCACCTACCTGATCCATGAAATCAGTTTCGTGAAGGAATGATCCGACCCACGTACCTCACTGACGAAGCGCTTTCCACCTTTATTACTTCTGCATTAGCTGAAGACATTGGAGAAGGCGACCATTCTTCCCTTGCTGCCATTCCTGCCACCGCCACCAATAAAGCCAAACTTTTAGTTAAAGACGATGGTATCATTGCTGGACTGGAGCTAGCGGAAAAAATATTTCATCATTACGATCCCAACCTCTCCATCACTTTTGAAAAAAAGGATGGAGATTCTATGAAAAAAGGCGAGATCGCATTTGTTGTAGAAGGATCAGCCCGTTCCTTGCTATCCACAGAACGTTTGGTCCTCAACTGCATGCAACGCATGAGTGGTATAGCTACCTATACACATCGCTTATGCCGTATTATTGAAGGCACCTCTGCCCAACTAATGGACACCAGAAAAACCACACCCAATTTCAGGCTCCCCGAAAAGTGGGCCGTACTTATTGGTGGTGGGCTCAATCATCGCTACGCACTGTACGATATGATCATGTTGAAAGACAACCATATCGATATGGCGGGAGGAATTGAAAATGCCATTAATAATACAAAAGCCTATTTGGCCAAACAGAATAAAAAACTCAAGATAGAAGTAGAGACGCGCAATCTGGAAGAAGTGAAAGAAGTGCTTCGTGTAGGAGGTGCGGATGTGATTATGCTGGATAACATGAGCCCTCAATTGATGAAAGAGGCAGTTGCCCTTGTAAATGGCCAATGCAAAACGGAAGCCAGCGGAGGCATTACAGAACTAACCTTAAGAGATGTTGCTGAATGCGGGGTAGATTTCATTTCTGTGGGAGCACTCACTCACTCTGTCAAAAGCCTTGATTTAAGCCTTAAAGTCTTGGAATAAATTTTTACGCCTCGCGTAAACAGCCTAATTTTGCCCCTCATTTTCTAGCGTACATACTATCATGATTGTCAAGACCAAAAATTATAGATTAGAAAAGAAGAGTTATATCAAACTTGCTATGCGCAATATATTAAAGCAGCAATGGTGGGTAGGTCTGATCGTAATTGCAATCTGCCTGGGTTACATATGGATACCCAGTATTTGGTGGTTTATCGGAGCCTTCATTGGGGCAGCACTTTATCTTCTTTTTTGGTGGGTTCAATTTTATGGGGTCACTCAGTTGGAACAAGGTAAAATGCTATTTGAAAGATTATCCTACGAAATCAATAGCCAGCAGGTATTAATCAAATTGAGTGCACGTGAAGGAATGCCCATGAAATGGGATCAAATAAAAAGTGCGCAAATTGGTAAGGATCATTTTTTACTCATGGTCAATAAAGCCCAATTGATTCATCTTCCATTCAAAATTTTCAACAGTGAAAATGAAAGGAAGTTTGTTACCAGCATCCTAAAAACAAAAGGCTATATCAAGCAATAAGGAAGAATAATTCATTCTTGATTGATTTCTGTACACATCCTTAGCAACTTTGGTTGTGGAAAAAAGGAAGCAGAAATTAACTCCCCAACAAGCTCTTCAAAAGATATATCACTACTGTGCCTATCAAGAGCGCTCGCACAAGGAAGTGCGCAACAAGCTCTATGACTATGGATTGTGGGGAAGTGAAGTAGAAGACCTCCTTACCAGACTCATCACTGAAGACTTTTTAAATGAGGAAAGGTTTGCCAAGTCCTATGCCGGTGGCAAATTTCGAATGAAAAAATGGGGCAGGAGAAAGATTGAAAGAGAGCTTGAGAGCCACGGGCTTACCAGCCGATGCATCAATATCGGAATGAAGGAAATTGATGATAATGATTACAGAGAAGCATTAACCTCCCTACTTGAAAAGAAGTGGTCCGCCACAGATGAAGAAAATCTCTTTAAAAAGAAAGATAAAGTAGCGCGCCACGCGATTATGAAAGGGTTCGAACCTGACCTTGTTTGGGGGATTCTTAAGGAAATATCGCTTTAATCTGTTGCTTGGAGGACAAATAGGCCAATTCAAAGAACCGAAATCTATCAATATCACGTTAGTTCACTAAAATTAGCCTGATTTTGGTTTTTGACGCGTTAATAATGCCCCAATGAAACAATTGATTTTCGGACTCCTTATAAGTTTGGCCCTTATTTCGGCCGCTTACAGTCAGAATAATGATGTACGCAGTAAACAATACAACCTGAAAAAAGCCATCGCTTTGGAAGGGTACGATCCTGTCAGTTATTTTTCTAACCATCCCATCGAAGGCAAATCTCAACTCAGCTACACTTATAAAAACATTACTTACTGGTTTGCCAACCAAACCAATCTAAATAAATTCAAAAGCAATCCAGATCAATATGAGCCGGCTTATGGTGGGTGGTGTGCGTATGCCATGGGCGAAACGGGTGAAAAGGTAAAAGTGGACCCAGAGACTTATAAGATTTTGAACGGTAAGCTTTATTTATTCTACAATTTCTGGGGAAATAATACCCTCACAGACTGGAACAAAAATGAAAAAGATTTAAAATCCAAAGCTGATCAAAATTGGAAGAAAATAGTGCAATAGACTGATTACAAAGCACTTCATAAAGTATATTTGCCCATTGATTTAAAAATTTATGCAACTAATAAAGGCTTCTTACTCCATTTTGTCTCAGTTGGCCGCTGTTGTAGAACAAATTGAAGAAAAGGACTTTTCGTTGCCTTGTCCTTCCCTAGGAAATTCCAGCATTGGACAACACCTTAGGCATACACTTGAATTTTTCCTTTGCCTTGAATCGGGTTGTAATGATGGAGTGGTCAACTATGACAAACGCTCGCACGACAAGATCATGGAAAGCGACAAGTTTATTGCATTATCTACTATCAACCGGATTAAAGACTTCATTTCAAGCAAGGTGGAAGACTTTACTTTTACTTTAGAGGTAGGGTACGAACGCGAAAGTGAAGACAGCGTGAAAATACAAACCAACTATTTCCGTGAGCTTACCTACAATATTGAACATGCCGTGCATCATATGGCCATTATGAAAATTGGGATCAGGGAAATTGCATCCTACATTTCACTTCCTCCGGACTTTGGTATTGCTGCCTCTACCATCCGTTACAAAGAATCTACTGTAGTTACTTCTCGCTAATTGTCGGGATGGGGATTGGC
>JAGQYK010000007.1:0-4577 GCA_020436125.1 Cyclobacteriaceae bacterium | reverse complement strand
TATTGTGCAGGGGCCGGTTATTATCTACTGGCTTTGGCTGTCGCTTAAAGCAAGGTCCCTATTTTTTTTCTCAGCTTCGAATCCAAGTATTCTTACCGGTGGTATGTTTGGTGAGTCTAAATTTAGTGTACTTAAAAAAGTGCCCGCAACCTGTCAGCCGAAATCAATACTCATCAAACACCCAGCTACGGCTAATGACCTAATCCAAACTCTAAACAAGGAAGGATTTTCATTTCCTGTCATTCTTAAACCTGATCTCGGAGAACGCGGGTGGATGGTAAAAAAAATAAAATCGGAAAAGGATGTCCATGATTATGTTGTCAAGGCAAAATGGGATTTCATCGTACAAGATTATGTAAATCTACCGCTGGAGTTCAGTGTCTATTATGCGAGACACCCTGAAGAAGAAAACGGAAAAGTCACTTCTATAACTAAAAAAGAAATGTTGAGTGTAAAGGGTGACGGCAAGCACACATTACAAGAATTAATTTTAAATAAAGACCGCGCAAAACTGCAATGGGAAGTTTTGAAAAACACATTTGCCAATCAATTGACAACCGTACCAGCTACAAATGAAGAAATTGAATTGGTTGGCATTGGCAATCATTGTCTAGGCACCACATTCCTCGATCAAAATCATTTAATCACAGAAAAACTATCTGCTTCTTTTGATCGCATCAGTAAGCAGGTAGAAGGATTTTATTTTGGGCGCTATGATTTAAGAACTGCTTCGCTACAAGATTTGGAAGAGGGCAACATCATGGTAATGGAACTTAACGGATGTGGCGCGGAGCCATCTCATATTTATCAACCAGGCGCATCCTTTTTCAAAGCGGTGAATTACCTATTCACTCATTGGCAAACCATTTACAATATCAGCGTAGCCAACCACAAACAAGGCGTGCCGTATCTTCCATGGAAAGAAGGCAAACAAGTGTACCAGCGATTTAAAGCAGTAACTAACACCTGATGGAAATACTTACTGTTTTCCTACTAGGTGCATTCTTCAGTTTTATAGGCTCCATTCCGCCAGGCACACTTAATCTCTCTGTATTACAATTAGGCCTTGAGGGCAAAATAAAAACTGCGCTTCGTTTTGCGTTAGCTGTTTCCATTATAGAATATCCCTACACATGGATAGGTGTAGAGTTTGAAAGTTGGATCACATCCTCTCCAATGATCATAGAAAATTTTCAACTGATTACCGCCATCGTGATGGTGGCCATCGGTGTGCTTAACTTATGGTCTGCTGAAAAGCCCTCGAACTTCACGTTAAGATTCAATGAGAGCGGATTTAGAAGGGGCTTGATCTTAAGTATACTTAACCCCATGGCCATTCCATTTTGGATTGGAATAACCGCTTACCTCAAAGCACAAGGTTGGCTTAACCTATCGTCCGTATGGCTGCTGCACAGTTATATTTTTGGCACTTCGGTAGGGGCTATGATTTTATTAACCCTTTTTGCGCTTTTGGCGAAAAAACTGGCGCGTTATATAAACAACAGTAAGATGGTAAAACGTATCCCAGGGTTTACCTTATTGGCGTTGGGTATTTATGCCTTTATTAAATATCTATTTTAACTTTTTAGTTTCTTTATACCTGAAACAATTGGTGAGGTGATCATTCACTAATCCACAGGCTTGCATATGGGCATAAATAACGGTGCTGCCCACAAACTTAAAACCTCGTTTGATTAAATCTTTACTCAACGCATCCGACTCTTTAGTAGTAGCGGGCACCTCCTTCATGGACTTGCGTTGGTTTACGATCGGTTTACCACCAACAAACTGCCAAATGTATTTATCGAAAGAGCCAAACTCTTTTTGTACTTCCAGAAATCGCTTTGCATTGTTCACCGCTGCAAATACTTTAAGTCTGTTTCTCACTATGGAAGGATCCAGCAATATCTTTTCAAGCTTCGTATCAGAAAATCGCGCGACTTTCTTTGGGTCAAAGTCCGCAAACAATTTCTTGTAGCCTTCTCGCTTTTTCAGAATGGTAGACCAACTCAAACCCGCCTGTGCTCCTTCCAGAATAAGAAATTCAAAATGAATTGTATCATCATGTACGGGCACGCCCCATTCTGTATCGTGGTATTCGATGTACTGCTCAAACCCCAAACACCACGAACAACGTTCTTTTTCTTTCATTGGTCAAAAAATCAATTAGAAGTCTCTGGTAAAAATCGTAACTTTCTTACAAAGAAATACAAATGAAAGCCTGGTTTGCTCTCCTATTTTCAATTGGCTTCTTTTTCAATGCGCAAGCGCAATTGCGCATTGTTTTGCCTGCCTCATCGCCAATAAGCACGGATGGGCTTTCAAAGTTTCCGTTACAATCCTATCACTACAAAAAAATAAAACACAAACCCTCCAACATTTGGTTGGCACAAACCAGTTCCTATACGGGTGAAAGTGGTACAACTTATTGGACCGGTAATATCACCACACAATCCTATGGCAAGGGCAAGTGGGGTACTTTTTATTATTGGGATGTGCAAGGCAACCTCCGCGACATGAAAGGATTCATCGACATTGCGGGCAAAAACAAAAGAGGACTTAAGCTGGTTTTCCCTTGGCGTTGAATTCTTTTTTATATCTTGGATATCAAAATAACCTAGAACATATGAAATACCTGTTGACGCTCGCCTCAGTTTTATTTTTTGCTTATTCCTCTTTTGCACAAAAGGTGGACTACGACAAAAAAGTGGAAGACATGGGCATTAAGTTAATTACACCCACCAAGCCGATGGCCAATTATGTAAAGGCCGTGCGCACGGGCAACTTGCTATTTCTTTCGGGTCATGGACCAAGCCGACCAGATGGCACCAGCATTACCGGAAAGGTAGGAGAAGAGATGACCATAGAAGAAGGGTACGATGCCGCACGACAAGCAGGTATCTCTTTGCTGTCCACCATGAAGGCGGAGTTGGGTAGCCTTAACAAAGTAAAGCGCGTAGTAAAAGTGTTGGGTATGGTCAACTGTACCCCTGACTTTAAAGATCAACCTAAAGTAATCAACGGCTGCTCTGATTTATTGGTAGAAGTATTTGGTGAAAATGGAAAGCACGCTCGCTCAGCTGTAGGCATGAATGCATTGCCCAGCAACATTACCGTTGAGATTGAGATCATCGTTGAGGTAGAATAACGTGGCGAGACGCTTTCCGCCAGAGGGCGAACAAGCTTTACGCTCTGAGTGACGAAACTACAATGCTTGTTTGATATCGTTGATCAAATCGGTTGGGTCTTCAATGCCCACTGAAAACCTCACCAGTTTATCGCTGATGCCTACTGCTTTTCGCTCCTCAGCCGTCAGCTTAGAGTGAGAAGTTCTCATCGGGGAGTTGATGGTACTTTCCACCCCACCTAAGCTTACTGCTCTTTTGATGTACTTCAGTTTCTTCATGAACTTGTCAGGGCTGCCTTTCACTTCAAACGAAAGCATGCCGCCAAAGCCACCCGGCATTTGCTTTTTAGCAATGCTGTGTAGCGGATGTGTTTTTAGTCCTGGATAAAATACTTTGCCTACTTTACTTTCAGTCTCCAAGAAACGGGCAATGGTCATCGCGTTGCTGTTCTGCTGATTCACACGAAGTACAATAGTTTTTAAACTGCGCTCAACCAGGTAGCAGGTTTGCGCATCGAGGCTGCCGCCAAAATGCATGGCGCTTGCTTTAATTTTGTTGGTTAATTTTTTTGATGACACCATTAGTCCGCAACATAAATCGCTGTGACCACCAATGTATTTAGTGCCGCTATGTGTCACAATGTCTATTCCCAAATCAATAGGGTTTTGATTGACAGGCGAGGCAAACGTATTGTCAATGATGGTAACCAACTTATGCTTTTTAGCAATAGCTGCTACTTTCTTAATGTCCGTAATTTTTAGCAGAGGGTTAGACGGTGTTTCTATATAAATGACTTTGGTCTCTTTGCGTATCGCTTTTTCAAAATTAGAGGGATCAGTTGCATCCACCATAGTATACGTGATGCCATAACGATTGAGTTCATGCAATGCAGCATGATGCGTGCCACCATAAAGATCATTTTGAAAAATGATATGATCTCCCATTTTTACCATTGCAAATAGGGAAGTCATAATGGCTGCCATACCAGAGCTAAATACTAACCCATCCTCTCCATTCTCCAATGCTGTAATTTTTTCCGCTACTGCCAATTGATTTGGTGTATTGTAGTATCTTGGGTACCTAACCGTTTCTTCATAATCGTAGGCAGATGAGAGGTAGATTGGATTTACAACGCCACCATAGAGGGGATCACCGGGAGAGCCGGCATGTACACTTTGTGTTAGTTTCGAAGAAGATTTCATCTGCTATGAGGATTAAAGGATAAATCAGGTGGCACAAATATAGTGCAGTGCACGTAAACTATTTAAACCGTTAGAATTAACTCATTTTTTTAACTTTCAAACCCAATCAATATGGCTGACGAAATTTCTCCCAACACAGGCGAACCCATCAGTGGCGAAACTGCAAAAAGATGGATTGATAATTACAAAGAAAGACATCCCGCTCCTGATGAAGTTATTGCTACCTTCTATGGAAGCAAAATAATCA
>JAGQYK010000079.1 GCA_020436125.1 Cyclobacteriaceae bacterium | reverse complement strand
TGGGAATCATTCTTATAGTCATCTGCGGTACTCCGAAGTAGGGGTGGATTCCTTTAAGGTAGATCTGTTGAAAGGGCAAATTTTAACAAAAGATTTAGCTAATCAATACGCGAAGCCGCTTCAATACTTTCGTTTCCCTTTTAATGATTTGGGAAAGGACAAAGAGCAACATCTGCAGATGGGACGTATACTCGATTCGCTAGGTTATATTAATACTCCCTTCACGGTAGAGAGTTCGGATTGGATGTATAGCTATATCTATGATTACTATTTAGAACATGGAGAACAGGAGCAGGCTAAGACGATTGGTGAACGGTATGTTTCAACCACATTGAAATATTTTCAGTTTTTTGATTCACTTGCCATGAAACTTTATGGGCGAAAAGTGAGTCAAATATACCTCTGTCACGACAATGCTATGAACGCCAAGTATCTACCTGAAATTCTTATGCAATTAAAAGACAAGCAATACCAATTTGTCAGCCTTGAACAGGCGATGACGGATTCAGTATATAATCAGAAGGATTTGTATCATAAGAAATGGGGGATATCCTGGTTTTACCGTTGGATGGATTCACAAGAAGAAAGAGTGAAGTGGATGAAGGCGGAGCCCAACACGGCAGAAGTGGACTCGCTGTATAATCAATTGTTAAATAAGAAATGAAATTGGTAAAACGTATTCTAAAGTATGTATTAATTTCGTTGGTTGCTATCGCTCTGGGGGGTTATATATTTTTAATAATTGCAAGTCCTGGAACAACGCGTTCTTTTGAAGATGCCGATGGTAATGTTATTGATAATAGCATTGCTGAAATGGCGTATATTAAAGTGGGGGATAGCCAACAATTTGTTTTAATAAGAGGTAAAAATATTGACAACCCTGTTCTCCTGATGGTTCATGGTGGGCCTGGCATGCCAGATATGGCCATGTATAGGAAGTACAATGCAGAACTGGAACAACATTTTACAGTGGCGTATTGGCATCAAAGGGGGGCTGGAAAATCGGCTAGTGATATTCCTTCCGAAGATAATTTTACCATTGATAGATTTATTGAAGACGCTCATGAGATAACCCTTTACTTGAAGGAGAAATTTGAAAAAGAAAAAATTTTCATTCTTGGACATTCATGGGGATCACTATTAGGTATTTCTACAGCACATCGCTATCCAAATGATTATTTGGCCTATATCGGAGTTGGGCAGATTGGTAATGTGGCAAAGAGTGAAAACTTAGCTTATGAATTCACGCTTAGAAAAGTGAAGGAAAATGAAGATACTGAAACGATTGCTTTGCTAGAAAAGGTTGGTGGGTTCGTTAACCGGCCTTTGGATATAGACTTAATTAAAGCACGAGCTTTTGTCTCCAAATACGGTGCTCTGTATAAGGAGAATAGTTTGTTTGACATTTTTGGATCTTCACTTTTGTTTTGTGAAGAACTCACCGTAGGTGAAAAATTGAAATTCGTTTCGGACAATTCGAATATAGAATCCATGCTGAAGTCTCCTAATTTTAGTTTACTAAAAGATATTTTTAAAACGGACTTAACCCAGTCTCTTTTACAATTAGAGGTGCCGGTTTACCTATTACAAGGAGAGCATGATTATTTAACCAACTATGGAGTCGCAAAAGAGTACTTTGATCGATTAGAAGCTCCAAAGAAGGAATTTATCACCTTTCAAAAATCCGGACATTTTCCTGCCTTTGAGGAACCTGCAAAATTTAATGATCTATTGATCAACAGGGTACTTCGGGAAAGTAGGAAGCCGGAGGTGAGTAGATAGTTGAGTAAATAATGGAATGGTTTGGTTTGTGACTGCACCACTGGTCAATACTCAGTTGTTTGACTACGTTTTGATTCCTATATTATCACCAACCAATACCTATTCCCATGGAGAAACCTTCTCAATTCATAACAAGGCGAGAAATGCTTACCCGAAGTGGCGTTGCAGTAGGCGCAAGCTTGTTGCTTCCTGGCGGACTGGCTGGATGTAGTACGGAGAGTGAGAGAGCAAATGATTATAAGTCAGTGTCAGGCGCTCCTATTGTATTTACCCATACTACCGTAGTAACAGGTGATGCGAACAGGGCTGCGCTCAAAGACGTGGCTTTGGCAGTTAAAGGAAATACTATTTCAGCCATTGGCCCCACCGATGAAATACTCAAACAATTTCCTGATGCAGAAGTCATCGATGGAAAGAACAAGGCACTCTTTCCTGGATTGATCAATTGCCACGCTCACTTGTCGGCAGCAGTGGCTAGAGGTTTTAATGAAGATTTCGGTTTCCCTAACCGGGCCGGGCTAGAAGTACATCCAAGCAGTTTACTTTCACAAGAGGAACGCACACTCATGTCGATGATGGCAGCCTTGCACAGCATACGAAGTGGAACGACTACTGTTATAGAATACACATCGAATATTCTTCCTGAGGCTGCTGAGTTGGCTAAGACTGGATTGCGTTGGGTATTTGCCGAAGGGGTGAATGACCGTATTGATGGTACGGTAATGTCACCCGAAGCATTTGCTGCCAGCAGTACGCCTCGGTTTTCAGAACAATTAAGAAATGACGGATTGCAAAGGGTGGATGACATATTCAGTGCTTGGCACAATAAAAACGATGGTCGCATACAGGTTTTTCCAGCAGTTTTACACACAGAGAATGCTTCCGCTGAATTGTTGCAGGCGATCAGAGGTTTTGCAGAACAACATGATCTGGGGTATACTATTCATATGAATCAGACACATGCTGAAATCAACTATATGATGAAGTACCACAAGGTGCGGCCAGCGGAGTATTTGGCACAACATGATTTTCTTGGTCCACGTTGTATTGCTGCCCATGCGCGGTATGTCAATGATAATGAAATTGCGTTGCTCGGCAAGACCAAAACGTTGATATCCCATCAACCTGCTATGGCTGCTAACCGGGGTGTGAGTCCACCCATTCCATCGTTGCGCGATGCGGGGTGTACCATCTGTCTGGGGACAGACAATAACAATAATGACATGTTCGCTGTAATGAAGGTGGGCATGCTGACAGAACGTATCCTGCGTAATGATGAACATCCAGGGATGCTGCCGCAACCGGAGGATCTTTTGCAGGATGCTACAGTAGGAGGAGCGCAAGCTATTAATCAGCCGGTAGGTCTATTGGAAGTAGGAAGAAGAGCCGACCTGATTGTATTAAATACTAAACAGCCCCACCTCGTTCCATCAGGAAGAATACTTTCTGCGTGGCTTCACAATGGCCAGCCCACTGATGTGGAGTCGGTTATTGTTGATGGGGAATTTATTATGCGTGATCATAAAATACTCTCTGTCGATGAGGAAACGCTTGTAGCAGAAGCGCAGAAAGTAGGGAAGAGGATATGGGATGAAGTGGAAAGTAAGAATCCTGTTATTCCTCCTGGAAGGACTAATTGGCGTTGACAGATGACTGTCCATTTATGAACAGGCTGTTCTTTACAGATGGGCACTTGGTAAATGAACATTGATTCATTACTGCAAATAGAGCGTTATTGGGCGTTTTTAGTTCTTGGCACAGCGATAGTATCATAGTGTAAAAAGAATTTTTAAGCTTTAGTATTTATGATCAGGAACTACTTCAAAGTGGCCTTTCGCGCGCTCAATAGGAACAGGACATTTACATTGGTAAATATTCTGGGCTTAGTAATTGGTATCTCGTTCAGTTGTATGCTCTACATCTATGTGAGCAATGAGTTGTCGTATGATACTTTTCACTCCAAGTCGGACAGAACCTATAGGATCATCACTAATGATCTACGTGATCCCAATAATAGCAGACAGTATGGATTAACCACACCTCCCATGGGGAAGGCGCTATTGGATGATTTTCCTGAAGTCGAGGACATGGTGCGATTATATCAATACATGGGACAAGTTGTTTTTGAGGTAAATGGAGAGAAATTTCAAGAACGGAATTGGTTCACCACCGACTCTAATTTTTTTGATGTGTTTGATTTTGAGTTTGTAGCAGGAGATAAGTCTAAGGCACTTTTAAATCCCTATTCATTGGTCATTACGGAATCTACAAAAGTGAAGTATTTCGGAAATGAAAATGCAATTGGTAAAGTATTACAGATTGATGGGGAGCCGGTTACTATTACTGGAGTCATTAAGGATCACCCAGATAACTCTCACTTGCAGTTTGAGTTTCTCTTTTCAAGCATTAGAAACGATGATGAATGGACTACTTACTTGAACAGTTGGGATCGTTTCGGAGCTTATACCTATATCGTTCTTAATCCAAACGCTTCTATTGATGATTTGAGAACAAAAATGCCTGCCATGCTTCAAAAAAAGCTGGGATCATACGCTAATTTGTTTTCCACGGATTTTCAATCCATTGAAGACATCTATTTGCATTCAGGAGACATTGAAGCGGGCACGGAAAGCAGTCATGGACAAATGTCTTATATCTATATCTTCTCAAGTATGGGTATATTCCTTTTAATCATAGCGTGTATCAACTACATTAATCTTTCTACTTCAAAAGCACTGGCCAGATCTAAGGAAGTAGGTGTGCGAAAAGTTGTTGGTGCGCATAAAATCCAGTTGGTATTTCAATTTCTCACTGAATCATTTTTAGTCACCTTTATTTCCATGTTCCTCGCGATTGGAGCCATGGATTTGCTGTTTCCTTATTTCAATCAGATCACGGGGAAGTCATTTGATATAACATTGTCCACTTTGCAATTCTATGGCCTTCCACTTTTGGTAATTACTCTTATAATAGGGTTGGTCTCGGGCAGTTACCCAGCCTTTTATATGGCAAAGCTTCGTCCTGTATCTTCCCTAAAGGGTAAAGGGCAGGGAGATGGTAGTGCGATGAGGTTGAGAAGAGGGTTGGTGGTATTTCAATTTGCCCTGACCATCGTGATGATATTTTCAACCATTGTAATAGGGAGGCAACTTAATTTTATTCAAAACAAAGACATTGGGTTTGATGACGAGCGACTTGTTGTGATTGATATTAATAACGGCAATGTTAGAAGAAACTTTCAGACGATGAAAGACGAGTATGCAAAGGTGCCCGGAGTGCAAAGAGTTGCAGTTTCTTCAAGGGTGCCCGGAGAATGGAAGAGGAGAGCAGAAGCTTATGTAAAAAGTCCTGAGAGCAGCGCAGCCGGCATTGATTCAGTGCGTACTTACTTTATGGGATTTGATGAAGACATGTTGTCCACCTACGAGTTGTCCCTAAAAAGCGGACGATTCTTCCCATCTAATAGCCTTGTAGACTCGACTACCGTTTTACTGAATGAGTCTGCTGTTCAAGCATTAAACTTAACCGATCCTGTTGGGGCATCATTGCAACTTGAGAATGATGGCGAAAAATTCAATATGACAGTAATAGGCGTGTTGAAGGATTTTAACTTTCAATCTCTTCATGAAAAAGTGGCTCCCATTGTGATTGGTTCGTGGAATAACCCCGTTCAGTCTATCGATTATTTTTCTTTGAAATTACAAGGTGATGTGCAAAGGGCCATTCAAGGAGCTACTGAGGTACATAATAGGTTTGATGAATTTTCACCCATCGAGTATCATTTCCTGGATCAACAATTGAATATGTTTTATGAGGCGGAGCAGAGAGCGGGAATGATTTTTAGAATGGGAGGAGCGCTTAGCATCTTTGTTGCCTGCCTGGGCTTGTTTGGCCTTGCCACCTATAATATCGAAAGAAGAACTAAAGAGCTGGGAATAAGAAAAGTATTGGGAGCCAGCAGTGCTAACTTATTTGTGTTGCTTTCTTCTGCCTTTACAAAACAAGTCGCCATTGCTTTCATTATTGCCAGTCCGGTAGCCTATTATGTAATGAATGAATGGTTGAAGGGGTTTGAATACAAGATAACGCTTGATGTGTGGATATTTCTAGCATCAGGGATGGTCGCTTTTTTTATAGCATTAGCTACAGTAAGTTATCGCTCGATTAAAGCTGCTCATGGCAATCCGCTAGATGCACTGAAACAGGATTAAGGCCTTAAATTATAAAGGTCAATATTCAACACAAGAAGAGGAATAGCTACATTATTTTAAAATAAATCCACTTGGCGAACATAACAATTAGCAATCCTACCGGGTGATATATGATAAATAAAAAAGCCATGGCGCTTTCACCTGCACCTTCCAGTTTTAATAATTTGATTAGAATAGGCATGATTACAGCAATTACCAAAATATAGGCTATGGAGAAGCTGATAGAATAAAAAAAGTATTGCCATTGATTGACTGAAAACCATTGTGCTACGATATTCAATACTATAAATGCCTGATAGCAAAACCCAGCAATAAGCCATGCACTATCTGCATTTTTAGGGGATGATAGCAGTAATATTGGAATGGTAACTAATAGTAGTAGTAGTGCCTGATAAAGAGGTTTATGAAGTGTGTAAAAAAGAATTTCTTTCATAGTCACTCCAAAAATGTAGCAATTCTAGGTGAGAAACAATGCTCACATAGCTTGAATTAATTCGTTGAGGCTGTAACCATTACCCCACTGTTAAGTACTCCAGATAGTTTGCATTAATAGTTATTTAATAGGCCTGATGCAACTTTTCCGCATGGCTAATTGTCTTTGAAATAATTTAGAGCCCAACCTATGGTCAAACACAGCCTACTCTTGATTTACCGCAATTTTCAACGGAATCGTGGATATTTTCTAATCAATCTTTTTGGGTTGGCTACTGGTCTGGCTTGTACCTTGCTCATTTACTTGTGGGTAAGAGATGAGTTGAGTGTCAATAAGTTTCATGCTTTGGATGATCGGTTGTATGAAGTAATGGAGCATCAACGGTATGCAGATAACGTGATTCCCACAACATCAACCCCAGGTATATTGGCAGAAACTTTAAAGGAAGAGTTTCCAGAAGTAGAGTATGCCGCCACAACTACTTGGGTAGAGCCTTTTACATTGTCCATCAAAGATCATAATGTGAAGGCAAAGGGATATCACGTAGGAAGTGATTTTTTTACTATGTTTTCTTATCCCTTGGTGCATGGGCAGGCAGATCAGGTATTGGATGAGAAGTTTTCTATTGTGATTTCTCGTGACCTTGCTAAGAAACTTTTTGGTGAAGAGGAGAATGTCGTTGGTAAAACGGTAGAGTTGCAGCACGACAAAAGTTTTATTGTATCTGGGGTATTCGAAAATCTACCATCCAATTCTTCAATTCAATTCGATTTTGTCTTGACACTGGAATTTTACAAAGATGGTAATGATTGGATTCTGAATTGGGGTAATAATGGGCCTTCTACTTTTATTGTATTGCGAGAGGGAAGTGATGGAGAGGTATTTTCTGATAAAATTGCTGATTTTGTAAAAAGTAAAGATGAGGAATCCAACGTCACCTTGTTTTTGCAAAGATATTCCGAGCGCTATCTTCATGGGCGCTTTGAAAATGGAACACAAGCTGGAGGACGCATAGAATACGTTCGTCTATTTTCCATTATTGCCATTTTCATTTTGGTGATTGCCTGCATTAATTTTATGAATCTTTCTACTGCGAGGGCTACCCGAAAAGCCAAGGAAGTGGGGATTAAAAAGTCAGTAGGGGCAGCCCGTTCGTCTATCATCATGCAGTATATCGGAGAATCGCTCATTATGAGCTTTTCTTCTGCGTTATTGGCATTGGTTTTTGTTTGGCTATTCCTACCTCAATTCAATCTGATCACGGAAAAAAAGATTGTGTTAACACTGTTGGATTTGGAGCTAATGAAGTGGCTTTTGGGAATTGTATTATTTACAGGTTTGCTGGCCGGTAGCTATCCTGCCATTTATATTTCAGGATTTAGACCAGCAGCTGTATTGAAGGGGGTCGTTCACGGAACATGGGGTGAATTGTGGGCAAGAAAGGGACTAGTAATATTTCAGTTCGCACTTTCCGTCATCCTCATTGTGTCTGTGTTGGTGGTCTATAAACAGATAGAGTATGTTCAAACCCAAAATCTAGGCTACGATAAGGACAGGCTGATAAAATTTCCATTGGAAGGTAAAACAGAAGAAAACAGGGAGACTTTTTTAAAGGAAGTGAGAAGGATTCCTGGTGTGGTTAAGGCTTCCAGTGCTAGCCATACCATGATTGGCCGACAAAACAATACGGGCGGATTGGATTGGGAGGGGAAAAACCCTGAGGATGAAATACTTTTTGAGAATGTGTCCAGCAACTATGACCTTATAGAAACACTTGGTATTGAATTGGCTGAAGGACGCACTTTTTCAGAAGAATTTGGTGCGGACAGTACTAAAATCATTTTTAATGAGGCGGCCATCCGGGTAATGAATTTGGAAAACCCCATTGGAAAAACAATAAAGTTGTGGGATAGGTACGATATGGAAATTATTGGGGTGGTGAAAGACTTTCATTTTCAGTCTTTGCATGAAGTGGTCAATCCACTATTTTTTCGATTGAGCCCTAGAAATACATGGAACATAATGATTAGGCTGGAAGCAGGAAAAGAGAAGGAGACATTGGCCGCGTTAAAATCATTTCATAATGATTTTAACCCTGGGTTCACCTTTGAATATCAGTTTCAAGATCAGGAGTATGCCAAACAATATGCAGCCGAACAACGTGTAGCCTCATTGTCCTTTTCTTTTGCTACCATGGCCATTTTAATTTCTTGCCTTGGTTTGTTTGGATTGGCCACATTTACGGCAGAGAGAAGAATAAAGGAAATTGGAATTAGAAAGGTAATGGGTTCATCGGCCACTAATATCGTTCTGTTGTTATCTGGAGATTTTACCAAAATGGTTTTACTTTCCATAGCTATTGCTCTACCCATTAGTTATTGGCTACTGGGTCAGTGGCTTGAACGTTTTGCTTTTCATATTGAATTAGGTGCTGCCTATTTTATAGTTGCAGGAGCCATTGCATTAATTACTGCCTGGCTTACGGTGGCTTCACAGGCGATTAAAGCGGCTCATGTAAATCCCGCGAGGTGCTTGAGGGATCAGTAGGTACAAATGCTATAAATCATCCGGGCTAAAGGTGTCTCCTTCAGCTAGATCCCCAGAATTATATCCTTTCCTGAACCAAAACATTCTTTGTTCTGAGGTGCCATGGGTGAAAGAATCAGGGACTATATAACCTTGTGATTGTCTTTGAAGACGATCGTCCCCAATGGCATTAGCAGCATTAAGGGCCTCTTCAAAATCTCCTGGTTCTATAATATTCATTTGTTGGGCATAATGTGCCCATACACCTGCTAAAAAATCAGCCTGAAGTTCCAGCTTAACAGATAGTGCATTGTTTTCAGCTTCGCTTTGTTGATTACGCAGACCATGGACTTTGTCTGAAATACCTAATAAGTGTTGAACATGATGGCCAACTTCATGCGCGATAACATAGGCTTGAGCGAAATCACCAGGAGCCCCTAACTTATTTTTTAGATCATTGTAAAAGCTTAAGTCAATGTATATTCTCTCATCTGCTGAGCAATAAAAGGGTCCTGTTGACGCACTTGCTGCCCCACATGCTGACTGCACACTTCCACTAAAAAGTACCAATGTGGGCTCACGGTAGTTATTCATTAAGTTATTCCAAACATCCTCTGTATCTGCTAATACAACCTGAACGAATTGTGAGAGTTCCTCTTCCTGTGGAGTAGGAGTGTATGCCTGACTACTTGTGTTACTCGATCCAGCGATTTGCTCTAAAAGTGCGAGCGGATTATTGCCTGAAAGCCAACTTATTCCAATTATAATTGCAAGTATGATCAGTCCTTTTTTACTAAATAAGGCGCGTGGTATTCCACCACTAAAACCACCACCACTTCTTCCGCGTTGGTCCTCAACGTTACCACTCCTTCTTCGACCCGACCATTTCATATTTGTGTAATTAACTGGGATTAATAATCTATTAATTTATATCACATTATAGCATTTGAAAAAAGCTTGTAGATAAGCCCCCTCAGGGCAAAGCGAAAATACGAGATTTAGTGGTTAAAGAATCCTTATATTTGGACTTTAAGTGATAGAGTAAAATTGATTAAATAATAACAGATATGCGTCCACTATTAATCATTATCGGAATTTCATTGGGAATTACATCAGGTATTGCTCAATGCAATCAGTATTATCAATTGTCGGAAGGAAGTGAGTGGGAGATGGAGAGCTATAATGCCAAAGGAAAGCTAACAGGAAAACAAACTCAAAAAGTGACCAGTTATTCAGGTGGAGCCAATTCGTTTGCGGCCACTGTGCAGTCTACGGTATATGACAAGAAAGACAAAGAGGTGATGAAAGGTGATCTTGAGTTTAAGTGTAATAATGGAACCATGATGGTGGATATGCGTAATTTTATCAACGAAGAACAAATGAAGGCCTTTCAGAATTATGAAATGCAAATAGAGGCTGATAATCTTGAAGTTCCTAATGACTTATCTGTAGGACAAACATTAAAGGATGGATCGGTAACACTGACCACCTCTAATTCTCCCATTCCCATGAATATGTCTGTCAATATTACCGATCGAAAAGTAGTGGCCAAAGAATCCATTACTACTCCGGCTGGTACATTTGAATGTTATAAAATTACCAGTAAATCCACCGTTAATACCAAGATGGGTATTGGTATGACATTCAATTTTTCAACAGTGGAATGGTTGGCACCCAAAGTGGCCGTTGTTAAATCTGAGTCTTACAGAAACGACAAGTTGCAGGGGTATACTTTATTGACGAAGCGTAACTAATTAATCTTCATACGGCCCGTACTTATGCCGCTCCTCTGACCACTCATCTGCAAATGGACCAAAAGGATGGTCAATGGGTTTCTTTGAAATGTCTGGCCAATCGTTAGAAAGGTCTTTGGTAGGATGGGGCATGGAGTTGACATACGCAGCCACATCCCATGCTTCTTCATCTGTCAATACCGGAGCGTCAAAGGTAGTACCAAAAGGCATATTGTATTTTACAAAGCTGGCAAACTTGCTTAGTCGGTATAAACCGGCTCCCATATTGTAAGTATGCTCTCCAAATAGCGGGGGATAAAGCCATTCTTTACCGTTAGGTTCCATTTGGCCCTCACTATTAGCGCCATGACATTCAATACAATGTTTGTCAAATACCATTTTACCCAGCTGTGGATCAGCCGGTCTATCTAAGTTGGCAATTTTTTTAACCCCTGAGCCTTTAGGTAGGGTGCCCTTGGGTACATCTTTGCCTACCCATTTCAAATAGGCAACCATTGCCTTTAATTCTTCATCATCCTCATTAAGACGCGTACCATTAAGACTTCGCTCAATGCATTCATTAACACGCTCTGGAACATCCACCATTGTCCCTGATCGTTCTCTCCATTTTGGATAACCTGTTGCAACAGCTGCGTAATTAATACCAAAGGTTTTAGTGCCCCCCTCCAGGTGACAGTTTCTGCAATTCATTCCGTTGCTTATGGGTTTTACTGATCCCTTTGGGCCGAGGTAAACAGAGGTATGCATGATCAGTTCCCGACCATAGCGAATAAGGTCCCCTTCGTCATTGGCAGGAATTTCGCTTAGAGAAGGAGCCTGCCAGTACTCATTACTTTCAATTGGTGGTGTGTTGGTTATTATTGGTTGGCTGCTAGATGGATAACCTCCAAAATAGATTACCACCAATGCCACAAAGAGGGTAATTGTAAAGCCAATACAGATACTCAGGAGATGGCTAAGCTTCTTTAATATTTTTGCCTCTTTCAAATGGTAAATAATTGCTGAGAACAAGAATACACTTCGGCCTTACAATAAGCAAGTAGGCTTATACCTGTGGAAACTTGAGTTTAACAACTCAAGTTTAGGCGGTTTCTTCAGTTTTGGGTTCAACGGTGATTACGGGATTCATAATTACCCTTGCTTTGATGGAGTTGGTGATTAGACAATTTTTTTCTGTTTTGTCTAATACACGCAAGGCACGATCTCGATCTTTTTCATGCATCAGGGTGACTTGTGGTTCTACGGCTACTTCAGTCATCTCAAATCCCTTTTCTACCTTTTCTAATTTACCAACCGCTTTGCATCCGAAGTGAGTGAATTCTAGTTTGGAATTTTCGGCAATGGCTAGAAATGTTGTCATAATACAACTAGCCACGGAAGCGGTAAATAAATGTTCCGGAGACCAAATCCCCGGTACGCCTTTAGGAAATTCAGGGGGAGTAGCCACTTCAATACAGCCATTTCCACTGAGTGAAGCACTTAGCTCAGGTGAACACATCATCCCCTGACGATCTTTGTTCCAGTTTACGTCTACGTTATAGTAATGCGGATCCATTTTTTTATCGATTTAGCTGATCAAAAATAGGTTGCGGACTAATGTTTTAGTATGACTTCTGTCATATTTAAAAATGAGCATAGTCCACTGCCTATCTGTGGTTTTGGGCAATCTTTGTAGCTTGTAAGACGCTTTAAATTTCAAGATTTCCCATGCAGTTTTTTTATGACCTCTCCATGATGGGGGCGGGTATAGGTTTGTTTCTTATGGGTACCAATTTTTTGGAAGAGGCCCTTAGTAAGTTAGCAGGTAGATCGTTCAAAGTATTCTTAAAAACACAAACGAATAACAAGTTTAAAGCGGTTGCCTCTGGTGCTATAGTTACAGCCGTATTACAAAGTAGTTCTGTGGTAAGCCTAATGGTGCTTGCTTTTGTTGGTTCGGGGGTTTTGGCCATGCAAAATGCACTCTCCGTTATACTGGGGGCCAATATTGGTACTACACTCACCAGTTGGATCGTAGCCACGCTGGGGTTTAAGGTAAACATAGAAAGCATTGCCTACCCTCTGGTGGGTATTTTTGGTATTGCGCTGACACTTTTTCGCGCTGAGCAAAAAGCTTTTCATTGGAGTAAGTTTTTGTTTGGATTTGGATTACTCTTTATTGGATTGAGCTTTATGAAAAGTGGCTTTGAGGAAATAGCGATGGGGTTTGACTTTTCATTGTTGAGTAGTTATCCATTAGTGGTATTTGTGCTTGCCGGGTTTGTGCTCACTTCACTTATTCAATCCAGCTCCGCCACTGTAGCGATTACACTCACAGCATTGAACAGTGAAGCAATTACTTTACTACCTGCTATGGCTATGGTATTAGGCTCAGAGGTGGGAACAACGATCAAGCTTCTGATCGCTTCAGTGAATGGAATTGCTGCCAAAAAAAGGGTGGCCTTTGGTAATTTTATTTATAACACTTTCATCATAATACTCGTGTTAATCACACTCAAGCCCATTAACACTTTCATTACTAATGTTGTCAATATCCAGGATGACTTGCTGGCATTGGTGGTATTTCAAAGTGGTATAAATGTATTGGGTGTGATTTTGTTTTTTCCCTTCCTTAATGGATTTGGTCGACTACTAAACAATATGTTTATCGGAAACGGAGAGGGCGTGAAATATATCACATCTGTTCCTGCTTCTACTGGGGGTGAGTTAGCACTGGATGCATTAGTAAAAGAAACCCGTAGATTTATTTTTATGGTTATCGATTTTGTTTCCAATTCCTTCGAATCTGGAGTAAAGAGAGAAACTGAACAGATTGGTGATAATTATAGTGCTAAATCTATTACTGAGAAGTATGCTTACCTTAAGCAAATTCATGGTGAAATGCATGCTTATGCAGTAAAGTTTAATAAGACAGGATTGAACAGTGAAGAGCTGGAGTTTTTGGATCGAATCAATGCATCAATTAGGAATAGCATGTTTGCGGCAAAGAGCATAAAGGATAGTCAATTGGATATTGATCAGTTTAGGAATTCATCAAATGACGTAAAGTACCAAATCTATGCCCATCGTAGTGAGGAGCTTACTAAATTTTATGACAGAATTTCCACGTTACTTTTAAAGCCAGATGGATTTAATGCTTTTGAAGATATGGTTGACATCTATCACACCATCCAGAAGGGCTATACAGAAGAACTCAATAACTTATATAAGGATGGCACCGATTTCAATCTGACTGATGTCGAGATTTCTACTCTCATTAATTTTAACCGTGAGATTTATAATTCCTATAAAGCGATCGTTTGGGCGATTAAGGATTACCTCCTCACAAAAGAACAATCTCAGTATTTTGGGGAATTGCCAGGATTTATAAGATAATTTTTCTTTAAAGAGAAATGTTCCGATAGCGAGTGGGATACTATTCCCCAATGTCTATTTCTGAATTTGTCCGGGGCAAGATGGTTCATATTATTGATCACATTGCCGAAGATGAGAATTAGGCCATTGTGGAGTGGGAAGATCGGGGGCAAAGGGGTGTAAAATTGAATTTATTCAAATTGATTGAATTTGTAGAATGCTACCGAATAATCATAATAAGTTAACTAAATAGGATAAACCTTTTATATTTGCCTTACTGTGACTATTATTTTATTAACTTTAGATAAGTAATGAAACTTTTCTGTATTGTAATAAACTCTCTAATCTGTTTACAAGTATTTGCTCAAGAGGACGCGCTATTGGGAATTGTCGAAAAGGAACTTGAAAGGGAAATTTCGGAATTTGCTGAGTTTAGTAATCCACCATATTACCTTGCTTATAGAATAAGTGATGTTTACTCCCACTACATCACCTCGTCATTCGGCAGCCTGATTTCTTCTAATGGGAACAGGGATAGGGTAATGGTTACTGATGTTCGAGTTGGCGATTATAATTTGGACAACACTCACCCAAAGGAAAATAATCGACAATTTGATATACCTTTTGAAATGGACCGTCAACACTCCGTTAAATTACCATTGGATAACCGTCAGGAGGCCTTACGGTTTGTGATTTGGCAACAAACCCAACAAATGTATAGGCAGTCGCTTAGTCGATTTAAAGAAGTCAGGAATCAAAATACAACTGATAAGAAGTTGATCGCTGATTTCTCGAAGGAAGAGCCCTATATCTATGTTGAAGCACCACTACGAGACTTTACTACATTTTTTGATGAAAAAGACTGGATTCAAAGATTGAAAAAAATTAGTAAATCCTTTTTGAATCATCCTGATATTGTTGATGGGGATGCATCCATTGATATAGGTATGGAGCGAAAATACTTGCTTTCATCCGAAGGGTCTCGCATAGTACAGAATCGAACCTATGCCTATCTTACTATCAGAGGAACTGTACGAGCTGATGATGGCGATATTGTACCACTCCATCAGTCATACTTTGCTTTTGAACCTGCAGGGCTCCCAACAGATGATCTCATTTTGGCGGATGTAGCAACCATGATTGGTAAACTTAATCAATTGCGAACCGTTCCTGTTGCTGAGCCATATACAGGTCCTGCTATCTTATATTCCCGTGCTGCGGGAGTTTTTTTTCATGAAATATTTGGTCATCGAATTGAAGGGCATCGCCTAAAAGATAAGACGGATGGCCAGACTTTTAAAGGAAAGGTAGGCGAGCAAGTTTTACCAAAAACATTAAATATTGTTTTTGACCCCACCATGAAATCGCATAATGGACAAGATTTAAATGGGTACTATCAGTATGATGATGAGGGTGTTAAATCAAAACGCATCAATGTTGTTGAGAAGGGATTACTAAAGTCCTTTTTAATGTCGAGAACTCCAATTGAAAATTTTACAAAATCTAACGGACATGGCAGGGCAGAGGCAGGTGCCAAGGCGGTGTCTCGTCAATCCAATCTTTTTGTGGAGAACAGCGATGCAGTATCCATGGATGATCTTAGGAAGATGCTGATTGAAGAGTGTAAAAAGCAAAATAAAAAATATGGCTATCTTTTTATGGATGTCGTAGGTGGTTTTACTAATACAGGAAGGTATATGCCTAATGCTTTTAATATTTTCCCCACTGAAGTATATCGCATATATGTTGACAAGAGACCAGATGAATTGGTAAGAGGGGTTGATCTTATTGGAACACCGCTAGCAATGTTTGCTGAAATAACAGCTGCTGGTGACAAATCGGAAGTTTTTACAGGTTTTTGCGGTGCTGAGTCTGGAAATGTACCTGTTACAGCCATTTCTCCTTCTCTGTTTGTTAAAAGGATTGAAACTCAGAAAAAACCTTCTGCTCAAGTTGAAAAACCAATTTTAAAAATGCCAAATTGAAATAAGTATGAAAGCGTGGAATTATCATATTCTTTTTTTACAAATTTCTTTGTGTATAGCAGTACTTTCAGCAGATGCGCAGAATTTGGAAAATGAAATATTTCTAAAGGCTATGCGAGATGAGCTGAACAGGAGTATGGCAGAGTTACACTCCCCAGATGTTCAACCTCCCTTTTTCATCATGTATGGTGCTACTGATCAAAAGACTTACACCATATCAGCTACTTTGGGTTCGCTTCAAGAGTCTTTAGAATCAACTAATAGATTCAAAACTACTACTAGGGTATTGGTGGGTGACTACTCGTTTAATGATGAGAGTCTAGACGATAATTTATTTAGTTCACCCACTGCCGCTGAAATTGGGCTGCCTATGGATGATGATTATGAGGGGATAAGGCGGGCTTTTTGGTCAACTACTGATAATGTTTATAAGGATGCTTCTAAACACTTTGAAAAACATAAGCGAACCTTAACAGAATCCGGCAAGTCACTGAAAGACCACCCTCACCGAACTTTTGCCAAAGGGAAGTCAATGGAATGGGTCTCTAAGTTAGCGCCTAGTGATTTTGATGTCAAAAGTTGGGAGGAACAAGTAAGAAATCTATCAGCGATTTTTATTGATCATCCTTTTGTTTTGAATTCTGGTGTTGGAATAAGATTTGTGGAAGGATACAAGTATTTAGTGAATAGTGAAGGCGTTGTGGCTAAAATTCCTCATAGTGTTGCCACCTTCTTTGTCGTTGGTCAGGCGAAAAATGATAAAGGAGAATTTTTATTCGATCAAATAATTCATGTT
>JAGQYK010000078.1 GCA_020436125.1 Cyclobacteriaceae bacterium | reverse complement strand
CACCCCATCATTTGGTGGTTTTTTTGATTTAGGAGGTAACCCTGCATCGATAACGGGTGATTTTAGGGTGATAGATACAGGCTTTGGAGCATTCGCTTACAATTTCACTGGAGGTAATAACACTTTGACAATTGGTGGAGATTTAGATATCAGTGGTGGTTTTTTTGCCTATACCTATGGGCTTGGCGGCTCTGGAACGCTCAATATTAATACCTCTTTAACGGCTGGAAAGGGATTAAAAATTTCGGGTGGGTATACCCAATTGGCTGATGATGATGATTTGACCATTAACTGCAATGGTGTGGTTGAAATTGGAGGGGATGTGGAGCTGGGCGCGTCAACTGCATCAACAGAATTAAATGTGACGGGCGATTTTACTCACTCTTCAGGTAGTTTACTTTCCTCTAGTGGAACCAATACAATAAGATTTAATGGTATTTCACAACAGATATATACTTCAACCATCACACCAATAGGAAATTTGAATTATAATGTGGCAACCAATGCTATTCTATCCATTCCTGGATCCAATTTTATTTCAGGGGGAGGTAGTTTTACTCTATCGGGGAATGGGACTTTGCAGGTCGGATCTAATGATGCGACTGGCGCGCTTCAAACGGGGGCAATTGGTGGAAATATTAGGGTGACTGGTTCTCGTACTTACAGTTCTCCTAGTACAATAGTATACAATGGAACAGCTGCCCAATTTATAGGGAATGGCCATCCAACAGTTACCGGAATCAATACAACAGTGGATAATAGCAACGGGGTTTCATTAATTGTAGGAGTTCCAGCAATTATCACCACCAATTTAACTTTAGCCGATGGAAATTTAAATATTGGTAACGGTTCCTTGACACTTAATGGTACACTTACACCAGGTGGCAACAACATCACAGTAGGTAATACGGGTTCAATAATCATTAATGGAAGTGCTACCCTTGGGTCTTTCCCTTTTCCTGTGGGGACACAATCTTTTTCCAATTTCACTTTGAACAACCCTTCCGGCATTACATTTAGTAATGACGTTACTATTACTGGCGTCCTTACGCTAACTGATGGCTCTCTTATTTTTAATGATCGAACGCTCAGGTTAAATGGTACCTTGAGTGTGGGATCGGGTGGAGATTTGTCAAGTAATTCTGCTTCTACATTAATAATTGGGGGAACAGGTTCTTTAGGTAGCAGCTTAAATTTTTCTGGCAGCGGCAATACACTAGGCACTCTTACTATGAGCAGAGCATCCAGCGGAACAGCAGATGTAAATTCAACCGTTACAATCTCAAGTAATCTCAACTTATCCAATGGAGAGTTAGTAAATACAAATGGGCTAACAATGGCAAATGGTGCCACAATAACACGTAGCGGTGGTACTTTAACCAATGATCGGCCCGATGTTCCTTCTGGAGCTTATAATGTAGTTTATAACCCTGGTATTTCAATTAATACGGGTATGGAGTTACCTGGCCCTGCCGATCTGACGCAGCTTAATAACTTAACAATTAGTGGGCCCACGGTGTTGACTCAAAATTTGACAGTCAATGGAAATGTTACTTTATCAAGCAGTACATTTACTTGTGGTACTAATACCATAACGATGATAGGAAGCACCTGGACTCGGTCTGGGGGTAGTTTCATTCCAGGGACCGGTCAGGTAACATTTGATGGAGTTACATCAATTGTTGCTAGCAGTGGTACTCCTCAGTTCGGTAATTTTCGGGTGAACTCCGGACGCACACTAAACTTCCCCGCATCAACGGTAGCCATCTCGGGTAATCCCACCTTTCTGGCTGGAGCTACCATTAACCCTAACGGTGGAACTATTCTACTCAATGGCTCAGGACTTCAAACATTATTGGGTGGAGGTGCTACTTTAAACAATGTAACAGTTAGCAAATCTGGAGGGTCAATAGACTTGACGAGTGCCTTGAATATTACCGGGTTGTTAAACATAACAACAGCTACAGTCTTTGCTTCTTCTGGTAATTTAACGTTACTATCCACTTCTGATGGTGTCACCGGAAATGCCAGTATTGGTGACTTGTCATCGGGAGGGTCCGTTACAGGCGATGTTATTGTGCAGAGGTTTATGAGTGCGGAAGCTCGTGTTTGGAGATACTTATCCTCACCTATTCAAAACGCAACTGTAGCTTCTTGGAAAGATGACTTTCCGGTAACAGGTTCATTTACAGATCCATCAACCGCAGGTGAATGGCCTGTTTTCAGCCCTGCATTAAAGAGCAATGTTATCTCGATATACAGATACAATGAAACCACTGTAGGAACACGAGATTTGGGTTGGGAAGCTTTTCCAGCAGCAGGTTTAGCTAGTGCCAATCCCTTGGAGGTTGGGCGTGGTTATTCAGCATTTGTTAGAAATACAGCTTCAACTGTGATAGATGTTACTGGGCCAATCAATTCAGGGGATGTCAATTTGCCTGTAACTCTTACTGGGACAGGAGGTGTGAATAATGATAATGGATGGAATATTGTAGGAAATCCTTATCCATCGTCAATTGATTGGGATAGTCCTAACTGGACGAAGACAAATATTTCTGGGGTCGTTCAGATAAGAGATGATCCTAGTGGGATCTTTCAGACTTGGAATGGCTCCATAGGAAGTATGGGGAGTGGTAGAATCGCAACAGGTCAGGCTTTTTGGGTGCAGGCCATTGGCAGTCCTACATTAACGGCTAGAGAATCTGTGAAAACGAATACCACAGGGACATTCTATAAACAGGATACACAGGTGCCGGATGCATTTGAGATAATCCTTAGTAAAGGACTTGATAAGGATTTTGCCTATTTGTGGTTTAAAAATGATGCAACTGAAAATGTGGATGTCGCATATGATGCTGTCAAATTCAATAACGATATTTTTGATTTTTCTATTTTGATGGCCAATGGAGATAAACTAGCAATTAGCACTATACCTTATCTTACATGTGGTTCTGAGCTGAAACTAGATCTGTCTACATCAAATACTGAGTTTGATATGAATGGCTCCTATACCATGGAGTTTGGTGAGTTAGGTACCATTGATCCTTCTCTTCAGTTACAGTTGTTTGATGCTTTTACCAATTCAACACTAGACGTTAGTGATGGAGCAACCTATTCTTTTCAGGTCACCGATGATTTGGCCTCTTTTGGATCGGAACGATTTAAACTCACATTACTAGCTGGTCCAGCATCTTTTGACGTGGGTGAAGTTACATCCTCGACAAGCTGCAAGCCGGGCAGTGTGGTGTTGGTGGCATCAGGAGCACCTACAGGTGGTCTTTATAAGTGGTACGAGTCGGAAACAGCCGGAGCATCCTTGTTGGAGTCGTCTTCTTCAGAATTTACAACCCCGGAGTTAGATAAATCAAAAACATACTATGTATCGGTGGTGAATGAACTGGGCTGTGAAAGCACGCGTAAGGCAATTCAGGCTGTGGTGATCAACTTCGATGATGTGGTCATCTCTGAAATAGAAAATGAATTGACATCTAATTATGTTGAGGGAAATCAATGGTATAGAGATGATATCCTGATTCCAGGAGCAATAACTCAAAATTATAAACCGGAGGAATCAGGCTTATATAAAGTAGAGGTAAATGTAGGTTCTTGTATGACTTCTGCAGAAAGAGCAGTAACGATAACAGGATTGGAAGATGAAGCTTTCTTTGAAGGGTTCGTGAAGATTTTCCCCAATCCGGTTTCAAGAGAACTAACTATTAGAGTTAAACAGAGAAATTCTGGATCCCCCCGTATTATTGATCTAAATGGCCGTGAGATTGGCAAGTTGGATATGGACAAAGAAAATGATGGGTGGATTGGAAATTTTGATTTTAGCGGTCAACCGGAAGGAATGTATATACTTCAGGTTGCTGACAATAATGGACAGGTTTTCAACAAACGTATAGTAAAAAAATAAGCTGTGTCTCGAATCGTTATCATTCTGACTTTAGTTATATCTTCATTTGCGATACAGGCGCAACCACCAAATAACCCATCTGGAGACCCTGATGTGCCTATAACAGGAATAGAAATATTGCTATCGGCAGGAGCATTATTGGGCTTGAAAAAACTGATGGGTAAGTCAAAACAAAAATAGATTGATGGTTCAGTTGATCAAGAACCTGAGAATACTTCCTCGATGGGTCATCATCTTTATTGACCTTTTTTTTATTGCGTTCAGTACCATCCTTGCCTATCTGCTCCGTTTCAATTTTAGCATTGCCGAACTTAATGCCAACAACTATTGGGAAGGAGTGGCACTCTACGCTGGCTTTGGATTATTATCCATTCTGCTGACAAATAGTTATAAAGGAATTATCAGATATACGGGTATCGAAGATGGTAGCCGTATCTTTTATATGGTAGTGCTCAATATGGTATTAGTGTCAATCACTAACCTTATTCTTTTTTATAATATTCAACAAAACCTGATTCCTTATTCAGTTATTCTAATAACATTCCTGTCAAGCTTCCTTTTCCTATTCAACTATAGATTGCTCGTGAAGTACATTTTTTCTTATTACAAACAGGCCATCTTAAAGAATTTCAGGGTGTTGATTTTTGGGGCTGGGCAAACGGGCATTGTAACACGCCATGTCATCAACTCAACACCGCGTATGCAGGTGGTGGGCTTCCTGGAAGATGATGGTTACAAGGTGGGAAAGGTGTTGGATGGGATCAAAATATTTGATGCAAAGGCAGCCATTGTCAATAGGGTGATAGCTGACCTAGGTGTAGACGAGTTGGTGATAACAGCCAAAGAGTTGTCGCTGGAAAGAAAGAACGAGCTGGTGGATATATGTATCCAGCATAAGGTGAAAGTGCGAACGGTTCCTCCCGTAGGAAAATGGGTGAGAGGCGAGCTGAGTTTCAGCCAGATCAAGGAAATTAACATCGAAGAACTGTTGGGTAGGGAATCCATCCGGTTGGATAATGAAAAGGTGGAGAAAGACTTGTTAGGAAAGTGTGTGCTCATTACAGGGGCGGCTGGTTCTATTGGGTCAGAGATAGCCCGACAAGTGATTCACTTTAAACCCGATCGGGTAGTACTGGTAGATCAAGCAGAATCACCATTGTATGATGTGGAAAGAGAAATACGGTTGGTAAACAGTCAGGTGAAAATCAGTGCTCACTTGGCAGATATAACGGTAGCAGAAAGAGTAGATCACCTCTTTCAAGAATTTGCACCTGACTTGGTGTACCACGCTGCAGCATATAAGCACGTGCCCATGATGGAAAGCAATCCATCGGAAGCAGTAACGTGTAATATTTTAGGAACAAAGCTGTTGGCGGACCTGGCGGTGAGACACAAGGTGAAAAAGTTTGTGATGATATCAACAGACAAGGCAGTTAACCCCACTAACGTAATGGGGTGTTCGAAGCGTATTGCAGAAATTTATGTGCAATCTTTGAATAACTACCAGGAGTCCACCAATATGGGGCAAACAGCCTTTGTCACGACTCGTTTTGGGAATGTACTGGGCTCTAATGGATCTGTTATTCCTCTATTTAAAAGTCAGATTAAAGAGGGCGGACCAGTTACGGTTACACATCCGGATATTTCTAGGTATTTCATGACCATCCCCGAAGCTTGTCAATTAGTATTGGAGGCAGGTACGATGGGCAGAGGGGGGGAAATATTCATTTTTGATATGGGTAAATCCATTAAAATTTTAGACCTGGCCAATAAAATGATCAGGCTTTCTGGCTTGGAGCCGGAAAGAGATATTAAGATTGTTTTTACGGGGATAAGAGAGGGCGAGAAGTTATTTGAAGAATTATTGGCAACGTCAGAAAACACATTACCTACGCATCACCCCAAGATCTTAATTGGAAAGGTAAAAGAATACTCTTACGAAGAGATCAATAACTACATCGAGCTATTTGATGATCTTGTCTATGATAAGAATGAATTGAAAATGGTAGCGTTAATGAAAGAGTTAGTTCCGGAATACCGTAGCAATTATTCCCGCTACGAAGTGTTGGATAAATAATTCCTCCTAGTGCATCACATCTATTTTGTCCCGGGAATAGCCGTGCTATTGGGTAGAAAAATCAAGCAACAAGACCGGTGTAATTATTCCATTAACCTTTAAGAAGTGCTGAATAAATAATTGCTAACGCTTTAACCCCCCACGTTTATTATAGCGATAGAATGATTTTCGCTTGTTCCTATTCAACTTCTTTTGTCGATTATTAATACCGAAAAAATCATCGGGTAGATAGTATTCAACTTTTACGGTAAATAAAAAGTAGCCGTCATCATCGCTGGGGTTACCTCTTTGTGTCCCGGCTGGTACTGCCGGTAACCCAAGCTCTGGTCTTCTGTCAGCCAATGCAGAAGCAATGGGATCACTGAATGAAGCTGGATCAACGTGTTGATTACTCACATCATCCAAATAATCAGTAAACAACTTACGATATCCTCCTTCAAAGGCAATATTAAAGAAAGGACCTGCCTTAAGTCTAAGCCCAGCCCCAAAAGGAATGACAGGTGTAATTCGGCTATACTTCTCTCCCTCCAATTGTAAAGGCTGAAGCGCTACCTTTTGTCCCTGATAGTCAGTCTTGGGGTTAAAATAAGTAACACCCAATCCGGCAAACCCGTATAGGTTAAATCCAGGTCTTTGGTAAAAGCGTTGTCCTTGAGGGAAAAAGTTAACGATACCAGTCGCATTGATCTCAAAATTATTGGAGACGAAGGACAGATTCCTTCTCATGCGACTACCATCATCTGCCTGGCTGTCTGAACCTTTCAATTGGTACCAGGTAATCTCTCCCCTTAAGGCAATGCGGTTGTTGAGGTAATACTGTAGACCAACGTTGACGGTGGGCTTGGCGTCAATATAGTCCCCGTCATTGGCTAGCTCTCCAAAATAGGTAGACGTACCTATCCCTCCAGTAACCATTATAGACCTTTCCCTTCTGATAGAATAGAAACTTTGCGCATCCGCATAGGAGGCAAAAAGGATAAATAGAAATACGATTGAGCCAGCTTTTCTCATAATAAGGCCTTAAACCACTAATTTATGCAATATAAGGGAATAAGGAAACCCTGTAATTACCCTAAAACCTCCGTAATCTTACTTGCCGCGTCTTTTAATAGAATAGCGGAGAATACTTTTAGCCCGGATTCCTTAATAATTTTAGCCCCTTCCTCTGCATTAGTACCCTGTAAGCGCACAATAATAGGCACTGGTATATTGCCCACCTTCTTATAAGCTTCTACCACACCGCTTGCCACACGGTCACAGCGTACAATTCCTCCAAAGATGTTGATAAGGATCGCTTTGACATTGGGATCCTTTAAGATGATCCTAAAACCAGCTTCCACAGTCTCAGCATTGGCTCCACCTCCTACATCAAGAAAGTTGGCAGGTTCTCCTCCGGAAAGCTTAATAATATCCATGGTAGCCATGGCCAAACCAGCTCCGTTAACCATGCAACCCACGTTTCCGTCCAGTTTTACATAGTTAAGTCCTGATTTTCCGGCTTCTACCTCCAAGGGGTCTTCTTCAGAAATATCTCTTAATTCTTCTAAATCCTTATGTCTGAATAAAGCGTTGTCATCTAAATTGACTTTGGCGTCTACAGCAAGAATTTTATCGTCTGATGTCTTTAAAACGGGGTTGATTTCGAACATAGAGGCATCTAGTCCTATATATGCTGCATACAGCGAGTGGATAAACTTCACCATTTCTTTGAATGCAGTACCCTCCAACCCAAGTGCAAAAGCGACTTTGCGGGCTTGAAATGGCTGTAATCCCATCATTGGATCAATCCACTCTTTGATTATCTTTTCTGGAGTCTCTGCCGCCACATCCTCAATGTTCATTCCGCCTTCGGTCGAGGCCATGATGACAGGTCGGCTGGTGGCACGATCCAATAAAATACTCATATAATATTCCTTGGGCTCAGATGCTCCGGGATAGTAAACATCTTCTGCGATAAGTACTTTGTTAACTACTTTACCTGCAGGCCCAGTTTGATGGGTAACCAAAGTGCCACCCAAAATAGATTTGGACTTCTCCATTACCTCGTCAATACTTTTGGCAAGTACTACACCATGAGAGCCTGTCTCCTTTACTTTTCCTTTTCCACGTCCACCAGCATGAATTTGAGATTTAACAACAAACCAGCTCGTTCCAGTCTCTGTTTGAAGTTCTTTGGCTGCAGCTACAGCCTTATCAGGGGTGTCAGCCACTATGCCTCGCTGAATAGCTACACCATATTTTCTTAGAATCTCTTTGCCTTGGTATTCGTGTATGTTCATGGATGTGTATTTTTGGGGCAAGCTACTTTTTTTAGCGCTTTTATTCAAGAATTAAACCACAGACAATGCTTAAAGCTGTAGAAGTACAAAAATCATATGGATCACTGAAGGTACTTAAAGGGGTTAATATTCAAGTAGAAAAGGGAGAAGTAGTGGCCATTGTAGGTGCTTCGGGGGCTGGAAAAAGTACCTTGCTACATATCCTTGGAACATTGGATGCTCCGGATCAGGGAAAAGTTTATGTGGAGGGTAAGAATTTGTTCGAAAATGAAGTGGGAGACCTCGCTAAGTTCAGAAATAAAAATATTGGCTTTGTGTTTCAATTTCATAACCTGCTGCCTGAGTTTTCAGCCCTTGAAAATGTGATGATGCCGGGTTTGATTGCCGGCACGGATGTAAAGACGGTCCGCAATAAAGGTTTGGAGTTATTGCATCTTTTGGGATTGGGTGACAGGCATGATCACAAACCATCTGAGATGTCAGGTGGGGAGCAACAAAGAACGGCTGTTGCCAGAGCATTAATCAATTCCCCGTCACTGGTCTTCGCAGATGAACCCAGTGGTAACCTGGATTCAAAAAATGCTGCTGATCTTCATGAATTGTTTTTTAAACTAAAAAAGGACTTGGGGCACACTTTTGTAATTGTTACTCACAACATCGAGTTTGCCAACATGGCCGACCGCAAACTGGAAATGAAAGATGGAGTAATCGTCTCCAATTAATTATTAATTATAAATTTTAAATTATTAATCTACTCTTGGCAACCTTAGCGCCTCTGCGGTAATAATTAAAGTAATCAACCTGGTAACTGGCAACCATGAACCTGAGTTCTCAAAACTCCCTAGCAACCAGCAACTGGAAACCAGTAACTAGCAACCTTTAAATAGCATAAACGGCTTCCTCCACCTCTACCAATCCCTTCTCGTTAATGGCGGTAAGCTTTACTTTTTTGGTTGAATTAATCAGTAGAGGATCATATTTCGCAGTCACTCTGATGTAGTTCTCAGTAAAACCCTGCATCATACCATCTTCTATATCGTTTTCAAAAAGTACCGTGAATTCGTGGCCTATATGTGAATCGTAAAAGGCTCTTCTCTTCTTATCCGATAAGATGTGCAGCATTTTGGACCGTTCTGCTCTTTGTTGGGAAGGAACAACTCCATCCAGGGTAATGGCATGGGTGTTGTCTCTTTCTGAATAAGTGAAAACATGTAGGTAGGAGATATCAAGCTCATTGAGGAACTGGTAAGTTTCCAAAAAGTCCTCATGGGTTTCTCCTGGGAAACCAACAATAACATCTACTCCAATGCAGCAATACGGCATAAGGGACTTAATCTTACTCACTCTCTCTTGATAGAGTTCACGTTGGTACCTTCTGCGCATCAACCCGAGGATTTTGTTGGATCCTGACTGTAATGGGATATGAAAATGAGGAACAAATTTCTTGGATTGTGAAACAAACTCAATGATCTCGCTGGAGAGCAGGTTGGGTTCAATGGATGAGATACGGAAGCGATCAATATACTGTACGTTATCCAGTGCTTTTATCAAATCTATAAACTTCTCTACTCGTTCACCATTTTGTAAACCAAAATCTCCGGTGTTCACACCAGTAAGTACAATTTCTTTTACATCATTGCTGGCTATTTCTTCCGCTGCTTTGATAATGTTGGCGATGCTATCACTTCGGCTGCTGCCTCGCGCCAGAGGGATAGTGCAAAAGGAGCAGGTATAATCACACCCATCCTGAACTTTAAGGAAAGTGCGTGTTCTGTCTTGGATAGAGTAAGCTGTGTTAAATCGCTTTAATTCCTTAATGTCCGAATCAAAAACTTTGGGTTGAGGGGGGCGAACAAACCCATCCAATAATTCCATTAACCTGAACTTTTCAGCGGCTCCGAGTACGGCATCTACGCCTGGAATTCCTGAAATCTCTTTTGGTTTTAATTGTGCATAACAACCAATGATGGCCACGTAGGCGTCTGGTGAAATGCTACGGGCTTCTCTTACCAGTTTGTGGCATTTCTTGTCCGCATTTTCGGTGACAGAACAAGTGTTGATGATAAAAATATCAGGAGAGTCGGTGAAATCTACCTTTTTGTACCCCTTATCCTCAAAATTGCGGGCAATAGTAGAGGTCTCTGAGTAGTTCAGTTTGCAGCCAAGGGTATAAAATGCAACCTTTTTCATATTTTGATGCAAAGATAATGATCACTGGGTTTTAAGCTGAACGGATGACGTTTTCAATGAAGAAAATATTGGGTGTGGTGGTAATACTTCTTGCTATTCACGTTTTTACATCTATCATTTTTATCATTTTTCCGTCAATTCCTACCAATACGGTAATTACAAAGGGATATAAGCGATACTTGCTACCTGGCCCTTTTTTTACCGAAAGCAGAATCACGGATTCTTACACCCTTTTATTATCGTGGAAAGCAGATTCAAAATGGTCGCCAGCCATTAACCCTGTTTTGGACAATTACACTAATTCTTTCTCAAAGTTGAATCTCTCGTTATTGGTCAGGAGTTCATTAGAAAGAGATATGTATGAGAAGGCAATACTAAAAATAGATACGTCATCAATAGCGCCTTCGGAGATGAGGGGGGTTCAATATTTACGGTCTTACATGATGAGATATGGACCGTCAAGTGCAGATTCCACCAAATTCCTTTTTGTTAGAAGTACTACAGCTAATTTTGAAACCTCGGTGGATACAGTGCAAACTCTAACGTTTTGATTAAAAGTAAGATAAATAATCTCGTTGATAGATTGATGTCTCCTCAGGATAATGCGAGACATATTGCTCTTTTTTGTAAGGCGTTATATGCATTTCTTCTTTTTAAAATTCTCTATCTCTGGCCACTAGTTGGAGATGTATTGGATTATAAACCCTTTACGTATAATTCAAATCTCGGTTATCTTTTATTTGCTCCATTAGTGCTCACTAAAATCAATACTGAGTTGTTTTTAGGCGGCTTTGCTTTACTGCTGGTAGCCAGTGTTATTATTCGAGTCAATTATATAAGCGCTTTTATTATTTGCTGGTTTTCAATTTCATTAAGCAGACTTTTCCTTCCAATAATTAATGGGTCAGATCTGGTGCTCAATCTTTTTCTGATAGTCGCCATAGCACTTCCCCTATATCCAAAACTGCCTTTTAAGAATTCCGATCAGATACAAAAGGTGACCTCAAATGTTGCGTTGTTGTTTGCTCAGATTCAATTCGCGCTTATTTATTTGCTATCTGGTTACGATAAGTTATTAAGCGCAAGTTGGCGTTCTGGCGCAGCTATTGATTCCATTAATAATTTAACCTTCTTTCATAATCCATTTATTACCTTTCATCTGAATGAAGTCGTATGTATTGTATTAAGTTGGTCGGTAATTGTTTTTGAAATGGGTTTTGGTTTTTTGATTTGGGTGAAGAAGTTCAGAATTCCTTTACTGGTTATGGGAATCCTTTTCCATCTGGTTATTGCTGTGGTGTTAGGGTTAGTTGATTTTGCTTTAGTGATGATGATTTGTTATGGAGTGTATCTGCCCTTTAAAAAGGATATGAGTGATACAGATACAGTATTAATCCGCTAGGAGTAGATCTAATACTTTGAATGAATAAAGTATAATACTTTCTCCATTTCTTTTTTTAATTCATCAGAAGGAATAGTGTAATTATTTAACAGAAAACTAAAGAGTAACACTTTGCCGCTTTTTGTGAATAGATATCCACTAAGCGCAGTGCTCATAGACAGAGTGCCTGTTTTGGCATATACATATGGTGGTTGACCTAAATCAGACTTATAATAAGCTTTAATTGTACCTGATTCGCCACCTGCGGGAAAATAGGCCTTAATTTTCTCCATTGGCAATTCTGCTTTAATTTTTCCCAAAAGAGAAATTATGGTTCTTGGAGTAAACTTATTTTGAGAGGATAAACCTGATCCGTCAACCCATTCTGGATCGTCAGGTAGATCAGACAGCCAATTGGTTTTACTGTATTCAATGGCTGATTTTATATTGATGGAATCGAATAATTGGTCTGAGACTAAAAGCATCAATTGTTCAGCAAGAAAATTATCAGAAATCTTCATCATCTGTTTATAGATGGAATCGATTGGGGCACTCTTTAATTTTTGATGTATTTGCTTACGATAGTTCTTGTTTGGAATTAGTGTTATTGGTTTTTCTATTGCTTCTGAAACCATTGTAGCGGCTAGTGACGGAGATGTAATAAATGGTTTATCAGTTTCAAAGGAAAGTTGTGTGTTCTCTTTGTTAACATAGTACCTATATGTATTAGTAAACTGTGCTCTTCTAAAATTGTAATTGTTTCTGGCCAGATCAACGGCCTCAGTAAGTTCGCTTTGAAATCGTTCAGGGTATACCATAAATTCGGTTTGGGTTTTGTCTTTTTGAAATCGGACGACATTACCGTAAACCGGTAAGACCGACCGATCAGGACCATAGTAATAATTGTACCAGTCCCATGACCATCCTGGCCCATACGCATTCACTTGTTCAAAATCATCAACCATATAGAGGTTATACGGACTAGCCTTTAAAAATTCAATTACCGTCCTGTCTTTTAGATCTGGATGTAATAAGCTAGGGTCACCTGTTCCCCAAAATATCAGGGAGTCTCCGCTTTGGAGATAATTAATACCATTAGTACGGTCGGTACCAAGTGCTTTGTAACTTGTGTACAGAGTAAAGATTTTGGTGTTAGACGCTGGGATAAAGTATTTTTTCTCATTGAGGGCATATAACGTCTTATCCTTGTCAGGATCTACCAACATAAACCCGATATGACCCTTTTCAAAAACCTCTGAATCACGAACCGAATTTTTAATTTTTTGAACCGTGCAGGAGCAAAAAATGAGCGCCAGCCAAATTAGATTTTTATTCATTATAGTGAATTAAAAAAGTCTCCCACCATGGGCAGGAGACTTGAAATTTGAAGTTTAAAGAGTTATTGATTCCACCAGATCCTATCTGTTAAGTTTACATCTGGGATATTTTTTCCATTTCTACTTTTTTCATTGTCAGGGTAGGCAAATCTTCTGATGAATTGATTGTTTACAGCTGAACTGATGTTGGCTGGCAGCGTCATGTCTTTATATTGATAATCGAATCGCCTGGCATCATTCCATGATTCAGGATGGAGGAAAAGTGCAATATATTTCTCCTTGAAAATGTCAGCTAACGTAAAAGCACCTTCGCCCATACTTACTGACGGATCGGCTAAATAAGCAGCCATTTCTCCCGCATCTACACTCAACATTTGCATGTGTGCTGTTATTCCATCGAGGTAAGCATTATAGGATCTGGTTTTATCCGTGTCAAACGCTGCTTCTGCCTCAATAAACTTTTGCTCTGCATAAGTCGCGATCAACATAGGGGAGGTGGTAGTTGTATAGTACTGTCCCTCAATTAAAGTTGATCTTGCACCAGCCTCAGGCGCGTTCCCTCTTCCGGCACCATTTTCAGTACCAACAAACAAATCGTCATCAGTTGTTCCAATCATTAATTTCATCCTTGGATCAACCGTAGGATACGAGGTGCCGTCCATAGCTTCAATTAACTGAGTGGATATCCAACCATCAAGATTCAAGTTGGCATTATCAATAGCCGCCTGTGCCCATGGGTTAAAATCTTGCTCAAAGAAATCAACTTTGGCATTGCTTGCATTGCTGGTAAATCCTTTATCTAGTGCTGCCAATACATTGGCAGCACTGTAACCAGATGTCCCTTTGGTGTGAATCATATATCTGGCTTTGAGCATATTTCCGAAAGCAGTCCATTGATCAATATCTCCATCGAAAATAAAATCATCGTCACCAATTGAACTCGTGGTTTCCTTCTGAAGGTCTGCGAGGCCTTCATCCAATAGTTGAAACACTGTGGTATAGAGTACCTGATCATTATCATATACAGGAGTTACACTAATGAAATCAAACGCCTCAGTGTAAGGAACATTTCCCCACACATCTACTGTCATCGCAAGGTTTAATGCCATCATGATTTTAGCAACCCCTAGATATTGGTTTGCTCCAGATTCGGTTGCCTTATCCATCATTACTTTCAAATCGGTCATTACGTTGTACAAATTGAACCATGTAACATTATGACTAACTGGCTCCATAGTATCAAGCGTTCCTCCTGGATTCGGTGATGCTAAGTACTGCACGTAGTAGGAAGTAATGTCCCCCAGTCGATACTGATTGTAGGCAGTCTGATAGGTAACATGTGTCATCAACCCTGAAATAGGTGCATCCTCTGGATTGTTAGGATTTTCGTTCACATCCAGATAGTCCTCACAGGAGGTTGCCACAAGAATCAAGCAAGCCCCCAAAATAATTTTTATTTTATAAGTTAAATTCATATTTCTCATTATTAACGATTTTAGAATCCTAAGTTCAAAGTGAAGTATAAACTTTGCACGCCTGGGAATCCAAGGCCTGTAAAACCAACTGCATTGCCACCGGCTCCAGCGGAGAATGATTCCGGGTCAAAACCATCCCATGGTGTACGCAATATGATGTTATTGGCGGTAGCTGAAAGCCTAAGGGTTTTTATCGGAGTTCTATCTAGTAAGCTTTGATCAAAATTATAGGCTAAAGTGATATTCCTTAGCTTAATAAAACTGGCATCCGTCACAAAATTCTCAGAGAATCCTCTTTGGCTATTTCTCCAGTAACCAGCTCCATAGTCAACACCATCAGGCCCTACACCTTGACCCAGCCATACTTCTTTAGTGTTGGGAGTGCCATCGGCTAGAACTCCATCAAAAACAATTGTGTTTTCTCGGGCTTCAGAATCTACACCTAAACCGAATGCTGAAATAAAATTGCCAAACTGATTGTATTGATCCACACCAGCCCTAAAATCAATCAACATTGATAGTTCAAAATTTTTATAAGTGAACTCGTTCCTCAATCCACCAATCCACTTTGGCACTGCATTACCTACAATAAGTTGATCAGCATTTTTTACAGGGAAGCCATTAGCTCCTATAACCATAGGTAAACTTGTATCAATGAAGATATTGTCTTCGTTGGCTCCAAATCTTTCATAGTTAGTGCCATAAATATTACCATATGCCTGACCTTCAATTAGTTTCATAGTCACTGTTGCTCCACCATAACCATATTGACTCCCTACTACAATTTCGTCAATCCCTTCTTTGATCGCTTTTATTTCATTGTTGTTTTTGGCTACGTTGGCAGTTATTTTCCAGTTGAAATTTGAGCGTTGAATGACATCTCCGCCAAGAACAATTTCAACACCGCTGTTTTGGATTTCACCTGCATTGGTCACGTATTCAGAAAATCCTGTGGCATCGGAAACAGGGACCGGGATGATCTGATCCTTTGAGTTGGATTTATAATAGGTGACATCCAAATCCAATCTGCTATTAAAGAATGAAAGTTGAGTGCCAAACTCTATAGATGTCGTCAATTCTGGTTTTAACAATGGATCTCCAAATTTGCTGTTTCGGCTAAAGCCGACCTGGCCATTGAGTGGGAATACATCTGGAGCAACAAATGTAGCTCCAAGTAAGTGAGGGTCGGTATCCTTACCCACTTGTGCCCATGAAGCTCTTAATTTCCCAAAGCTTACCCAGGATGGCATGTCAAAAGTTTCGCTAAAGGAATAACCTAGGTTGACGGATGGGTAAAAGAATGAATTATTGTCTTTTGGAAGTGTAGACGAAATATCATTTCTCCCTGTAATGTTTAGGAACAGGACATTTTTATAGTCTACCATCACGTCACCATAGAATCCTACAAGTCTTCTGATAGTTTTTCTCTGGTTGGCAAAAATTTGTGTTGTGTTGTTGAGGTTATAAAACTCTGGTATGACAAAATTTTCGCCTCTTGCGACAACCTGATCAAACTTTCTTTCAAAGATATCATTACCCAATCTCACGTTGACGTTCCAGTCAGGAGTAAATTGTTTTTTTAGCGTAATGTAAAAATTGGAGGTCAGGTCACGGCTATTGATTCTTGTCTCTTCCAAAGAGCCTGTGGAACTCAATGCATTCTCTCCATCAATTCCCTTTGGCCCTGGTGTAATTTCTGTGCGCGAATCACTGTAAGAATCGGCTCCTAAGCGATAGGTTAAACCTAGCCATTCTGTAGGATTATAATTTAATGCAATGTTTCCAATAATCCGATTAACGTTGTCTTCGTAGGTTGCAAAACGGGCATCATAAATAGGATTGGTATTAGTGCCTACTGATCTCATTGTTCCATCAGGTAAAATGTAATCTCTAACGTCAGCAGTTTCTGACCAATAGACCATGCGTTCCATAAATCGGTCATGCGGAACTCGATTACCTCCGGAGTTGGTGAAGTTCATACTTCCAGAAAAGTTGAATTTTTCACTGGCCTTTACCTGACCAGAAAGCTTGGCTGTAGTCCTATCCCATGAGGAGAATGGAATTACACCATCCTGGGTTAATTGCCCAAACGAACCATAAAAAGTTGCTTTTTCATTACCACCTGAAATATTTATGTTGTTATCAAATATTTTCCCGGTGTCAAAAGCCCTGCGCCAGTTGTCCCTGTACCTGTATTCCGGGTCTGTCTTGGAGGCTTCTGAGATACGAGCACCCCA